>DYCF01000099.1 GCA_019418225.1 Clostridiales bacterium | reverse complement strand
GCTTTGATTATAACTGGTTCACCATCTTTTTTGCAGCTTGGACAAGCATATGTATGTAGACTTACGGATTATATGCCCTCAAAAAACGCAGTTTTTTGCAAAACTCGATCACCTAACAACTATAAAAGAGGCAAAACATTGTGGAATTTATCTTTCACATTGTTTTATCCCTATAAATATTCTAAATTTTACCATAAAATAAAGAAATGGAGAAAGCTTACCCTGAACAAGTTCCTTCTCCAAATCTGAACACCCTAGTAAAACTAGGACTACGAGGCTATGATACTACATTTCAAAGTAAATTTAAAGGGGTATATAGAAAATATTTCAAATAATTACATAGATTTTGATTATACATGCCCTAAATGTGGTGCACATGCCTTTCATCGTCATGCTTTTTATGAGCGTCATGTTTTATATTTGGGTGAAGATCAGACTATTCACGACTGTACTTTATCCGTTTTAAGACTCAAATATACTTCTTGTAATAGTACACATGCCATTCTTCCTAGTGATGTTATTCCTTATGGGATCTATTCTTTAACGACATTCCTCAAGATTACTTCAGACGTACTCATCTCACATCATACCTTCTTACAGACAGCTCAAACTTATCATATTTTTTATCAGCTTATTTCATGGTTTATCAAGCGTCTTTCTAGCTTTGAAGCCAGCTCTAAACTTGTTCTTAAAGAGCTTCAAATCCATGACGAGCTTCCCCTTTCCGCCATGCTTTCACTTATTATTTCAAGACCTACATTTACAAGTGAATATTTTATTCATACCCGGTGGGCATTTTTGATGCAAAAGTTTCGCTATATTTTCCCCAAGCCTGTCTTTTTAGGGAGTTCTCTACAGTGATTTTGACCCTTCCACATAACGTTTGCATAGCATCCCTATGTTCTCTTTGTTAAGCTTACCCTATCAATACTTTTTACGACAAGGAGGCCCATATGGACGACAAAATGCTTCATGACATTGCTTTATTTAAATTTTCTCTTATCTCACCTGTGATTAATGATACTTTTGAAGCGGTATCGCAAGCACAGTTTTTTAGGGAGCTTGCACAAAAAGAGCATACCCTTCCCACAGGTAAAACCGCTCGTTTTGCAGCGGATACCTTTAAAAACTGGTATCTCGATTATAAGCATGGTGGCTTTGATGCCCTTATGCCTAAGAAAAGAGAGGATTGTGGACGGCCTAGGGTGCTTAATGAGCATGCTATTTCACGTATTCATTCTCTTAAAGAACAGTTTCCCTATATCACTGGCACTTTGATTTATCAAAAACTTATTGAAGAAGGGCTTATTAAACAATCTCAAACCTCACTTTCCACTGTTCTGAGATATATCCGTGATAACGACCTCAAGCGTATCCAACTTATGCCACAAGACAGGCGGGCTTTTGAAATGGCTCATGCCAACGATTGTTGGCAGGCTGATTCTTCTCATGGTCCTATGCTCACCATAGATGGACATAAGAAAAAAGCTTATCTGATTGCCTTCATTGATGATGCTTCTCGTTTACTCGTGCATGGTGAATTCTACTTCAATGACAATACCATTAACATGCAACATGCTTTTAAAAAAGCTATTGCTAAGTATGGTGTGCCAAAAAGATTGTTTGTAGATAATGGCAGTAGCTATCGTAATGAACAGCTTGGCTATATTTGTGCCTCACTGGGTGTTACCCTCATACACGCCAAACCCTATATGCCTGAATCAAAAGGCAAGATTGAGCGAAGCTTTAGAACCGTTAAAGATGGTTGGCTCAATGGCGTAGATTGGAACAATTATAAAAGCCTAGATAAACTTAATGAAGACTACTGGAGCTATCTGAATAAATACTATAACAACGCCATACATTCCAGTCTTTCCACTACACCACGTGAACGCTACTTGCAAGACAGTGAATGCATTAAACACCTTCCTCCAGCATTACTTGATCAGCACTTTTTACATCGTATTGAAAGACGTGTTTATAGTGATGCAACTGTTGTCATTAACCAGTGCACTTATGAAGTCCCTATGCAGTACATCGGTAAACGCATTAAAGTACGTTATTTCCCCAGTACCACCGAAGAAGCTTACATTTATAGTGAGGATCATAAACTTTTAGAAACTATTCATCCTGTGAACAAAGTAGATAATTCAAAAATCAAAAGAAAACAATATATGGACTTTGAAGGTCCCAGTCATTATGATTGATGAAGCACAATACCTTAAAACAGATGTTCTCAATGACATCAAACTCCTTTTAAACTTTGAAATGGACTCAAAGAACCATGCCATCTTCATCCTAATTGGACAGCCTGTGCTTAATAACATCTTATCAAAACAAGTCCACGAAGCCCTTAAACAACGTATTCTTATTAGTTATAACTTTGAAGGGATTAGTCGAGAAGAAAGTGAAGAATACATCATCAGTCGTCTAAAATCATGTGGTGTAACAAATCCCATATTTGACCTAAATAGCTTTGAGGCCATAGCTGCTTGCAGCAATGGCTCCATAAGAAAACTCAATAATCTCATAGAAAAATGCCTTATGTTAGGTGCACGTAAAAAAGTAGAAAGCATCACTACTGAAATCGTTATGTGTGCTCAAAACGAAATAGAACTGACTTAAAAAGTCAGTTCAGGCTGTAGACAATTAACTTTTCCATAGTATTTTACTAGTCTAGAAATAGAAAACAGAGGTAAAAATGGACCTAAACTGCTCTTTTTACCCCTATTTTAATAGATTTTCTTGAATAATCCTCACTTAATTTGTGAGTTTATTTTGGGAAAATTCATTTGTCAACAATCTGAACTGACTTAAAAAGTCAGTTTTTTTTGCCTATTTAATGGCTTTTATAATTTGAAAAAACAGGTGATTATAATGTGAAAACAGGTGTAAATACCGTGCAATAAAAGTTTCAAAAAGTAGTTGAGCCTGTATAAAATTTTGTGTAAACTGATTAATAGCTCTTTCTTAAGGCAATGA
>DYCF01000098.1 GCA_019418225.1 Clostridiales bacterium | reverse complement strand
TTCTAGTCTAACAGTAAAAATGGCTGTAGACAATGTAATTGTCTACAGCCTGAGAGTGTGACTGCATCAGTAATGCAGTCACACTCTCCTATTACTTTAAAGCCATCATTCTTTTCGATAATCTTAGAAAGAAGAAGTCTGATTCCTGGTTCATCTTCTACTAATAGTACTTTAATCTCCATTATCTTCTTCCCTGCTTTCTATTTCTTCTCATTTTACATACAGGCTTTCCTAAAATCTCAGCCCATACGATTGCCTTTCTCATTTGGCTAGGTGTTATTTCATCTCCTGCTATGATACTTGAGCTATCCTTTCTCACTGTTGTTTGCTTTATATCTTGATTATCTTGGCTGACTTCATTGTTAAATCTTTCATTCTGGTTACTTCTATCTAAACTTTGTACTAAACTTTGTGCATTACTTTCCCCACCACTATAATGACTCTTTCCATTATAATGATTCTTTCCATTCATTTGATCTTTTTTATGCTTTTTCTTAAAACCATCTTCCTCTTCTTTTTGCATATGATGTCTGATTGCCTTCTTACATACTTTCTTTCCTTTAACGAGGATTTCCTCCCCATTAAAAATAATCTTATTTTCTTCCCCTTCTAAATTAGGTTTTATAAATATCCCTTCTTCACCTAATCCATTCTTATTCATCGCCTTTGCCTCCTAAAGGATTCATATCTTTTTGAGGCGCTGAGATAGATTTCCTCATCTCGGTATCTGCCTTGATATTTTGCATATCATAGTAATCTAACACCCCAAGTTTTCCTTCTTTTAACGCATATGCCATAGCTTTTGGTACTTCTGCTTCCGCTTCTACTACATAAGCACGCATTTCTTGTTCTTTGGCAACTGCCATGGCACGTCTTTCTTCTGCTTTAGCTTGTGCAATATTTTTGTCTGCTTCTGCTTGAAGCATTTGAAGATGTGCACCTATATTTCTACCTACATCAATATCTGCAATATCAATAGACAAAATTTCAAATGCTGTTCCTGCATCAAGTCCTTTTGAAAGTACCATTTTAGAAATATTATCTGGGTTTTCTAGTACTTCTTTATGAGAAACTGCAGAACCTACAGTTGTAACAATCCCTTCACCAACCCTAGCAAGTACGGTTGCTTCACCTGCACCACCTACTAAACGTTCAAGATCTGTTCTTACAGTAACCCTTGCTTTAACTAACAATTCAATACCATCTTTTGCAACTGCTGATACGTTGCTTGTCTCTATAACTTTAGGATTAACACTCATTTTGACAGCTTCTAAAACATCACGTCCTGCAAGGTCAATAGCTGCTGCTTTTGTAAATGGCAATTCAATGCCTCCCCTTTCTGCTGCAATTAATGCATCCACTACTTTGTTGACATTCCCACCAGCTAAATAATGCGCCTCTAAGCTATTTACTTGTAAGTCTATGCCAGCTTTAGTTGCTTTAATAAGTGGCATCACAATCATACTAGGGACAACACGTCTTAAACGCATACCAATTAAATTAAAAATACTTACATGCACATTAGCTGCTAAAGACGAAATCCATAACCCCACTGGTACAAACATAAAGAATAAAATAACTACTAATGCAATAACACCAATTAATACAATTGCTCCTATTGAAATCCCCATTTATTTTCCTCTTTTCTTATTATACTTTTTGCTTAACAATAAGCTTAGAACCTTGTACTTCACTGATAATAATTTTAGACTTTGCCTCAATATAAACGCCTTTAGTAATGACATCAAAATCTACACCATCAAAGGAAGCTCTTCCTGAAGGTCTAAGATCAGTTAACGCAATCCCCTCTTTACCTAACAAGTAATTTAAATCACTAGAACTGATATAACCTTTTTCTGTATTCAGCTCCTCTCTCAAAATCATAGGGCCTTTAATCTTCTTCTTTGCAAAAAGCCATAATATAATTGCCAACATCATGCCCAATATCAAAAGTACAATTAAAGTTATAATAGCCCCCTGTAAAACATTATCTGCCGTCAAAAATACTGCTGCAACTAAACAAATGATTCCCATAATTCCCGGGAAAGAAAAGCCTGGTAATACCATTTCAATTCCTACAAAAACAAAGCCTAAAATAAATAATATAATCGCAAACACCGAAAGACCGCCTATAACTTCTACTAGCATTTATCATCTCCCCCTTTCTTATCACTTTTGATAATACTATTTTACGCCTACCCCCTAATTATTACTATACATCCTCTTTGAGTTATACATTTACCCCCCTATATTGTCATTTTTTCTTATTCAAACTACAACTCATAATACTGACTTTAAACCTACTACATCAAAATATCTCTATGATTATGTCTGATACACGCCCTACTGATAATCTATTGAACCTTTCCTGATTTTGGGATACTCACCTCAAAGGTTGTTTTATCCTTTTCAGAAAAGACTTGTATATTGCCACCAACCTTTTGAATAATATCGGCTACAATATATAGTCCCATCCCATGACCTTCTTCCTTTTTAGTTGTAAATCCTTTCTTGAAGATTGCATCTAGCTGTTCTTTTGGAATTTGTGGACCATTATTATAAATACTAAAAAGGTACTGATTACTATCTTCATCTATTTCAATATGTAAATTACGATTTGTCTCCTTTTTTTCTAATGCCGTAATAGCATTATCTACAATATTACTAAGCACCTTGCAAAGCTCCCAAGGTTCTATGGGAATTTGTTTTAAATCAGATTTAACTTCTATATATAAATCTATTTTTCTTTGTTCTGCCATCTCTATCTTTGCTTGTAATAAAGCATTCACTGCTGGCTGCGCTGTTTTAAGGGCCTTACTTACTTTCATGATATCTTTGCAAAATGGTTCCAAATACCTTTTTGCCTCCTCATATTCTTCTAGTTCCATAAGCCCATAAACTACTTGAAGCTGATTAAGATATTCATGTCGTTGACTTCTTAGTCTTGTATTAAGTGCTTCTAAGTTATTGATACTTTCTATAAGAGAACTACTCTTTAAGCTATTAATAAAATAAAAACTGCAAAGTGTCGTCATGCTATTTACAATAACAAGTCCCATGCATAAGTAATATAAAAATACACTAAGTCCTATTTCATCTCCTAATTCCTTGAAAAACCAAATAGATATGACTAAAAAAATTTGTAGGATGTTAATAACTATAAGCATTCTTATAATTTTTTTGAGTTCCAAGCACTCACCCCCTCTATTTTTAGAATGTTCTTTACTCTGCTATTATAGTATAACTATTATAGTAGAGATTTCATATAGAGAAACCAACTAAAACCTTGAAATATACATATAGGTAAATAGGTTTCTCTCAATGATTTCACATGACTAAAAATCATGAATAACTAAAATTTATAAATGTGAACTCTATATTGATATAGCTTCCCTGCAAAAAAATAGAGGTAGAATGAAACTATAAATAGTCTCATTCTACCTCTGTTCATTTATTATAAGCAAAAGTATATTCCATTTATCCTTCATGACTATACTCATTATTTTTTCATACAAAAAAGGACTAGCAGAAATGCTAGTCCTTTTCCATGAACTTTCAAAACAAAATAGTAATCTCTAAGCCACTTC
>DYCF01000097.1 GCA_019418225.1 Clostridiales bacterium | reverse complement strand
TACCGTAAAGATTACCAGCACCAAACCTAGATGATAAATCTTGAATAGGTGTAGAGCATATATTGTCTATCCCTATTAGCTCAGCCATCATAGAAATGTATTTTGACTTACCAGTGTCACCACTCCCAAATAGTGCTACTGACTTCTTACACATATTTGCATTGTAGTTTGAGATTATTAATCCGAACCATTCTTGAAGTGTAGCTTTTAGATCAGCATCACCCTCTGTTAAAGTCTCAAGATATTTGAGCAATGTTTTAGGCTCTGGCGCATCCGGATTATAATTACAATCGCATTGAAAAGTTATCTTGTAATCAGGACTATGCTCCATTAATTCATCTTTTTGTATGTCATATAGGCCATTTCTAAAGTTGATTAAGTTTGACTCATTGTTAAGGTCTTCAAATCTTACAAAAACGTTATCTGTTAGAATGTCCTTATAGGTGTCTTCCCACTGTTTAGGCCTTCTAATATCCAGCGGTATAAATTCTTTTATCTTAGACTTTAGTTCGCCAGATGAAATATGCCTGTAGCAACCATCTTGATACCAGTAAACAAATTCTGTTTCAGACCCTTGCTTTTTAACTATGAAATAATCACTTGTCTTTCTTATATGCTCAGCTAGTAAGCTTGAATTAACACACAAAGTACCACGGTCACTATAATAAAGATAATTACCGCCATCCTTTGCAATCTCTCTTGCTTTTTCATCATTCAACATTCCCATTACTTTATTTGTTGCAGTTTGAAAATTAATATTTTCCGTCACCATGAAAAACTCAATAGGTGAAAAATATGGTTTCTTTGGGGCTATCTTTGTTTTCTCTTTTATGTCTTGGTGCTTCTCTAAATAAGTCTCTAAACAATCACATGACCATGTTTGAAAACCATTGTAATTGTAATCAGCATCATAAACATAAAAATCTTTACCACCACAAACAGGGCAAGTGATAGCGTTTCTTTTTATGCCATAGCCATCACTGGAAGCTTCACCAGTAAGGCCAAAACGCATTGATATATGTTCTATTAAGTTAAATTTTTCATTAGCTATTTCATATTTTTTCTTTTTATCATTCACTTTACAACCTCATTTTTCGTAAATTAAAAGGCGGCTTAATTGTACCGCCTTTATTGGATTGGATTATTTATGTTTATGTTAGTTTAATTTGCTATTTCTTAAAAATTAGAATGGAAGGTCATCATCTTCCTCAAAGTTTGTTGTTGGTGTAAAAGCAGTGCTATTAGTAGGCTGTGCTTGTACGCCTTGCAATAACTTGTCCTTTGGTACTGGAACGCCTTTTCTAATTTGTTCAACTGTCTTAAATGACATGCATTTAGTTGCAAACTTTAATTCTTGATTAGCATTTCTGTATTGTTCACGCCCAAATACACCGCCGATTAATTTTCCTTTGAATTGGTCGCCAAAATTAGCACCCCATTGTGTAACAAATCCTGCATTTGACTTTTCTACTGCATCAATAAATGTTTTAAACCCTTTGTTTGTATTACCTTCTGCATCTAACACTAATTGATATACAATACATCCCCACTTTTTATCAGCTTTAGTATTGTTTTTGTACTGATTAGAGTAATAATTAGCTTGTTTTCCTTCTGCAATATCTAAAGATACTGCAATCATATCTTTGCCTGCTGCACTCTTTCTTTCTTCGACACTCATAATACGGCAAATGTGACCGCCTAACTCTAAGGCCTCAAAATCTGTATAGCCTTGAGCTGTTTCAAAATCATGTGGTTTTTGCATTTTTAAGTCTCCTTGTTATGTATTTTTAAAAAGTACCCTTCTTTAACTCTTCTCTTAGTGCTGCGGTGAGGGTTTTATGAATAAAGTAACCGCTGGCACTAATATCTTTTTGATAATGTACGTGTAAGTTATAACGTTGCTCAAATGCATCCAATGAAGCTCTGAAAGATTTATTATTAAACTGCGTATTATATCGCTTGTGTTCAATATCTTCATAGTTTGCATTCTCTATAAGCAAATACATCTTTCCTTTTGCTCTTTGAAATTCAGCTGTAAATCTATCACGATTATGTGTAAGATTTCCGCTTAATTCTTCAAGATTTGCTTTTCTCTCTATGCTTATAATGTCTGTAAGATAAAAATCCCTATGAGCTGCAGGTGACTCCACTTTTATTGAGTAGTCTCCATGATCCAGCTTCATATTGCACCACTTAATTCCCTTCTTATCAAAAAAGTTTGTGATGTGCTTGTTTTTCTGTTCCCTTGTATCAACTATAATCATTGCACTTTTGATTATGTTTTCTATTTCTTTGTCTGTGTATTTGTACATGATGCACCTACTTTTTTGGCACGTATTCAACTATTAATTTAATAATATTACCGTCAATATCTAAAATTGGCTTAGCATCATTAAGCTCAAAATGCTCTGCAATCTCATCTATTGGCTTATTAATAAAATCATCAATTTTCATTCTTTATTCCACCTATTTCCCAATACTCCCTAATAGTCGTATCAACAAATTTCAAGTCATTATCTATTTCACGTTCAAACATTTCCATAGGTGACTTTGCTGTAGTAGCACCATCTGATTGCGTGATAAACTTATAATTTGTACCATCTGTCTGAGCTAATAGCACAATACTAAATAACCCCTCAACTGTAAGCTGATTGTCTAACATCTTGCCGCTTGTTTTTGCCTTGGTTCTTCCAAACTCATCAAGTTCTGTATGGTGTAAGAAGTAGACAATCACATCTGGTGGAGTATTATTGATAATAAATGTTATAAGATTTTTAAAATCTAGTGCAATATCAGTAAACTTGCCATAACCTGTCTCTTTAGCTCGGTCAAACATACCAAATGCCATAAGGTACTGACTATCGTCAATAATATATGTTTTCTTGCTTGGGCTTGATAAGCCTTTTAAGATATTTGCATATGTAGCACTATCCTTTTTAGGCAACTTCTTTCTGAATGGCAGCGGCTTACCAGCCACATTAAAAATGCCTACCTCATTTTCTTCAAAATTTCTCATGCTAGTGCTTTTACCTGAGCCACTAGCACCAATGATTAAAACTGGTATACCCATGATTTACTCCTCACTTTCTTCTACATCTTCTTTAGGTTTAGCAGTAAAAGCATAATGAATAACATCAGTATAGCCATCTTCTTTATAAAGAAAACCTTCTACTATTTTATGAGTTTCACTATATGCACTTTCACAAAGCTTTCTCTCAAGTATCGCTTTACATGCCTTTATGTTAAATGTTAATTTAACCTCTCCAGTTTCCTCATTTTCCTCAATACTAAATGTTTCATCAAATGTTTTATCAAATGTTTTAATAAGGTCTGCGACCTTCTTTTTATTAATGTCAATCTCCTCTTGCATACGATCATATCTTTCGATGCTAATTGTTACACTCTCTGTCATAAGTACCCCCTCATTATTTATTTTCTCTGACCCATCTATCTACAATTTCATAAACAGTTTCTGCATTTTCGCTTAAATCATCTATAGAACATGAAAGTCCACTTTTTGAAACTGGGCATCTTTCACATAGGTTGTATTTATTACACATTTCACCATATACCTTTAAAAACTCAACTGAATCATTTAAGTTAGGCATTAATATTTCACCTGTACTTCCTCTGGGACTTCTTTAACTGTTAAACCTTCAATGTTTACTAGCTCACC
>DYCF01000096.1 GCA_019418225.1 Clostridiales bacterium | reverse complement strand
AAAAAACCCATAAAGGAAATTTTAATAAAGATGACTTCCCCCTCTCAGGTCCCCTTTCTATATAAAAAAAATGGAAATTTTATCCCAAGAGGTCTGACAAGTATCCAATTAATTCATTTTTGTTAAGTCCTTCAATCTTTCTGTGATGTTTATCACAAACACAAACAAGATTGTTAAGGTCAAAGTGAGTTGAATTGTTTCCATCTGCAACTTTGATAATATGGTGTACTGCATCGGCACGTTTAACGATGCCCATATGCTCGCACACCTCACACATATAATGAGAACGCTTTAACGCTTCTTCTTTTGTTCGCCTCCACTGGTCTGATTTATACACCTTCTCAGTTTCAGCCTTAACACTATACTGCTTTTTAGATTCAGTAATGCTACCCCTACACTCTGGGCAATAGCACCCTTTATTTGACTTGGGCATCATTTTACGACACCCATAGCATTCTTTATAGTGCATATATATTTTTCACCCCTTGCATCAAAAATGCCCCTTAGTATATAACCAAGGGGCTAAAATCAAAAGGAGGTTCAAAATGACACATACTGGTAAGCAATCAATCAGCAGGTGTTCTTTGTGTCTTTCGACTATATAAATATAACATGTTAAAACTGTACTTTTCTATGTACTTTTATGGTAAGTTTTAGGTAAATTAATGTTACTAAAACCGTACTAAATTCGTACCAAATCCTCACCATGATAAGGGCATAAGCTTTTCAACTATGATACGCTTACGTCTTTTGGTTAATCCACTATCTGAGATATCCAATACATCACATACTCTTGCATTGGTATAGTTTTTGAAATACTTCAGCTCTACTAATAGCATCTCACTTTCAGATAATATTTGCAGATTGTTTTCAATTCTTTTTAACTTCCGTTCTGCTTTAGATATTGAGGCATTAATTTTTTTTCTTTTGTCCTGTAGAGTTTCGTCACGGTCAATGACTTCATTTTCTACTGTACTATTAAAAGCATAAGTTGATGATCCAGCAGCTACATTCCCACTTTGACCATGAATCCCCATAATTTCTTCTATCTCTTCTAGGTCTAGTTTTAAGTTATCAATTTCAATTCTTAACTTTGGCACATTGTGTAATATGCCTTCTATTTTCCTGTAATAGTTGTCTTTAGCCTTCACGCTGTCACCCCTTTAGTTAATTTTATAAATCCTTTCCAAGTTGCACCATATCACGTCTAATTTCAGCCATCTTTTGCTTAAGCTCTGCACTTAATGAACAATCAACACGTCTTTCAAGTTCATTAGTTTCTAATAAGTAAATAACACGTTTGCAATTTGCAATGATGCAAGCTTTCATCATATTAATTCTTTCTTTACGCTCCACAATATCACCTACTCTATATCAGTATTTATTTTATCTAACTTAATCATGCCAATTCCAAAAGGCTCTGACCCTACATAAAGTACGTTATTAAATACTTTAAATATCTCCCATATTGGACCGCTGATAATATTAGGCTCAACTTCTTTTAAGAAGGTATTAGCCTTATCTACATTATTCCAATGTTTTACCCCCTCTTCAGTAAGCTTAATATATCCTTTTTGGTTAATACTTATATGATATGGGGCCTTACTGTATTCAGATTCTACAACTCTATCAAATCTATATTGACTATTCATTGTTTCAACCCATAAACCTCCATCTGTTTCTTCAACACTCATAATTAACGATGTTCTAAAGAATGATTCACGTTCTGGGTAATAAACAAATAAGCAAGCACCCTCTTGAACATTTTCATCATTTATTTGGCACTTTCTACCTACTCTATAGCCCCACTCTTTACTTCTTTCACCTGTCTGCTTGTCCAATACTTCCCCGATAACATAATCTCTTTTCATTTAGTCCACCTTCCTTTTTATTTTCTTCAACTTATTACAACGGTCTATATTCTTAGCAATAAGCGTTCCTGTTTTGGTCAATTCTGCATCATCAAAATACAAACCATCCTTAGACATTATCAACGCTTCTGTATTTGATATAATAGCCAAATTGTCAATATTAGAATTAAGCTTGTCACCGTCTAATGGTATTAATACATAACCTTCTGGTACTGGCCCATGAACTGCCTCCCAAACTAAGTATTTTTCATACTCCCATTTATTTTTACCTGTTTTGATTTGCACATAACCATTCTGTATTCTTTTTGCACCTATAGGATATGCTGTTTTTGGAGCTTGACCTTTTTTAAACCATCCTTTTTCACAACCTGGCGCACATTCACCTTTTTTATATGGTCCAGCTGAGGGTTGTCCTACTTTAAAGCGTGGATCAATGCCACTCTTAACACCATGAGTTTGCTTAAACCATTTTATTTGGTGTACCGTTATAGCCGTATTGAATTTTTCTTCAAACTTCTTTACAAGTTCACTATTGTATGTACCAGGTATATTTTTAATTAAAAAGTCTTTCATTTCTTCAGTATATTGAAATGGTTTTGACCTTTTCTTTTTAATTATTGTTTTGTCACGACTCTTAAATCCTTTAACTTGCATACATGTAAAGCTAGTATTAAATACATTGTTTAATTCCTCTGCCATTTCAGCATTTGTCTTGCCTTCTGCATTTTTGTATATATATTGCTTAATTGGCTCTGTAAATATTATATTTGCCATAATTACATACCTGGTATTTTGTAATTTTCACCTTTGTTATATTCATCTAAATGCCTTTTGATTTTCAAACCTACATTAGCATTATCTATGATTGTTTTAGCAACCTTAGAAATCATATCAGCACGTTTTAATTCTTTTTCAAGTTCTAAATTATTAATAGAATCATCTGTTAATCGTTCCAATGATTCAAATAAATAATTATTTAAGTCGTTTAATGAGTTTTTCATGTTTATTTCTCCTGTTTTGTTTTATTTTCTCTATTGATTCATAATCCCTTACACAATTTAATGGGATTGCTAATTATCTAATTTTACTACATCAATAGATATATTATTAATTGTTACTCCGCTACCATCTAAATCTAATGCGTCTACAATGTAGTTATACATATCTTTTTTGTTCTTTTCGATTTGTTCTTTATCGCAAAGCTTTTCATTTACCTTATCAATATTTTCTTCTTTTATTACTTCTGTAAATTTAAAGTTAACACTAACTCTTGTTTCTACTATCATATTTTCTCCTTTACTTTTCATCAAACTGTTTTACCCAAGCCTTAATTTGATATTTAATTTCAGCCCATGACTTTTTATGTAGTGGTATTTTATAACTTTTAAGCGTATCATGGAGTAAATTATTTTCTCTTACCAGCTCTTCACGTTTTGCATCTATTTCTTGCATAGTGTTATATGTATCAATGAATAATCTATTAACCCTAATTAAGTCTTTTTTTGCTTTTTTATTTTCTTGATAAAGTAATAGGTTGCAATCTTTTAATGATAAAATATCTCTATTAAAATCATTTATTATTTCTTGCATTCGCTCAATTTGTCTCTCATGATGCTCTATCACATTATCTTTAACCCTGCACATGGTTTTATAATTTTTTCTTTTGGCCTTACATTTTTTAATCTTTCTCATAATACCTCCTCTAATAACGCTAATATCTCCCACTCAAGTACTGAGTTAAAACCTTCAGCCTTAAGTTTCTTTAATTTATCTTCAATCTCAAATAGAGACATAAATAATTCATGTTGCTTCTTACCATCATGATACTGTTCTAGTATCTTTTCTTTTTCATACCTAGCCTGTTCCAA
>DYCF01000095.1 GCA_019418225.1 Clostridiales bacterium | reverse complement strand
ACAGCCTTAGCAAAAGTTAAATTAGATGTACATAAAACAATAGTCATAACTAATAAGATGGCTATATATTTTTTTATTCTTTTCATATAAATCTCCTCAATAATATATTAAATTAAAACCTTTTCCGGAATAAGGAATTTACATAATATATTTAATATATTATTTATTATACAAATTCAACCCTTTTAATCATACAAATTTTCTAACACTTAAAACAACGGTGCTAATCTTTCCTTTATCAATCTCTTTCTTCTCTTATTAAATCCATCTTCCGTCAGCTCCATTACCTCACATATCCTACCTATTGAATACCTTTTAAAGTATCTCATCTCAATTAGTTGTAATTCATACTCTGTCAGTATGCTTAATATATTTTCTACCCTCTTTAGTTGTCTTTCCTTCTTCTGTATCTCCTTTAAAATCTCCTGTATACGTCTTTCATTATCTCTTTCCCTTTCTATAACCTCATTCTCTACAACGCTATTAAACGCATATGTGGCACTTCCTGCCCTTTCATTCCCACTAGCTCCTGTTATACCTACTACTTCCTGAGCTTCTTCTAAGTCTAACTTCAAATTATCTATCTCAACCTTTAACTTTGGCAAATTATAAAGGATACCTTCTACTGTGCTGTAATTATTGTCTTTCATTTTGTAACCTCCAAGTGTGTAATTATGCCTCTTTATATGCCTGATCTATTACCTTAACTATTCTTTCTTCAAATAACTTTCTAGGATATGCTTTCTCTCTTTGTTCAAAGTTTTGTCCACATGACATATATCTACCTAATTCAAGAAGTGTAGCCTCTACTACTTTATCTCTATTCAAATATATAATCTCTTTCTCTGGGCCTTCTATATGTGCTGCAAAAGCATCTACTATAACCTCTTTATCATGCTCAGCCTGTTCTAAACTGATTTGTCCTGCCTTGTATTGTGCATACAAACCTCTAAGCCCTATATAGTACCATCTTTCAAATAATGTAGCTCCTGCCTCTAATGGTGCATTTGCTTTTGCTAATCTATCAAGTGTTTTAGTGTCCATCGCTAGTCTCCTTTTGTATTATCTTTGAATTAATTCTTTTACCTGTACGCAGTAGCTGTTAACCCATTGGTCTGTATTCTTATCCTTATAATTTGATTCATACAATTCTCCTACTACAACTACCAACTTTCCTATCAAGTGTTCTATCTGCTCGTATATTCCTTTTGTGTCATAGCTGTTAAATACAGTTGCAGTAATCTTTTTATTTCTTCCATTACACGTGTTAGACACAGTGAACTTCAATACTTGCGTATTCTTAAAGTTAATCTTTTCTATATATCCTTCAAAGTTTAGTTTATTTATCACGTTAAATCTTCCTCTCGATTAGTTGTATTTATTTTTAACCACACCTACCCATTTATCTATATAGCAATCCATTGGCTACCTTTTGGGGAATTGGGGAAAGTAGTAGTTTTCTATTTATATCTTCCATCCATTGATACGCATAGCCTAAAGCATTTGGGGAATTTGGGGAATAATTTCTCAACTCTCTTTTATATTTTTATATACTTCTATACCTCTACATATTTATACTTTTTATTTTTCTATTAAATATATATCCCTATATTCCCTAAAATAATATAACCTATGATACTCAATGGATTGCTTGGGGAATAATCTTTCCCCTTTACACCCTAACATTCCCTAAGTTAGTTTTATACTTTATTCCTCTATAATGATGATAGCCATTGTATTTATTGCAAATTATCCCATTCTTTTCAGCTCTCTCCTTTATATTCGTTTTACTTAATGCTGTAATACCATTAGCTGCACAAAATTGAGTATAGCGTTCTTCAAATTCTGGCTTATGAATTTTATCCTTACTAGCACCTGTAACAATACATTCTTCTATAATGTATCTAAATAAACTATCGTTACTAGCTCTATATTGGATATTTGCTTGTTTGCTCATCTCACTCTCAGTTAAAACAAATCCCTTTTGTATAAGTCTTTTTAAGCCTTGAACCGCCCAAACAATAATGCCTTCTATTTCTTTTTCCATCTTCTCAAAAAGCCTATTATCTCTTTTCTCTGGTGGTATTACATTGTTGCAAGGTATAATTAAAAACCTCTCAAACATATGTGTTCCTTTATCGTCTTTAATATATGGCATCTCATTACAAGTAAAAGTAATGCCTCCTGTAAATGTAATAGAGAATGGATCTTTACCTTTTAACTCTGCCTCAATTACACCATCACCTGTTATCGCCTTAAATGTACTACCATCTTCAATATTAGCTGCTTTTTGGTCATCAATGAGAACACACTTCTTGCCATATAATGCACCTGCACCGAACTTAGCTGATAAGTCTTGAATTGATTTACTGCAAATGTTATTAAGCCCTATAATCTGTGCTAACATCTTAAGAAATTTTGACTTACCAGTATTACCTACAACTCCACAAAGAGCTACTGACTTTTTGCAAAGATTCGCATTATAGTTTGATATATTAAGTCCAAACCATTCTTGCAATGTACATGCTGTATCTTTATCACCTGACACTAATGTCTCAATAAATTCCTTCCATTTCTTTGGTGACTCTGCATCCTTGTTATAGTTGTATTGAATTTGATAAGTTAAAAGATACTTTGGACTATGCTCCATCATTTCCCATGTTTTTGTATTTAAGATGCCATTTTTAAAGTTAATAAGATGTTCCTCTGTGTTGAGCTGTTCATGATTAATAAAATTGTTAGTAGATATTAAGTCCTTATAAGTTGCTTCCCATACTGTCGGCTTACGCATTTCAAGTGGGATATATTCTTTAATCATGGCTTTTATTTCTCCTGTTGAAAGATGTTTATAGTAGCCATTGTCATACCAATAAACAAAGAATGTTTCACTCCCCTGTCTTTTTACAATATAGTAATTTGCCTGCTCCCTAATATGCTCTGCTAGTAAACTTGTATTAATCGTCTTTCTGCCCTTATCATTTGTAAAAATATAACTTGCCTCATATAAACTTTGTTTTTGTGCTTTCATCACTATTTCCTCCTATTTGTAATAATTTCTGTTATAATAACTGCCTCTATAAGTGCTTAAACATTTATTAATAGTCATGCTTCCATAAGTCGAACCACTTTGTCTTCTGTTCCATTTATCTCGCATCATGGCACTACTTCTATAAATCCTATCTATCTGCCCTGCATTACCACCTGTCCAAAAGATTAGGATATTTATAAATGTCATATCATCTTTAGATGCATCTCCTGAGCTGCCGCCGTAATAATAGAGGTCTCTAAATCTCTCATTTCTACTTGCCTTTTCAATGACTTCTCTATCATCCAAGTACTCGCCCCTTCCAATATGGTAGGGTGTGGTTAAAAAAGTCTTTTCTTGACTTGTCAAATACTTTTTGTGTAATGGCTTAATGCTCTCTGTACAATCTCTTAAGGTGTTATACTGACCAATCACCTTGCCTGTTACTGTAAAGAATCTGCCTTTTTCATAACACTCAAAGTTGCCTTTCCTACAAGCTCCTTTGGGCTTACTACCTTTACAAATTACATGGATACCTTTGCCACTAGGAGACACCTCACTATAACTATTTAATGTAGTTATAACTTCTTTTACTACTGGATCACTTAGCTCTACACTATCTATATCCACACCAAATATGCCATCACCTAACATAAAACCTAAACCATCATAAAGATGTACTACTCTCATAGCAGTTTCATAATCACTCCAAGTCTCAGCATTATTACTTTGAGCCATGCCAC
>DYCF01000094.1 GCA_019418225.1 Clostridiales bacterium | reverse complement strand
TATTTTATCTTCATGTTCCCGACACAGATATCGGGAACATATCAAAATTCATTTTTATTAGTTTATAAACTCACAACCTATTTCAAGTTGTCCTTCCATTGCTCGTTCTTTTTCACATTCACCTAACCACCAGTGTAAAACATCCTCAGGTGTTTTCCACTGGCATTTATCAGTATCTAAATTTTTAAGCATGTGTTTAAATGCTGTTAGATACCAATTTCTCCATTCAGGAAACATTTCTAATTCTTTCTTTTGATTTTTTGATTTAGGGCATCCAGGGCACCCAACCCTATCAAAACCCATATCATAAAGTGGATTGTACTTTAAGTTGTAAAACTTTATAAACTCCCATACATCATCCCATGTCCAATCGACTATAGGATTTATGCACGTCTTGCCATTCCAAAATGTAACTACTCCTCGCCCTGCTCTTCCTGTGCTTTCTTCAGCTCTTATCCCTAATACAATAGTGTCTCCAGTTTCTCCTACATTTTCTTTTAAGTCCGAGCAACAATAAGGATTTTGTCGTGTAGGTGGTATTTTCCTGTTAGCTATTAGCGTAAACATTGTCTTAGGCTTGCCTACAAACTGTTTTCTTTTTACTCTATTTGTAAATCTCTTTGGCTTTTGCTGTTCTACATCAGGGAAGTATTTTCTTATGTACTTATATGTTTCTTTAAACTCTATAGTTGGTGCATGAACCGCTTTAAACTTAACTCCTGCAAGTTCCATAAGCTTATGTACTACTAAGCTATCTTTCCCACCGCTGAATGGCACTATATAAATTTTATTAGGATCAGTTTTACTTGGGTCAAACTCTCTAATCCTATCTATTGCTATTTGTACTTTGTCTATTTCTCCGAATAATGTTAACTCCTTTAACACTCATATCACCTTATCAGTCATATTGCCTAAAACTGATAAGGATAAAACTGCTTATAACCCTTGTTAAATCGGTATTATGTACTTCGTACCGTGGTGTTTTTTACGCCGTTACCACTTAACTTTTTGCACTTAATACCATGGCTAGTGGTTTAAGCTAGGCAACCCTTATTTATAAGGGATTCGATATAGTGTTATTTCAATGGTTATCATCAAATTGTCAATGTATCAAAGTCTACTGCCTTAACCTCTAGAATTTGTACGTTAGAGTAAGGTCTATGTTTATTTCTAGCGTTGTAATCAGCTATTCCTAAGCTAAAAGCTTGTCTTGCAGCTTCTTCACTTATATTTTTCACTATAGCTTCACGCTCCTTCTTGTTACCTCTTTTTGTAACATAAGAGAAGAGGATCTTAAACTCTGTTATTGGTATTATGCTTTCTATGTACATCTAAAATCCCCTTTCCTTAACCTAATGAAAAGTCAATTTTATCAATACTTTTCTCCACAAAACGGACAGTAATCATGTTTTATAGGCGTATTTTTAATCCTATCTTTACCGCTTTTTGTCACTCCATCTTTAAATTTACAATCTTGTACAGTTCTAAGAACTAATTTATCTCCCTCTACAATAAAAGCAGTTCCACCTATAGTTGCATCTTGGTAGCCTTTCTCTTTTAGTTCTTTTTCTATTCCTGATATACAATTACACATTTAACTCTCTCCTTTACTAAAATGTTAACTTACTCGCAACATTCAGCTGCATAACTAAGTTCATCTTCTAAAGAATTAACTAAATCCTCAACTGTCTTATATTCACCATTTGTATATACCTCAATCTCAAGGTCAAGCATACCTGCATCCTCTAGTCTTTCAATAACATCAAATAAAGGCTTTAGTTTATTCTCTTTCACTTGCTTGCGATAAGCTTCTGTTGCAACTTCACATGCACATTTCCAAAGTGCATCAATAAGTTCCCATTCCAAAAACTTCTTTTCTTCCAGCCACCATTTAGGTGCATCCGCATTATGTTCTGGCTTACTATAAAACTCTTCTTCTTCCTTTGGCATAGGTTCGACAATATACCATCCACATTGGTTATATATTGTTACCGGCCATCCTGTGCAATGTTCAATAAACTTTATAAGCTTACCTTCTGTAAGAAGAGGTATATAATCTTTCTTCACATCTTCTATGCTTACATCCCCTACAAAACTTACCCATATTTTCTCTTCTGTTAATGCATCTCCCAAAAAGTGAGTCCCATAAACTTTACATGCAACTAAATCTCCATCCTCTGGTTCCCACCACTCCATTATTTTATTTACTGCCTTTTCGCCAGCGTTTCTAAACTGCTCTTTTGATATGTATTTCATTTTTTTACCCACCTTTTCAAATATTAATTTGTAACTACCAATCTGTAGTAGCTATACAATATGATCCAGTATACTTACCATTTAGTTCAATTGCTTTTCTGAAAGAAACCATTTCAGCTATGCCATCGTACTTTCTTTCTATATCTCCTATTCCACCTTTACACAACTCATCAAAACCTTTTAATTCTTTTTCAAGTCTCTTTATGTTCTCTTCATCATCAAAGAAAAACCACATACCGTCATTGTCTAAGTCACACTCTTCAATTTCATCTCGTGGATTATCATCTTCTGCTAATCCATGTTCTTCTAAGTACCAAGGATAAAACTCATCTAAACTCATATGAGTACACCACCACTCCATGTCATTCATCTTGAATACTTTTAAATTACAATTCTCCATTTTATCCACCTCACTAAAAGATTAATTTGCTTCTTCATTAAGCCATTTTCTCATTGCTTCTTTGCAATCATACTTGCTTTCTTTGCATCCTCTGCAATAGTTCCTGCAAAGAGTAGAAAGTAATGTATTTGGTATATTCTCAGCTTCTTCTATTGTCATGCTTTTAATCTTCTCAAAATTGTTCATGTTTCACCTTCTCAAAAGCAAATTTTAAACATCTTCTTCCATATCACTGCATCCATATTCTAATACTTCTTCAATGTCGCATTTATAAAATTCTGTACATTCATCTTTTAAATCACAATAGCAGCAACATACTCCATCTTTGATATTACATGTATCTCCTGTGCATCTTTTCATGTTATCTCACCTCTTATTACACTTATTAAGTATGTATCTGTACTTTCTTCTAATTGGTTTTAGGAGATAATACTTACACATATCTATATTGTTCTGTATACTCATAAGCTATCGCATCCTCTACTTCATTCAAAACACGATACATATCTTCTGTACTAAGCTTGAACAAATCATCTAAAAGTGTTCTTATCATATTTCTCCTTTCCGGTGCAGGCCACTGGACCAGCACCACCAAAAAGTCATTTTATTAATTGCTTAAATCAACATGTGATATTTCTTCAACATCATCTATACTAATCATTACATTACCCATTTTTTCACTATCTACAGTAGCTTCTCCTCCATCCATCCAATCAATTGTGCCTATAATTTTTTCTCCGCTTGTTAAAATTACTTCAACATCATCATCTACACTAAATTCAGTTAAATCATCTACAATCCATTTTGTTTCTTGCTCAATTTTCATCTTATTACCTCCTCAAAAATCACTTTTATTGTTTTTCTATATCTTGCTTTATTAATCTTTCTGCCAAAATGCGTGCGCTCTTTCTACTTGCTCTATAATCACATACGTAATTTGGCTCATGTTCTAACTCTACCTCTACAACAAAGCTATTAGCTTCTTCTCTTGTTATTGTTGCTGTTCTTCCTTTTAGGCTAGTAGATTCAACAAGTACTCCTCCCATGCCAATTCCATCTGTTGTTTCATCACACTCCCACTGGAAATCTCCTCTATTCGCAGCTTTCAAATAAGCTTCTACACTCATTTACTATCTCCTTTCAAAAAACACTTTTATTTGTTTAATACCTGGCTAACATTTTTAATCTTTAATG
>DYCF01000093.1 GCA_019418225.1 Clostridiales bacterium | reverse complement strand
GTGGCATGGCTCAAAGTAATAATGCTGAGACTTGGAGTGATTATGAAACTGCTATTAGGGTAGTACACCTATATGATGGTTTAGGCCTTATGTTAGGTGATGGCATATTTGGTGTGGATATAGATAGTGTAGAGCTTGATGATCCAGTGGTAAAAGAGGTAGTAACAACATTAAATAGTTACAGTGAGGTGTCTCCTAGTGGGAAAGGTATTCATGTGATTTGCAAAGGGAGTAAGCCACAAGGAGCTTGTAGAAAAGGTAACTTTGAATGTTATGAGAAAGGCAGATTCTTTACAGTTACAGGAAAAGTCATAGGAAACTATACCACATTAAGAGATTGTACAGAGAGTATTAAGCCACTACACACAAAGTATTTGGCAAGGCAAGAAAAGACCTTTTTAACCACACCCTACCATATAGGAAGAGGCGAGTCTTTGGATGATAGAGAAGTCATTGAAAAGGCAAGCAGAAATGAGAAATTTAGAGACCTCTATTACTATGGTGGTAGTTCAGGAGATGCATCTAAAGATGATATGACATTTGTTAATATGCTTATTTTTTGGACAGGTGGCAATGCAGGACAGATAGATAGGATTTATAGGAGTAGTGCCATGATGCGAGATAAATGGAATAGAAGGCAAAGTGGCTCTACTTATGGGAATATGACTATTAATAAATGTTTAAGCACTTATAGAGGTAGTTATTATAACAAGAATTATTACAAATAAGAGGAGAGGACAAAATGCAACAAATAAACTTTAGTGATATACGAACTTATGATTTTTTAAGTTGGGATAATGAAATAGAGCAGGTAAAAAAGTTAAATGAGTTAATGATAGAGGCTGAAAAAAGTAAGCAGAAAACATTATTTAATGAAATGATAAAGGCTATAAAAGCTGAGATGAAGAAAGCATTACAAAAAACAAAGATAAGCTCAAAACAAGATATTAATTATGAATGTAATGATAGGGGAACACCTTATAAGATATGGGAAAACTTAGCTTTGTTATATAAAAAGAAAGATATTCAATTACAATACAATGAATTAAAGAAAGAAATTAAGAGTAATGTGAAATGGTATGTCTATAAAGACTTTATGACCATTATGAATAGTGATTGTGTAAGAACAGGGTTACACCTTTTAAGAGATAATCTTTGGGATTTTACTTCTTTTATTGCTAATCAAAATGCATATAATCCAGTTAAAGAATATTTAGAGAAGGCACATGAAAAATATAAAAATACACCAGGGGCAAATGAACTTGAACGACTCCTTAAAACTATTACCTATGCAGACCACTATACTTATGAGGAAATTTTATTTAATGAAAAAATCATAAAAATATGGCTGATGACAGGCGTAAAAATGGGATTAAACAATGGGCATTTTAATGCAGAATTTACTTTAGTATTTAAAGGGAAACAAGGACTAGGGAAAACAAGATGGTTTAGAGCATTAATGCCAAAGGAAATTTTATTTGATTTCTTTAAGGATGGTGTACAGCTAGACCTTTCAAAAAAGGATGATATTATTCAGGCTACATCTTATTGGCTGTGTGAATTAGGTGAGCTTGGAGGAACTATGAGGAAATCGGATCGTGACGCACTTAAAGCATGGTTAACTTCTCCACAAGATGAATATCGTACACCATATGATAGAAAAGCTGAGAAATATCCACGTAGAACATTCTTTGCTTGTACAGTTAATGATGATGAGTTCTTAAGGGATGATACAGGGAATAGACGTTTCATTGTAATAGATGTAGAAGCTCTTAACCACACCCATGATATTGATGTTGATTTATTATGGGGGCAAATTATGGACATGTACTTTAAAGGTGGGGTAACACATCTTAATCAAGAAGAAATCCAATTAAACAATGAAAGAAACAAAGAGTATATCGTGAAAACAGATGAGCAGTTAATTATTGAGCATATTATCCCACTCAATCAACCTGAAGAAGAATGGGGCTATATTACAAGTACAGCATTATGCAATTATTTAGAGGAGCAGCATGGGAAAAAGTTAACACCTAAAAAGGTTGGAAAAGCATTAAGCAATATGGGATTTGAACAACGTAATACCTCAAAAGGGAAGTTAAGAGGTAGATTTTATAAGATGCCTTATATAAAGGATTACAGTATACCATTTTAATTTGCAACGGATTGCAACGTTAAAACAACATTAAAATTGATTGTACTGTTGCATGTGGATGTCTTGTGGGGCAATGGATTGATGAGGTTTGCAACATTTGCAACAGTAAAAGTAAGAAAAAATATAATAAATAATATATATAGGGAATAGAGGTAACGAGTCACTGCGTGTTACATTTTCAAAAGTTTTTACGTTTTTTACTGTTGTACTGTTGTAACCTATGAGTATCAATGAAATTAAGGTATAAAGTACTGTTGCAGTTAATGTTGCAAGCAACAGAAGTGAAGCAACGGATTGGAGAATAGAGATAAATGGGTAGGTGTGGTTAAAAAAAGAAAGGAACTAAACTAATGAATGAATTAAGATTTGAAGGACTTATTGAGAGAATTACCCTAAAGAATGAAAAAGTAGTTAGATTTACTCTTTTAAATAAGAAGAATAAACGAATCACAGGAACAGTGTTTAATGGTGCCAACACTCGCCACATATACGAGCAGGTAGAGGAGAACGTAGGACAAGTTGTAACTATAACAGCAGAGATGTATGAAACAAGTTATAAGGATAAAAAGACAGAGCAATGGATTAATAGTTATTGTGCGTGTATCAATAAAATGGAATGTAGCCAGCACGCAGCAATGTAAGGTGTAGAGAAAAGAAAGGATAAGGGATTTAGGATGATGAACGTTAAAGAATTAAGAAGAATTGCAGAACAAAATATGCCAGTAGGGAGACGACTACAAGGAAATGAGCAAGTTTACTATTTAGCAATGAGAGGACTATATGGTCAACATAGAAAAGGAGAAATTTCACTACAACAAGCTCAAGAGGAAAAAGAAATACTCACTAAATGGTATGAAGCGTGTGAGAAGAAGGTAGAACCGATTAAAGAGGTGGTTTATCTCAATAAGGATAAAGTAGTAGATGCAGTTATTCTTGAATTAGGCAGATATATGTCATGTGGGCAAAATCATGAGCAAAGAGAGAAAGCATATCCTAGAAAGCTATTTGAAGAGAGAATAGTTAAGGTAATAGATCAGGCATACAAAGAGGCATAATTACACACTTGGAGGTTACACAATGAAAGACAATAATTACAGCACAGTAGAAGGCATCCTTTACAATTTACCAAAGTTAAAGGTTGAAATAGATAATTTAAAGCTAGATTTAGAAGAAGCGCAGGAGGTAGTCGGTATAACAGGAGCAAGTGGAAATGAAAGAGCAGGAAGTGTCACATATGCGTTTAGTAGCGTTGTAGAGAATGAGGTAATAGAAAGAGAGATAAATAATGAAAGACGTATACAGGCTATTTTAAAGGATATACAGAAGAAGGAAAGACAATTAAAACGAGTAGAGAATATATTAAGTATACTAACAGAATATGAGTTACAGCTCATTGAAATGAGATACTTTAAAAGGTATTCAATAGGTAGAATATGTGAGGTAATGGAACTCACAGAAGATGGATTTAATAAGAGAAGAAAGAGATTAATAAAAGAAAGATTAGCACCATTATTTTAAGTGCTAGAAAATTTGTGTGATTAAAAGGGTTGATTTTGTATAGTGTATAGTATATTATATATATTATGTAAATTCCTTATTACGGAAAAAGTTTTAATTTAATATATTTTTGAGGAGATTTATATGAAAAGAATAAAAAAATATATAGCCATGCTATTAGTTATGACTATTGTTTTATGTACATCTAATTTAACTTTTGCTAAGGCTGT
>DYCF01000092.1 GCA_019418225.1 Clostridiales bacterium | reverse complement strand
ATTTTGATTTTTCACATCAATCATTGATTGTGGATAAAACGTGGGATTATAAAGGGAATGGTGGATTTCTGCCAACAAAGAATCGCTCATCAGTTAGAAAAATACAGCTTGATTGGCAAACAATCATAAAGTTCTCAGAATTAATTAAAGGCTTACCTGAAGATAAGCCGATATTTGTGAAAGGTCGTGTATTTAATTCCACAATTAATGGTGTATTAGAAAGATATTGTAAAAAGTTAGGAATACCAGTTATATCAATCCATGGGTTACGACATACGCATGCTTCACTATTACTTTTTGCAGGAGTATCGATTGCAAGTGTCGCAAGAAGACTTGGGCATGCGAGTATGACAACAACACAAAAAACATATATACATATTATTCAAGAAATGGAAAATAGAGATATTGATCTAGTGATGCGGTCTATGGCTGGATTAGCATGAGAATTATTATATAGAAATGGCTTTTACTGATGAAGGGTAATATTTATATCTATCGTTTCTATAAATTTCCCTATAACGCACTGTTCATCATAATTAGGCATTGATATAGGTATTTCTAACAATGCTTTCAAATTAAGTTTTGATCTTCCACCACCAACAATAAAGGTAGTCATTTTTACAGTTTTTAATGAATAAGATAAAAATTTATTTTCTAGTTTTTCCTTATAACCTGCTATCACATGTGCATGGTTATTTACCCAAATCGCTCCATTTACATATTGAATAGGATAGTCATTTAAATCATTAGCACCATCTTCTGCAATCAAGACAAATTCTCCAGAATGCGTATGTCCTGATACATAATCTTGTATACCATTTGCTCCGTAATACGGTATTTTACCAGGTACCCTATCTGATGCCGTGACTGGTACTCTTAAATTATCAAAACAAGTAGTTACCTCTGACAACTTACGCTGTTCCCAAGTAATTTTAAGGAGATAAATATGCAGAATTTTGATAATTATGAAAAATATGAAAAAATGAGTGAAACTGAGTTTCGATTAAAGGTAAGTGAATTAGAGGTAAAACTGTCTGAAATTGGATTATCTTTAATTAAAGAATATGCTAGTGGCGGCTTAAAGGCACTACTTTTATTAAATGGTGCAGCTGGTATAGCTATCTTAGCTTTTTTAGGAAATATTTTGGGAACTGAATTTGATCGTTGGATTAGAGGGATTGCATGGGGATTAGTTTTCTTTTCGATAGGTGCCTTTTTTTCAACTATTTCTTGGTTATTTGCCTATATATCACAAACATACTATAACGAAGCTAATGGTAATGATAAAATGATTAAGAATGGTACTATCTGGCGTAATACTACAATTATAACTGTTGTTGTTAGTGGAATTGCTTTTCTTATTGGTGGATTTTTGATATTTTATGTTATAACTAGTTATTAAATTATGAAATAAATGAGAAATATAAGAAGTTCTTATTGGGGTAATATCTTTAAGAAATAGGCTGACTTTACGGTTGGACTGTTTTTATTTGATTTTCATGAAATCTCTTTCTTCTACCTGTATAATATTTTCATTAGTCTAATGAGAGGGTAGGTATAGATGAAAGATATTGCAAAGCAAATTATAAAGTATTGGTATTCACTTGAATGTTTGCAACCGAAAGAGGTTCCTAAGTATAAAGCAATTCCTAAGAAGTATGTTAATGAGCTTGTATTTACTACTGAGAATGATACAACTACTATTTATCAACAGTCTGTAATAAAACCTTATTGGAAAAGAACAAATTCGCGTGTTTCTACGTATGTAGTCCCGTTACCAAATGATCCTTATAATTACTCTATTACTGATGAGATTAAATATTTTAAGGATGAAAAGGAATATGTTTTAGATGATGAACATGCTGTTCTGTTATGTGTAGTTAAAGGGACTGAAATATTAGAGGCTTTCATTGATAAATTAGAAATTGAATATCCTGAAAAACCATATTTAGGGAATGTGTATAGTGCATCATTTATCGTTGATGCAGATGGATACTATAAAGAGGGCAGTCTACAAATTGCTCCTTTTATTTGGGTGATTTATCAAATGATGTTTCAGCCTGATGTGGAGTTTAAAGATATTAAGTTAGATGGATGGGATGAGGTTGTTAAAGAAATCGAGGATGGTTTTAATCTTCCTGAGGAAAAGGTATCCCTTGATAAGGCTGCACGTGTGATCAATGCGTATATACAAGAGCATATCTTGGATCCTATGGGCGTTACCATGTTTCGTGCCGGTGATATTTATGGTTATTGTGGTTTTAAGGAAGAGGAAATTCAGCTTGTTAAAGCTGATACAATGCCTATTAATGATTTAAAATCTAGTTTTTTCCTTGATGATTTACAGTTGGTCTTACGGCACATTGATACATTAAAGGATGATGATAAGGTATTATCTTATATTAATAGTCTTAATCAGGATATTGAGCATTATGATTTGTTGAAAGATACTAAGCAGATGCGTAAATGGTATAATCCGAAGGTATTACCATATGGTAGATGGCCTTCAAAGTTTAACTTATCCTTTATGCAGCAAATTGCTGTTAATATTGCTAAGGAGAATCCTAAAGACGTCTTTTCTGTTAATGGGCCTCCTGGTACAGGAAAAACTACGTTATTGAAGGATATCATTGCTAGTAATATTGTTGAACGTGCTGCTAAGTTTTGTGAAAGTAATCATGTAAATGATATCTTCAAAAAGGTTGTGGGCCGAGATGGGATCTCTTTTTACTATGATATACCTAGTGATATTGCATTATATGGCATGCTGGTGCTTTCATCAAATAATAAGGCCGTTGAAAATATTACATTAGAATTGCCAAATATTTCCTCTGTGGAAGAGGGGACTAATGGGTCTACATTATTTCATCCAGATTCCTCTAATCAACAGGTTGATTTATCTTATTTTGCTAAGGATAAGAAGTATCAATTTGTTAAATCTAATGAGGTATATTTTACCTTTTTAGCAGATCGTTTAGCAGAGAGTAATGAACAATGGGGCTTAATTTCTGCGAGACTTGGTAAGAAGTCTAATATAAACACATTTATGCCAGTATTAGATGTATTATCCTCAGATATGTCCTCTATTATGCGTATGCCTAGTGCTCAAGATGCTTTTGAAAGTGCCAAGAAACAGTTTCAGGCTCAACATAATCTTGTAAAAGCATTATTTACTTATGTAACAGTCTATGAAGAGAATATTCATTTGATTCAAGAATTAAAGGGTAAAATCGATAAATTAAAAGAGGAAGTTCTTGTAATCAATGAACAATTAAGTAAGTATGATGATTTAGATGATAATTTGTTGAAGTTGATAGAGCGTAAAAATAGTATTGAGTCTAAATTAATAGAGTTGAACAGCAAACGTTCTATTATTGATAAGATTTGGAGTGCTACTAACTGGTCTATTTTAGAAGCCATGAGTAATGCTGCATTGTTATCAGTTATTGAAGACGAGACTACAAAGCTTCAAAATGTTAAAGGTGAATTAGATGCATTACACCAGTTGGTTAATGAGCGTGAATCTATAATCAATACGAAAGATGGTTTATTAGCTGATATTAAAGAGTTTGATAATACTCTTCAAAAAATAGAAGAAACACAGCAAGATATTTTAGGTACATTAAAAATTAGTACTAAAGCTTCTATACATTGCTTTGATGATATAGTATCAAATTTAATGTCACCTGATGAGGACCGAGCAGAGGCCCATACAGCGTTCTTATATATGTGCAACTACTTAAATGAATGTAGAGAGCATTTGTTATATGATGCTTTACAATTGCAAAAGGCTGTTGTTATGAGTAATGCTTTCAGAAAAAATATGCAATTACTTAGTCAGTATTGGGGCTCATTAAATGATAGGAAAAATTTACAGAAAAATTTTGACCTTGATGCCATATTCCCTGCATTA
>DYCF01000091.1 GCA_019418225.1 Clostridiales bacterium | reverse complement strand
AAACTTGAAATATACATGTACGTAAGTTGTTTTCTCTCAATGATTTCACATGACTAAAGAGTACGAATAACTAAATTTTATAAATGTGAAATCTATATATGCGCTTTAAAGTTCAAACTATTTATATTTATCTATAAACTACTATTTATACACGTCGATAATAATTATAAAGCATTTAAAATTATGTATTGATAAAGGGGTTTTTCTTATGGACTATTATTCATCTAATTATTCTCGAACAAATAAACTTGTTTTAACATTAGTCTCTCTTATTAACATTGTTTTACCTTTAGGAAACTTTATTGAAGTATTTAACGGAAAGAAACCTTTTATTGTGGCCTTTATCTGTCTGATTCTCACACTTATTAATCTAGGTATGCTTTTTTATCTTTATCATAAAGATCCTAATTCGACTTTATTTAAAGAAGTTAGCTTTTGGGCATTCTTAGTTGTTTATATCTTTTCTCTCTTTTCAACACACAGCACGGGTGTATATATCTACATAGTACCTCATATTTTCTTATACTTCTTATACTTTGATGGAAAATTCATAAAAAGAGTTGTTTCTATTGTCTATGCCCTAAATGTGATACGTGTATTTTGGCTTATTGTCTTTATTAAACAATCTGCACCTAACTATATTACTGATTATTTAGTGCAACTTTTTTCAATGCTTGTACTCTGCCTCATTGCCTATTTAGGCACCAATATTGCTAATCAAATGAATAACGAAAAAATTAAGGCCATTGAATCAAGTCGCCAACAGCAAACAGAGATTTTAAATAGGGTTCTAGAATTAGGTCGTGTATTAGATACGCAATCACAAGAAGTGTATACTGTTGTTTCTAATCTTGAACAATCAAGTAATGTTTTAGCTACTACAATGAATGATATCGCTATCGGCATTGAAACGACTACTCAAAATATCCAAACACAAAGTCAATTAACACAAGATATTCAACATATTATCGTAGATACCTCTAATGCCTCTAAAATAATGACACAAATTTCTTTAAATACAATTCATGCAATCAATAAGGGGAAAGAAATCATTGAAGAACTTGCCAAGCAAACTGTTACTATGAATACAAATAGTGATACAGTATACAATTCAATGCTTGCCCTACAAGAAAAAACACTAGAAATCGAGCGCATCACTTCTGCTATTACAGATATTGCAAATCAAACAAATATACTTTCGCTCAATGCAGCTATTGAAAGTGCCCGCGCAGGAGAAGCAGGCAAAGGCTTTGCTGTTGTGGCAGACGAAGTTCGCAGCCTCTCTACTCAAACAAGTGCCTCAGCTAGTACCATTACTACGATTCTCCATGACCTTCAACTCATGGTGGAAGCTTCCGTGACTGCTATGAAAGACTTTAGAACAACAAACGTTACTCAAAACCAGCTCATTCAAAATACAGCAGCAATCTTTAACAAAACTATTACAAGTATCAATGAAGTTAATCACAACATTGAGCTCGTGTCCGATAAAATCCAAGCTCTTCTTACTTCCAATGACCAAATTGTAAGTAGCATCGAAGAAATTTCTTCAACCAGTGCAACTAACCTTGCAAATATCGAACAAAGCTACACAGCTACTGAAACTAACAATGCACAAATTACACAAACTAAATCTATTGCTCAAACACTTCTACAAACCTCTGAACAAATCAAAAAATACCTCTAAGGGCACAACAAAAAGGATTCAAATTAAATGAAAGATTTATGCTTTCTTCAATTTGAATCCTTTTTATAATTATTTAAATTGTTTTTATCACCACAGCTGATGTGCAACTATTTTTATTGTGTTCACTAACCCTATTCTTTACTTTTTTATACTCACTTACATTAACGCCTGTCCATAAAGCAAATGCTCTAAAAAAAGAGTTTATATCTTGATAACCCAGTAAATAAGCAATATCTTCACTACTTAAATCTGTGTTTTTTAAATAATGTTTTGCAAGTAGTTCTCTTGTATGATTTAACTGCTGTTGAAATGTGGTGTTTTCTTCCTTCAACTTGCGCTGTAATGTTCGCCGACTTAGTCCAAGTTTATGTGCTATATACTCAATACTACTTTCTCCTCCTGCTAACGCCTCCATTAAAGCACTCCTCACTCTTGAAGAAACAGAAGTATCTATTGCCACTTCACTAAGACGTTTTTTCAATTCAGGTTCAAAGTACTCCCACATAGAATCATTCCTAGTTATAAAAGGAATCATCATATCATGTCTTGAGAAGGATATGATATTTTTTGATCCAACCTTAAAATTAGTTTTTAGAAATTCAGCATATACAGAGTTCTTCATCTTTTGCTTTACCATCACTTGTACTGGTATAATGTCTTTCTTAGTCGCACTACGAATAAGATGCACAAGAAAAATAAATTCTGTTCCTACTAAAATTTCTGGTAGCTCTAGTGAATGATTTTCAGAAGCGATTTCTACTGATATAGTTTCCCCAACTTCCTTTACATCAAAAACAACGGTTCCAATCAATGCTTTATATTGTGCTAGTCTTTGAATACAGGTTAATCCATTTTTACTGCAGTATGCTGCAAATACTGGTGGATAAAAGGCCACTATGTTTTCTGCTGTGGCAAGTTTTAATGGTAGATCATCCGCTAATGATAATTCATCAATCGCTTTCATAAAACGATAATATTCCTTATCCGTTATTGTTGGTGTTTTATGACTGAATAAATCATTGGGTAACTCTGCCTTTTTTAGAACCTCCTCAGAAGATATTCCAACAGTACCCAATAGTTCTGCATATTTCCTATCAATGATTAATCGTGACACTCAAACGCTCCTCTCCGTTCATAACTTTTTCTGATAGTCTAAAAACCGTTTGATATCATATTGTTACGCTTGTTACTCTACTTTTATACTGCAAAACCAATTTTTTTATCTTAACCTAAACTTGTTCTATATCAGTATTTAGTCTCCAATTAGATAAACATTTTTACAACCTTATCATAAACTCTATCTCCAAATAGATTCTTCATTAATACCATAGGTTTAGCCATAAAGCCAACAAGATAACGTGTTTTTGGTCTCTTAACTGTAACTGCCTTTCGAATGGTCTTAGCTATTACTGTTGGACTTGAAAGGTGCATTCCAGTATAGTTTCTTACGATTCCATCAGCTACCTTATTTGCTGCTTCTTCATATGCACCACCTTTTGATACTTCTCTTAAATGATTGGCTGCAATAAAACCCCAATCTGTTTTTATTCCACCTGGCTCTACTACGATAACATCAATACCAAATGGCTCCAGTTCCAATCTCAAGCAATCTGAGAAACCTTCTACAGCAAATTTTGTTGCATGATACCATCCGCCAAATCGTGTCCAAATTTTTCCGCCCATTGAAGATACATTAACGATCTTTCCATACCTACGTTCTCTCATCCCAGGTAATACTAGCTGGATTATTCTCGCAAGCCCAAATACATTTACATCAAATTGTCTTTGCGCTTCTTGCATAGGTACATCCTCAATAGCACCATATGAACCATATCCAGCGCAATTAACAAGTACATCAATATGTTTTTCTTTTTGCAGAATCTCATTTATACATTGTTTCATAGACTCTTCACTTGTCACATCTAAAGCAACTGGATAAATCCCATTTTCTAACAATCCTTGCATCTTTTCTATTCTTCTCGCACCTGCATATACCGTAAATCCATTCTTACTAAGTTCAAGAGCCGTTTCCTTTCCAATACCACTTGATGCACCCGTAACTACAGCAATCTTTTTCTCCATATCAATAACCTCCATATGCCTTTACTTATTAGCTGATTATTATTATAGAGTTTTATTCTTTTTTTTGAACATCATTTCGTGCCACTGAATCTGCAATTTATGCCATACATTTTGAATACATCAAAGCTTTTTATAATACCTTAAGAAGCCATAGCCATTGTGACTATATGCCCCCTAATGACTTAAAAAAATTATATAAAAAACTTCAAAAAAAGATAAATTAAATTCTCTATCTGTTATAAAATCTTTATCCTTTCTTTGGACTTTAAGCTGTCTAATTTTAGTCCCTGAAAGAAAATTTTTGTAAGCGTACAATACTCAGACGTATTGTTAAAATAAGATAGCCGTACTAAAATTAGATATATTTACTCTA
>DYCF01000090.1 GCA_019418225.1 Clostridiales bacterium | reverse complement strand
ACACGTGCTTTCATGGCTGTACATCCATCGATGGCATGAGGTGGGTATACCTCCACGTACATAGAAAATCCATCATGCATAGCCTTTAAGGTATTATCTATTCCTACTATGTTAAAACCATTTCGATTATAATTAGGGTTCTTCATGTGCCACTCTTCGTAATTGTCAAAAAGCTTTTCTTGAATCCAATTGTAAAAACTCATAAGGATACACCTTTATATAACTACCTTTTACAAACACTCTATTTAATCTAATTATAGCATTATTACAATTTAAACAGCATAACTTAAAATTCACTAACATAAGAAAATAATGGCATAAAAAATAGGCATAAGACTAAAAGCCTTATGCCTATTAATTTTTGGTGCGCCTAACCGGAATCGAACCAGTGACACGCAATTTAGGAGTCTTATCACTATACACTAAAATCACATTACATATAAGTATTAATATGGCTATATTAATCTTCTTTTACATCTTATAAGAATTTATTTTCTCCAAAAAATTTTATCTGATCATAAAGAAAAGGCTTATAAATTGGCTTATTAACCATCACTATCAGGATTAGGTTCCCATAATCTCACAAGAGATACATCATCACTATTAGGTCTAACTGATTCTAGTCTATTCACTACAACAAAAAAAGGCATATTAAAAGCTTTTCCCGTAATAACAACTTCCCCTTGCCCTAATAAAGGAATTCTTTTATAAGAACTATAATCTAATGTAGGCATTGTATTCTCAAGAATCTGTAAATCCTTATCATTTACGATACGATGAATAAAAAAATTATGAAGTTGGGAAATAATCGTCATTGAAATATCTGAAGGGCGCTGACTTGCTAAGGTTAAATAAAAACCAAACTTTCGTCCTTCTTTAATAATTTCTTCAAAAACTGATAATCGATAATCTTTCCAATCATCTTTATTATTTTTATTCACATCATTTAAAATATTATGTGCTTCATCAATTATTAAATGTATCGTCTTTTTAACACTTCCAGAAGATGAAACCTCACTCTTATGCGCATCATAAACCATCTTAGACACTAACATAGGGAGCAAACGGGTAACCTTTTGGTTAGCATTTACAAGTGAAAAAATATTTAGCAGTTTATAGGAGTCAGATAAATTATCCTTAACCTCAATAACTCTATCTAATGCATCTAGGGAGTTTTCAATCCTCTTTATCATAGGGCTAATAAACTCTGAGGTTTTAGAATCATATACTGCAACATATACTCTTTGAAATTCAATAAAATAATACAACTTTTTTATTTCACTAGCAGATTTAAACTTATCTTCTAACTCTTCTTTTACGCTATCAAACTTAAAATATTGTTTACCAGCTTCTGTTATTTTGTCATTATTGATTACAAGTTTTCCATTTTCATTTTTTATTTTTATATTTCCATAATAAAGTTCTTTACTACATTCTTTAAAAGGTTCTAATAGAGAATTATTTATACCTAAAAGTTCTCCCACCTTAATCCATTTCTCTAATGTAACTCTATCAATATCTTTTCGGTCTTGAAGAATACTAATAAGTAAACCAACTTCTAAATCAGCAAATTCCTTCTCTGTCTCAATAGATTTATACTTTCTTAGAGCAGCCCGTAAAAACGGAACCTGAGTACCTGGTTTAGCATCAAAAAGTATAGATAATAAATCCGGATCTAATAAATATTTTCGAGTAATTCTAATTTTATCTGATTTATCTGTTCTTGTAGAGATATTAAATATTTCTTTATCATCATTAGATAAACCAAACATTGATTCCCCTAAATATTCTCCATTAAAATCAATTAGAAAAAATTGAGACTTTTGATTTATATAATCTTTAAATGATGATTGAAATAACTCATAATACATTTTATGTAAAGTATTTGATTTACCACTACCTGTATTTCCAAAAATACCAATATGAGATGCAAATATTTTATCAATTGGTATATTTATATCTTTTCCTTCAAGTAATGACTTTCCAATACTGATTGTAGACTCCGATTGAATTACACCATAAATCAAATCTAACTCCTCTTGAGTAGTTAAACACACCTCATTTCCTATCATAGGGACAAATCTACTGGTTATATTAAATCGTTGGTTTTCTATAACACCTTTAACTTTTAAGGAAATAGATCGCTTCATTGAATTCTTCTTGTATCGATTATCATATATATCTAAATTTGAAATATTTTGCTGATCTATAATACTTTCAGATACAACTGTTGCAATAATTTTTACCATATTTTGATGAATAGTAACAAATGCACCAACCTTAGCACCTGAAAGAATATCACCATACCAAAACACATCTGTATCATTTGTAGTATCATAAAGTCCAACTTGGGATACATTACCATCTACTGAAATGATTACACCTATTTTTTTTGGTGAATACTCCATATTAACTATCCCCCAATTTCTTTTCAAATAAAATTTTGGTTACTTCCTTCAAAGTCAGCGGTTTAGATTCAAAATCACCGGGGCCCCATATAATCAATCTTGAGTCTGTTTTAGAAATACCTATATTTTCCCGAATGTTATGAATCGCACTATTACTATATGCAAAAATATATACACGTAATTCTGGATTTTGAATTGCACGTCTGACCATCTTTGCAATATGTACATCTTGAAAAGAGAAGCCAATTACAACTAATATTGATTGTGGCTTTTCAAGCTCCAATTGGAACACTCTCAACATTTCATAGAAATAATTTGTTAAAAAAGTTTCTTTCGATTCATATCCAGTTGGTGGAACCACAAAAGGATCTTCACAGACATTAGAACTTATGAGAACGTTCTCTCCATCTCTTTTCCAATTAACTGACCCATGTGGTTTTATTAAATTGACTAAAGGCAATTCATAATTATAATTATCATTTATCCCTTTGTAAGCAACAACTCGATTAAAATTTGTCCAATCCAGTACTTTTGTGAAGTATCCCCTAGAACCATCATTACATACAAAGTTTCGTGTTCTTAAGACAGTATCAATTGCACACTCTAAAAATAAATCATAGTTGGTTGTAAAAATATTAACGCTTCTTGGTATTTCACGAGAATTAACATTAAGCAAACATTGAATTAATCCCTCTATAAATTGAGTATATGACTTATACGATTTAAATATTTTCAACCGCTCCCCTAGTGTTATAGGACTCTTAGGCTTATCTCCGGTACATTTTAATAGAACCTTTTCACTTATATCTTTAACACACTTTAATAATTCCTCATTTGCTTTATCTCCAAAGGAACTAAATTGCCCCATCAAGGGTATTGCATCACTAGATGCACCTGAACCAATCAAAAAATTAAGTCGTTTAGTGTAGCAATGTTCTTGGATTAATTTTATATTATTCATCTAATTTCTCCCTACAAAATTAAGTCCCCATATATTTTTAATCAACCTAATTCACTTACTTTATATTATCTCAAAAAGAATAATATAACTCAAACTAACAATAAAAGTGCTGTTTTATTTACAAAATCTAAAGTCTATTGGATATAACATCATTACAAAAGTATCCCCAATCACATAAATCTGTAATTGGGGATACTTTTAAACATAATCAGCTTTTATAAATTTTAAAAATTTTGGTGCGCCTAGAGGGAATCGAACCCCCAACCTACAGTTTAGGAAACTGACGCTCTGTCCGGTTGAGCTATAGACGCATGTACACTTTATTATATCGTTTTTAATAAAGTATACGCAAGGCGTCCTTATTGCTATAGATAGCAGTTATTAGCTCATTATTATAAACATTGGTTAATAGCTAATTGCTATAGTCGTCACTTATAAACTTATTGTTGTAGGTATTGGTTATTTATTTGTTTTTGTTCTTCCGGGCTTAGGTTTTGGTAACCTTTTGCCAATGCACTCACCCAAGATCCGTAAGCAGGGTTCGGGAATACCACAAAGGTAGTACCAAAGTCTTCTTTATGAGCATCGATGATGCTATTTCTTTCAGCTGGTGTCTTACCTTTTGTGCCGATTGGGAAATCACCGGCGTTATCGCCCATATATACAATGACATAATATTTTTTAGCAATCATATCAAAGCGAGGTTGTTTATCAGAGTCTTTTTCGAATAGTAGTACATGGTCTTTATCGACAGAGGGGAATCCTAGTTCTTTAAAGTTCTGTATCGTTACATCAAGGTTTACAGGTGCGTAGCGGTTTGAAACATAGAAGATTTCTACCCCTTGTTTATGTACTTCATTTAGGAATTCAACAGCGCCAGGCATGGCTTGCGATTTGCCTTGATGCACGGCTTGACGCC
>DYCF01000009.1 GCA_019418225.1 Clostridiales bacterium | reverse complement strand
CCTAGAAGAAATACTTCGACTTGGAAAAACTTAGGCTTAAATTAACGGCTATGATTTCCCAATATAGAAACAATAAAAAATCCAAAAAGACAGAAACGTTTGATAAAGACAATAAAAATCTATAATTCTCGTAAAGCTGCTTTTGATGCATATTTTGATGGAACAGCAATTGAAAAGATTAAATACGAAAATGAAAAAGGGGAATCTCAACATCTATCTTATGCTGAAATAAATAGATGGATGAAAAGATGCCTAGAAACAACTGCTACAGGCAATATTTATGGCTACACTGGTCTAATTCCTTATTATCATATTGAACCATATAAGCGAACTAAAAGCTGTAAAGATGAGATGAGTACCAGCGGACAATCTGGAATTTTTACTAGGTTTCTTAAGCTTCATCCCGAAATAGATGACATGATTAAACAGAAATATCTGGCTGGTGGGACATCAGAAATTAAGACAAAAGGTACTAAGGTGAAAGATATTTATAAAGAAATGATGACTATGTGTGCGGATATGAACCTTTATAATGAGTACCCACTCAATCGAGATGGTTTAACAAAGCATCCTGGGAAACGTGCATTATATGATTATTTAAAGAAACTTAAATCGTCTTATTATAGCTCGTATGCAAAATATCATCTTACTAAAGATGCCGCTACTTTAGCAGCTACAACTGGAGCTGGTCAAAAAAATAATCCTTTACCCGTAGATCTCTTCCAAATAATAGAAATCGATGAGCATACTATTGATGGTAAATTTATCATTGATTTATCAACTTATGAAGGAGATGGTTTCAAAGAAGTAGTAGATAATATTACATTAATTACAGCTGTTGACCGTAATAGTCAGGCTTTGATAGATTATCATGCAGTTCCGGGAAAAGGCTTTACTTCACAGGATATTATGAGATGTATCATTAACTGTCTTATTCCACATAAAAGAATGACATTTAATGTTGAGGGATTTAAGTATCCAGCAGACGTATGTTTTACATCAGAAGTAGCTCCAGAAATGGAATGGGCAACATTTGGACAAATTATGTTTGATAATCATATAACACACAAAGCTGTTGAAATTCGTCACTTCCTCGAAAATGAACTAGAGGTGCATGTCAATTATGGGCCTCTAGCTCATCCTACAGTAAGAGCTTACATTGAAAAATCATTCGATCTTTTAAAAGAGAATGTGTTTACTAAATTACCTAGTACAACTGGAGGCAGTAAAGATAGTCCTTTACGTAATAATCCAGAGGAACAAGCAGTTAAATATGGTATAACTTTTAATGATGCTAAACAAATCATTGAGCTAGGCATTGCTAATTATAATGTATCTCATAAGATGGGTAACTATAATATGACACCAATTCAAACTATAAAAAGCAGACTAAGTACCGGAAGAATTCCAAAAACCTTAGAAGAGTATAAGCGATCTAAAGTTACCACAATTACAAATAAAGTTAGTGTAACTGTTCTTGGTGATTTAGAAAAAGGAAGAAATCCCTATGTCAATTACAAATATGCACGATATACTTCAAAAAAATTAGCAGCAGAAAAATCTTTGATAGGTGAAAACTTAACACTTGTTATTAATATTGATGATGCCCGTTATGCAAAGGCCTATAAACAAAATGGAGAATATCTTGATACATTAACTGCAAATGGAAAATGGGGGGTTATAGAACACACGCTCAATTTCCGTATCAAGTTATGCACATTAAGGAATGAGGGCGAACTTGATTTCTTAGATACAGATGATTTTATGGAAGTATATAAACAGTATATAAGTAAACATCATAATGCAAAAGTTGCTAATGACTTTATTAGAGATGCAGAAGAAGAAATTGCACGTTCAAGTAAAAATGCAGAAATCCCAGAGGTTGTAAAAGGAGAAGATGAAATCAGTATTGACGCATTAATCCCAAATGCTGATGATAAAACTACCTTTATGCAAGAACAAAATCAAGCTACTTCCAAACTTAAAAACACTGGATTATTTGAACAATTAAGTAAAGATATGCAGTTTAAATTTTAGGAGATGATAATATGAGCGAAAAAACACAATCAGACAATACTAATGAAAATAATAGAGCAGTACATCCTGATATTCCTAAGGGAACCCATCCTATATTTACAGGGGAATATGTTATCATTAGCGATGCTATTATGCTACTAGTTCAAAATGTACTGTTTTGGTTATCTAGCCGTAGTCCAGGCTCAATTATTTATGGAATTTATCGCTGTGGTAAAAGTGTTGCAAAAAAAGTATTAATTAGAGCTATTCATACTACCTTTAGTGAGGAGATTCCTATATTCTCTATTTCTTGCACAGGAGGTAAAAGCGTAAATGAGAACCGCTTTTTTGGTGATATTTTAAGTGGATTAGGTTTAGCACTTAAGAATAGAGAAAAACCAGAAGAAAGAAGAGAACGCATCATACGCTATTTATTAGAAGCAAGTCATCATGCTAACTCAAAGAAAATTATCCTTTTTATAGATGAAGCTCAAAATATGAAACCTTTAGATTACGTGTTATTGATGGATATTTATAATCGTTTAGAAGATAATAACATCAATTTGAATGTTATTCTAATAGGCTCAATGGAGCTAAAGGATACAATGGATTTGTTTATCGCACAAAAGAAAATGTATATTATTGGACGATTTATGATTAATGAATATAATTTTAAAGGTCTTCAAAATCTAGAGAATATCGTTACCTGTCTAAAACAATACGATTCTCTCTGCTATCCACAAGATAGTGGATGTACCTTTACACAGTATTTCTTCCCACAAGCATACGAAGACGGCTATCGCCTTACGGATGATGCAGAACTCATTTTTAAACTGATTACCGCTGAATTAGAGAAAAGTATTCATTCACCTGACCTGAACATTCCTATGCTGCCATTTGTTCAAACAATTAATAACTGCTTAATTAAGATAGGCTTTGAAGGAGAATGTAAATACAAACCAAGCAGTGAAGACTGGAAGGAAGCAGTTGATATGGCTAATTTGAGAAAATATCGTTATTAGTATCGTCAAATTATAGAAAGCAAGGTGATTATAATGATTTATACTTGGGACGATTCATGAGTTCAACCTTATGAATCATCATGGTGCACACTACAGAAATTTCAATTTGCAAACGCCCTTTCTCTTGGGCAGTTACTTCAGTTTCTACAAATTCATTTAGAAAAGAGTAGAATACCAATCTATGACTATATGCATCTAATTGATACTTTAAGTAAGATAGACTATAAGTTAGTGGAACATCAAGCAGCCTCACTAAAATTATTACTGGGTCAATACTACAGTAAATACGCTATACACAGATACTTTCATCCTTTCTTGTGCTATTGTCCTGAATGTATGAAGGTAGGTTATCACGCTTGGTTCCATCAAAGTATCTTTGCAAACGAATGTCCTATCCATCATATTCCCTTACGATATACTTGTCCGAAATGTAAACAACCTATATTACTAGATTTAGTAGGTAATAGGCAAAATCATGCTTACAGCTGCAAATGCGGATATAATCTGTTAAATACATGTAATTCCTCTAAAATACTTTCTAAGTGGTTTTCACAAAATATAGCTTCACAACTTTCAAGGTGCGACTATGAAAAGTTATCCTTGTCTCATAAAAAGTTTGTTTCACTATATTATTATGATGACTTAGATTTCAAAAGTCACAAACGCACGTATATTCCTTTAAATGATGGTGTAACTGTAGCGAAGATAACTACAGCCTCTCTAAAATCATCCAAATTAGTGTTATCAGAAAGAGAACGACTTATGCACTTTATATTGCTCTATAAAAGTACCCTAAAGGGCATTGCAAAATACTTACGTAAAATGATCCCTAAAATGAGTTCTCGCATTAAATATCTGAAAAAAGCCATCACATATAACATTTCTACTGAAATTATCCCTAGTGAAGATATTGCGGCATATACCTATCTTATGTGGCGAAGAGATATAGAAGGGCACTTATCGTACCAGACGGTTCATTCGCACTTAGAGTCATCAAGCCGTGCTTCTGGGTTAGAGGGTTATAATAATTTAATTTGTAACAGTATGCTATTTCAATACTTTTGAAATGAACTAAATGCTTATACTGGAGAAGAACTGGAGTTAAAATTCGCGGTTATAGCACCTGTATTAGCGAATATGATGCTTCGTCATTATTTAAATTGGAAGGAGTATATTCTTACATTGCCTCTAAATACCATATATTCTCAAGCACAAGCCTCTCATGCAATTCCATATATGTTTTCTGCTTATATGATTCAAGAGATTTCTAATAACACTTTTCAAATTAATGCATTCCCAATAACAACATCTCAAATATAGGAGGATAGTATGAATACAACTAGACTAAACAACCTTAAATATATAGATGGTAGTATACTACTGCATGATAGCTGCACAATAGAACCGCCCGTAATGAGTGAAATTGTAAGTCGTATTAAACAATCCCTATATTCAGATGAGCCTATCTACCTTATTTATGCTGATATTTTCTGTGGTTCAGCAGCTGTAGAGGTTACGCTTAATCAAGCGTTACAACAACAGCTCCATTCAACAGCGATTATCTTTGAAACATTAAGCTATGGACATTATGTTTCAAATAATAAAGAACTTCCGTGTGATCTATTGTGTAATCTAGAACATGGTTTATGGACTGTGGGCAATGCTGAGGCATTATTTACACGATTAACAAGGTATCTTATATTTCTTTCATTGAAGACTCATAAAACACACATTATTCTTATAGTTAAAGCCGCACAAAATTTACATCAAGACAGCTTAAATGTTCTTTTAAAGTTAGTTCATAAACTAAAAGAAGAGCATGTCAAATTGTTTTTAGTATTAGTTGGAGAAACTCTAGAATTGAGTGAGTTAATATCACATTACCCATTCTATGAAGACGGTATAAATCAACCTAATAGCTATCGACTGACGCCAGTTAAATCAGAAGACTTATTTGAAACGATACTTAAACAGTTCGATGTATGTTTGACGGGCGATTACTTTCCTATCGCATATAAAGAGGGCTACAGACTTTGCAATGATCGGCAAATCCTGTTTGAGGCTTTTAGAAATGCTTCTGCAGAAACAGCAGCAGTGTTTACCGGTATTCCTTATGAAATCCTTCTAGATACAATCTATATTTGTATGGGTTTAAAGGGCATAGATGGTGAAAACAAATATTGGCCGTCAGTTGAAGATTGGGTAGAATGCATTAGATACACTTCATATCAAAGGTACATTCAAAAGGTAAATTTATCGTGTTAATTACGCTTGAAATAGGTTTTATCGACTAAATCCTTACTTTGACAACCTAGTAATTTTGAAATGGTATCAATAGAGGCGTTATTATTTGCTTGTTTCAGTGCAAAGTATTTTCTTAATGTATGTGTTGTAATGCCATTTTCATTTAGAGATAGTGCTTTTAATAACTCTCCAATATTCATCAGTCTATGGCGTGAACTATTTAAAAAAAGTGCCTTTTCATCCTTAACATCAAATCTTTTTCTATCTTCCATATATAATGTCATAATTTGTTGTAGATGAGCAGACATAGGCAGCAGCGTCGGTTGATTATGACGTTTTACTTTAATATACTGATTTTCAAGATTAACATCCTCCACATTTAGGAGTTTACATTCGGACATCTTTATTCCTGTTTCCATGAACAAAGTTATAAGAGCTAAATCTCTTAGCTCAGAATAGATTTTATGAGATGGTGGTTTTACAGATTGCTCATAGATTGTATATAAGGTAGTATATGCCTCATCTACTTTAGAGAGGATTTCGTTATCATCAATATGAACAATATCTGAAACCTCACTAGAGATAGACATATTAGATAGAAGTTTGCAAGGATTACTTTCAATCAGTTGCTGATCTGCAAGATAGCCAAATAGCATACGCAGTGAAGAGAGGTTTCGGTTATAAGAAGACCTAGAAAACTTACTAAGATATGTTGTAATTTGAGTGTCTGTTACGGTAGCTAAAGTTAAATGGTCCAGTTGAGATACTTGTTTATTACTGTAGTAGTTTTCTATAAGGTACTCAAAAAACTTACTTATATCATTAACATACTCAAAAGTAGTGGAAGATGACCTACTTGCTTTGAGATGCTCTATAAAGAGATTCATAAAAGCTGGAAGTTCTTTCTTCTTATCTTCTAATTTTATTTCAGCGTTTTGTTCACGAATTAAGTTACTGCTTGATTTGTTCATTATTTATCACCTAGTACGTAGTATTAGATTGGTTCTATAAAATTATTCTATATGCAGCAAGGAGACGACATCAAATGATTACTTGGGATAACGATTGGATTAACTTATACGAATCACCATGGTCAGTTTTAGAGAAGATAAAATATGCTAATGAAATCACTATAGATGATTTAGTGGAAGTCTTGGGGGTTAATCCTAGTTTAGAAGAAAACAGCAACGCATTCAGTACTTGTGCAGAGCTCATTAAGCAAATAGAGATTCAACTCAATGAGACCATCACTACAAGCTTTCTTGAAGATACGCAGCAGGCATTAGGGTCTTTTTTCAATGAAAAGGATTTGGTAAAGTACTTTCGCCCATTTGTTACTTATTGTCCTATATGTATTAAAGAGGGATATCATTCGATTTATCATCAACTCATTTTTAAAAATGAATGTTTTATACATCATGTACCCTTAAAAATTGGGTGTCCCAATTGTGGTTGGAAAATCCCTTTTAACCAACCAGCTAATAGGTTAAAGGGATTTAACTGTATATGCGGCTATAACTATTTATCTAAAAGCAGTTTTACTGAAGTACTTATTTCATGGAATGACTTTAGCAGTAATCAATACAGTCTCTCTGATCTATTATCAAAACCAGAATTAGAGAAGCATAGTTACCTATACTATTTAGCACCAGCGGTAAATCATTTGCAATTGGATGCCACTAATAAAGAGCGTATTATTTCAAAGGATATTAGGACACTTGCTCATGTAGCACTGCCAATAAAAGCATTTAGTTGTACCGCAGCAACTGTAGCTATTGAAAAAGATCTTGAGTATTTATATACCTTATATATTAATGCCTATAAAGCTATTGCAAAGCATTTAAGAAATGTAATTCCTTCCATCAATAACTACGTTTCGCATTTAAAAAGTATAGAACTGCTCCTTAAACATAATCTAGGAAACAACAGTAATTACACCTATCAATCTATTTCAGTTGAAGGATTTGCCTATTTAATGTGGCGAACAGACGTTGAAGGGCATCATAGTTATTCCACTGTACATTCAAGATTAGATTACAGAGAATTAAACCCTAACTTCGATGCTATGAAAAATATCTTAAACCATAGTAAGTTATTCTATTTCTTCTACAAGGAGTATAAGAAGCAGAGCCAAAACAAACTACACATAAGTAATGCAGCCTTTTGGGAATCATTAGAATATGTTATGTATGTCTATGTATGGGTACATTATCAAAACTGGTACAAGCATGCTCAATTTCTAAAGAGAGAAAGAGCAGAAGAGAGGATTAATATTAGTGAAAGTATTCCATATCAACTACCAGGTATTTTAGTTGAAGAAATAGATAAAGAAGTACAATTATACTTATTTTTAAAAAATGCATATGAATAGGAATAACATTAGATCTCATGTTGCCTTAAAAATGAGTAAAAAAACAGCATCACATCATAATTCGACAAATATTTCAGTTGTTATAATATAAAATTAGAACATGACATGCTGCTGATATTCTTATTAATAAGAATATCGATAGTATAAAAAGAGGTGAATTAGATGATTTCAATAAATAAAAGTGATTTTTTTAAGCTAATAGAATTTGCTTTAGAAGAATATAGCGGAAGAAACACCTTAAACCGAGTATTAACGGTAGATGATAAATTAACTCAACGATTTGGGTCAATTTTTGCAGAGGTTTCTATAATAGTAGCAGATAAGCAGCATCTTTACGTAAGACGATATGAAGTAAAGGATACTAAAGGAAATACGATAGTAAGTTTTATTTTAGGACATGTTGCTATGCTATTTTCAGTAAGTACTCGAAAATTTAGAGAAGAACTCCTTAGTATATATTCTATAAAGGGTGTTATTACACTCAAACAACGTATGTTTAAGCATATTACTACACCGATGGCAGTAATAGTGTTGAACAAGGATAAAGGATCTACATGGTTTACATCTGTGGAAGACATAAATATTTTTATAGATATACTACTTGGAAATATTCCAGATGAACAGAAAATATATCATTCAGATTCTATTTCCGTTGAAAGTATGATGCCGGAATATTATAACGGAGATGATCAGATAATTGAAGATAGTATGAATGAAAAAGAAACAACAGAGCTTGGTAAAATCGCAGTAATTATTAATGGTAAATGTGCTAAGAAGGAAGATTTTGTTGAGATAGGAATACCATATTTGAGAGCAAGAGATATACAGGATGGAAAGATTAAGTTACCAAAAATATGTATTGATCCTAATAAAGCCTCAATATTTTCAAAACAATTGCTTCAAGAGGGAGATATCCTCCTAACTAAATATTTTAAGCAGAATAAATTAATACGTATTACCTCTGCTGATACACCAGCTATTGCATCGAATAGTTTTTTTATTATCCGCCCGTATGGTGTATCTGAAGGCTATTTGTATAGATATCTTAATAGTAAAACTGGAAGTAATATTTTCAATAAACAGTTAAATAGGATTCAAAAGGGCGAAACAATTCCTTTTGTAACACTTAGAGATTTGGCCCATATACGTGTCCCAATTTATGATAAGCAAACTATGCAAGATATTGAAGGTATTGATAGTCTTGGCACATTTGAAACTATTAATATGACTAAACGATTAGTTGAAAATAACAAACGTGGTTTTGATTTAGAAAAAGAAGTATATGAAAAGTTAATAAAAGCTGGATGGTCTCAAGAAATGCTATTGAATGAGAACGAGAGAGAATCATGGATTTCAATCGATAAGAATAGGAAATGGAGGCCTGACTTTGTTTATGAACTACCTGATAAGCGTCGAGTATATATAGAAGTTAAAACAGATTTAACTCATGTAAAGCCTGAATGGGTACTGGCAATACAGAAACTTTTATATGGTAATAATAATTGTTTTTTTATCCTTACAACAGGTATGTATTATGAGGTACATGTAACTGGAATAGATAGTTCGTTGAAATTGCTTCAGACACCTACAATTACTGAGATATTAAGGTGGGAAAAGGAGATGTGTTAGAATGGATGTTGCTCAAGCCTATTCAAATGAAATGTTAGAAATGCTCCTCGAAAAAAATGATCAAATCTTTGATTTACTACAGTATCTTATAAAGAATGCTAATAATATAACCCAGATTGCAGAAAAAATTGATTCTAAGATGGATGTTGCCTTAGAAAGACTTAATGGACTTGAAGTAGATTTGGGTGATTTGAAAAATGAAAAGCGTGAAATTGAACAAAAGTTTATACTAATGACATCTAAACTATCTAAATGGGATAGTTCTATTGGACAAGATGCTTTGGAGGATTATTATGCATTGGCTCAAAGCATGTATTCTAATTGGGAAGATTTAGATGCTTTGACTAGAAAATTTATTCCTTTAGCAGAATATCTATATTCTAAACTTCAGAAATATGATAAACCAGATTACTCCCCCGTTATTCTAGAATTATGTAGAGCAATTGAGAATGAATTTCTACTAAAGATTTTTAGAAAATATACTTTAGATGTTGTACAGCGTAAAGGTAACTGTTTAGATGAATTTTTGGCTAAAGATAAAGCTAATTATAGGTTAAAAAATAAAACAGATTTATTTGCAAAAGCTATTACAAAAGCTCAGAAGACAAAAAAACCAGAATACACATTAGGTCAGATGAATACAATTTTATCTATTATAAACCAAGAAAATTTAGTACAAATAAGTCCATTATTACAAGATTTTAAGGATTATCTAAAAAAGAATACAGAAGTACAGAGATTATTGGATAAGAAATATATTGATAACATAGATGATATTGTTAAAAAGTATCGTAACCCATCAGCACATCCAGAATTGATGTCACTTGAGAAAGCAACTGAGTGTCGCGAGATAATGCCAGATAGATTGGACTATCTTATGGACTGTATGAATAACTAAATAGTATAGTAGAAGGTTTTATAAATAGTTAACTTATCGGTTTACCGCCATTAGATGAGCAGAAAAGAATTGTGGCTAAAATTGAAGAGTTGATGCTATGTTGCAAACAGTTAATTAAAATAATGCTTATAAGTTATAAGTGAATATATATTGTCAAGAAATTCTTGACACTATATTAGTAAAGTAAATGGGGGGATAGTATGAGGATGTTAGCCGGTAGAGAAACATGGAATAGACTTCTTAATTGGGACCGTGGACAAGCTGCAGCAGAACGATTGGCTGCACTAATATTAGCAAGTGATGGATTTCATAACATTGATCCATCACATCCTTTAGGTGGAAAAGACGGACTTAAGGATATGGTTCTTTCTAATGATGGGAAAAAGTGGATTGGGGCAGTATATTTCCCAAGAGGGCAAAAGAATTTTCAGGATATCAAAGATAAATTTATTCATGATCTTGAAGGGGTACATACTAACGGAGCAAAAGGTATTGCATTCATAACCAATCAAGAAATTAGATTAGCTGAAAGAAAAATTCTTACAGAGATTGATAGAAATATAGATGTTAATATCTATCACTTAGAACGATTAGCCTCATTACTTAATATGCCTATCAATTATGGCGTTAGAATGGAGTTTTTAGAGATAGAAATGGAAAAAGAAGAACAGCTAAGCTTTTTTGCAATGCAAGATAAACGAATTACAGAACTTGAAACCGTCTTAAAAAGGGTTACTATTGGGCTAGAAGAATTTAAGCAAATTCAAGGTAATACTGTAGCAATGAAACAAAGTTTGCAAACATGTTTTAAGGAAGAAAATACTCAAAATGAGGAATCTACAGAAGCTGATTATTATGAGGGTGATAGTTATGAAGATAAAACAAGAGCTATAGATGAAATAGTAAGAGCTATAGATGAACTATTTGATAAAATTTGGTTTGATCGACATTTATCATTAAGATATCGTATTGAAAATAAAGGAGAATATGTAGATCCTAAGATTTGGAAAGATGCTTTGAAAGCTGCTCAAAAAGTTATTGATAAATTTGGTGAAGATAATCTGGGACCATACAGTGATTTTGAGTGGGGAATGCTAAATGGCAAATTATCTGCACTCAGATGGGTACTAGGCGATGAATGGGATATGCTTGATACATAAATGTATATTTATATGTCGATTTATTTTACATAGTTTCTAATAGCTTATGTAGAAGAAGATAGATAATCAATTTTCATAGCATACCTATATTATCAATGATTTCTTGTAGAAAGGGGGTGAATAGTGTGACAGATTTTGAAGAACAAGTAATTAAATTATTAAAAAAAATACTTAATAAGTTAGATGAAATTGAAAGTAATACAGGCGACGTTTACTACACAAAAAGTGAATGTGAGACAATTAATACTAATTTAGGAGAAGTGCTAGAAAAACTAAAAGATATAGAACATGATATAACACATCCAGAAGAATATACAGAATAAAATACATATATGGGCTACCAGGACACTGATAGCCCTTTATTTTTAATCATTTAAGTATATATACATTTAATCATGGAAAAGAATTTTTCAAAAAAGAAAGAAGTAGGTAAATTTAATTTATGAGCTGAAATAGAGGAAGAACATAGAAGAGAAATGGGGAAACAGAATATAGATCTACTTACTAAATAATAGAAGTTGGCACAATCCAAATATAAAGACAAATGGGATGTATCAAAGTTATTAATTAGTACAATATATTTCTGTATACATATTATAAAGTAAAAATGAGGTAAAACTCTATATATTATGTATGCCTAGTAACATACATAATATATAGAGTTTTACCTCACAAATTAAACCTAGAATTACAATAACTCTAAATAATTACCACACAAATAATTACCATCTAATAACTATAAACTTTTACCTACCTGAAAATAAAGGTTAAGTGCTAAGGATTCTGGATAAATTAGCTAAAACAATCTTATCTATAAAGTTTTACCTCAAAAGTGAAAAACTTTTACCTCGCTGATCATTTACTATTATATAATATTCTAAAATTAAATGAAGCTAAGGGGACTGGTAGTCGCTTTAATTTTTTAGAATTTGCAAATAATACATGGCAAAGAGAACATGTTTTTGCTGCTTATAGCATAGAACTATTCGTAAAACCGGTGTTTCGCGAATAGTTGTATGCTATAAGTAAATCGCTCTTCTTATATCACCTATAAGGAATCTTGTTCTGCTGCTGAGCAATTTGCTTTATAGGTGGTCTCAATTTATTTTCCTATAGGATGCCATTTAAAATCTGAATCTCTCAATATAGTTGTTCCTTCTGGATAACCATACTGATAAAGAGCTTTGCCTTTTTGATCTACTCCTATAATATCCATAGTATTTACATTAGATAGAGCTGTTTTAAATGCTTCTGGATTATCAACAAAGTTCTCTATACTATATATACAATATAGTATAGAGAACTTTATAAGTATTACATTTCTAGTAAATTAGGCATAGATAATTATTGTTTTGCGAATAGCTGTATACTATAGTAGATGCTTAGTGCTGTATTAACTTATAGGTCTAAAGCAATATGCAGCAGTTTCACTATTGTTACTACTTGTTTGAGGGGCATCACTTAAATCAACAGGTGGCTGATACTCGGTAGTCATATCAACTACAATACCAGCTGGCGTTGATTGATTCATATCTATTTGCGTTTTCATTAAATTCAAGCTTTCTAATTGAGGATTTTCCCACCTTTTTTTACAGCACATGATTTTCCCAACTCCTTTCTCTGTTTATCAATGAATAATTTGAGAATTTTGCAACTTCTACAAAATTTCTCTGTACATCACCACCAGTGATAATATAAGGGCCGCATCTAAGCCATGCATGTGCTAGTAGTGTTTTATCTTTTGCAACACCTAAATATAAGGTGGTGGGAATATTATAATACTTAAGTATCCAGCTAACTACTAAGGCTCTTACTAGACATTTACTTTCCCACGGGGTATATTTACAAGCTAGTAAACTTAAATGTCTTATCCGTTTAATTGTCTGCCAATCTTGTAAGCAAATATTCTTATGAGGAGAATCTTCATTGGGAATACCAATATAAGGTTGATATCTTTTTAGAGGAACTGTAATTATTAGTGCTCTTGCAATACCACTTAAAATAAATGCAACTAAAAATAGTAACTGATCTTTAAAGGGCATATGTATAAAAAGTTGGAACTTTTTTAAAACTCTAATCTTCATTTATACTCACCTACCCTTGTAGCCTATTTTTAACAATATAGTATATGTTCATTAATCTTTTTTAGAACAATCTCTAAACGACATGCTCTTTTTTCTGATCTTGAAAAACTTTAATGAGTAACATAATCTGTTCGTCTATGGTATATTCAGAATCAGGTCTTTGTAATTGGTATACAGGAATTTGCTTAGCAATCATAAGGCACCTTTTAAAGTAGTTAGATGGCATAGATAGATGTTCCCAAATACTACAACGATAAATATTTCTAAATAATATCTTTAACTTTTCTTTACCTTTAATTTCATTTAATTGAAGAGTCGTTCCAATGGCAATTTCTATAATGCAGGTCAAAGGAATTGCATGATTAATAAATTGTTGCTTGACAGGTAACAAATATTTATCACGTTCTTCATCAACTTTTATGTAATTATTAGGTGTATACCCCATTTGTATCATCGCATCTCTACATAATTTTTGCTGTGGAAAAGCTGGTTGAACAATACATTGATTTGCATGATTAAGTGTTGTTACTGAAACATCATCAGCTAAGAAACCATATCCTTGATTTCTAAGTGCAGTAGTTAATGTGGATTTACCTGCGCCGGATTCTCCGGTAACAATAATAGCACCATGATTCATAACAATGGTACCACCATGGAATGCTACTTGCTCGCGTTGTGCTATTAAGCAGCCAAAGGCTGTACCTAATAGATAACCTTTAACAAGTTGGAAGTCCTTATCTTCATCATAATCCACTTCGATAGATGTACCATTTTTTATATGATAAGTACCTAGTCCTTCTACTTCGTACCATATATCGTTAGTAGAAAAATGATAATGAATATTATTTATTTGTGCCTGTTTAATCTCAGCAGATATTGGTTTCTTTATGATAAGAACATCTATATTATCTTGTTCAGAGGACACTATAAGTTCTGTTAGTTCTATTTCTGAAGCAACATGTAAACCATATAATTTATAATGATATAATGAACTTGAGTTATTCATAAGTTTAATCCTTTCTTATAATAGTCTCTTTTATTTTTATGCATAGATACTAATATGTATGTTTCAAAAAATATCTATAGATTAACCTTTTATCCGATTAAGCCAGATGTATACGTTTGAATATACATGTTAGTTTTTTTATATTTTGAGTTTTAATATAAATAAACACCTATTTATTAGTCAATAGGTGTTTATTTATATTATCCTAGATATAACATATGTTATTTATTTTAGCTTACACCACCGGCCCACCATTTACCAGATGTATCATATGTTGTTGCATCATGATCTGTAGTTGGATTAGAGCCTTCTTTTGTTGCATCCAGACTAAGCTGAGACATTACAGGATTATTCCATTGTTTTTTCATTTAAAACCACCCCTATGTTTTGATTTTAGATTAATCTTATGATTAATCTATGTAAACTTATGGTGAACTTAAGTCAAACTTCTTTCTGTGGGATGCGCTTTAACTTATGTTCATAGTTACTTATATGTAAGTCAAGAGAATGTTATGACTAAAATTTATACATGTTAAGCATTTCTTGAATCAAGCTATTATATGATATATAGTAATTAAGCGTTTTGCTATAATATAAATAAGCACCTATTGAACCAGTAGAATTTAATCTATTAGTTCATAGGTGCTTGTTTGTTATTCTAGAGATAGTACATATTATTTATTTTGGCTTACGCCACCAGCCCACCACTTTCCAGTTGCATCATAGGTAGTCATATCATGTTCTGCTGTTGGTGAAACACCATCTTTAGTAGCACTTATATTAATTTGAGACATTGTAGGAGTATACCATTGTTTTTTCATTTAAAACCACCTCTATTATTTTTTATTTTAGGTTGCTTTATGTATCTCTAGAACGAACATAAGTTAAGTTACTTTATTTAAAAATTTACTTTGGCTTATGTTCATACTTACTTATATGTACTACAAATAGATAGTATGATAAAAAATGTCCAATTCATATGCTTATATATTTTTTTGAATAAAACAATCACATATATAAAGTAACAAAAACATCTTTACTTCATACCAGTCTTCTTCTTGAAGCTCATGATTTAGGGCTTCTAGATGCCGCTGATATTTTTCTTGGTTAATTAAAGAACATATATAATGATGTTGTGGTAATTCTTGAAGGTTTTTATAGAGTACTTTCCACGAAGGCTGTAATCTTTGTAATTTATCAGCGCCTTGTATCCCACGATTTTCAGTATTACATCGAATAATATCGGGTAGAATATCTTGCATACTATAGCGAATCAACCGCCTCTCTATGCCATCTTTCATAAACTGCTCCCCTGGTAAGCTTAAACAAAATTCAATAAGGCGTTTATCACGTGTGGGGTCTCTTATAATAAGCCCGTTTTCTAAGCTTTGCTTCATTTCCATACTAGCAATTTGGGTAAATCCCATTAAGTCTATAATATTTTTACGCTCTTCTTTTAGGTTATAAAAACGCTCTGGATATTGATAAAAATTAGCATTGCGTAATCGCTGAAGTAGATGATGCTTTTGAATAAGTGTTTCATTTAACAAGGAGTATTTAAAGTAATCAAATGATTTAATCTGCTTGTGTTTAAGGAGCTGTTTTAACTTATAAGGAATAGAAATAGATAAGACTTTTTTAACCACACGTTTACAACTGATATGATGAGACATGCTAAAGGCTTTTATTTCTTGAGCCAACTTAAACCATCTTCCTTTCTGCAGTAAGGTTAAACTTTGAGTTAAAAAATTCCCATAGGAAATTGTACTATTACCATATTGACCATTCAGTACAATTTTACATCCTTGTTCTTTTGCAGTTTTTAAACATTGTCGATACCAAGGAATGTTTTCTAACATCTTATAAGGGTATTCAAAGACATCTAAAACATGTTCAAGGTCTGAAATAGCAGTTTCGCCGTCGGCCTTACAATAATGCTGATTAATATTGGAATAAGCTGCATTTAGTGCTTCAATAAATAGTGTTTCATTGGCCTGGCGACCTGCAATAGTATACGGTTTATAATTAGTCATCGGAATTGAACTAAAGGCTTCTAATATTCTATTTTGTTTGGCTAATGCTTTAGAAGCTAAACAAGCAACTGCACTAGAATCAAGCCCTCCACTTAATAAGATCCCTATGGGATGTGGTGTATTTAATCTACATCTAACAGCTGAATTAAATATATCTAAGAAAGCCTCTTTGTATGCTTTATCGTTAGGAAGTTTAAGTGGCATGATATGTTTAAGAGGTTCCCAGTACTTTACAAGATGTATGGACGTTTTTGTAATTAATAAGCTATGTGCAGGTGGGAGCTGTTTAATTCCTTCAAAGGGTGTACTTTCATAGTTAAATTGATTTAAAACAATGGATGTGGATAGAAATTCTAAGAACCAATCTTCATTTAATGCATGCTTCTTTTCATCTGCCATTTGTATAGCTTTTATAACCGAACCAAAACAAAAATAATTGTCTTTAAGGCTATAATAAAAAGTCCTTGTACCAGTAGCATCTCGCGCACAAAAAATTTGCTTAGTAACTTGATCCCAGATAACAAAAGCAAAGTCTCCAATTAAATAGTTAGGACAAGCCTCGCCCCATTTATCATAAGCTAATAAGATGAGTTCACTATCTGTTTTACTCTCCCCTTCTGCTACGCTCAGATGCAATGCCCTATAGAGTTCTTTACGATTATCTAAGACGACATCTGCTGTAATTAGCCTTGTATGATCTTTGTTGTAAAGTGGCAGTGTTTCAGTTTGATTTAAAGTTGTAATATAAAGTAATCCACATCCCATAAAGACAGCATTCTCTTTAATTTCTGAATAACTATCTACTTGATAACAGTTTAAAGCAGGTTGTATATTTTCCGTATTCTTTAAAGAGTGCCCATCAAGATTAATCATGCCATAAATAATACCACTCATTGTTGCCTCCTCCTTAACTGATATAAATGATAGCTTATAAGTAAAATAAGTGTTACAAGTGAAATGGCACGCCCTATCTTAAGACCTGGAACTTCATATGACATTATAATATGGTGTAGTCCTGTATCCAATGAAATCCCAAGAAGGGCATCTTGTATAGCTTGCGCAACTTGCTTCTTGCCATCCACGTTAATCTGCCATCCTGGGTCATATAAAATAGAAGTCATTAAAAGTTGATTATCTTTTTGAATAGTGATATCCCCTTCTATATAACCTTCATGCCAATGCGTTACGGATATGCTTTGGGCCCTTAAGTTTGCATTGAGTGTTTTAAAACGCTCTAAGTCTAAGGTATAAAATAAACTATCTTGCATAGAGAACTGTGAATCTATTAGTTCTAAGGTGACGGTAATACTCTCCCCTTCCTCATAAGTCCCCAGATTTTTAATGCCATAAGTTGTGCCTAAGAAATAATAGGATGCATCTATACCATTCACGTAAATCTCTACTGGATTTCTAGAAAGCTGATTTGACTGAAAGCGTGGAGAAGTCAGATACATATAAAGAGGTGCGTGATTTTCTATAGCCAACTTATAGGTAATGGTTGCCTTTTTCGTAATATCTTGCTTAGTATAAACTATTTCGCCATTCTCTTCCTTTTGGAGGATATTACTATAGCTTACATTTTGAATGGTGACAGGTTCATAATAATTTATAGAAGTATCATTTAATTGATTTAAAAAATGATTTTGTATGTCAAATACATTTGTGGTATTAGGTAAGGAGCGTAGAACTTCTTTTGAAACACTATAACCTACTGGCAAAGCATAGGGATTTTTATAAACGGTCATAGAACCACTTTTCTCCAAGATAGGATAAAAAGATTGTGCCCCCCAAGTAGTAGACAGATAGTCAATAGGTTTATATTGGTGCCATATTAAATAATATTTAATACCTAATAACATATCTGTCGGTAATGTCCCCCCTTCTATATACTTTTGATTGACAGTGGCAGAACAAGAACATACACCTAATTTTTTTAGAAAATCCAATCCACTTTTATCAATAGCTGAGCTAGAATGATTGATGCCGTTATAACCAAATAACATAGGCTCTGTATCAACAGCTTGATAAAATTCTTCTAAACGGAAAAAGTCATTTTGATGAGTAAGGTTTTCAAGAACAGGGGCAAAACACTTCATGCTATTTACAATGTATTTTCTAGGAAAATAGGAGAACTGCTCTTCGATCGTCCAACCATTAATTAATAATTCACTATAAACTATAAGCATTTCTAATAATAAAAAAGCTTTTTTAGATTTAAGTGTATAAATATAGAGGCATAAACACCCCAGAAAGACAAAGAATAGGGTTAGAATAATTTTCTTTTCACTTAAGTAACCATAATTTTTCCACCATATGACGCCTCCTAATAAACTCCATATGCCTATAATAGTTATATAATGTTTAAGCCGTATGCCCTCTAAGTGTACAAAGCACTTATAAGCTAATGTAATCAAGAAGAAGTTTACAATAAAAGCATTTCTATAGGGAAAACAAACAGGATAATCAAAACCATGCCATATTAAGTTTAGAGTACTGACACTAAAACTAAGATAAAAGATAATAAGCATACTTGCAGAGGCAATCTTTTCCTTAACACAAATCCGTTTATTTAAAAAGTAACCCAATACTAAACTAAGTGTTAAGCTGCCTATAAAGATTACAGGAAAGCCGTTTTCTAGCTGCTCACCATTAAAGCTACCTATAAAACATTTACTAAGTAAATCGCTTAGACTAATTTCTAATTTTATAGGAATTTGTGTTAACCGAAAGCTTGTCTTGCCATTTCTTAATGAGAGTAAAGTAGGAAAAAGTAAAAAGGCGATAAGACTCCCTGCTGTGAGAGAAGCTAATATAAATTTACAGATTGTTTTTCTGAGCTGTTTGGCCTCTCCAGTTTTGATGAATAAATTGTAAATAAAGTAAAGAACACTTGCTAAACAAAGCATATAACCTATATAGTAATTTGAATAAATACTAATGGCTAGGCTAATGACATAAAGATCTATTTTTTGTTTCTTGATTAAGCGTTCAATACCTAATAAAATAACTGGAAGCCAGATCACACCATCTAGCCACATAATATTAGAAAGATGCCAGATATTATAAGACATGAGTGCATAGCAAGAAGAAAAAACAAGAATACTGCCATCATATTTATGAAAGTGTTTATTTAAATAAATGGCAGATGTTACGCCGCAAAGTCCTATTTTAATTAATGTAATCACTAATATTGCTTCTGTAATATGATATTTTGAAAACAAAAGTAAAATTAAATTGAGGGGACTTGCTAAATAATAAGCAAAAAGCCCGCTCATATTTCCGCCTAAGCCCTTGCTAAAAGCATATACGAGGCTTCCCTTTCCTAAATAAATATCTCGTAAATAAGCGAGCATGCCAATATATTGGCCTCGTAAGTCCACCGTTAAAATAGTGTTTTCACCAAAAGGATAAATACCTTGCTGAGCTATAAGTATTACCATTACAAATATAGGAATAAAAAAAGTAAGCAATCCTAATATCTTATTTGTTAAGTGTTTTTTTAACATACTCCCCCTCCTTGTCTTAATATATGTATAGCAAGCTGGCCTTAATATATACCATGAAGTTTTATGTTTTAAAAATTTAATGACAGGCATATATATACTAAGAAGTTGTTAAAGGAGGACTATACCAATGAAAAAATTGATAATGCAGTTTAAATGGCTTATCCAAAAAGCTAACCCTATTAAGTGGTTGTTAGTAGTAAATACGTTAATGAATATGGTCTTATCAGGTATCTCTATTTATCTTGCGTTAATCTCTAAATCATTAATTGATGCAGCAACTAATGGAAATATAGTGTTAGTTTTTAAATGGATTAAAATTTTAGCAGTTATTTTTATGCTCCAATTGCTATTGCGTGCACTGGTAAAATATCAACATACTTTTGCTGTTACAAAGCTACTTAATGATATTCAGAAAAAGTTGTTTAATCATTTATTGCATAGTAACTGGCAAGCACAAATCTCTTATCATAGTATGAATTTATTAGGGCATATTGGAAATGATGCCGCTAAAGTAACTACTTTAATATGTGATGTCTTTCCTAGTTTAATCACTTTATCCGTAACATTTCTAATTTCTTTTGTTACCTTATTAAATTTGGAACCTACAATTGCATTAATAACACTTCTAATATCTCCAATCTTTGCACTCCACAGCTTATTTATCCGAAAAAAGATGCGACAAACTTATCATGAAACTCAAGAACAAGAAATTAAATATAATGCTTTTATGCAAGAAAATTTACAAAACATAAGTATTGTAAAAAGTTTTTGTCATGAAAGAATGAGCATGATGGATTTTGATATTTTACAAGAAAAAAGATTTAATTTAAATTTACATACGTGTAAATTAAATATCAAAGCTGATACATTATTAAGCATTGGCTCTACCCTTACATATTTTTTTATTTTTAGTTTCACTGCTTATGAATTAGCATGTCATAAGTTAAGCTTTGGCACATTGGCTGCCTTATTACAGCTCTATCGTAATGTGCAAACACCACTTTCAAATTTAGCAGGAAGTCTTACAAGTATCATACAAGGATTAGTTTCAGTCGATCGACTAATAGAAATAGAACAAATATCAGAAGAACCATTAGGATTACCTACTGAAATGAATCATTTTGAGTATTTGGGATTTAAGGGACTAAGATTTAATAAGGTTAATTTTGCATATATAATGAACCAACTTGTTTTAGAAGATATTAATTTAGAAATTAAAGCAGGCGAAATTATTGGACTTATGGGACAGTCAGGTTCAGGCAAAACGACGTTAATTCGACTGCTCCTTGCGTTATTAACTCCATTACAAGGAGAAATTACTTTTGAAATGCAGGAACAGACAATGAAGCTTATGACGTCACATCGCCATCTAATGAGTTATGTGCCTCAAGGCAATACACTTTTCTCAGGAACTATTGAAGAAAATATAACCTACGGTAATGCACATGCAAGTTTTGAACAAATTAAAGAAGCAGCCGTTTTAGCTGCTGCATGGCCGTTTATTAATTCCCTAAAAGAAGGATTAAAAACATCAGTTGGTGAAAAAAATAAAGGTTTATCAGAAGGACAAGCGCAACGCATAGCCATTGCAAGAGCTTTGCTCTGTAAAAAACCAATCCTAATATTAGATGAAGCAACTTCTGCTCTAGATGCGACAACAGAACGAACGATATTAAAACATCTAAAAAACTGGGAAAGCTGTCCTACTTGCATCATTATTACACATCGTCATGCGGCACTTGATATTTGCGATCATGTGTATGAAATAACAAATGGCCATATCATTGAAAATAAAAATCTTAATATTATCTAACTCAATATTATCTAATAGGAAGGGATTGGTAATACATGAAAGAAAGAGAGTATAATTTGGATTTGTTACGCATTATAGCCGCATTATTTGTAATTATTATTCATGTAATAGTACGACCACTAGTAATAAGTTTTGAGCAACCGTATCATTCTATAGACTTCTTGATTTGTAGTGGTATTAAAGGTTTTGTCCAGACGGCAGTACCTATATTTGTTCTTTTAAGTGGGGCTTTTATATTAACTCAAAATAAAAACAAAAATTTCTCTTATTTCTACAAGAAAACATTTACTAAGATTATTTTACCGACTCTGATAGCCGCTATTATCTATTACTATTTTTCTTTAGTACTACAAGTTATAAAAGATCATCTAGGCAATACCATATCGTCTACAGCGTATAATTGGTTGCCTATAAAAATTCTATTTGCCTCCCCTTTTTATCACCTTTGGTATATGTACATGTTAATAGGGTTGTACTTAGCGGTACCTTTACTTATTAAATTAAAAGAGCGATTAGGGGAAAAATGGTTCTTTATTATAGGTATTATGCTTCTCATTATGGCTATATTTATTGAGCCTTATAATCGCAGTATTTGGCCTATTCGCTTTATAAATTATTTAGGTTACTTTATATTAGGACATTCTATACATTATTATAAGGATTATTTTAGAGCAAAGTGGCTATTTCTTTCAACGTATCTTATCGCTTCTATACTAGCCACTATAATGACATACTTTATTGTAATTCATCATACGTTTTCTGATATCAACAAAAGTCTTATGTTTTATGATAATCTTTCGCCATTTATGATAGTTAGTTCACTAAGTCTTTATTTGTTTTTTTTAAATCTACCTTCTAAAAGAAGCAAAATACATAGGTTTACAAAGCATACATTTAATATATATATACTTCACGCAGGAATACTCATGTTAATTGATCAAACCTTAAATAATATCCTTCATATTTCAATAAATGTAATAATATATATTCCACTACTCTCATTAATTATTTTTATACTTTCCTATATTGGATCATTATTATTAAATAAGTTAATATATAAGTTTCAAGCATTAAGATTTATACATATTCATTCTGTGCGTTAGATGCTTATCATAACAAATTAGTATTGGACATATATATTACTAGTCTAGCATGTAGACTACTTATTACTTTAGGAGGTCATTATGACATGGTTAAAAGTTATAATAAAGTTTTATCAATTTCTTTATCGTGTGATATTGGTTATAACAATTAGCCTCTATCTGATAATAGGTTTAAAGTGTTTGCTTTATTATGGTAATAATCATATAGATATTACGCAATATATAATTCAATCTGATAAAATATCAGATTCTTTTTCGGGCTATCGTATTGTACAACTTTCAGACTTACACAGTAAAACTTTTGGAAGTAATCAAGTAAATCTTCTTAAGAAGGTCAAGCATTTACAACCGGATATTATAGTGTTTACAGGAGACTTAGTGGATGGTCGTACAAAGCTGGAAGGCCCTTGCTTTGAATTAATGAAAGGATTAGTAGCAATTGCACCTACTTATTATATTTATGGAAATCATGAGGCAATACTGCTCTATGATAATGAAAAACAAGACTTTTTTAAGAAATTAGATGAAATAGGTGTTATAACAATGAATAATAAGGTTATTACACTGAAAAGTACGCAAGATGATGTTATTAATTTAGTAGGTCTTCCAGATCCTATTGCTTTTTCTCTACCTAATAAGATATTTAAATACCCTATAGCGGATCGAAATAAGATACTACTAGAACAAACTATTGGGACTATAAAAGATAAGCAGGCCTATACAATCTTACTATGTCATCGTCCAGAATATATCCAAATCTATAGTGAATTTCCTATTGATTTGGCATTGTGTGGGCATACACATGGTGGGCAAATTCGTCTCCCTTTTTTAGGAGGTCTCTTTGCAACAGGTCAAGGTTTCTTTCCAAAGTATGATAATGGCATTTTTAAGTACAATCAGTTAACATTGTTAATTAATCGTGGATTAGGTGGAAACTCATTTCCTTATAGAATTTTTAATAATCCCGAAGTAAGTTTAATTATCTTAAAGCATTAAGTAAATATATTTTCAAGGAGGAGACTATGAGCCCTAATGAAAGATTATTAGTTCAATATGTATTAGCAGCTACACAAAGTGAAAAGATTAATCTCTTAAAACCTAATGCTGATAAGCTTGATTACTTATATACACAAGGATGTAAACATCAAATCCAAACGCTTATTTTTTCAGCTTTAGATAACTTAAAAATGTTACAGGAGATAGCACCTGATTTAATCAAGAAATGGACACAGGAAACGATTATGCGAAGTTGCTATCAAAAAGAATATATAAAGCAAGTGAACTATATTTTAGGTGAGTTTGAAAGTCAGGGTATTCCTGTTCTACCCCTTAAGGGAGTAGTTCTAAGAAATCTTTATCCTAGACCAGACCTTAGACTTATGGGAGATGCCGATATCTTAATACATAAAGAAGATTTAGATAAAGTAAAACAACTTTTAGAAAATCAAGGTTATCAAGAAGTTCAAGATACACATGCTTATCATGTAGTCTTTTCACATCCACAGTATATGTGCATTGAGGTACACTGGGCACTGACCAATCATCGCTCTTTTAATATTCCTGCTGCGATTGCATTTGAAGAACAAGTTTGGGAACATGCAATGGTGGCAAATACTAATAATAGCGCTGTTCTTACCCTTTCGTTTAATGATCATTTAATTTATCTCTGTATGCATATGGCTAAACATTTAAACTATGCTGGTTTTGGTTTAAGACAGCTTTGTGATTTTTATTTACTACTAAAAAAATATGGTGATAAATTTAACTGGACGTACTTGACTCAACAATTAAAAGACATTGGCCTATATGAGTTTTTTGCTATGCAAATAGCTGTTTGTCAAATCTTTTTTAGCTATGACCCCCCTACTGCATTAGTTAATTTACCCCAATATCCTAAAACTAAAATAAACTTATTTATAAATGATATCTTTCAAAGTGGTGTGTTTGGGATGGCCACATATTACCGTAGTTTGGCTGCTACATTTACCAATGTGAAAGGGCCTAATACATCCTACCCCACTTCCATGTGGCAAATGTTTTTTCCTAAATACAATAAGCTTAAGATGAAGTATTCCTATTTAGAAAAAAAACCATATTTAGTAGTTGTAGCATGGTTTCAACATCTATATTATTTATTAGTCAGAAAAGACCAACGATTTTTTACAAAGATTGAAGCATTAATCTTTACAAAGTATAGCATGTATAAACGAACGTGCATGCTTAAAATGTTAAAATTATCAAAATAGTATGGCATTCTATTTCTCTATATATCAACATGGTTTTATGGCATTTAAAAGTTTGTTTCCTGTACGATACCCAGCTAGGTCATAAATAAGTTTAATAAATTGTTTTTTGTAACCTGTAACGTATTCTAGTATATAGTTATTCTCCTTAATATAATCTATCACCGGTCTACACTCTTCAGTTGGAAGCTTATTAATAAAACGTATGAGTTCCATATATCTATTAGCAAATCGTTCTAGAGCTAAACGCCTAATGGCAGGATTAATAGATAATTGTTTATAGTAGTCAAACCATTTTTTTTGTACGTACATCTTGCTTAAGATATTTTTAGCTGTAATATTTTTTGTCATCGCATTAAGATTTGATTTCCTATAAAAATAAAAGTTGTAGTTACAAAAGGTAAAGGTATTGATCTTTTGTAGCAGTGTATAAAAATAATCTTCATCCTCAGACCATGTTAAAGTTTCAGTAAAATATAAACTATGCTCTTTTATAAATTTCAGATTATAAATATTATGAAAAACAGCATGAGGAGCTTTATGCTGATAATCTAAAAAGTATGTCATAATATCATGTTTATTATTTAAAAGATTTATATCATAGAGTATAAATTCTTTGGTTCTACCATCGTCATAATAATCAGTCCCTCTATCCCCAAAACATATATCGACATTTTGGGGCTTTAATATTTCATAAGCATTTTCTAGATAATATTTATCCCAAAAGTCATCACCATCTAAATGCATAACATAATCACCTGTAGCAATATATAAACCACTATTGCGAGCAGCTGGGAGTCCTCTATTAATTTTATGAATTACTTTAATTCTAGAATCTTTAATAGCATATTTATCACAAATTTCATTACATTTATCAGGAGAGCCATCATCTACTAAAATAAGTTCAAATTCAGTGTATGTTTGAGTAAGTACACTTTCTATACAGGTAGGAAGATATTTTTCAACATTATATATAGGAACAATTATACTAAATTTCATTTACTATTCCTCCAATAAACAATTTGTTATTTATCTTTATATACTCAAAAGATTTCGTTTGACTGATAACCAATTTGTCCATTTGTGTATATATTATAGTAAAGGAGTGGATGAATTTATGAGTCATACTATTGATTTGAAATCCCAAACTTTATCAATATCTTCAGTAGCTAGTGTAGACACCATATCAGATTTACTTTCTTTAAATAACTTATCCCTTAATACTGTTATTAAAGTAACTGGCTATTATACTGCTACAGATGGTGCCACACATTATCGTATAGTTTCTAATACGGATAATGGTTCTGGTATTGCCTACAATAATTTATATTTAAATATCCTATATACTAATGAGCTCTACTCTACTTGGTTTGGCTGTAAACAGGATGGTATTACAGATGATACCATTAACTTTCAAAGGTTTCTAAATTTCTTTGGTAAAGCTAAGTTATATGTGCCTAAAGGCATTATTAAGATTAGCAGCATGCTAACAATCATGGGAATGTTTAGAAATGCTACAGGGTGGGATGATAATCGCTCTTATAGAACATTGGAGTTTCAAGGCGCTGCATTTGATTGGTATGGTACAGAAAACGAATGTAGCATCAATATATTTTGTCATTATAACTCTATCATCGATGGTGTAGCTTTTGTTCATAACTCTCGTTCTAATTTTGTCAATATTTGTGCTGTATGGGATAGTCAAATTAAGAATTTCTATATTGATACTTTAAAGTTTAATAATGCTGCAATTAACAGTAATACAAAACTCCCTTATGGATTAACAGACTTTGATATCTACTATCAGTTTAATAATGTCTTTACATTTGGTTGTATTCTAAAAAATGTCATTATAAATAGTACTGCCAAAAATATAACTGATAAAACGTATGGTATTAACAGTTTGAAATTTAATAATGTAGCTATTGGATCAAAAAACTGCAATTATTGTGTGGAAATTTATGGTGATAAATTATTAAATAATGTTGGCTTTAATAATTGTGATTTATCATATGCCTCTAAAGCACTTTTTTATTTAGAAAAAGAGAATCCAAATTGCACAATTACATTAAATAGTTGTTACTTTGATTCAGCTCTCCCACTGACAGAAGATTATAACTATAAATATTGCAATTTTAATTTATATAATAACTATGAAGCAAGTAACGATTCTAAACAGATATTTGCACTTAAAACGATTAATTTTACAAATTCGATTAAACTAGGCGATAAAGGAATTGAACCTAATTATCTCCCTATGGGTGTTATGAATTTAGCATTAAATGGCGATTTATCATACGCCACTATCTCTTGGGATTGGATACGAAATGTTAATGTACCTATTACTATGGTTGACCGTACGTATGGCATTCATGGAAAAGTTGTTTCAATGACATTTAGTGGTAATGGAAAATATGTAGAATTTCCTTTAGTGAGCTATACACCATTTACAGGAATGTATACACTTGGTTTGCGTTTAAAGAAAGTAAGTGGTACAGGCGTTATTCAATTTTCTTATAACAATAATTCTTATAAAAATTATGATATGAGACTCCTTAATGATAATGATGATTTTATTGTAGCTTCCTATGGCAATAGCACAAAAATATTTTCACAAGGAGATGCCATTAAATGTGTCCTATCATCTGTTACGGATACAACACAACTCATTTTAGAACTTATTGAAATAATTGCATTACCAGGTAAACAGATCCTTTTTAATCTCCCTTTAGCACCTACTGCTCAAATTAAGGTAACATCTACTACTCAAATACATGAAACTAATGTGGTTTCTGTTGTTAATACTACAGCGAGTACGACTTCTAGTTATGCAGAAGATATTTTATTTAAGCGTATTGAGGATATTGCCTATTATGGTGTAGCAACTGGTAACCTCCCTTCTTATGTAACAACTAAACATATCATATGTGATAAACAGACTTTAGGAATGTATGATATGTTAGCTTCCAAGGCGATACACGGATTATTACAAAAGTCACTAGGTGTCATTACCCATAACTTAGAATCTAATCGACAAGTTGCTTTGCCCCTTACCATTGGACACTATGCTGACACTTATTATGTAACAATTCGTGTTGATAGCATCTCAGCAAATGTACCCTCTTTAACACTCTATAATGTTAATTCAACAAATAGTGAACAAGTTCTAAGTAACTTACAGGCTACAACAGGTATTCAAAAACTCTCAGTAAAGGTAGGCGGTGGTAATTTAACTGCAGCAAGTATTTGTGAACCTATGATTGGAATAAGCAAAGCAGATGTTGCAGCTGGTAAGTATATTACGTATGAAATATTAGGTATTTATGATTCTAATCTACTGGGAAATGATGAGAACTTTATCAATGATATTAAGTTTGCTGGTAGCCCTATTAAAAGAAGTGATGCCTTAGGATTTGATATTGTTTTAAATAATGAAAGAACAACTATTGATAAAGAAATCCGATGTTTAAATGGTGTCTCTGATTATATAAGAGATGGTAAACTTCATAGACGAATTAAAAAGTTATTGATAACAGGTGATATGATTTTAGATTATGAACCGAGCTGGACAGAAAAATATACAATTGGTGAAAAATCCTCTTTTGTCTTTTTAAAACCCGAACTAAATTATGGCTTTAATAATTCAATGTTACCTCAAAAAGCTAGTGAAAGTTATGTAATAGCACCAGGTTTTTCTAGATATACCTTAAGTACTGGACATGGTGACAAAAATATACGCTCTATTGGTGCAGCAATCCCATATGGTGTGGGCATTGAACAGTATTGTATTACGGTTCGCTTAAGAAATACAGATTTAGGTGTTGAAAGTAATGCAAACTTATCTACTGCAGAAATTATTAATTTATTTAGTGATTGGTTTGCAAAAAATCCAACGTACATTTATTACGCATGTTTAGATGAAGAAGTTGAAGATTTAAACGTAACACTACCAACTTTAAATGGTAACAAGACAATTAATACGCTTTATTTTACAACAAATAAAAGTATGGGGGTTTATCCACATATTAGAGTACAAAGACAAGTAAGCCCATATATGAATCTAGACGGTAAATCATGGTTAGCTATTGGTGATAGTTTAACTGCTGCTGATGGTGCATCTTTAGCATATATGGACTTAGCATCCTACCTGATCCCAAACTGCATTACTTATAATTACGGTAAAAGTGGTGCAAGTATTGCACCTTATACTAATGTAAACAATAGGGCTGTGGGAAAATGGATTGATGAAGCATATGACACATTACCAGAATACGTAAGTCTCATTACAATTATGCTAGGAACTAATGATCGTCAAACTGATTTAGTTATTGGTACAGTAGAAGATACACTCGCCGTAGATACTGGAAGTGGAAGTGGTGTAGCTAGCACAAGCTTTTTAGCTTATTATAAACATCTTATTCTTAAGCTTTATGAAAAATACCCTGAAGCAGAAATTGTACTACTTACACCACCTAGAAATTCTAAATTTGCAGACACAACAGTCATCAATAATAAAGCTCAAAATACTTTTGGTGACATTATTCAAGCAGTAAAGGATTTAGCAGCATATCTATGTTTACGTTGTTATGATATGAATCATGAAAGTGGTGTTAATCAGCTTGCTTCTTCAAGTACTTTAAAATTAAGTTGGTTAGCGAAAAGAACAAATTTTTTAACTGTTGATGGACTTCATTATAATGATTTAGGACATGAACTACTATTTAGGTATATAACCTCTGTATTATAAAAATACTAAAGAATCACTATGCTACGCTATAAATAAAAAACAAGATGATGAGATAGCCCAAGCAATTGACCAGGGTTATAACATTATCTTGTTTTTATTTATATTAATGTACTATATGTTTAATAGAAGCTGTAATCATATGTAGTATAAAATATTTTATGGTTTGTAAATAATTTAAGTGCTCTTGATTTCTATAAATATGCCAAGTCCAGGTAATAGCTTTAAATTTATTGGCACTTACTGAAGTAGCTGTTTTACGATATAGTGCTAATTCTTCATCTATCCCATAGGCTGTAAATCCACTTTTTAGTATAGAAAGCCAAGTAGCATAATCTTCATGTTTGATATTAGGCATTTCTATTGTATGGATTATTTGATGATTAATCATAACAGTTAGGCAATGTAGAGGATTTCCTTTTAATAATCTTTTATAGTTTACTTGCAATGGTATATGTGTTACTTTTTCTTCTTTGTCTCCTAGTTTATTAATGTAGCCGTTTCGTGTATAACTGATTGCATACTGATGATCTTCCATAAATCTAACTTGTACAGATAGCTTTTGAGGATACCATATATCATCGCTATCTAAGAATGCGATATATTTACCAGTGGCATTTTTTAGTGCTTCATTTCTTGCATTTGCTACGCCACCATTTTGTTTTAGCGCAATTATTTTAATCCTTGAATCCTTAGCAGCATATTGATTGGCAATAGTTAAACCTTGATCATTTGAGCAATCATCAACTATTAACATTTCCCAGTGCCTATAATATTGTGCTAGAACACATTCAATAGTATCTTTTATATATTTTTCAGCATTATACATAGGTGTAATGATAGAGACTAATGGCTCGGCTTCTGTTGGCATATAAGGCAGAGAACTATATTCACAGCAAGCAATTGATTCTTCGAAACTTGTTTCTTTATGCACTTTCTGGATTGTATAAGCAATATCAGCTGAATATGTTAGGTTTCCAAATATTTTCTTCATAATATTAATATTTTTACCTAATAAGTAAATAAGCTTGTTTAACCAATTCCATGTTATAAAGTGATATTGATGACAATTTGCAATTTGCCGCATCAATTCTTTAGTAGAAACATATTCCTTATTTTGAGGACAGATAATTCCATCTTGTTGATTTAAAATGATTTCCTCTATAACCTCACATAAATTATCAATATAAATCATACTACGTTGATTATCTAAACTAGGGCTTATACCTACATATTTAACCCATTGTTTTAAACAATTATAATTTCCTTTGGCATTTTTACCATATACCATAGGCGGTCTGATAATCGTGACTTTGAAATCATCATCTTTTAATTCAGTAATAAGCTGCTCTGCTTGTAATTTAGATGCGCCATAAGCTGTAGTGGGATTACAAAGTGTATCTTTTGTAATATTTTCAGAAGCACCTATTTTACCACTTAACCCATATACTGCCATTGTGCTTAAAAAGATAAAATGCTTAACACCTTCATTTTTAGCTTTATATGCTATCTTATAAGTTAAATCTCGATTAATTCGAAAATAAAGTTCATCACTTACTTCCTTCTTTTTTTTATGAACAATACCTGCTACATGAACTATGGTATCTATACCGTTGAAGTTTTCAGTATCCCAATTTGCATCTTTCACATCTAATACATTTACTTCGATTTGTGCTTTATCTAAATAGCACATCAGTTCATTCCCAATATAACTATTTGCACCTGTAATCAATAGTTTTATCATGGGTTGTCGCCCCTTTTCCTTTTTACTCAATATAGCCTATTCCATCTTTTAAGTCTTGTTTCATTATTTGTTTTTGTTCTGTGGTGATATGATTTAATGTCCAAGTCGCATTATAATGTGGTCTGTTGGAGAATAAGATCTTATTTTTTTCAATATAGTCATCTACCGTACTGATTACTCGGGCTGGATTACCACATACAACACAATTATCGGCTATGTTTTTAGTAACAACACTTCCAGCCCCTATAATGACACGATTCCCAATATGTACTTGAGGTAAAATAATGGTTCCAGCCCCTACAAACACATCATTGCCTATAATGACCTCACCAATTTTAGCATAGCCTAGATAATTTTTTGTACTCGCATCATGTGCCAAGATATGAACATTAGGTGCTAGAGAAACACGATCACCTATACTTATTAGCCAACAAAATGACTCATCTATAATACAACCTTGTTGCAAAGTAAAGTTGCTTCCTACAGTAAGCCCTCTAGATAGTAAATCCTCAATAGGATACTGACCTCTTATCCTTGAAATAAGCTTATGAATAAATTTCAACTTCATTTGTACTACTCCTTTCATTATTTTTCTGTATATTTTAGCTTTTTCTTTTTGCCTTTAATGGCTAGGTCATTAAGGATGAATCCCTTTACTTTTCCGTTTACGAACTCTAATCTTCTAATAGCCTCTTTGATATCTTTATGCTTTGTGTAATTTCGCCTAACGACAAAAATAATTTCCATTTCTTTATAAGTTGCTAATATAGAGGTATCTGTTACGATATTCACAGGTGGGGTATCAACAATAATATAATTATAGATTTCTTCTAGTTCACTAAATAAAGTACTTATCTTATTACTGTCTAATAATTCAGAGGGATTGTTAGGAATATGCCCAGCTGGAATCAAATCTAAATTAGCATAAGAAGTCGGTGTAATAATTTCAGATACTGTACACCTCTGCTCAAGAAAGTCGCTTAATCCATTCTGCACCTCACTGTTAAAAAGCTTTTCCTGTGAGGGCTTTCTCAAGTTACATTCTAAGAGAAGAACTTTACCACCTATCTCAGCAAAACTTATAGCTAGATTTGCACAAGTAATAGATTTACCTTCATTGGGCAAAGGACTTGTTATCATAATCTTTTTACACCGATTATCAGGTAATTTTGCCTTGATATTCGTCCTGCAACTTTTATAAGCTTCTGTAATGTAAAATCGAGTATATTTATTCAATAGTTTGTTCTCGTTGAGTTTCACTTGAATCTCCCCCCTCAGGAATATCTATATTTTGAATATCATTTTTTATAGTTTGTTTTTCAAGAGTAGGTATTTCACCTAGTATAGGGATATCGTAATAAAATTTCAAATCATTATTACCATGAATCGTTGTATCTAGTAAGCTTCTGATTAAAATCCACAAAATAGGGAGTAAAGCTGAAAGAACTAAACAAATTAAAATCTTGGTAAGTGTATTGGTAGGATTAGGTGATAAGGGGCCTTGGGCTGGGTCTACTACTTCTACATAAGCGATACGTAATACGTCGTATAATTGCTGTGGCGCCACCTCAGACATAGCATTAGCAATAAGGATTGCATCATCTGGGTCTTTGCAAGTAATCATGATATTAAAAAAAGGCGTTTTAGTAACTTGAGAATAACTAAACATTCTTTTTAATTCTTTTGCCGAATATTTATTATTAATTTGACTAGAGACCTTTTGTAGCATTTGGTCACTTTCTAAAACAGGAATACACGAACCAACCATATCTCTAGCGGCAGAAATATCATTAATGCCTGCTTTTAATTGGGTAACATCTGTATTGCAAATAACATACAAAGACACAGATGCAGTATAAGTATAGACTTTATGCTGCTGAGTATAAACATATCCTGCTCCACCACCTAGGATAGCACATAATATAATGATGGGTATTCTATGTATAATGCGAACAATAACTTCCCACAAAGTAGTTTCTATATTATCCATAATAATCCTCCTTTCACACTCTTAAAGTAGAGTTTTGGTTACTTCTTCTGTGGCACGGATTAATAAGCCGTTGCTGCCATTGTGATTAATACATTTGGCAGGAACCCCCGCTACTGTTACATGACTTTCAATATTCTTATTTACAACACTGTTTGCACCTATAGCCACATCATTACCTATTTCAATTGCACCAAATATTTTAGAACCAGGGCCAATATACACATTATCACCAATAATAGGTACTTCCTGTTGTTCTTTTCCACGCGTGCCAATATTAACACATACATTAATCTTGCAGTTTGCACCTATTTTAGCTTGATTATTAATAACTATAGTTCCTCTATGTGTTAGTGCTAGGCCTGGTCCAATTGTATTAATAGGAATTTCATAACCGTTTTTAGCACCTAATGTGATATAACGATACTGTAAATAAACAGTATATAGCTGCCACAATTTTGATTTGCAATTTGTATAATATTCTAGTTTGCGCATTAAACGCTCATATTTCCAGATATCATCTAATAAGCCCGGTCTTTTTTTTGTTCTTCCTAAGGCAATTTTATCGCATTTCAAATAATATAAATAATCTCTTTTGGAATGTATCATAAAGTTCTCCTTTGCTTATGGCTTTATAATCTTTAGCTGTAATAGTTCATTTTTAAGCCACCACTTTAAATATAAATATATTGCTTGTGGCAAGATTATGATAAACATTAAACTATTGTCAAATATTTTACGATCAATCATCTGGTTAATCATCCAACATCCTGAAATATACTTTGCAAAGGCATTCTTTTTTTGCTTAGAACCTTTAGCTAGCATTATACGTTGTTGCAAATAGAAGCTATAACCTTTAGGGTTTTTGCGATAGAGCTGGACTACATTTTGGGTATAGCCATCTTCTAAATATTCACCTATATAAATAGGATGATCTACTAAATACATCTTATAATTTTCACTAATTTGATCATACACTACACATTCACCTACAAATTTTTCATTTTCAAACTGAGGGAATAAGTATTTCCTTAAAATCTCTGTTCTAAAAACTAGTGCTAAATCACCTTTAAAATGATAGTTTTCATATAAGTCGTACAAGGTGCTACTGTCTATTCCCTTGGGCATATGGGTACTCATAAGTTGACCATTTTGATATTTTCTAAGCATTGCAATACCTGCAAGCTGTTGATTGTTTTTTATCATATCCCAGTACTTATAAACTAACTCAATAGCATCATCTGTTAAATAATCATCTGAATCTACGCAAATAAATAAGTCTGTATCACAGTTTAATACGCCTGTATTATGAGCGACATGTTTTCCACCATTTTCTTGCCGTATAAAATGAATAGCAATCTTTTTTTCTTCAATCCACTGGGTAATTAAATCTTCTACTTGATCTGTAGAACCGTCATCTACAATAAGCCACTTAAAGTTTTTATTTGTTTGATGTAATAAACTTTGATAACATTTTTCTAAAATGTACCTCCGGTTATAAACAGGTGTAAAAACCGTAATCATTTTATTCCCTCCTTTGATTTGCTTGTTCAATAATGCCATCAATATTATTACTCATAATAATGAGCGTCCAGAATGTAACTTTTACATAGGCAAAAACACTTTCAGTTAACCCCATGAAAAAATACATGAATATAAAAAATAGTAGTAAATTAGTAAACTTACTATTTTTATATTGATCTAACTTCTTACCTGCATTACCTATAATGAATATAAATAATCCTAATGTAACTAATCCGCCACAGAGAAAGATTTCTAATAGTCCATTATGAGCTTCTGAAACTTTTAAGAATTGTCTCCAGATTACATCATTTCGTCCACCATAACCAATAATAGGAGAGTAAATCATTCGACTTAATATATAGTCCCAGATTTCAGTTCGTCCTGTAAATGTTAAGTCTTTTTGTAATACATCTGTAATAAGATGCGCAAATAATTTATCTTGGATTCTAAAGATAACAATAGAAAAATAAATTATTAGATAGGTAATTGATAATCCTTTAAAAGATAAATGAAGTTTAGAAGAAAGAAGTAAATAAAGCGGTAAAAGTACACTTATTACAGCAGCCGTTCCACTTCCAGATTTAAACATAAGCAATATTGCTAATACGATAATAATATAAAAAAACTTTTTATGCGTATTAAAATAATAGATTCTAAAGAAAATGAAACAGATTCCAGGAAGCATTACCATCTGTAAACTGTTTTTACTAGATAATAAACCTATAAAGCACTTCTCTCCTTCATAATATAAATAGCTAGTACCAGGTGATACAACTGCAGCAATATAGCTACCTATTACTATAAAAATAAAGATATCTGTTATAGCAATTAGAAATTCACTAAAGTAATCCATACAACTATCTACATAGAAGAATACGCCTAAATAAAAAGTATATGTAAATATGATTCCAAAAGTTAAATTATCATTCCATAAACCAGTAAAGAGCATACTTATGGAGTAAAGCGTTGTGCCTATTATAAAATTTCTTCTAGATATAGACATGGTGTTTTGTCCTTTAATATAATCATCTCTTAGCCGTATTATTAAAAAAAAATATCCAAGTATACCTGGTATGGCTTGCCATGCTAAATTACCATAATAAGAAAAGTTAAGTGTGGAAATAGTCATGAAAGGAAGCAAACAAAATATCATGAGTAGCCTGTTTTTAAAAATATTCATAGGCATTCAATCCTTTATATTTCAAATCTAGTGCAATCTTTGTAAGCTCTCTACAACTATTTTCCCAAGATGTACACTCTTGGTTAATACTTTCTATTAAGCGTTTATTATTAGGATGATTTAAGTTAAACCATATTTTGTATGCAATCTCTTCCGTATCTTCTACATCATTAATAATATCTGTTTCTAGGCAATGATTAATAACAGATAACGCACCTACATTTTTTGAAATTAATAAGTTACACCCCCTCATTAAAGCTTCTACAATAGCTAAGCCAAAAGTTTCAAAATAGCTATTTTGAATATAAAGATCTGCTGTAGAAAGTAGTTCTAAAATCTTTTCATGAGGTAAATAATCAATATATGCGACAAATGGATAGTGACTAATTGCTTCTTTATCTGTAAAATCATTCCCGATAACGATATACTTAATTGTAGAAAAACCTCTTTTTTGTAATAAGTCAATGGCCTTACAAATAGCTAAATTATTTTTTCGCTTCATGCCACCGCCCATACTTATAATTCTAAATTCATTGCCATGTATAGCTGAAATAGGTGTAAATTCAAAGTCTTTCCAATCTATTCCGTTATTAACATATGTTATTTTTTCAGTATACTCAGGTAATTCTTGTTTTAAATACGTTGAAAATCGTTCTGATACACATATAATTTTATCTACGTGTGCTAAGATATATTGCTCACATTGATTGAATTTTAAATCAACCACACCATTAATTGAATTTTCTTTTTGTAAGTAACCATGCATGATATACATACTAGGTTTTTTCCAGATTTTACACCATTTTATGCCGATAGGTACAGCTAATGAAATACCTGAAAAAATCACTACATTGGCACGTGGTATCTTTATAATAAGTTCTAAGAATCTGTGCCATTTTTTTGTTGCTACACTATATTCATTTTGGCGTCCCATTACTTGCTCAATATTTTTATTTACGATTGCTGGTCCAGTATTAGAAGTAAAATCCCCTATGATAAGATTCTTAAGTTTTTTATTTTGGAGTTTTAATAGATTCTTATAATCTTGAATGCCTAAGAGCATATTTAAAATGATATGATACCATTTCATATCCTGCTTATATAAAGAATAATGTCTTAAAACATGCTGAACAATAAATGTGACACTAAAAGTATGGGACATTGCATAATAGGCAGCTCCCATACTTTTAAAATAATGTGGCGTATAGCCTGTAAACCATGTTGAGGTCTCACAACTTACATGGCCAATTATAACAGGAACATATATAACTTTAAGCTTTTGCCTAAGGCAATCAAACATAAAAATATTCTCTTCACCACAAACGAACCAAGCACCTGCTCCGAAAAGTGGATTGAAACTTAACCCTTTTTCTATAATGCTGCGGCGTTTAAAAGTCATTTCTACAGAGGAAATCTTCATACTTGATAGATAGTTTTCTTGACATGCTTTTTTTCTAAAGCTCTTTAATCTAGTACTTCCAGTCCTAACAACTTGAAAGGCAATAATATCTGCATCTGGGTACTGTTCATATGCAGATATTATCTTCTTGACATAGTCATCTTCATAACGCATATCGTCATCAGCAATGAGGCATATATCGGCTGTAGCAGCCGCTATAGCACGATTACGACTCCTACTTAATCCTTTTTCCTTATAATTTAGCATTTTGATTTTGTTATGTCCAATCTCTTCAGTTATTACATCTTCCCTGTGGCATTGATTGATAATAATTGCATCTGTTTGTAAATTCATAGGATTTATAAATTCTAAGCTTTCACGATTCATTGTGGATATTAATGTTTCTACCCTCATCTCTACGCCTCCCATTAAGTATGTAACACTATTTTATCTTTTGATGGCCATCTGTTTGCATCCCTTCAACAATACCTTTTCCAAGGAATACACTATAAATTGTTAAGAAAATAATCTTTAAATCAGTAAAAATGCTTATTTGGTTTAAGTATTGGACATCATATTGTGCACGCTCACTTATGGACAACTCGTCTCTTCCATTCACTTGTGCCCAACCGGTTAAACCTGGTTTAATACTATTAACGTTAGACGTTTCTCTTGCCATAATCAAATCTTCTTGATTCCATAGTGCAGGTCTAGGACCAATAAAGCTCATTTTTCCTTGCAGAATATTAAATAGTTGAGGTAGTTCATCTAAGCTTGTTTTTCTTAAGATACTCCCAACTCTAGTGATATAAGACTCAGCATTAATAAATAGATGTGTAGGCATATCCTTGGGAGCATCTATTCGCATGGTCCTAAACTTCCAGATATCAAATAATTGCTTATTTTGCCCTACTCGTTTTTGTTTAAATAAAACAGGCCCTTTAGAATCACATTTAATTGCAATGGCAATAGTTAATAAAATAGGTAATAGTATTATTAATAGCATAAAAGCTATTAATCGATCCAATATAGACTTAATAAAAATATAAGCTTTCATTTCTCCCCCTCATTTTCAATGTGTACAAGTTTCTATATTATATTATTAAGTCTCATATGCTTTTATGACTCATTTAGATGATTGTATAAAGTTAAGATGCTTAATTTTTCGCATGTTATTTATTAGTCTTTTGGAGAAATATATAAACATATTTAGTTTAGAGGTGACTTGTATATATCCAATATGTTTAAACATAGCAGATAGATAGTCCATTCTTTGTAGATCCTTCATGAAATTTTCTCTTTTGTTTAAAGAGTACTTTTCTTGTGTTCGATTCTTAAAAACATATTTTGCAAATTCCCATTGTAGTGGATAAAGATTAAATACCTCTTTTAGATTTGGAATTAAAGCATCTGCCTTAGAGGTATTCAATATAATGAGGGACAATCCTTTTTCATCATTTAATACAGGGTTATAATCCATAACGCCCCAAAAGTCTGCAAGTGTAATATCCGATTCATGTTGTACATTACAGTAATGACATTGATAACAACTTTTACGTAATGTTAAACTCTTTTTCATAAAGGCATACATATACCAATCAGTATCTAATGTACGGTCATATATACTACCATTTTCAAAAGTTACGCGTAAATGATGTTTCCACCAGGGATGTTGTTTATCTGTTTTAGGTCTAAAGTCAATTGAACTAAGCTTCGACTTATATTTTTTTTCAAGAAACTTAATATGGGCTTGAAGAAGTTGATTAGAAGGGACGCCATGACAGATGAAATCACATAAAAAGAGTTGCTGATCATAACCTTTTTTATTAAAATAAGATTTAATACCATTTACGTGGCAAGGGGTCCCTACGAAGAGTACCTTTTTACCTTGCTTTAAATCTTCTTCTATTTGAACAATAATGTTACCGAGCTCGCCTTGAACATATTTTGATTTTCTAAGTTCATTAAGTGTTACTTGCTTTGTACTTGTATATACTAAGCATCTTTTTTCATAATCAAAACTTGTACCGTAGACAATGCCACCTTCTGATAAAAAATGTTCAGCAAGGGCAGTAAACGCACCGCCTGAAGAACTCTGTCGACGTATTTTTTCATCCTTATGCCAACCATAATAAGCTTTCTGATAAAGATGATGTTCTATTTGATGTTGTTGAGGACATACGGCTTGGCACTTACCACATTTAACACATTTTTCCTCGTTAACTATGGGATATAAAAATCCTTCTTCATTTTTTTGCATAGTAATACATTGTTTAGGACAGGCAGTATAACAAGCAGTACAACCTGTACAATCATTCATGTTTGTAAGTATATTCATTCTATTACCTTCTTTCCTAATGACCGATAGATTTTTTTCCAGATTTGAGAGGTAATCTCCCTAATATAGTTAAATTCTTTCATTTTAAAGCAACATAGAAAAAAGACAAAATTAGGTATAATGATACATAACATCATTTTAATGATAAAGTGCCATATACCACCACTAGGTAGAAGTAAACAGCATAATTTAGTAATACCTGCTGCTATAACTGTCAGAAGACAATAAACAACATACTTTTTAAAATACTGTAATGGTGATTTATTAAAGCGGTATTTATAAATAACTAGAGGTTCATACCAGCTAAGAACTAATAATCTGCTCATTAAGGTACCTAGTACAACACCTAACACGCCAAAAGGCTTAACCATAATAATGGAAGTTACGGCATTCACGAGAGCACCTATTAATGGACGATACTTACCTTGAACATATAATCCCATTGTATTTCTGAAAATCATAGTTGGATTATGTATACCAATAAAATAAAAGCAAAATACCATTGCAATTACAACACTTTCACTTAACAAATAGTCTTTGCCGGCCCATAGTGCTATAAATGGATTAATTAATATGTAAATACATACGGAACTAAAACCAAATAACCAAAAAGCTACAAAGAGCATAACATGATATATTTCCTCTTTTTTTCTCGTATCAGCTTCTACATTTAAATTACCAACACTGGCAGTAGTAGCTGAAAAAATTTGTCCTAAGATCCCAGTGATTTTATCTGTTATTAAAGTATAGTTTGAATAGATGCCAACAGCAGCTATGCCAACAAAGCTAGAAATAATAATGTTATCTAGTCCTATAGTTAATAACGCACCTATTTTATAAATAAGAAGTGCTTTGATATTTTTCCAAATAGCTTGCTTTTCATCAGCCTCTAATAAAGTTTTTTCTTTACATTGTAAAATGGGATACATTGTATTAGCTTTATAAGATATGTAGATATTACATAATAAGCTACCTACAATTTGGATGATTAAATAAATCAAAAAATTTCGTGTAAGATAAAGAAAAATAATTTGAATAATGCTAGATACAATAGTAAAACATTGAGTAACTAATGTAACAATGTATTCCTTTTGATCCGCAATAATTAACGAGCGTTTATACGCAAAGAAATAAGTCATTAAAGAATTAGCAAGATATAATAAATATAAGACAATTAGATTTTCAGAGATATTTGGAGTATCTCTAATAATATACTTTAGTAAAGGAATAAATGCTAAACCTACTATAAGTACAACAAATGCAATAGTATGATAGGCTTTAGCATATAGATCCATTAAAGCTTTAATTTTTGATTCATTTTTATCGGCTAATGGTTTATATAGGCTATAAATAATGGCATTTCCAACGCCTAATTCAGCTAAAGATAATAACATCAAGATGTTTCCAAACAAACCGCTTACGCCCAGATATTCAATACCTAAAAGCCTTATAAAAATACCTCGCACAATAAATTGTACGAGGATAGTTATAACTTGCCCTCCCATTCCACATACGACATTAATTAATGTATTTTTTGTTCTCATTTATTCATCGTCCCTTTTCTATAGTCTTTGTACTTTCCATTAAAGACGTCTCTAAGAAATCAAGTGAGTCAACTCTTCTAGTACGTATCATTGAATTAATGCCACTATAATTTATGGCACTTAATTGTGGAAGCTGCTGCCCTGAATAGATAATCCTATCTTGCAGATTAAAGCTTTCCAGTAAATCTGTTAAACGTTTATTAGATCCTTTTATGGCACTATAATACGTATAAAAATTTTTATTTAGATTAATAGATAGGATTGTCCCATGAAATGAATCAGTTATTACATATTGTGATTCATAAATTAATCTAATGAATGTGAGTGGATTAGGTAAAACAATTTTCCATGTACTTATATAATCTAATATACTTGTAGCTATTTTTACGACGTTATAGCCTGTTTGCTGTGCCAGTTCTTTGGCTAATTGATTGATTTCTTTAGAGTTGTTGATTGTATAGAGGAGAATATATTTCTTCTTTTTAGAAAAAGGCTTAGTATAAGTCAGCCATTCTTCAGCTGTAAATAGCATTGTAGGATCAACAACAACTTTAGCTATTCTATCAGTTAAATCATGGATTATTGCTTGGCCACTAATTTCTCTAACGGATAAAAAGTTAATATTACTTAATAGTCTTTGATAAGTTTCGCGATAAGGCATTTCTATATGGTTTACACCAAAGCTAGCAGCATAAGCAATTTTTTGATAATCATTTGGTATAAAATCTAGCAAATAAGATTGATCAAAACCAGTATTAACATAATTCCATACTTGATCGCTACCAGTAATTACAATATCCCATGAATGAGCATTATGTAAAGATTCAGTAGTTCTGTACACTTGACTGGTACAATTTAACCACTTGTTTCTAAAGCACTCGAATTTAATATATTTAATTAACCGATATGGATAATTAATGATGCCATTGATATTACCTTTCCAATTTTTATGCTTGCCAATATCTAATAGATGGTAATACTTTTTTTTATTAGCACATCTGTAATCAATCACTTCAACATTCTCATTAAAGTTTTTAACAGTATTTTGTAAAGCCATTGTTTGCAAGACTGCACCATAATTATCGGAATTATGAAATGTAATAATTCCTATTTTCATATTTGAACCTCCTTAGTAAATGAATATAACTTTTATCTATATTTTTTAATTAGAGATTCGGACATATTAAGTATAAGCATCTGTAAGGGTTTCTGCCTTTTTAAATAACTTAACTTAAGCTGTCGTAATTTAAAACCTATAGCCTTAGTCTTTATAGGGACTTTGAGGGAATAAGCAACCTCTTTAACATCAGATTTTTGCATAATGTTTTTTATGTAACAGTATCTATCCTTTAGACCCCATCCCCATTTCGGGTTCATACATAGGCCGATAATATTCATAACATCATCAATAAAGTATTGCTCTAATTGTTGTTTTGCCCCATCATTATATTGTCCCCATTGTTCTAAAGTGGTCTTAAAATAGTTATATATGTATAAGGACGTATCATAGTAATTTTTTGGAACTTTGTTACTATATATTGTATCAATTACTCTATAATTAGAATACACTTTAGAAGTTGTTATAAGTGAGCTAATGCACTTATAATAGTCAATATTAAAAATGATATCTTGACGTCTTCTTAACTTAGGAAAACGAATGTGATACTTATTAATTAATGCCATACGATAAAGTTTGTTCCAGGGGACACCTAACAGCAAATCATCCCACTGAAAAATCTCAATAAATGTCTGTTCACATTGCGCCTTTGTTACTAAGTGTAAATCTTGTGCTTGAATGACTTTCTTTCTTAAAAATGTATCTTGCTGATCATAAATCATAGCTTGTAAGCTCCAAAGTAATAAATCACACTGGTTATTTTCCATTATTTCATACATTTCTTCTAGCAAATTAGCTTCTATCCAATCATCTGGATCAATAAACATAATATACTTTCCTGTGGCCATTTCGATGCCTTTATTACGCGCTGGTCCTGCACCTTCATTTAAACTATGTTTTACTTTAATTTGTGAATACTTTCGGGCATATTCATTGCAGATTGAACCACTTGAATCCGTTGAACCATCATTGATAAGTAGAATCTCATAATCTTTAAAGCTTTGACTTAATATAGAGTCAATACATTGTTTTAAATAAGGTGCCACATTATAGACAGGTACCACGATACTAATTAACGCCATGTCTACTCCTCTCCTTTATCTGTAGATACGCTTCTATTAATGTTATTCACATCTAGAGACAAGTATGACTTATTTTTAGACAAACACTCATATTACCCTGATTTTGTTCATATATAAGAAGTGATAACTCATAGATATGTTTGTCTTATTGAGAGGAGGTTATTATGAAAAAAAATTTAACTATACTTCACTGGTTACTCCAGCAAACAAGACCCGTTTTATTTTATTTAATACTTATTATTCTACTTAATAGTGTCACCTCGGTTGTGGGTGTTGCCTCTGCACTTGTTACAAAATCATTAATCGATGCAGCCACAACACATGGACCTATTTTTAAGTGGATGGGCATTTTAGGTGGGATCTTAATCTTTCAGATTGTTGCACGATTTGTAGGTAGCTTATTGACGACGTATTGTGCTAATAAATTCTCTAATACACTACAAACAAAACTTTATAGCCATATTACATATAGTGAGTGGCAAGAGCAAATGGTATACCATAGTGCTAATATTATTAGTCGTTTAACCGGTGATTTAAATACGGTTACAACCCTTATTACTTCGTCTATCCCTTCAGTGATTTCTTTAGGAATTACATTAGTTACAGCTTTCTTTACGCTATTATACTTAATACCTAGTATGGCAATCATAGCAATTATTCTTTCACCCTTAACAGTTATCTTTGCAAGCTTTTTTAGTAAGTGTGTTAAAAAGTATTATATGGCATTACAGGATAATAACATTAAGCACCGCTCTTTTCTTCAAGAATCTTTGCAAAATATCGTTATCACTAAAGCCTTTTGTGAGGAACAGCAGAATATCGAGGTACTTAAATCCATTCAAGATAAATCCTTTAAATTATCAATGGATCAAACAAAACTTTCTACCTGTTCAACAACGTTTTTTCATATAGGTGGTGTATTAGGATATTTCTTAATTTTTGCTTGGGGCGCCTTAAATTTAGCGCATCAAACAGGAACTTATGGTACGCTTACAGCTTTAATGCAACTTTTTTCTAATGTGCAAGCCCCATTTACAAGCTTGGCACGCTATTATCCCCAGTTTGTCACGAGTTTCGCAGCAAGTGAACGACTTATGATTTTAGAAGAGCTTCATTTAGAAACCATCAATAAACTTAACTTAGGTGCAGCACCAACTATTGAATTTAAAGATGTTAGTTTTGCATATGAACCTAATCGCCCTGTATTAAATAAAGTTTCTTGTATATTTGAGCCTGGAGAAATCATCGGTTTAATCGGGCCTTCGGGAGAAGGAAAAACTACACTTATTCGCCTGCTGCTAGCACTTGTTACACCTTTAAGTGGCGAGATATTAATTAACGATGGCATACATACCTCAAGGCTTTCTGCTAGCTTTAGAAACTTTGTTTCCTATGTACCTCAAGGAAATACCCTTTTCTCAGGTACCATTGCTTCGAATCTTTATAAAGGTAATCATCAAGCAACACCATCTGATATTATGAAAGCTTTGCAACTGGCTGATATTGATGAATTTGTTTATAGTTTAGAACATCAACTCGAAACATTAATAGGTGAAAAAGGTATTGGACTTTCAGAAGGCCAAGCACAACGATTAGCTATAGCTAGAGCATTCCTTCGTCAGAAGCCCATTTTAATATTAGATGAGGCCACATCAGCACTAGACCCTAATACAGAAATTAAAGTGCTTAAAGCAGTTTCTAAACTTGAATATCATCCAACTTGCATTATAATTACCCATCGTCCTTCTGCATTAAATATCTGTGACAGGATTTATGCTTTAGAAAAAGGATGTCTTATAGAAAAAGAAAGTATAAAAAAAGACTACTGCATAAACAATTAAATTTGATTATGCAGTAGTCTTTTTTATGCTTAGTGACTAAAATTAGCTGGAGAATCAGGGCCACTATGATCACCATAGATGCTTTCAAAAGCGTCTTCAATACAATCTGGGATAGAAGTGTCATTTCCACTTGTAGCAGGGTTACCCGCGGTTTTTGCAAGCCTTAAGTTTGTAATTTCTGGTTGTTCCCATGTTTTCATATAAATCATCCTTTTTAGAAGATATGTATGATAAATAATGTTTCAGATATTATCAGGAAAGTTAAAACATTATTATCACCCGCAAGGCGTTAAATAATATTTATTTGCAAATGCAACAAATTGTACACTACATTTACAGTAACTATTTCTATGCGCTATTTATTTAACTTATGACTAAGCCGGAAAATAAATAGTATTGACCTGTTTTATTTGAATAAAATGATAAAATACTAAAGCCGTCATGAGACTCTTCAATTCAAAGCCATAAATATTTAAATGATTATTTTTTTCATACTGTTTAAGCAAGTGAGCAATTTTAGGGAAATCTAAGTAGTCCTTAATACTAGAATCACTTAATAGCAGTTCTAATTCTTCTTTGATTTCAGAGCTATAAGGCATTAGGCGCTGCACCCAATCTGCAGCTTGCTTACCTCTTGTGTAGTAATTTAAACGGATGCTATTTGGTACAGCATCCTTCATGGCTCTCCTAATTAGCGAACGTTCTTCACCGTGATAAACAAATTGTTTCTGTGGAATGCTTAAACAAAGTTCAATAACACGCTTATCTCTAGTAGGATCTCTTCTAATTAAGCCATAGGTAAGCGATTGTTTCGTCTCTATCGCCCCCATATGTGAAAATAAAATTAAATTTGTAGTAAATTGTTTCTGACTATGTTCTTCTAATATTCTTTTGTCATTAAAGAGATATCCTTTTTGTTTAATACGTGCTAAACAGTGATATTTCTCAGCAAGTTTTGGGTTAACGATGGCTAATGGGTCTACTTGTAAACTACTACTTTTAAATTGATTAAATAACTTCTTTAAGACAGTAAGATACGCTATTTTTCGACTACTATGATGAAATTTACAAAATGCATTAATTTCTTTTATTAAACATAGCCAACGCCCCTGATGAAATAGTGTATTCCAATAGCAGAAAACATTACCCTGTGAGATAGAAAAATTGCCAAACTGACCATCTAATAAAACTTTACACTGTTTTTCCTGAGCAGTTTCTAAAATGCCTTCTATCCAATATAGGTTTTCGATGACTTTATAAGGTTGCTCTAGAATTTGAATCCTTTTATCTATACCTTCAAAGGCGTTCTTAGCATCAAAACTCTTAAAACAAGGTTCTATATTGGGATATAGTTTTTGCATTTCTAGGACATAAGGAGATTCATCAACTATTTTAGAGCTCCCCATTTGATTACTATATGCCATTAAGGGAATTTCAGTAAAACTCATGAGCTTTTTATTTTGTTTGGCAAGTTCTGGTGCTGCTACAGCAGCCACAGCAGTAGAGTCTAATCCGCTACTAAGCATAATACCTACATTTTCAGAAGAACGTAAGCGACATTTTACAGCCTGATTAAAGACATTTCTAAATGCTTTCTCATATGCAGCATTATTACCTAGATTTAAGGTTTTGATGCGCTCAGGATGCCAATATTGTAACATATGTATTTTTTGATCAGCCGTAACAATAAGTTGATGACCTGGTGGAAGTTGATTAATTCCTTGATAAACTGTTTCATCTATACATATTTCATGTACAACACCTTGAATGGTTAGAAAATCAGCTACCCACTTTTCATTTAAGGGTCTCTCTCCTATTACTTGTAAAATGGGTGCCATCACTGTACAGAAAATAAACTGCCCAGAAGCTTGTGTATAGTATAAGCTCCTTTTACCTACATGATCCCTTACACAAAAAAGTATTTTTTTGATGTTATCCCATATAGCAAAAGCAAAGTCACCTATTAAATGCTCGCTACAATGTGTGCCCCATTTTTGATAAGCTGCTACAATAATTTGACTGTCTGATATATCTTTGCTAATATGCAAGCTTGCAATAAGCTCTTCCCTATTATCAATAATAGCATCTGCTGTAATACTTAAGGATGGTGTTTTAAAGGGAAGCTTTTCCTTTAAAGATTCTATAGTGAAATACTGCATACCACAGGCCATATAAGCTTGTGATTGTTGTAAGAACGCTATTGGTTGTGTTTGATAACAATTCATAGCATTTAATAAGACTTTATAATGTGATTGACTTGCTGTACCTAAAATACCACCGATAATGCTCAACTTATAGCCCCCTTGCGTTTATCATGCTATAACAGCTACTAAATCTGCATTATATAGTTTCTGTAAATAGGCAAGAACTTGCTCTTCACAAACAGTTTGTGATACATCATATTCTTTTAATAGGTTTTGAACTAAATTTTCTACGGTAATAGGATTTTCAATTCCTTCCCAAATACTAGCCCCTATACTATTTAAGGCATAATAATTGCCTGTATCTAAATCCATCATTACCTTATCATCATCTAAATCAGTTAGATATATTTCCCTTTTTTGAAGGACCGTTGTTGTTAATGTAATATTTTCTTTCTTCATAAACTTCACTCCTATAAAATAATTATTTTTGATTATTAATTACAATTTTTTCTAGCATTTCATTAATACAAAAGTGATCTTTTGGTCTTGTTATTACAAAGTATGAGACGTTAGTTGCTATTTGAATTAATTGTTTCATAAAAGCTGAAGAAGTTCCTGTATAGTATCTAACTTGTAATCTAAATAAATTTTTCATTAAACCAATAAGTTTTGCCTTACCTTTTTCTTCCTTAATTTGTACATAAGATACATCACAGGGGCGTATTTCATAAATAGCCTTTACTGGAACAATTTTTTTTGAATAGCATGTTAAATGATGCGTAATATACTTACCTTTGGCATAGCTTACCTTTTTATAGTTAGTCTTATCGATGTTTAAGTGATTTAAGGCATTTTCACACAGCTTTTGCTGGGGAAAGCCTTTATAGGCATTAACTGTATTGCTATTATTTAACTCTAAAAGATTAATATCATCTGATAATAAGGGATACCCTTTTAATCTAAATGCTGTCGCAATAGTAGATTTTCCTACACCGCAGTTTCCACAAAATAAAATAGCCTTGTTATCTATTACCACACTACTACTATGTAGAATAACAGCTTCTCTTTGTGCTAATAGCACACCTAATACGGAACCTAACAAAAATAAAATGATGTTCCCATCATCTAAGCTTTCCATAGGTTCTATGCGAATATAATTGCCATGTGCAACATAATAATTGGCCACCTCTTCTACCTTTAGACAATATTCATTTTGAGCTAATTGACTATAGCTATTTTCATAAAGAACACTTTCTTTTATAGCAGGAATTTGCCCTAATTCAATAAAAACATCTGGTGGAGTATCTATTTCTTCACTTTTATCCAATAGTGCAAGCTCTAATTGACTTTCTACTTGTAAATTAAATAGCTGATATTTATATAGTATATTCATCCTTAGCCTCCCAGCATCTCAAACTTGTCCTCCATTCATCTTATGATAATTTATATATAATTATGCTATTTACACATTATATATAGGAAAAAACAAAGTGTTTAACCTAAGTATGATTTTTCGGCAGTAAAGAATTTAAGCATTAATAAAGCATATCTATCTTTATATCTTCATATATAACTAGAAATAGCTTGTATAGGAGGTGTATAGATGCAAACATTAACAGTTATTGTGCCATGCTATAATGAAGAAGTTGCTATCCCCTATTTACATACAGCACTCCGTGAGACTATGTCTAAACTTGATTCATTAGAATGTGAAGTTTTATTTATTGATGATGGTTCTACAGATCATACATTAGAAGTCATTAAATTACTTCAAGCTACTTATTCTGATATTCACTATATTTCATTTTCACGTAATTTTGGAAAGGAGGCAGCTATCTATGCTGGGCTTAAAAATGCAACTGGAGATTTCGTTGTAGTGATGGATGCGGACATGCAACATCCACCTAAGTTGCTTATTGAAATGTATGAAACGTTATGTAATAAAAAATGCGACTCCGTGGCAACGAGACGAGTGACACGCAGAGGTGAACCGCCAATTCGCTCATTTTTTGCTAGATGGTTTTATGCAATTATGCATAGACTTTGTAAAATTGAGGTTGTAGATGGGGCCTGTGACTTTCGTCTTATGACAAGACAAATGGTGAATGCGCTATTAGAGATTACAGAATATAACCGTTTTTCAAAAGGACTTTTTAGTTGGGTAGGTTTTCATACAGAATGGATTGAATATGAAAATGTAAAACGTATAGCAGGTGAAACGCATTGGTCTTTTTGGGGACTTTTACGTTATTCATTGGAAGGGCTCATTGCCTTTTCTACTGCGCCCTTAGCTTTTGCTTCTATTATGGGATTATTCTTTTGCATATGCTCATTTGTAGCTATTGTTTTTACTATTGTGCGTCAGCTCATTTGGGGAGGTTCTGCTTATGGATGGCCTTCCTTAGTTTGTATTATTTGTTTTATCAGTGGTATTCAGTTATTCTGCATTGGTATTTTAGGTCAATATTTAGCTAAGACTTATCTAGAAACTAAGCATAGGCCTATTTATATTATTAAAGAAATTCATTAGTTAAAGGAAAAAGACTATGATTATATTTATTTGCTATATTGTACTTACAGTAAGTGGTTTAACTTTGTTTAAGCTTGGCAGTCCAACTAATTTTTTTCATTTAACAGTAAAGCAATTAGAACTGCACTTTTCATTACTTTCACTATTAGGCATCTTTTGCTATGGCTGCAGTTTTATCCTATGGCTGGTGATTATTAAGCATGAATCACTGAGTTATATTTTCCCTATGACGAATGGTATTATAACTTTAATGACTTTAATAAGCGGTGTCGTATTATTACATGAGTCACTGCAGTTTCCTCAGATTATAGGAATTATATGCATTATTACAGGTGTCATACTTATCAATTTATTTAAATAAAGTATTATATTTTCAGAAAAGTGTTTGACATTGTCAGGATGACTTATTATAATAGGCATATGTTGATTTAATAAAAAAATAAAAAATTAAGGAGGTGGATTTATGTTTTTACATTTTAATAATCAAGAAGTTAAACAATTAAATATTAAAATAGATCCATCTCCTATAGATGGGTCAAGTAACCAAGGCCACTATATTATAGAGCTCATTCGTATAACTTTGTAGAGTATATAATTTTTGAATGAGATAATATTATTTTGTAATAAAAAGGTCATGGTTTTACTATGGCCTTTTATCTGTTTATTTAATTTTGATGTCCTTAAATAAATTGATTAAAAAAGGTCATAGTAACACACTATGACCTTTTTTATTTTTATAAAAACATAATATTAAAGGGGGAATATATTTGTTAAGAGTATTACGCTATGTTATAAAACATAAAAAGCTACTGATATTAGGCACACTTTGTATGCTGCTTGTTATTGGTATTGATCAAATTTCACCACTTCTGCAAATGATACTTGTAGATCACATTATTATTGAAGGTAAAGCTGAATTATTTAAATATGTTATTTTAGCTATGTTGATTTTAACAGTTTTAAAATCAGCCTTTGGGTTTATTAAGGAATATACCTATGACCTCATAGGTGTTCGTGTGCATACAGCATTAAAAAATGAGCTTTTCAAGCATATGGAAACATTTGAATTTACGTATTACGATAATATGAATACTGGTGAATTAATGTCACGTATTAATGAAGATATTGAAAATGTGTGGCAAACAATTGGCTTTGGTTTACGAATGTTTGTGGAGAACATTTTTTACTTTACATTCAGTGCCATTATTATCTTTGTACTAGATTGGCGATTAGCTAGTATTTGTGTAGCTTTTATGATTCCTATTAGCTTCATTGCAATAAAGATAGAAAAACTATTTGGCATCAGCTATGGGAAACTGAGTGATCAAACAGCTATCATTAATACAACTGCTCAAGAAGATCTTTCAGGTATGCGCTTAGTTAAGGCCTTTGCACGTGAAAAATATGAAATTAATAAGTTCCTAAAACTTAATCAAAAGTTCTATGATATTAATATGGAAATTGCGGATACAGAAGCTAAATATATGCCACTTATTGAGTTTTTAACGAATATTTCTAGTGTCGCTATGATTATATTTGGTGGCGTATTTATTTTAAAAGGAAATATGTCTATGGGCGTTTTAGTTGCCTTTAGTAATTATATTTGGAATCTTATTTGGCCTATGCGTCAATTAGGATGGCTTATGGGGGTACTTTCTCGTAATCAAGCTTCGGCAAAAAAGGTATTTGCAATACTTGATCGTCAAACTAAAGTCCAATCTCCTTCAAAAAATGCATATGCACCGGAAAAAATAGAAGGTGATATAATCTTTAATGGCGTGAATTTTAAATATCAAGATGAAAAGGTATTAGAAAATATTAATCTTACCATTCCTAAAGGCAGTAAGGTAGCAATTATGGGCACAACGGGTGCCGGGAAGTCATCACTTATTCAGTTACTTGGCCGTTACTATGAGGCTTATGAGGGAGATGTATTAATTGATGGCGTTAATGTAAAAGACTATGACTTAAATGTACTACGTCGCCAAATGGCCATTGTGCCACAAGATACGTTTTTATTCTCAGATACCATTGCGAATAATATTCGTTTTAGTAAACAAGATGCTACATTAGAGGAAATCAGAGAAGTATGTAAAAAGGCTTGTATTTTAGAGTTTATTGAAAGCTTACCTGAGGGATTTAATACAGAGATTGGTGAACGTGGGCTTGGATTATCTGGTGGGCAGAAACAAAGACTTGCTATCGCACGTGCATTACTTCGTAAGGCACCTCTATTAATTTTGGACGATGCGACTTCTGCTCTTGATATGGAAACAGAACATGCACTACTTACTTCGTTATATGAATTAGAAAATGCCTGCACCACATTTATCATTGCACATCGTATTTCTGCTGTGAAAAATGCAGACTTAATTGTTTATCTAGAAGATGGAAAGGTTAAAGAATCTGGTACACATGAAGCATTACTCAAACAGAAAGGTTGCTATTATGAAGTCTTCTGTAAGCAATATGAAGACTTTAATACACTAGAAAAAAGGGGGGTTAAAATTGGCTAATTCTTCAAAGAAAAATTTAATTAGACGTTTACTAACTTATCTTAAGCCTTATAAAATACCAACTTGTATTGCAATACTATTACTTATTGTAACTATGTTTTGTAGTGTTATTAATCCCTATTTATTAGAAATTGCCATTGATAAGTATATTGCTAATGGAGATTTCAAAGGGTTATTTATTATAGGTGGCATTTTGATTAGTCTTAATGTCATGAGCTGGATTATTTCATATTATCGTACACATATGATTGCAAAAGTTACAAATGAAATACTTGTTAATATCCGTTATGAGCTTTATAGTCATATTCAACAGCTTTCATTTGACTTTTTTGATACGCGACCTGTTGGTAAGATTCTTGCTAGGGTAATTGGAGATGTAAATGCCCTAAAAGACTTATTTAATCAGACGATTCAATCTTTAGTACCTGAAATTCTAACATTAGTTTGCGTAACATTTTTTATGTTTCTATTGAATGTGAAGATGGCACTGGCATGTTTAGTATTACTGCCCATCTTAGTGGCAGCAATGTCTTTTATTGAGATTCACTCGCATAAAAGATGGCTTATTTATCGTGAATATCGTTCAAATTTAAATGCCTTTAGCCATGAAAGTTTTTCAGGTATGAAGGTTGTCGAGGCCTTTGCCAATGAAGCAAGTCATGCTGAAACATTTAAGGAACATGTACAAAAAATGTCAGATAGCTTTATCCATGCTGTCAAGCTAAACGACTTCTTTTGGCCATTAGTAGATCTTTCTTGGGGGGCTGGTAATGTTATTGTATTTTTCATCGGGTACCATTTAGTAATGAAGGGTGAAATTCAAATAGGAACCCTTTTAGCATTTTGTATGTACGTTGGTATGTTCTGGCGACCTATTATGAATCTCTCAACCTTTTATAATACACTTATCACAAATCTTTCTGCTGCACAGCGTATTTTTGCTATATTGGATGAATCCCCAGCTATTCAAAATAAAGATGCTATAACAGGCAAAATATTACCAGCTATAGGTACAATTAAAGGACGCGTTATTTTTGATCATGTAAGTTTTTCTTATGAAGAAAATGTACCAGTATTAGAAGATGTGAGTTTTACAGTTAATCCTGGGGAACGTGTCGCCTTAGTAGGACCTACTGGTGCTGGTAAAACAACAATTGTTTCTCTTTTAAGTAGGTTTTATGAGCCAACTCAAGGGCGTATTTTAATTGATGGTACAGATATTAAATCAGTTGATTTAGAATCTCTTAGAGGTCAAATGGGGATTATGTTACAAGATACTTTCCTATTTTCTACAAGTATTATGGAGAATATTCGCTATGGTCGTTTAGAAGCTACAGATGAAGAAGTTATTGCTGCGGCTAAAGCAGTAAATGCTCATGAGTTTATTATGAAGATGGAAAAAGGCTATGATACCGAAGTAAATGAGAGAGGATCTAGGCTCTCCCTAGGCCAGCGCCAGCTTATTTCATTTGCAAGAGCATTACTTGCAAATCCAAGGATTTTAATATTAGATGAGGCAACCTCTAATATTGATACACAAACGGAAAAACTTGTTCAATCTGGAATAGAAAAACTACTAAAAGGACGCACTTCTTTTGTTATTGCACATCGACTTTCTACTATTCGTGATTGTGATAAAATTATGGTCATCAATCATGCAGGTATTATGGAATCTGGTACACATGAACAGCTTTTGCAACAAGATGGGCTTTATGCAAAACTTTATGAAGCACAATACCGATTAGTTTCTGAAACAGCTTAAAGAATGAATATGTTATTTCTTTATAAGAGATACTAAGTAAGTATACAACTTTAAATTGGGTAAGGAGCTGATAGAATGAGTAATCAGAATTTTTGCATTGCGACCCTTTCAGAAACTGAAAAGCAAAAGCTTTATGAAGTAGAACAAGAACTTAAACAAAAGACAGGCAAGGAATATGTTTTAATTGCATGGGAGACCAAATAATATAGATAGGTTTCTTAATAAACACTAAAAAAGATAGGATATCTAAGTATCCTATCTTTTTTAGTGTTTATTTGTTTCCGGTAAGTCCTTTCATATATGAAAAAGGATCTGTTGGAATAAGTGATTTAATATCAGGAATCTCCCCTTCTACACCATCTACAAGCCAATCCATATGCACAATGTCATCATAATCTAATGAGACATTGCGTTTAACTTTTAATTGCTTATTTTGGTTGTATATAGGACCTTCAAATATATTAAATTCATTGCGTGTAATAGCCTTTTTTACATTTTCAATCAGATATTTCATAGGTGCGTTAATATTGCGGTTTGAATAAAGCAAATCCACAATGCCATTATTCATACCTTGCCAGAAGTTGATTGTACGTCCTTCAGAGTCCTCATATAGTGTATGCCATGTGCCGTTTAAGATGTTTTGGATAACGCTTTCATAAAAAACACCCCAATTCCAAATAGCCATAGCATAATGTGTTTTTTCATGAGTAATTTCATCAATCTTATAAACACCATATCCCTTTGAAACATCACCTGGGATTGGTAAATCTTCATTGGAGATAATATCGGCACCCATATTTAACAGCTTTTCTGCAATGCATTTTCCGCCTTCAGGGTTATCCCATCTATTCGTCCAAAGTGCTTTAACTGTAACATAAGGATTTACTGCACGTGCACCTAATGTGAAGGCGTTAATGCTGCTAATTACTTCTGAAATAGGATAAGGTGCAACATAACCAATTACGTTATTTTTTGTCATACTCCCTGCAATCATTCCTAATAAATAGCGAGGCTCATGAATACGACCATAATAAAGCGTTAGAGATTTATAGGAATGTGTGGCTGCACAGTTAAAGAATTTTACATGTGGAAATTCAATGGCAGCTTTTAAAGCAGGTGCTAAAAAGGTTGGACTTGTAGCGAAAACAAGATCATAACCCGCTTCAGCTAATGTTTTAAAAGATTCAAAGGCACGTTCATCTTCTGGTACATTACAAACTTTTTCTGTTGTAATTTGTCCCTTAAAAACATTATCTATGTGTAGGCGTCCTAGTTCATGACTATATGCCCATCCAGAATTCTCACTACTTTTTGCATATACAAAAGCAATTTTAAGAATCTTTTTAGGTGTCATAAAATCCGTTAAGTTACTTAGACGTAATTTTTTACGTGGCACTTCAATCGCTTCAGTTTCAACACTCACAGCATTTGAGACGGTACCTTGTAATTCTTCAATAATGCTTTTTATATTGGCCTTATGTTTTTCTGGTGTAATTTCTTCAGGAAGCCCATATACTTTTAAAAATGTTAAAAAAGCATCACCTGTCGTAATATTTAATTTTGCACCACCCTGTTCATGATAAATCTGACGGAAAGGTCGATACAGATTTGCTAGGAATACTTTGCCCTTCTCTTCCACTTCAAGTTCTTCGTTAAATGGATAGGCCTTAAAGTATTTTAGTAATTCATCAAAAGAACCTTCTTCAGAAACCCATATGCTATTAATTCTTGAGGCTTTATAAAAATCCATAAATTCATAATAGATATTATTAATTTTACTTTCCGGATTACGTTTAGGGATCAGGCGAATAACTTGCCCACTAATTGTAGTGCCTTTTAAGTATTTTAGCACACTTACACGCTTATTACCTTCAACAACAAAAAAGCGATTTAAATATTCATAAACTTTAATAGGGTCTGCAATCCCTTGTTCTATATGATAATGATATAGATGCATCCATTTTGATGCAAACTCAGTTTTAATCGGCATAATAGGTAAAAAGTTGGCTGTAAAAGAGATACTTCTTGAGTGAGTATATGTACCAATAATTTTATCAATAGGTATATCAATAAGACCTAATGGATATTCAGCGGCTATATCATTAGGCTGAATCATTCCATCTAAAGCAGGTAAGTATCCAGATTCACCCTCAGAAACCTTCTGATTCCAAACTGTTTTTCCATTTTTATATGCTTGCTCATAAATATGTTCTATTTCTATACGATTCATGATGTTCACCCTACTTTCATGTGAGAGAATAAAGGGATTTATTTTCTTTTAAAGCATTCCTGTGCTTCATCATTCATCCCCCAATACAAATATCTACCTTCAATACGATAAGACATCGTAAAAGTTAAATCATCTATTGTATATTCCATCGTATTAGGAGAAATAATATGATAAGTACCAGTAAGTGGACTTGCTGAAAGAATAACTCGCTCATCTTGAGTAAACTTAACAGTTGCACCTGTCTCAGTAGAAATCCATTTACCTGTTAATGAAGGATTTTCATAGTTATTCATTGAGCCTAATGTTAAGAAACTCACAGCAAGTACACTTATAATTAGTAAAAGCATCCATAATTTTTTCTGTGATATATGATGTTTCGTCGTGTACATCTTTGATTTGTACATGATTTCCTCCTCTTTAGAATAATATACTAACTTTATATTACACTAAAAAGTCAAAGATGACAATTTTATTTAAGAATGCTTTGTAATATATCAGAATTAATAGGAAACTCAACAACACCTGCTGCATAAGGAGCAATTTCATATACGTTAAAAACAATTACAAGCTGACCATATTTATTGATATAAAATTGTACATTATCTTTGATTCCAGAAAAGCCATCACTACCAGTGAAGAAAAATTCACCTTTTGCAGTACGTGCTATAATTTGACGGTTAATTTCTTCATTAATTATCTCCTTATAAGGTGCGTTAGCTTTAAATAAACTAGAAAGTGATACTTCCTCATTATTGATAGTATCTAATACAACATATTTTTGTGTACTTAAACCATGTGCACCACCACTGTATTCATAATCTAAAAATTCTATGACAAAGTAAGGATCCACTGTTTCAATAAGTGTATAGTTAGATAAATACTCAAATTTTAAAGGTGGAATATTGTCTTCTAAGTTTGCTTTGTTATAGCTTTCTGCATTATGAATTGCATTAGTTGCTTTACTTTTTCCTTCTTTTAAAAAACGATGATTTAAACTTTTTTCAAATTTTGTATCGCTAAATCCATGAAGTTGTGGTAACTTAATATCAAGATAAAGGGTAGAAAGGTCTTTACTGATATGTTTAGTTGTTGCCATAATACAGGGTATATCAGACATGACGAAAATAGCTGTACCGGGTTTGTCTTTTTTTCCTGTTTTTGCTTGTGCCATTATGGGCGAAATAAGTGTGAATATACATAAGAGGTAAAGCATCGCTTTAAAAATTTTCTTTTTCATATTTAGCCCCCTGAATCGTATTTTTATATTATTATTTTGCCCTAATGAATGGCTTCTATGTTAAGCAAACATTTGCAAATCTGCAAAGTATTTCATTAAGAAAAATATGTTAGGGCCTAAATTGAAAGAGACTCATATTGTCTTTAAGAAAGGATAAAGGTGGATTAAAAAATGAATAAATTTACCAACCATATACAAGAAATGCATCGTTATTTTTATACACGTCGTACTTATGACATTAATTTTAGAATTTATTATTTAAAAAAATTAAAAAAATCTATTTTAAATCATCAGGAAGATATTATTAAAGCCTTGTATAAAGATTTTAAAAAACCAGCTTTTGAAACCTATACAACAGAGATTTATACAACAATTACAGAAATAAATCATATGCTAAAAAATATTACTAAATGGACAAAAGGTAAAAATTATGGGGGTGTACTTCCACTTATAGAGAGCACAACAAAAGTTATGCCTGAACCTTATGGCGTTGTATTGATTTTTACCCCTTTTAACTATCCCTTTCAGTTAGCAATAATTCCTCTTATAGGTGCATTAGTGGCTGGGAATTGTGGCATTATTAAAGTCTCAGAGTATACACCTTATACTAATAAAATACTACGTCAAATCATTGAAGAAGTTTTTCCTTCTTACTATGTAACAATTATAGAGGGTGATGCTAAAGCGTGTGAGGAATTATTAAAAGAACCACTAGATTATATTTTCTTTACTGGCAGCATTGAGGTAGGAAAGAAGGTTATGGCAGCGGCGGCTGCACATCTCGTACCAGTAACATTAGAACTTGGTGGAAAAAGCCCTACAATTGTAGATTATGACGCAGATATTAAGTTGGCAGCTAAACGTATTGCATGGGGCAAATGCATTAATGCAGGACAAACTTGTATCGCACCTGACTATGTTTTAGTACATGAAAACGTGGCTGAAACCTTTATTACAGAGCTTATTAAAGTGCTAGATAAGCATTATAGTAATTCAAAACAAATTGCACGCATTATTAATGAAATGCATTATGTACGTTTATTGCAAATGATGGATGAAGAGAAAATTTGTTATGGTGGTCATTTTAACACAGATGACTTATATATTGAGCCTACTCTTCTTTATCCGGCAAGTATTCATGATCCTGCTATGTCTGAAGAGATATTTGGTCCTATCTTGCCAATCATTCCATTTAAGCGTTTAGATGAATCCATTCGCCTTATTCAACAACGTCCGAAACCATTAGCTTGTTATATCTTTGGTGAAGATAAAAAACGTATACAATATTTACTAAAGCACATCTCTTTTGGCGGTGGATGCGTTAATGACACGATTTTACACAGTACTCATCCAGAAGCTGCATTTGGAGGTGTTGGCTATAGCGGTATGGGACAATATCATGGCTATCATAGTTTTAAAACATTTTCTCACGAAAAGACAATACTTATAAGTGGAAAAAAAGAGTTACCATTTCGCTTTCCACCTTATGCACCTAAAATACCACTTATTAAAAAACTTATTCGTTAAATAAACTTATGAATGTATTAAAATAATAAAAAGCAATATGTCTTTCACTAGACATATTGCTTTTTTATTATTAGTAACAATCAGATCCTTTATTTTTCTTAATATCATTAAGTTTATCTAAAAAATCTTCAATTTGCCCAATTTCCATATCCCCTTTAGCTTGGATTGTATGGATTTTTTCTTCTCTAAAGTTTTTAAGATGCATTGTCATTGTATCGTCATTACCTTTTTCAGTATAAATACAACGATATCCTTCTTTATATTTGTTTTTTAAATCATCATATCCACTCATATTATTCACTCCTTTTTTAGGTAGTATAAGTTAATAAGTGGATTTTAATACCTATTTTTATTGAAAACTTAATTTTTTGATTTGTTCTTGCTTATTATGTGCATCAATTTCATGCGTATAAATAGAAAGTGTAATAGATGGATTACTATGTGAAATTAATGAGGAAATTGTAGAAATATCCATATTAGATGCAATGCAATAAGAAGCAAATGTATGTCTAAATAAATGGGCATGAATATGACGTCCCATTACTTGTGATAGTTTATTCATTAAATCATGTAATGTGCGGGTTGATAAGTAAGTAGATATATCATTTTTGCTAGGAAATAAATATATACTTTCATCTAAATTTTTTATCAAATCTGGATTTAGAGTTTGAAGGGCTTCATCATATAATGTAAAAGCTGCTAATAAATCTTCATGAATAGGAATCTGATTATACTTTGCACCTTTGGTAAAGAGTAAGATAGTTTGCCCTACTAGATTGATATCCTGTTTTTTTAGAGCAACCGCCTCATGCGCACGACAACCTGTATAAAGTAAGAGACTTATTAGTAAGCGGTTACGAATTGCACAATAATAAAGATAATGATAATACGATTGATCTTTTTTTACTTCTAATCGTTTAACTTCTTCATCTAGGTAACCAAAGAGATGTACAATCTCTTCTTTTGTAAGCACTTCTTTGGGTAAAACTGTTTTCTTGTTCTTAATAGGATCTATATACTCATAAAGCTTCTCTGTGCAAAGTTGTTTACGATAACAATACTTCATAAAACGGTGTAAAACGACACGTTTACGTTTGATTGTTGTCACTTTAAGTGTCTTAATACTAATAAAATAATCCTGAAAATCCTCAAAGCCTAATTCATTTAAATCAGTTTTAGATGTCCAGTTTATAAATTGTTTTAAGTCCTGTCCATATGCACGAATAGAGTGTTTAGAAAGTTGCTCACTCTCTAATGCTTCTAAAAAATAAACTACTGCTTTTTCAATTTGCATATTGAAGTCTCCTTAGTGATTGATACTACTTATTATAATACTAAAACAAAAGAGACGCTATAATAGCAACAGGCTATATGGCGTCTCTTTATGTAAATAATTATTTAGATGGTTTTGTAAGTTTTCTATAGATTAAGAAATACATTACTGCAATGAATAAACCACCAACGATATTTCCTAATGTAACTGGAATAACATTTTTTACAAAGAAGTTACCCCATGTTAAAGTTGCAATTTTATCTGCAGCTAAATGTGATGCTTCTACAAAGTCTACATTTGATTTTACAAAAAGTGCTGTTGGAATATAGTACATATTCGCAACAACGTGCTCTGCACCACTAATTGCGAAAGCAAAGATTGAGAAGAATCCGGCTAAGATTTTACCTGAAATATCTTTTGCACCATAAATCATCCAAATCCCTGCACATACAAAGATATTACAAAGCACTGCTAAACAAAATGCTTCTTTGAATCCTAAATTAACTTTATTAACAGCTGTTTTGAGAACATAACCGCCGAAAGCATTGTCACTCATTGTTAAAAGTCCACTGTTTGCTACTAAAAATGCTACAGTTACTGCACCTACAAAGTTTCCTACTAAAACAATTGCAAGGTTTTTAACAAATTGTGCAACTGTTGTACGCTTTTCTAATGTAGAAAGTGCAATTAAGCAGTTACCTGTAAAAAGATCCGCTCCATTAATAACTACAAACATTAACCCAATTGGGAAAACTGCACCAGTTACAAGTTTATTAATCCCTTTGTTTGCGATATCGTGAGCAGCTACTGAAGAAGCAAAACCACCAAGTGCAATATATACACCCGCCATAATTGCCATTAAAAATACAAGTAACACACTACGATTTACTTTGTTTACGCCACCTTCACTTGTGTAGTCTGTGATTTCTTGTGGTGATAAATAATTTGCCATTTGTATACAACTCCTTTTTCAATTTATGAGTATACCATTATACAGAATAAATTTCAATATCTTACTCCTTTTTTTCTCCTGTATTTTGTAACTTTGCATAAAACTCTTGGATTTTTTCATTATAAGCACGTTCTAACTGACGATTTACTTCTTTTAAATCGTTAATTTCTTCTGTAAGTTGTAATTTTTGCTCGAGTAATTGATTTTTAAGTTCAAGTTCATAAGTTGCCTGACGCTTTTTAGTTTCCTCTTCGTGTTTTTCTAAAATCTGTTTTTTTTCTTCATTAAGCTTTTCTACTTCTCTTTGTAAAAACCAAACTTCTGAGGCTAATTCATCATTTCTATTTTTTAATTTGTTATTTTCTTCATTACGTTCACTAATCTCTACTTCTAAGCGTTTATAGCTTTCTAACTGCGCCTTTAATTCTTCTACTTCTTCCTCGAACTTTTGATGTAATAGCAGATTATTCTTTAATTGCGTTTTTTGATCAGCTAATTCTGCTTCAACATCTTTTAATTGAACAGTTACTGTTTTTACTTTAAGTGATTCTTCTTGAATGTCTTTTTGACTCGCTTCTAATTGCTTTTTGAGGCTTTCATTTTCAATTCTTAATACCTTTTCTTCTTCTTCTTTTTCATTAATAATTTCCTCTACCCCTTTTAAACGCTCTTCATACGCTATCTCACTCTTCTCTGTCATATGTAAATACAGTTTTTGAATGCGATTTAACAAAACTTGTAGCTCTTTCATATCACTTTCAAATAAATGACTCTCTGAACGCGATTTTTCTAATTTATAGCTTGTGAGCAGCATACTCATAAATTCTTTACCACTTAATGCATTATTTCTCATTAATTCGGCTAGTTCATTCTTCATTTCTTCGGTTACTTTTACACCAAATGTTACATCACTCATTTATTTACTCCTTTTTGTTAACTTTTTTGCAACTGGTTAACCTATTGATTTGTATGAAGTTAACTTAGGTTAACTTATATTTATATGTTAACATATTTTGCATGTAAAATGCAACCCACCACAGATAATTTTATATTATCTGTGGTGGGTATGAGATAGTGTAAGGGAAAAGATATTGAAATTAGCTCAAAATATTCAGTTAATTTTAACCTAGTACTAGAATTCACCATAATATAACCAGCTATATAATATTTACTAAATAGCGTAGAGCTCTTCGATATAAAATACTAGGGCTCAAAAGTAGTTAAATAATGTGATAAAACATAAAAGCAGTATGAGATAACGTAAAGAAGTGATTAAGGAAGTTCATATAGCAAGAAAAAAGACACCTATTATTTAGAGGCCACTGAAAAACTATCGTTTTTCAAATAAACCTAAAAAAAGCACTTCAAAAAAGGCAATCAAAATCTAAAGTCAAGATTTTAATTGCCTTTTTTCTTTATTATTAAGTTAATGGTGGTACTAGGCCTCCATTAACTTAATAATTCTTTTTAAATTTACTGCGAACATGGCCAGTGCCCCTTGCATTTCCATGCCTATTAAGCCTGATGATGATGCAACATCATAACCATGCCTATGTTTTAATTCACTATTTTTAGCTTCTATTTTATATCGCTCTTTTGATTTCTCTTTAAAATAGTCACTTTCTTGAAAACGCACCTGTTCTTTATGTATATCGCTCTTTATAGTTACAGAATAAGTTTTACTTTTAGCCCCATCTTTATAGCATCCATCTTTAAATGAACATACTTTACAGTTTTCAACATCAAAATAGTAGGTGTCTGCTTGATTTTTTGAGACACCTTTCTTTCCTTGTCTTGCTTTTCGAATCGCCATATGACCGGCTTTACAAACATACATTCCTGCATCTTTATTAAACAAAAATTCATCTTCTTTTTTTCTAACTCCTTGTGTTACAGACGGATTCAATTTGGCTACAAGCTTAATCTCATTTTCAGTTGCTAATTCAATATTTCCTTTTTCAGAATAAGCTGCATCACCTATAATAGTATCTATTTCAAGGCCGGTCTCTAAACTCTTCTCTAATAATGTTTTTAGTTCTTTTCCATCATTCTTTTCACCAGTGCTGACCGTTGCAGCGGTAATGATTCTTTCCTCCGTCATAGCTATATGTGTTTTATATCCAAAGAATGATGTATCAGCTGTTTTATGTCCTACCATTGCATCACAATCACTTGAAATCTTTAAATGTTCAATATCATCATTTACTGTCTCTTCTAAAAGATTTATCTTTTCTTTTACTTTAGGATATGAAGCGATTGCTTCATTAGTGTTTATTACTTTTAAAAGTTCTTGGCAGTATGTAATTTCCTCTTCTATAACATTTGACGTGTTTTTAGAAGGGAAAACATCTTTCATTTTTTCATCTATTTCATACACGGCTTTACGTAATTTTTTAGAACGATCTTGTAAAATCTCTATAGGTGATTTTTGATTATAACGTGATTTAGTATGTGTTGCATCAACGATAATAGATTTTGACTTAATAATACCTTTTTCAAGTGCTATGCCTACTGTCTTATTGATAAGTAAGTCTAAAAGATTAACATCTTTTAATCTAAGTTTACGAAACTTAGTCAATGAACTTGCATCAATAACAGCATCCTCAGGAGCCATATCTAGAAAATATTTAAAAGACATATCATATCTAGAGCGTTAACAATATCTACATCTGATAAATCAAAAATAGATTTTAAAAGAAGATATTTGAACGTGCGAATAGGACTAATGGCATTTCTACCATTATCTAAGCAATATTTATTAATAAGTTCATCATAAACAAAGGAAAAATCAATCAGTTCATTGATCTTACGTAAAAGATTATCCTTTGGGACAACGAGATCGTAAATTTTCATGTATGGGCTTAAGACTAAAGATTGTTGTTGTTGAAGCATAGTATCACCTTCCGAATTTGATACTTTTATTATAACAGAAAAAAGTCTATGATTGTCGAAATTCAACAATCATAGACTTTTTCAGTGGCCTCATTATTTAAGGTGTCTTTTTTATAATACCTAGCACTACTGCTAACACTAGATATATCGTTCTGTATAGTTTATTGCTTGTCTTATAAGTGTAATTTCTTCTTTGCTACTCAAGCCACTATCCTTAATATACCTAAAGGCAGGCGTAGCTTCATGATCAAGCCAATTGTAAAATGCATTAATTTTATCATTTGGTATTGATACTGTCTCACCATTCGTAAGATATACACGTAATTCCATATTTATCATCTCTTTATATTAGAATATACTAAAATAAGATTAGTTAAACATCCATTACTTGAAACTTTCTTTTGTAGTAATATACTCTACAAATAGCGTATGTATACATATAAAAGCAGCTAGATTTATTTCAAAAAGTATTAATCTAGCTGTTTTCAATGGTTAACTAGGCTATTAATTTTAAGTTAACCCTTAGATTTATAGGATAAAGACATTATAAGGTCAGTTGCTCCCCGATTAATTTATCGTAGCTTAAGTTATTTAAGTTCATATTTGAGCGGATATTTTCTACTACGATAGTTTGTTTTTTATCTACATCATATGTAGATGATAAGTTATATTTCACATCAAATAGAGACATAAGATGATTTGGAATATCATATCCTACACAAAGAAGCTGTACATTATTACGATCTAAGAGCTTAATAACAGGTTCCCAGATATACGCTGCTGCTGTACCTGAGAATGGACTATCTAGCATAATGAACTTACGGCTATCCTCACCAATATGAGGATTGTAGAGTTTGCGAATATATGATATCAAACAAATGAAAATGCTCATATACATCCCATTAGATTGCCCTGTTGAACCAATTGCACGATTCCAAGGAAGTTCACGGCTATTTTCTGCAATATCTTCTACTTTAAAAATACGCACATCACTTTTTTTGATATTGACTACAAAAGCACTAAAGAGTTCACGTAGCGTTAAATGACTTGCTAAATAAGCTTGTTTTTTACTTTCCTCAATATACTCCACTTGTTCGACTAAGCTATTAATATAACTACGCATCTTAGCAAAGCGTAACTCTTCATCAAGTGGCGTGACAATAATACGAATCATCTCTTGACTACGACCATAAAGTTCAATTTTAGAAAGCTGGGAAAGACTCATAAGGTCATTATAAACTTGTTCACATTTTTGAATACACTGTGTAATAAAACTCTCTTCATCTTTTTTTAGTTCCAGGATAGTAAGTTTAATACGCTCTTTTTCTTCACGTAAATTTTCTAAGTAGCCACCTTTACCACCAATAAGTTCTTTATAACGAAGTGCTGACAATTCATCTTGTGGCTTTTCTGTAAGAAGTTTATCTAAGTCTCCTTTAAAATGAACAAGTTCTGGCGCTTCTAGTTTAGCTAAAACTTCGTGAAGTAAATCTTCATAAGCTTTTAATTCTTGACTAAGGAGGCCTAAAACTTTACTTGCATCTTGCTCAGCTACTTTAAAGTAGTCGAGCTCTACTAATTCTTCAGAAACTGGTATTAATGTTAACTGGTGTTTATAAATAAGTGCATCTAACTTCTGGCTCATATCAACAAGTTTAAAGAGTTGTACATCACAGGCATTCTTTTGACGTTCAGCTTCAGCAAAATCTTTTTCAAAAGCCTTATGTGCTTGCATGTTTTCCACTCTTTCACTGATAATACGCTCAAGATGTGTTTTCACATTCCCTTCTTGTAAGAAAACAGTATCATAATTAATGCCATAAGTCTGTTTAAATTGGTCTTTCATATTATTCAAAGCGCCTTCATGACTTACAAAATTTTCACGTGCAAGGGTAGCTTTTTGTTTAAGTCCTTCATAAAGATGTGTTTCTCTTTGAATTTCTAGGGCAAGGAGATTTAAGAATTCTAAATAATCGCCTTGTAGGAGTTGGCGAGAAGCAAAATACTCAGGATCAAAATCTTTATGTTTAGCACACATTTCCTTTTCTTTTTGCTTCATGGCATCAGTAAGTTCTTTGATTACCGCATCTAGGAGTTTTACATCACCCGCTTCTTCTGTAAGACGTTTTTCATAAAAAGCATATTTTGCATGAACTTCCTCAAAAGAAATGGTTGGTTCATCATACTTGGTAGCTTTTTCAATTTCAAATTTAAAAGCACTTAACTGCATACGAAGTTTAATGAGCCCTTCAAATAAAACACGATGCAAACGGTCGGCTTCTAAATATTTACTTTCTAAAACATTCAGTTCAAGTGTTAAATTTTCTAATTCTAAGTATAATTGTGCACACGTTACTTCTAGTGTGTGCACAATTTCACTTAATTGTATACGTGTCTCCTCATGAACTTCCCAGGTAAGTAGAGATTCCCATTCTTTTTCTAAAGATTTAATCTCATCTTCTAAAACAGCCCCTTTTGCAAGTGAGGTTTCTAATTTAGAAGTCAAAGTTTCCTTTTGATGACTGAGTTGGGTGCGTTCTAATTCTGAAGCATCTAGTAGCAGTATTAGATTTGCCTTTTCACCGTTTGCTTCAGTCAACATAGACTCTTGGACTTTAATCTTATCTGCGGGGAAAGCGCGCATAAGTTCCATATAGAGACTTCTATGCTGTTCTAAGACTTCAATTTGACCTTCAAAGTCTTTAAGCTCCTGAATGTAACGAAGTTCTTCTTTTTTTAGTTTTTTTAGTACTTTTTCTTTCAGTTGTACATTCATAAAGAATTCGTAATCCTTGGCTGTAAAAGTAAGTCCCGCTATACTAAACGGTTGTTCACTTAAAAGGGCTTGACGGTCAATAATAGGCAAGAGTTCATCTTCTAAATCACGCATTAAGTCTATATCTAAGCAAAGCTTTTGAAAATCTAGATGATCTACTAAAATACTATAAGGCAATAAATTAGTTTGCTTTAGCAAACGTTCTTTAGCTTCTAAACTTTGACCTTCTAAAAAGGTTAACCCCAAAATAGCTGAAGGATAAACATCTTTAATGCGTTCGAATTGACCTATAGCAGATTTAGAAAGATTTATGCCTTTATCTTCTATAATTGCCTCCTGCTTCTTTTGAAGCTCTTCTAGCTTTAAGTTCTTCTTAGCTATAGTTGTACGAAGGTTTGTAAGTGTTTGATTAAAGTAAGTTAGCAGCTCATAAGTATGATAAGTATCTCTCAATCGCTCAATTTCGATTTGTGCTTTATTGGCTTCATGAACCTTTTCCTCAAGATCAGTAATTTTTTCTTTCACATGATCATGTTTAGATACTAACAAAGAATGCCTTACATAGTTTTCATTTTGAAGTGTATCCACACGTTTAAGTTCTTCTTGAAGTAAAGCAATTTCTTTTTGAAGGGCCTCATATGTGTTTTTATCTGTATTGAGATGCTCCTTAAGTTGCTCTTTAGTTAAATGTTTAAATTGTTTTTGAAGTAAACTAAGTATTTCTTTTTCATTTGCAAGAGCTATTTGTTTTTCTTCAAGTTGTGTCTTATAATAGTGCTGTTCAGTTTTTAAACGTTCTTGCTTTAGATTTAGCTCATCTTTTAACTTTTTAAGCGTATCAAGTTCAGCCTTTGCAGTTTGTTCTTCATTTTCCTGACTTTCAAATTTTGTTAAAAGACGATTACCATAAACGTTTGCCCAATAGCTATAATCTGCTACAAGTTCACTATGTTCCTTAGAACGTGCTTCACGTTCTTCTTCTTTTAAAGCTTTCTTTTCACTATAGGTTAAATATTCTCTATAAAGTTTTTCACCTTCATAATAAGTTACTTTATCTTCTAACGCATGAATCGCATTTTCCTTATCTAGCATTTCTTGTTTAGAAACATTGGCTAAGCGTTCAAGTTCTGCTAAAGCTTCTACAGCTTCTTTAATCCCATAAGCACGTTCTGTAATTTCCAGCTGCCTTGTCTTCTCTTCACAGGATTGAATGGCTGTTTGAATTCTTGTTAGTTCTTGATTTAAAATTTCTTTTTCAAGAGTACTATTTTTCTTAGCTATTTTAATTGTTTGGTTAAGGACGCTTAAACGTTTAAGGAGATTAGTCTTTTCACGAAAGTGTATCTCTAATATACCTAATTGCTCAAAAATAGCTTCACAAGCATTTTCAATATAGAGATACTCTTCTTCTAGGGCTTCTTTTTGTTGTAAGGTCACCAAGGTTTGTCGAAGTTGTAGAAGTGTTTTCGCACGATTTTCTTCTGTTTGATAATCCATTTCGTGACGTAAGCGATAGCTTTCTTCAATCGTTGGAATTAAGAAATCTTGGATAAAGCTACTAGCAGTTGTATATGATCTTAAGTACTTTTCAGCATTAGCTTCACTCGCATTGATTCCCATAAGATGTTTCCATTCCACACTGTTTATATTAAGCTTTGCGAGTTCCTTAAGATGGTCCTTTTTTGTACGGTTAATTACTATGGCATAATCTTTAAGAGGCGTTCCTTGAAGTGTTTTTAAGTACTTCTCTAGCTCCTTATAATTCATAACTTTCCTAGTTCCATCATCTTTATAGGTAACAAGTGGTAACGACTCAATATCATAAGCATTTGGCGTATTATAGTAACAAATATATAAAAACGTACCAAACTCACCCTGATTTTCCTCATCTACAAATCCTTCTAAGGTTTTATCCCCTGTTTCTTTTTTATAAGCACAAAAACCTACTAGTGCATATTTATAGGCACTACCTTCATCTAAACGCCATTCTACTAAAGAATGAATGGTATTATTGTTATTATTTTTATCAAATAAAAGAGAAATAGGAAACTCCTGTTTAAATTTTGCATTAGGTAGCATAGGTTGCGCCATACATTGTAAGAAAAATGTTTTTCCAAGTCCGTTAATCATATCAATAAGTGTATGGGCACCACCTAATTTTAAAACAAAATCTTCGTAATAGTTATTTCCATCATTGTACTTGGTGTTGACAAGTCGGGTACGATTAATATCTGGCATCTTTAGCTGTCTCCTCTCTGAAGTAATGTTTCGCTATAATGCATAAGTGCATTTTTTACATCTCTATTATCAAAATAGTTAGCAATCAGTGCTTTAAACTTCTCTGTTGGCATATAATTACGTTCTTTTTCATTTTTAACCAATAAATTTTGCATTGTTAAAAAGTGTAAACTTCTTGTTACAAAGAAAAACTGTGAATTTGTTCTTCTAAGACTTTCTAAATTTTCTTCTGTCTGATGTAAGCTTATTTGTGTTAAATCTTCCCAGAAAGTTTTAAGTGTACTAAAAGCAAACGATTCTTCCTTTGAAATCTCTTCTACTGTAAAGGCTTCCAAGGTTGCTGTCACACGATCGACCACTTCTGTACTTGTAATATAATCTTTATAAGTTGCGAAACTACTTTCTTTATAAAAGATTGTCATTACAGAGTACATGATAAAATAGCATAAATAGAGCTCTTTGTTTGTTTCTAAATTCATCATATTACGCAACTCTTCGTTTTTATAACCAAAGAGTACATTATCAATACCTGGTGAAACATAAAGTGATTTTTTATATTCAATAAGTGTTACACCGTAGCTTTCTAATATGGTATAGACCAATTCTTGAACGGTCATATCACTTATATAAAGCGTATATAAATCATATTCGCTTATAATCCCAATAGGCTTATTTTGAAGCAGCAGATTGGTAATACGTAAAGCAGATTGTAGTTGTTCTTTATAAGTCATAGTTTACCTCGTTGTATAATAGTTACAATTTGTTATTTCTAGTGGCCCTTCTTGAATATATTCACCACGTAGTACTTCTACATGAAAAGAAGTTTCCTTAAAGCAAGCTAAACTCTCTGTTTCTGAAATGATTTTATAATAAACCCATTCCAAATCAGGCATTTTTAAATCTTTTCTAGAAAGATTTTTAAATTCAAAGCACTTAGCTCCCTTACTTCCTCCTTTATTTTGGGTAAGTGTTAAAAGAAATGGCGCTAAATCATAGTTTTCATATACTTTTTCACCATAGCGCTCTTTTAAAGCTTTTAAATATTCTCTTAAAGAAACTTGTTTCTTTTCCTTCACAATAAGCAGCAATTCTCTAAGCATTAATTCATAATTAAAACATAAACGACTTTCTACTTGTTGATCTAACGTTTCTACATGGATAGTATCTTGATTAGAATGATCTAGTATTTCCTTATCCTCATCAATCGTTTCTTTTAAAAGTAAAAGATGATCAATGCGTGTAGGTGCAAAACTTTTCGGAAGATGAATATTAAACAAACTATCTATAGCTATTTTAAGCCCTCTTACATCATCTTTGCGAAGTGCACTTTCTAAATAGTGCTGAAAGCTAAAATTCTCTTTAAAAATAGTTTTACGACGCATAAGCAACATTTCCTCAGCCTTCTGCCTTAGATCTACGACAGCATCTAACAAAAGACTATGTAGTTCTACAGTTTCAGTAAGTGCCATTTTCATATCAATGATAAAACTTTTAAAACGCTGTTCTTTAGCCGTCATTTGAACTGGTTCAATTTGATAGAGGTATTCAAATTCTAAACCATTTAAATAAGATAAGGTCTCTTTAAAGAGAGATTGCTCATCTTCTAAACGCTTACGTACACACTTAGTATAATTTTCATAGCCTTCTGTAAAACCATAACTGAGCTCTTCTAAGATTTCACCTTTACGTTTGGCTTCTTTTTTAATCTCAATATTAATATTTTCTAAAGTATTAAGGGCACTTCCAAAATCTTCACTATCTACAAGTTTACGTAGTAAGATAAGCTGAATGCTAATTTTACTTTCTTCTCCAAATTCTTTTGTTTGTAGTAAGAAATCAATTCCTGTGCTTGTTAAACGATAGAAGTTTTTTTCAAGTCGACTATCTCTTTTATAGCTAATATAACGTAATTTAGTTTCTTGGGTATCAGAAAGTACTTGATTATAATATTGATACGAAAATGGACTACCACCATTTTGTAATTTATCTAAAACATAACGTGTAAGGTTAGTTAATTCTTCAGCTGTATAAGTGACCTTATAGCTTTCAGCAACTAACTTCTGAATAAATACCTCTAATTCTTCAAAGGTTATACCCCGATCCTTTAAATGCCCCTCATATAATAAATAAGATAATAACCCTAATGTTAAAAGTCCCATATCTAAGTTGTTATATTTATCTGAGCGTTTATTAAGTGCATAAAGTTCAAAGAAAGGCATATATTTTGCAAGGTTTTCTTGGCGTATTGGTAAATCAGTTATAATACGTTCAATTTGTTTTTCAAATTCCATCGTACTTCTTCCTTTTGTAAAATTTCTAAATTTAGATGTTCTTGTGGGATGAAATATTTATTAGTTATAATATCAAATATGTTAACACCTATTATACCGAACATTTGTTCAAACTACAATAAAAAAGAATGTATTAAGCACTTGTAGAGTTTTTTATACCAGCACTTAATACATTCTTCTTATAAACGCAAATAAAGGATGTCATTAACTGAACACCCTTCAACAAGCTTACATATTTTATTGATTCATCAAACATTGCTTAACAATGCTACTTACTTTCCCGTTATCAGCTTTGCCTTTAACTTTCGCTGTGGCAATACCCATAACCTTTCCCATATCCTTTCCCATATCCTTTCCCATATCCTTCATAGATGTGGCACCGACTTGTTCGATTATCTCACGAATGATCGTAGATAGCTCTTCATCCGAAAGTTGCTTAGGTAGGTATCCTTGGAGAACTGCAATCTCAGCTTGAGCATCTGCTACTAAATCTGGACGATTTCCTTTTTCGAAATCAGCAAGTGCATCTTTACGTTTCTTGATTTCTTGCATAATAATATCAAGAATTTGTTCTTCATCTACATCCTCGTGTGAGTCCTTTTCTTTTTGAAGAATTGCACCACGTACACTTTGGACTGTATTCTTGCGAAGTATATCTTTTTCTTTCATGGCTTCCTTCATATCTGAAAGAAGTTGTTCTTTTAAAGACATTTAGCATCATCCTTTAAAACAAGTTCTATAGGCCTAGTGGCCTATAGAAACTTGAAATAATTATAGTTAAAGAATTTCAATTAGTATTGTTTATTCTTTTTACGTGCTGCTTCTGATTTCTTTTTACGTTTTACACTTGGTTTTTCATAGTGTTCTCTTTTGCGGATTTCTTGCATGATACCTGCTTTCGCACAGTTTCTTTTAAATCTACGAAGAGCGCTATCTAATGATTCATTTTCGCGAACTGTAACCTCTGACATTTCTTTTTCCCTCCCTCCGGTGCGATGTCGTGCTTTATGCATTTGTACGGAGAAAAGATTAAAGCACTACGTTAAATTATAGAGTAGTTTAGGTTATTCGTCAAGTGTTTCTCAAAAATTTTATGCTAAAATTTAAGATTTTTTAAGCATTCACTTGAGATTTGATAACAGATTTAGCAGTTTCTAGTGCTTCACTGATTTTTGCTGTGTTTTTACCACCAGCTTGTGCCATATTTGGACGGCCTCCACCTTTTCCATCTACTACTACTGCTGTTTCAGAAATAATCTTACCACAGTGTACACCTGCACTTACTGCATCAGGTGTTGCCATAACTACAAGATTTACTTTATCATCTAAAGCACTCATTAATACAACGATACCAGATACAAGTTGATCTTTTAATGAATCTCCCATATTTTTAAGGGCATTCATATCTAAACCATCAACTTGAGTTGCAAGTACTTTAAATGCACCAATTGTTTCTGCTTGGTCTAATAATGAACCAGCTTTACTTGCAGCAATTTCAGATTTTAATTTTTCATTTTCTTTTTCAAGAGATTTCACTTCAAGTGCCATTGCTTCAACACGTTTTACAACGTCTGCTTTTTTAGCTTTTACAACATGAGCTACTTCATTTAAGCTATTTTCCATTTCTTGATAGTAAGCAATTGCACCTCTACCTGTTACAGCTTCAATACGTCTTACACCTGCTGCTACACCTGTTTCAGAAATTATTTTAAATGTACCGATTGCTGCTGTATTTTGAAGGTGAGTACCGCCACAGAATTCAATAGAGTATCCCCCCATATTAACAACACGTACAGTTTGACCGTATTTTTCACCAAAGAGTGCCATTGCACCTAATTTTCTAGCTTCGTCAATTGGCATTTCTTTAACTTCAATAGTTAAGCCTTCTAAGATTTTTTCGTTTACTAAAGCTTCTACTTTTTCAATTTGCTCATGTGTTAAAGCTTCAAAGTGTGTGAAGTCGAAACGTAAACGATCTTTTGTTACATTAGAACCAGCTTGTTCAATATGTCCACCGACTACTTCACGAAGGGCTTTTTGTAAAAGGTGAGTTGCACTATGGTTACGAGAAACATCCATACGTGTCGCATTTTCTACTGCAAATGTAGCTTTTTGACCTTTTTCGAGTGTTCCCTCTACTACCTTTACATGGTGAGCAAACTTGCCACCAATTACTTTTGTTGTATTTGTAACAAGACCTTTACCTGTAGCTGTTGTGATTGTGCCAAGGTCTCCTGCTTGACCACCACTTTCAGCATAGAATGGTGTTTCACTTACAACAACATAAATTTCATCTCCAACATGAGCTGAATCTAAAAGTGCTTCATCATTTGCAAGTACTTCTAATGTACCTTCTAATGATGTTTCATGGTAACCTACAAATTTAGTTTTCATAGCTGGGTCCATTTTATTGAATACTGTTTCATCAGCACCCATATATTTTGAACCACCACGTGCATCACGTGCTTTTTGGCGTTGTGCATCCATTTCTATTTTAAAGCCTTCTTCATCAGCACTAAGTCCTTGTTCTTCTAAGATCTCACGTGTTAAATCAATAGGAAAACCATAAGTATCAGAAAGTGTGAAGCATGACTTACCATCTAATACAGTTTTTCCTTCAGCTTTCATTTCATCAATATGACCTTTTAAGATATTAAGACCACGGTCAATTGTTTCATTGAAGTTTTTCTCTTCTACTGTAAGAAGTTTAACGATATATTCAAATTTATCTTCGAGTTCTGTATATTCATGTTTAGAGTTTTCGACAACAGTTTTTACAAGTTCTTGTAAGAATAAACCTTGAATACCTAATAATTTAGCGTGTCTAACCGCACGTCTAAGAAGTCTTCTCATAACATAGCCACGGCCCTCATTTGATGGTAGGACACCATCTGCAGCCATAAATGTTACTGAACGGATGTGATCAGTAATAACACGGATTGATACGTCTTTTTTGTATTCCTCACCATATTTAACATTTGCAAGTGCACATACGTGATCACGAATTGCTTTAACTGTATCTACATCAAAGATAGAACCTACACCTTGCATCATTGCTGCAAGTCTTTCAAGTCCCATACCTGTATCAATATTTTTTTGTGCAAGTGGTGTGTAAGTCCCATCTTCATGACGTTCGAATTGTGTAAATACTAAGTTCCAGAATTCCATATAACGGTCACAGTCACAACCTACGCTGCAGTCTGGGCTATCGCAACCATACTCTGGTCCACGGTCAAAGTAGATTTCTGAACATGGTCCACATGGTCCATCGATACCAGCTTCCCAGAAGTTATCTTCTTTACCAAGGAATACAATATGATCTTCTGCAACACCTACTTTGTTTTTCCAGATTTCAGCGGTTTCTTTGTCTTCTTCATACACAGAAACAAAAAGTCTTTCTACTGGAAGTTCAAGATGTTTTGTAACGAATTCCCAAGCCCATTCAATAGCGTCTTCTTTAAAATAATCGCCAAATGAGAAGTTCCCAAGCATTTCGAAGAACGTACCATGACGTGCTGTTTTACCTACATTTTCAATATCACCTGTACGAATACATTTTTGACATGTCGTCATTCTTCTTCTTGGTGGCTCTTCTTGACCAGTGAAATAAGGCTTAAGTGGTGCCATACCTGCATTGATCAATAATAAGCTGTTATCATTTTGTGGTACTAATGGAAAGCTTTTTGCACGAAGATGATTTTTGCTTTCAAAAAATTTTAAGTACATTTCTCTAAGTTCATTTAAACCGTAGTTTTTCATGTGTTCCTCCTAAGTTTGACTATTTATATTAACCTTTTAAAGCACAAAGATATTCTTCTAAACAAAGCTGCTTTTGATGCATTCTAATGGCAGCCTTTTGTCCAACATACCGATAATGCCAAGGTTCATATGTAATGTGTGTGATATCCACTTTATCTTTAGGATAACGTAATATGAGGCCAAAACGTGCACTATTAGTCAGTAACCATTTACCAGTAGCTGTTTTTTCAAATGCTGTAGTCAAAGGGTCTTCTAAATCTTTCATAGACCATACAGCGAGATCTACAGCGAGTCCTAACTGATGTTCACTATGCCCAGGCATTGCGACTATTTGAGCTGCTTGAAGTCTAGCAGCCTCTTCGTCTAATCCCTGATTTCTATAATGATCTATCTTACGTGTAAAAAGCATCTCCTGATAGGTATATGGACGATATCCGCTAATAATGACAACCTGTTCAAGTCCTAAATGATGCAGTGTAAAGTTGACTTTACGTACAGCGAAAAAAGCTTCCCTGCACAGCCAAATCTTTGAAAAAGAATCTTGCATAAGGTGGACTGGTTTAAAATCTTTGCTTAAACCATATTCTTTATTCACTAAACGTAGTGTATCCATATTAACCCTCCTTCAATCGAAGAAAAAGACTCATACACGCAAAAAAACCTCTATCCCAATTAGGGACGAGGTTTCTCGCGGTACCACCCTAGTTACATGCAAAATGCATATCACCTTCACGATTCATAACGAAATCACCCGAGTACCTCTACTTGTAATAGATCTTATAAAGTATATAAGTCCACCTTTGCACGTTCAAAATACTTACTCCAAGACTGCTTCTATAAATAGGTATTAGAAAGCTCACACCATTACTTTCCTCTCTGAAAACCCTTATTTATATACTCCTTCTTTTCACTGTAGTTAATATATATATACGCTACGTCTAGCGTCTTTATTCTTTTTCTTATTCGATTATATGTAAAGTTTCACAATTTGTCAATAAAAGGCTAAAACTTTCCATTTAATCTATAGCATAAATCGAATGAATATCCTATTTTTACTTTTTAAAGCCGTCTTCATCAATAGCATGAATAAATATTCCGCTACGTAATTTGGGTTCAAACCATGTTGACTTAGGTGGCATTAAAAGATGTGCATCAGCCACAGCAATTAACTCATCCATAGAAGTAGGATACATACTAAAAGCAATATCCATATCTTCATTCGTACGTCTATTAAGTTCTTCTATTCCACGAATTCCACCAATGAAGTCAATACGTTTATCATTTTTGGGGTCTTGAATATGAAAAACAGGTGCCAATACATAATTTTGTAATAAGGCTACATCTAAACAAGCTACTGGGTCATTTTCATCAATACATACTTCTTTAAGTGTAAGCTTATACCATTTCTTTTCATAGCGCATACCAAACGTATGACGTAATGTAGGCTTGTATATCTCTGAAGAGACCTCTTCTACATCAAATTTCTGCTTTAAATATTCAAAGAACTGTGCTTTACTCAGTCCACTCTCATCTTTTAGCACACGGTTATAATCCATAATATAAAGTTGTTCTTTTGGAAAAATAGTAGCTAAGAAATATTGTGCCTCTTCACAGCCTGTATTTTCTTCTAAATGCTTTCTTGCTACGGCTGCTGCTGCTGCTGCTCGATGATGACCATCTGCAATATAAAGCGCAGGAGCTTCTTTGAAGGCAGCTGTGATATTTTTTATTGTTTCTGGGTGACTTACTTTATAGACTTCATGTCGTACACCATCTTCAGATGTAAAATCATATAAAGGCTTTTGAGTGGCAACATATTCTTTCATCCATAAAGTTACAAGATCTAAGCCTTTATATGCTAAAAAGATAGGACCCGTATGTGCATTGCAGTAAGTTACATGATTAATACGGTCCTGTTCTTTATCAGTACGGGTATTTTCATGCTTTTTAATAATACCTTCATCATATTCTTTTGCTGAAACACAGCATACAATCCCATACTGACTTGTAAATTCATTCGTTAAACCATAAATATAGAGACTTGGTTCATCTTGTACAAAAACATCTTCTTGAATCATACGTTTTAAAGTATCACCAGCAAAACGAAAAACCTCTGTAGTATCTTTAGGATTTACAACATGCATTTCAGGTTTGTCAATATGTAAGAAAGAATAAGGATTTCCTTCTACACAAATCTTTGCTTCTTCTGTATTCATTACATCATAAGGTAATGCTGCTACTTTAGTTACTAAATCAACCTGTGGTCTAAATGCACGAAAAGCTCTAATAGTTGCCATAAAATTTCACCTTTCCTTTTATAGTATATTTATTGCCAACTTATTATATAATAATACAATTATCATACCATATTAATTATGAATTTAGAATATTTAATAATAACTCATTTGCAAAAATATACTCACGTAAAAGCATTTGATTAATCTACCAATTAGTTTATAATAAAAGAAGACTATTATATTTATTTTGCATAAGGAGATTTGATATGAAGAACTTTATATTTTTCACACGTTTCTTTTTTTCATTAATAGGAACTATTCCAATGCTATGGAAAGTTAAAAGCTATGAAAAAAAAGGACAACTTATTGAACGTGATGATTATATTCATCGTGTTTCAAAAAAATGGATGTTAGATAATGTGAAATTCTCAGGTTCAACTGTTACTGTACATGGACTCGAAAACTTACCAGATGAAGGACCTGTTGTTTATATTAGCAATCATCAAGGAAACTTTGATATTCCTTTACTAATGGGGTATATTGATCGTCCTAAAGGTTTTGTTTCAAAAATTGAAGTCAAAAAAATACCAATTATTAATAAATGGATGGAACTTATTCATTGTGTATTTATGGACCGCTCTAGCCTTAAGGGGTCTGCAGGTGCAATTATTGAAGGAATTAAAATTTTAAAACAAGGTCATAGCCTTGTTATTTTCCCAGAAGGAACAAGAAGTAAAGGAGACAAAATGGGTGAATTTAAAGCTGCTAGTTTTAAACTTGCTACCAAACCAGGCGTACCTATTGTTCCTATTACAATTGACGGTTCATATCATTTAATGGAAGAGGGACATAATCGTATACGTAAAGGACATGTAAATCTTACGATTCATCCACCAATTCCAACAAAAGGTTTATCTAAGGAAGAATTAAATGAACTGCCAGATAAGGTACATAACCTTATTGCAAGTGTATTACCAAATCAAAACTAAAAAAGGAGTTACCACAAAATTAGTTTGTGGTAACTCCTTTAACTATTTACAACTTATTTTTTTCAATAATGTGCTTTGCGCATAAATAACCTGTCGAAAAAGCTGCTTGAATATTATAGCCTCCTGTATCGCCATCTACATCTAATACTTCACCAATAAAGTATAATCCTTTTTGTTTACGACTTTCCATAGTTGTAGGATTTACTTCTTTAAGTTTAATTCCTCCAGTTGTAACCATGGCAATATGGAAACCACCTAATGATTCAATATGAAACGGGCATTTGGTAAGCATTTGCACAAGCTGTTCACGCTGCTTTTTATTGACCTGCGCACAAGGCATATGTTCGTCAAGTTCAATAGTTTCACATAGTACAGAATACAGGTTACGCGGCAATTTAAACTGCTTTAAAAATGTAATCACTTCTTCTTTGCCACGATGTGCAAGTTGGTCAGCAAAATATGCTTTTACCTCTTCATACGTTTGTGGATATAAAAAGTTTACAGTAACAACGTCTCCTGCATACATCCACCTAGAACTATTAATAATTGCAGGTCCCGAAAGTCCTTTATGTGTAAAGAGCAAATCACCTACATAACTTGTTATCTTTTTCTGATTACGCCAAATTGTAATTTCTGCTTCTTTAGTGGATAACCCAGAAAGTACCTTATATTGTTTTTCAAGTGTACGAATATCTGTTAATGCAGGTCTCGGCGTCATAATTGTATGTCCAAGTTTTTCAGCCAATGTATAACCTAGCCCATCTGAGCCCATATGTGGGTATGATTTTCCCCCTGTAGCAATAACCACTTGGTCACTAAAATAACGATTACCGCTTGCAGTTTCCACTGTAAAAACATTATCATATACTGAAATGTTTTGAACCGTTTCCGTATATTTAAACTCAACATTAGCCTTTTGACACTTCAAAAGTAATGCATCTAAAATATCCCTACTTTTCATACTTTTAGGAAACACCTTGTTGTTAGGAAATACTTGGTAATCCACACCTGCTGATTCAAAGAATTTCATGGTATCTTTATTTGTAAAGGTTGTAAGTGCTTTTTTTAAAAACTTTATTTTATCATCATAGCAGCCAAAGAAATCCTCAATAGGCCCTGCATGTGTAAAATTACATTGCCCAGCCCCTGAAATAAGAAGTTTGCGACCTGCTACACTGTTACGTTCTAGTAATAACACATGTTTTTGGGCTCTGCCTAGCTTCTGAGCAGCAAAAAGACCTGCTGGTCCACCACCAATGACGATTGTGTTGTAATGCATAGTGAGTCCTCCAATAAATATAGTCTTAACTTTTATTATATCCAAATAAAAAGTATCTGAAAAGCATTTTATAAAATAAATATAAAAAGATGATTATATACTTAAAATAAAGCATATAATCATCTTCATAATTAATGGCTAGAAGCTAATACATGCTTATTTTGCCATAAATATTGAAAGCCTGATACTAAAGTTAAAATAAGTGCTAAATAAGCAAGACAAATAGCTAGTCCTGAAATAATAGAATTTGAAATTGGTATTAAGTAAACAATAATCATGACCATTTGCACAACCGTTTTTACTTTACCTAAGTAATTTGCGGCAATGACTTTATTTTCACTTGCTGCTACAAGGCGAATACCAGATACCATGAATTCACGTAGTAAAATAACTACTACAATCCATGCTGGAAGATTACCTGCTGGTAAAATACCTTGTGTACCAAAATCAATGATTGCAATCATTGCACCTGTCACAAGCATTTTATCCGCTAATGGATCCATGAATTTACCTAGATTTGTTACCAAATTTAACTTACGCGCTAAGTAACCATCTAAAAAATCTGTTAGGCTTGCAATAATAAAAATGGCAAGTGCTGTCCATAAAACTACATTTAATGATAAATTAAGAGGAAGCCAAATAATTCCCATAAATACAAAAACTAATACAATACGTAATGTTGTTAGCTTATTCGCAATGTTCATCTATAATCTCTCCAATTAGATCGTAGTCATTTGCACCAGTAATACGCACATCCACATAATCACCAGAGATAAGTTCACCTTCATATTCTACAAATACTTCACCATCAATATCTGGTGCATCTTGGTAAGTACGACCAATGTAAACATCTTCGTCTGTAATTTTTCCTTCAATTAATACTTTCATTTCTTTGCCAACTTTTGCAGCAGTTAATTCCTGAGAAATGCCATGTTGAAGTGCCATAATTGCATCACGACGCTTAACTTTTGTTTTTTCATCAATTTGATTTTCAAATTGAGCTGCTGGAGTACCTTCTTCTTGTGAATAAGTAAATACACCTAAACGATCAAAGCGCATTTCTTTTACAAAGTCATAAAGAATGTTGAAATCTTCTTCTGTCTCACCTGGGAATCCTACAATTAAAGTTGTACGAAGGGCAATGCCAGGAATTTCTTGACGTAATTTGCCAATAGTTTCTTTTAAAAGTTCTAAAGAACTTTTTCTTGCCATACGTTTTAAGACAGCTGTTGATGCATGCTGAATAGGAATATCTAAGTATTTACATACTTTAGGATTTGTTTTAATCTCTTCGATTAATTCATCTGTAATACTTTCTGGATAGCAGTAAAGTACACGAATCCATTCAATACCTTCTACTGTACTAAGCTCTCTTAAAAGTTTTGCAAGAGATGCATCTTCTAAGTCACTACCATACTCTGTTGTATCTTGAGCAACTAAAATGATTTCTGATACACCATCTTTTGCTAGTTGTTCTACTTCTTTTTTGATTTTATCCATCTTACGACTTCTGTATTTACCACGTAACTTAGGAATGATACAGTAAGTACAGTGTTTATCGCAACCTTCAGAGATTTTAACATATGCAAAGTAACCTGCAGTTGTTAAAATACGAGGCATTTCATCTAACATTTCACGATCAATAAGATCGAAAGTTTGTGTACGAAGACCTTTTTGTTCTAAAATGCCATTAGCAATTTCTACAATTTTATCATATGAAGTTGTTCCAACTACAGCATCTACTTCAGGAATTTCATCTAAAATTTCCTGTTTATAACGCTGTGCCATACATCCTGTAACTATTAAAGCTTTACAGTTACCATTTTCTTTGTATTGTGCAACCTGTAATATATTTTCAATACTTTCTTTTTTTGCATCTTCAATGAAGCAACAAGTATTTACAACAACTACATCTGCTTTATCTTCATCACCTGTTAAAGAAAAGCCTCCTTGGTTTAATAAACCTAACATATGTTCACTATCAACTAAGTTTTTATCGCATCCAAGAGATACGAATGATACTAAATAATTCAAATTAATACTCCTTCATGTGTTTATTTTTCAGCAGCCAAAACACAGTTATGCATAAGCATAGCAATTGTCATAGGCCCTACTCCGCCTGGGACTGGTGTAATATAGGCAGCTTTCTTTTCACAAGCCTCAAAGTCTACATCACCACAAAGTTTACCATTTTCTAAGCGATTAATACCTACATCAATAATAGCTGCTCCTTCTTTAATCATATCCCCCTTAATGAAATTAGGAATACCAACAGCAGCTACGACAATATCTGCATTTTGAACAACTTCTTTTAAATTTTGTGTACGTGAGTGACAGATAGTTACTGTACCATGTTCACGTAATAAAAGCAAGCTTACAGGTTTTCCAACAATATTACTACGCCCTACTACCACGCAGTTTTTACCTGCAATTGCGATATTGTAACGTTTAAGAAGTTCAATAACACCTGCTGGTGTACAAGAAACAAAGCCTTTAAGCCCAATACTGAGTGCACCTACATTCTGTGGATGGAAACCATCTACATCTTTACTTGGTGCAATACGTAAGATTACTTTTTGCTCATCTAAATGGGCCGGAAGTGGTAATTGAACTAAAATGCCATGTACAGTAGGATCAGCATTTAAAGTATCAATAAGACCTAACAGCTCATCTTCACTTGTTTCAGTAGGTAATTCATAACTAAATGATTTGATACCTACAAATTCACATGCTGTTTTTTTATTACGTACATAAACTTGAGAGGCACTATTATCACCCACTAAAATAACTGCAAGTCCTGGTTCAATTCCCTCAGCTTTTAAAGCACTTACTTTTTCTCTAAGTTCTTCTTTGATTTGTGTTGCAATAAATTTTCCATTAATTAGTTTTGCCATTTGTTTCTCCCCTTATCAGTTTATTTAAAATAAAGTTATAAATTTAGTTTATAAAATATATACCACATTCAGTTTTGTTTTGTACATTTGTACAGAGGTAACAATCTATAATGACCCGTGAAGAAACATTTCTCCACGGGTTTATTATAGTATAACACAATTTCGTAGCTTGTTCTAAACATTTTAGAATAAGTGGCTTAAAATAAGCCTGTTACAGTCCCATTACCATCAATATCAATTTGTTCAGCAGCTGGCTTCTTAGGAAGCCCTGGCATTGTCATTACACTACCAGTAAGGGCTACAATAAAGCCTGCACCTGCTGATATTCTAATTTCTCTAATCGTTGTTGTAAAGCCTGTAGGTCTACCTAAAGCTGTTGGATCATCAGAGAATGAATACTGATTTTTAGCCATACAAACCGGTAAATGAGAAAGGCCTAAAGCTTCTACTCTAGCAAGTTCCTTTAAAGCCTTTGGCTCAAAAGCTACTGCACTTGCTCCATAAATAGTAGTTGCAATCTTTTCAATTTTTTCTTTTACACTTAAATCATCTTCATAAAGCATTTGGAACTTACTTGGTTTATTTTCTAAAACATCAATCAGTTTTTCAGCAAGTTCAATGCCCCCTTCTCCGCCCTTTTCCCATACATTGGCGATGGCAAAGTTACAACCTTTCTCTTCACAAGCAGCCTTTACAAATGTTTTTTCAGCATCTGTATCTGATACAAAGGCATTAAGCGTCACAACAACTGGTACCCCATATCCTTGTAAGTTTTCAATATGTTTTTCAAGATTACTAAAGCCAAGTTTAAGTGCCTCAAGATTTTCTGCTTGAAGTTCAGATTTTTGAATGCCTCCATTATATTTTAGTGCACGAATTGTTGTAACAAGTACAACTACATCTGGTTTAAGTCCAGCTTTACGGCATTTAATGTCAAAGAATTTTTCAGCCCCTAAATCAGCACCAAAACCTGCTTCTGTTACAGTAATATCTCCAAGTTTCATAGCAAGCTTAGTTGCCATAATACTGTTACAACCATGTGCAATATTAGCAAATGGCCCCCCATGCATTACAACAGGTGTATTTTCTAGTGTTTGTACTAGATTTGGTTTAATAGCATCTTTAAGAAGTGTTGCCATAGCACCTTCAGCCTTTAAATCACCTGCCGTTACAGGCTCACCCTTAAAGTTATAACCAATAATAATTTGGCTAATTTTCTCTTTGAGATCTGTAAGACTTGTTGCTAAACATAAAATAGCCATAATCTCAGATGCAACTGTAATCATAAAACCATCTTCTCTTGGCATACCATTTACCATCCCTCCAAGTCCTACAACAATCTCACGTAGTGCACGGTCATTCATGTCAACACAACGTTTCCATGTAATAGTACGACAATCAATACCAAGTGTATTGCCTTGATGAATATGATTATCAATCATAGCAGCTAATAAATTATTAGCTGCACCGATTGCATGAATATCACCTGTAAAGTGGAGGTTAATATCTTCCATTGGTACAACTTGTGAATAACCGCCACCCGCAGCACCACCTTTAATTCCCATACAAGGTCCTAAAGAAGGTTCACGAAGCGCAATGATTGCATTTTTGCCTATTTTGCATAATGCTTGTCCAAGTCCAACAGTTACAGTTGTTTTACCTTCACCGGCTGGTGTTGGATTTGTTGCAGTTACTAAAACAAGTTTGCCATCTTTTTTGCTTTCTAAGTTTTGGATTAATTCATAAGACAGTTTTGCTTTATATTTTCCATAAAGCTCTAAGTAATCTTCTCCAATACCGGCCTTTTTAGCAACCTCAGTAATTGGTAGCATTGTTGCTGCTTGTGCAATTTGAATATCAGTTTTCATAACAATCTCCTTCACCATAATGATTCATTTTTACTATAAAACACGTCTTGGTTTGCTGCCTTCATCTGGCCCGACAATCCCACGACTTTCTAAGGCATCCATTAATCTGGCTGCACGATTAAATCCTATTCTAAAATAACGTTGTAGCATAGAAATTGAAAGTTTCTCCTTCCCTGCCGCAAATGCAATAGCATCTTCTAAAAGTGCATCTTCATCTTGTCCATCCCCTGTAGCTACTGTTGCTGTTTCTAATGTTTGAATAACAGATTCTTCATAGTTTACTTCATCTGTTCGGATGGCATTTACAATACTTTCGACTTCTTTATCTGAAATAAATGCGCCTTGGATACGAATTGGCTTTGATTCTCCAACTGGGTAAAAGAGCATATCTCCTTTTCCAAGAAGTTTTTCAGCACCAGTCATATCTAAAATAGTTCTAGAATCTGTTCCTGAAGATACAGCAAACGCAAGTCTTGATGGGATATTGGCTTTAATAACACCTGTAATAACATCAACAGATGGTCGCTGCGTAGCAATTACGAGATGAATACCTGCAGCCCTAGCCATCTGTGCTAGACGGCAAATCGCATCTTCCACTTCCTTTGCACCAGTCATCATAAGATCAGCAAGCTCATCAATAATAATAACTATTTGTGGTAATCGCATACTTTCCTCTACTTGCTTCTCATTATATCCTTTCATATCACGGACATTATTTTCAGCAAACAAATTGTAACGACGTGTCATTTCATTAACTGCCCAGAAAAGTGCCCCAGCTGCTTTTTTAGGATCTGTTACAACTGGAATAAGTAAATGCGGAATACCATTATAGACACTTAGTTCTACAACCTTTGGATCAATCATAATCAGTTTAACCTCATCCGGTCTTGCCTTATACAAAATACTTGTAATCAGTGTGTTAATACAAACACTTTTTCCTGAACCTGTAGCACCTGCAATTAAAATATGTGGCATTTTTGCAATATCTGTAACAATTGGTTTACCTGCAATATCTTTTCCCAGTGCAAAGGCAAGTTTAGAAGGATATGCAATAAAACGATCAGAATCAATAACATCTCGTAGGTAAACCATTTCACTACTTTCATTTGCAACCTCAATCCCTACAGCAGCTTTGCCTGGAATTGGTGCCTCAATACGAATATTAGGAGCTGCTAAGTTTAAGGCAATATCATCAGCCAAGTTCACAATCTTACTTACCTTAACTCCTTGTTTTGGTTGTAGTTCATAACGCGTAACTGCTGGGCCCTTATGTATTTGTGTTACTTTAGCTTCTACGCCAAAACTAGCTAGTGTTTCTTCTAACTTTTTTGCATTACTTAAAGATTTTTTAGAAGCATCTTTACTATAAGGTACCTGCACCTTATTTAGGAGTTCAATAGAAGGAAAAGTATACTCTTTCATTGGCTGTGTAGGATTTTGTACCGACACATTTGTAGATTGTGATAAACTTTCATCTTTACTTCCTAAGTCAAGTGGCATATTCCTACCTGGTGCTACTGACGCATTCTGATTTGATGTAGTCTGTGTCAGTGGTACTTCCTGAGATGGCGTCATATGTGATTCCGAAAGAGTTTGTTCGTATGCATCAAAAACTTCCTCTTCTAGCTGCTCTTGCATTTCATCAAGATAACTTGGTACATCTGCTGATTCATCTACAATATTAATACCTTTATCACCTTGATATTCTGAAGCATTATAAATTGGAATCGATTCAAAGTTATATGCCTCTTCACCCTTAACCTCGTCTTTTAACTTACCTACTCGAATCTTAGGCTGTTTTGTATATTTTGAGTGTGATTTGAGATTTTTACTCATATTAGCAAAAACTTCACTACATCTCACATGAATCCATGAAAATATAGGAAATTGTGTAACAATAAGTAACCAGACAGCTGTTAATACGCTTAAAACAACATATGTACCATATAGTCCAAACAGACTTAAAAGTAAGTAACCAAGGGCTGCACCTATGAATCCACCATTAAACCAAGCCCCTTGTTCAATATAATATAAACTCCATAAAATTTCATCTACTGCTTCCTTATAATATAAGACATGGAAAAAGGTGATTAAAAGTAGCAGAAAACTTAACGTATACACTAGTGTTTGTACGACTCTCTTTAGATTACCCTGTATATAAAATACCCCAACCCCTACAGCAATGAGTGGTATTATGTAACCACCTATACCAAATAAGCCAACGAATATCGTGCGAATCATTTCGCCTATAAGCCCAGATTTAGTAGTAAATAGTCCGATGAGTATGAGCAAACTTACACCCACCATACAAATTCCTACAATTTCTTTTGAAATTGGTGAATGTGTATTTGAACGATTTACAGGTTTTCTCTTGACATTTTTATTTCCTGTTTTAGGCCCATTTTTCTTTTTCTTTTTATTCATTTGTCATAACCCCTTTATCTAATCGTGTAATACCTCCATAAATATAGAATACATGGAGGTGCCTATAAGTATAGACTTTGAGACATCTCCATAAATTTCATTATAGCAGTTTTCCCATTATTTGATAAGAGTGTTTTCAAGTAATGTGCCGGGTTGTAAATTTTCATTTAAAAAGTCTTTTGGGTCTGTAGAATAAATACGTTCTAAAACATAACCATCTGATGTTTTACAGGCGAGAACATCCATACCATTATAATTAAGTTCTACATATTCTATAGGTTCATCTAGTCCATAAATAGGTGCAACAGAATACATCATTTCTTTTCACCCACTTCAGCACTTTCTTCAGATTCTTGGATTAGACTATGCAATTTATTCATAGCTTCAGTTAGTCCACCTACCTCATCGATGATTTTTTCTTTAACGGCTTCTTCTCCAACTAAGATTGTACCTACATCTCTCGCTAATTTACCGACACTGAGCATCATTTCGCGGAATCTTGCTTCTTCAATATGAGAGTTTTTAGCAACAAAAGCAACAATACGTTCTTGCATTTGATCAAAAAATTCAAAAGTTTGTTGTACACCTATTACTGTACCACTCATACGTACAGGATGAATAGTCATTGTGGCAGTAGGTGTAATAAATGAATAATCACTAGAAACCGCAATAGGCACGCCAATAGAATGCGCACCTCCTAAAACAAGAGAAACAACTGGTTTATTAATAGAAGCAATAAGTTCTGCAAGTGCTAAGCCTGCCTCTACATCACCCCCTACTGTATTTAAAATAACTAAAATTCCTTTTACCTTAGGATTATCACACAGTCCAACAATTTGAGGTATAAGGTGTTCATATTTAGTGGTTTTATTTTGGGGTGGTAAACTCATATGCCCTTCTACTTGACCAATGATAGTAATACAATGAATTGGACTTTCACCATCCTTTCCTGCAGGCAATTGGCCAAATTCTTTAATATTTTCCACTGTATTTTCAGGTGCTTGTGGCGAATCATTATTCCCTTCATTTTCATTTTTACCATTATTATTTTCTTTACTAGGTGCTTTAGGTATAGAGGGCTTTTCAGTATCATTTCGCCCAGAAAAATTTTGCTGCATGGCTGAAAAATTTTTCATTGGAACATCATTACGCATTGGAACCTCATCTTTCATTGGGACATCATTACGCATTGGAACCTCATCTTTCATTGGTGTACTATCAGTTATATTTTTTTTCATAAGCTTGTTCCTTTCACATAAACTTTATGGTTAGTATGCAAAAAACAAGCATTATTCATTCACTAAAGTTTAAATTCATCATGAAGCACATTAATTGCTTTAGAAACTTCACTTTCCTTAATTAAACAAGCAATTGTTGTTAAAGAATCTGCTGTTTGAAGTACTTCAATATGTGCCTGTGCTAGTGCTTTGATAATACGTGCCATAACGCCTGGTACACCAGTCATACGTTCACCAATAGCTGTTACCTTTGCACAGCCAGTTACAACACTGTAAGTATAGCCAAGGTCTTTTAATAATTTCTCAAGTGCTCCTTGATCTTCAGCATCTATTGTAAACATTTTTGTTTTAGGGAAAATATTAATAAGGTCAATACTAATATGAGCTTCTGCCATCTTCTCTAAAATGCCTTCAGAAACTAAAATATCTTCTTCTATCGTAAATTGTACACGATTGTTGCGATTAGCCACACTTGTAATTACAGTATGTGCTTTTGATAAATTACAGCCTTCTACACTTTGAACAATAAAAGTTCCCTCTGCATCAGAAAATGTATTTTTGATAACAAGTGGAATATTTGCACGCATTGCATATTCTACTGCACGTGGATGAATAACTTTTGCTCCATTGTCGGCCATTTGGAATACCTCTGTATAACTAATAGCTGGAATAAAGCTTGCCTTCTCACAAATACGTGGATCTGCTGTCATGATGCCATCTACATCAGTAAAGATTTCAATACGATTTGCCTTTATTGCGCCGCCTAACATGGACGCTGTCGTATCACTACCACCACGCCCTAAAGTTGTTATTTCTCCATCTACGGTCATCCCTTGGAAACCAGCAACAACAGGTACAATACCTTCCTCTATAGTAGCCAGTAATGCTTCAGTTTTTGCATAAAGAAGATCCGCTTGCTTATGGTAACAATCTGTAATAATTCCTGCCTGCCCTCCTGTAAAAGCCTTGGCTTTAATGCCACAAGCATTAAGTTTTGTTGCCATAGTCACAGCTGAAATAATTTCTCCACAAGCAAGAAGCATATCGTATTCGCGATCTGACATTTGCCCTGCTGTTTGACTTACAAAGTCAATTAATGTATCAGTTGCATAAGGTGATCCTTTACGTCCAATGGCTGATACGACTACCACCGGCATTTCATCTTTTGATAAAGCTGCTTTGATTTTTTCTATTACTTTTTCGCGACTTTCCTCTGTCGCAACAGACGTCCCTCCAAATTTTTGAACAATGATTTGCATAAGTTTTCTGTCCTTTCAAATGTATCCTTCTACTGTCAATATATGTTAGACCTATTTATTTAGGTACTCTTCTAATGCCTTTGCAAGTTGATCAGGACAAGATGTACCTCGTCCACGACAATCAATTCCTTTAAGTTTACTAATTGCATCTTCTACTTTCATTCCTTTTATAAGTGCAGAAACACCCATTGTATTGCCTGGGCACCCTTTAATAAATTCAATATTTTCAATTGTGTCATTTTTAATATCAAAATGAATTTCTATCGAACAGACACCTGATGTTTTGTAAATTTCCATTTTGTTCACTCCTTGTTTATGATATGATAATCGTAAGTATTATATCATATCATAAGATGACTTTAAAGTTTGAGTTATGTTACATGATATAGTCAAATTTCAAATAGAAGGACGGATGATATGAGTATTACATTTAATCATACAATTATCCATGTATTAGACCTTTCAATGGGGATGCCTATTTTATCCACAGACTTACTTGTATTAAATGATGAGACTGAAAGTTTTATTACAAAACATTTAGTAAAAGTTTTTGAAAGCAGTGCTACCTGTGAAGCTGTTTTTAAAGAAGAATCTGCTTTTCGCAAGGTATTTGAGGCACCACTTACAGCAGATAATTTTTTAGGACTTTCTAATGACCTTGCGGACATTTACTTTAGATATATGACAGAATATGGAACAATTCCTAGTGGTGACCTTATCATTACTTATTTTACAATGGATGGTAGTAATTATTTAGGTGTACTAAAACTTAATTATAAAGAAGAATATACTCACTTTGTCGAAAACAGTGAAGCTGGTGTAAGTGCACGTATTATTAAACATAAGGGAATCTTCCCACCTACAAGTAAACAAGTAGATGAAGGAATTATTATTAATATGGAAACAGAAGATGTAATGCTTTTAGATGCTACTAAAAGTAAATATCTTTCTCTTCTCTATGATTTAGAACCTAAAATGTCTGTTAAGGAGACTATTAAGGCTATTGAAAAAGTAGCGTCTAAAGTTATTGAAGAGCATTATGAAAACCCACTTAATGCCATTACTGAACTCAAAACAAATATTTCTGAAAGCATTTCTCGTACAAGTTCGATTCCTGTACAGGAGATTATGGAACAGACCTTTGGTGAAGATGTTGAAGTATTTGAAACTTGTATGGAACATATGGAAGAAATGGGGATTAAGGAAACCAAAGTTGAAATCAGTGACCCTAAAATAGGAAATAAATTTTCTTCTCAGAAACTAAAAACTGATACAGGTATTGAACTTAAATTTCCAACACATTTATTCAAAGATTCTGATTTCATTGAAATTATTAATGAACCTGATGGTACCTTTTCCATTGTACTTAAACATATTTCTCAAATTATCAATAAATAATTTATTAAGAGGCTATTACACTTTAACGTAATAGCCTCTTAATAAATCTTATATAACAAAAAGCCCTTAACGGTACCAAGAACATATGTTTGATTTATAAAAAACTTTATGTTATAATGAAGCAAATTATAGGAATGAAATAGAGGGATACTATGGACGAACAAAAATTAACGGCCAAGCAACAACAAATCTTAACATGCATAAAAGATTCTTTAAAAGATAGAGGCTATCCACCTTCAGTACGTGAAATTTGTCTTGCAGTAGGACTTAGTTCCACTTCTACTGTGCATAGTCATTTAAATAGCTTAGAGAAAAAAGGTTATATTCGTCGTGACCCTAGCAAACCAAGAACGATTGAGGTATTAGAGGAAACTAACAATTGGTTAGATGAACATGTTACGCCTGTACCAATTATTGGTAAGGTAACAGCTGGGCAACCTATTTTAGCTGAACAAAATATTGATGAGTATTTCCCGCTTCCTAATCATATGGTCCGTTATGAAAACACTTATATGCTACGTGTTTCAGGAACAAGTATGATTAACGCAGGTATCTTAGATGGTGATCTCATCATTGTACGTCAACAAAATAGTGCTCAAAATGGAGAGATTGTGGTTGCGCAAGTTGAGGAAGATGGCTTTACTGTCAAGAGATTCTTCAAAGAAAAGAATTGCTTTAGATTACAGCCCGAAAATGACACAATGGATCCTATCCTTTGTACACATGTTAATATTATAGGCAAGGTGATTGGGCTTTTTAGAGAGTTTTAGTGGCTCAAGGGATAGAAAGAAAAATACACTGTTCAATTCTATGAAAATTAGAAAAGGATGGTGTATTTTTATGCCTAGAAAAAAGATTAAATTTGAACTTGCAAACGATACCAAAACAATGGCAAAAGCCCGTGAAGAGTTTTTATTAAATTGTAAGGCTAGAAATCTGGTAGACGAAAGTATTGTTAATCACGAAAAGACAACAAGATATTTTATGAATTTCATTGGTGAAGATTTTAATATATACGATCTTACCAAAAGTGATTTAGATAATTATGTTGCAGATTGTTTAAAGCGTGTTGAAAGTAACACTGCACGTAGTTACTGTAAATTATTAAAGGTATTCTTTAAGTACCACGAATTAGATATTGAAATGGAAATCCCAAAAGAATCCTTTAAGTATAAAACAATCTATACCGATGAAGAAATTGCACTAATGTTGCAACCACCTAAAAGAAAGTCTTTCTCTACTATGCGTGACCATGCAGTAGTTTGTTTCTTATTTTCTACTGGTGTAAGAATGCGTACAGTTATTAATATCAAAGTTAAAGACTTAGATTTCGATAATAATCTGATATTCCTTGAAACTACTAAAACTAAGAAGCAATACTATATCCCTATGTCTACACAACTTAAGAAAGTATTACGACAATATTTAAATGCTTGGCCACACACTTTAGACGATTACTTATTCCCAAATCAATTTGGTGAGCGCTTATGTAAAACATCATTAGGTACATTAATAAAAAATTACAATGAATCAAGAGGGGTTCATAGTAGAGGTATTCATAGATTTAGAAATACTTTTGCTACTAATTATGTTAAAAATAATGGGGATGTATTTCGTCTTCAACAATTGCTTGGACATAGTAAGATAGATACTACTAGAAGATATGTGACACTTGATATAGAAGATTTAAAAGTTGATTATGATAGTTTTAATATCTTAGATAACTTTGCAACTAAAAATGAGCGTATAAAACTCAAAAAGAAATAGTACTAATTTTAGGAGATAGATCACCACACTATCTCCTTTTATGCTACCTGCTCTCTCTTTTTTACATACACTCCCCCATCTATAGAATTTAACATTGTATACTCTTCTGCATAGTCATTGCTTCCTGTAATCCAATCATAAATATATTGCTGTACACATTTTAATTGCCCTGCAATCATTTCATATTCGTTCATTATCTCCCACAAATCTACTTCTCCAATCATACTTAACTTTTCATATTTAGTTTTTGCATAACCTATATATCTTTGTAATCTTTTTGTTATTTTAATACCTTTATACCCCTTATACATAAGCCACTCCCCTTATACAAAATATGGATTAAGCCAAGGCTTAAATCTTATACTATAACTATATCACTACTTTAAATCCTTGGCTCTATGAAAAAGATGGAAAACGCATATTATGACACTGCAATGCTAATAATATCAATTAATGCAGGAGGTGTGGATGTGAGACAAATTAAAGAGGAAAATGTTATTGCCGGTGAAAAACTTAAAGAATATCGCAAACAAACAGGCTTATCAGTATTTAAGGTTGGAAGGCACATAGGGGTATCCGGTAGTTATATTAGTCAAGTGGAAAATGGTAAACGCCCTGCCTCCGATGCAATGTTAATGGCAATGGCTGAGCTGTATGGTGTGGATAAAAAAGATCTCTTTGACCTATATAATAAAATGCCCAGTGATGAAGTTAATACTATTATGCAGCACCCTGAGCTTAGAAAGCTATTCCTAGATGTTACAAATGATAAGAAGTTTAATCCTGAAAAACTCAGTAAAGTAATTGAAGAATTTAGGCTGATGGCTAAAGAATATGAAGATGAAGGAGAACACAAATAATGAGTTCATTTTATAAATTTCTAGAAGCATATGACTATTGGATGGTTAATACATTTGGTTATGATTTAGCTGTAAAAATAGAAGATATCTTTTATGGCCTTTCTATGATATTTATTGGCATACTTATTATGGCCCTTCTTACTGGAATATTTATACGTCGCCTCTATTCCCTTAAGGATTTTGGGGAAAGTAAAGTCAAAATATTAAGGGTTGATAATGGTCGAAAATCCACTCAAACGATCCAAATCAGAACATTAGCAGAAGCGTTTCATCAGGTTATACTCCTTTCTTTTAGTCCACTTTTTACATTTAAACGATTTACTGAAAGAGATGAAAAGCGTACTAAGCGCTTTGTAAAATGGATGCTCATTATTGCTGTTTTTATTATCCTATTTGGTTTATTTACTACTTTTACAGTGCTTAGACCTATAAGTTAAAATTAGTAGCTTTGCACATTAAAAAAGGGATAGTGTTTTAATAACATTATCCCCTATGACATTCTATATTGCTAATGAATTTATTATTTTTTGCTCAGTATTCTATTTACTTCCTCTCCAACAGATTCTTTATTATTCTCAATCTTATCAATCAATCTAATAAATTCACTTTTAATATTCTTAGCTATTGTGCTGGCCTTACACTCTCCTGTTCCTCTCTCATAATATCTTTCATTACAAATTTCATCTAATTTATCTATTATCGAGCCAATTTCCATTTTATATTTTTTACATACACCCATATATTTGCCTCCTATAATCTACATTAATTCCATTAAATTAACTTTAGGATAATTTAGATTTATTTGTCCCTTTTTATTTGTAAAGTCTAGTTGAAACTTGCTTACATAATAATATTTTATCATATCTAAACTAACCATATTATCTATTATGCTCTGTATGTCTTCCTTAAGTGTTTCATCATTGCAAAAACTACTTTTAAGTTCATCTGTGCAATTAAGAAGTATATTTAAGGACATATCATCAATTTTTAAACTAATTATAGTCTCATCTTTTACTAAAACCCTCTTATGATCTTGTTCATTTTTACACCCTCTTAGTTTTGGCAACACAAATTCTATCTTCCAACCCTCCATCATACTCCCCTTTCTTATCACCTTTATACACTAATCATTGCACAACTCTTCCCTGACAAGTTGTTCTAATTGTTTAATCGAATATCCTATTGTAATATTTTCAATCAGATCTAAATATAATTCACTAAATCCTGGTGTTCCATACATATAAGCCACAGTACCAGTCTCTATATATCCATATTGTTCTAATCTTGCAAGTATGACATTCCCCATTTGTAGCTCCTTAATCTGCCTTCTACTTATTACCCCTTTTTCTTCTTCGGTATTCTCCCTATTTTCTTCTATTTTTAGTAGATTATATAAATCAATAATTCCCAAATCTAATAAAAAATTAATATGATTTATTTGTTGACAACTAATTACTTTTTTCTCTTTTAATGCTTTTTCTACAATAATTCCACACAAAATATTTGTGATTTCTGTATAACTTCTTCTCTGTCTTTCTATAATGTCTATGAGCTGTACTTTATTTGCATATTCTTTATAAGCCTCACTAAATTCTTTTATAGTATATTCTCCTTTTATTACTTGTTCTAAAAAAACAAGAATTCTAGTGGTTTCTAATAAATTTATAGTCATACTTAAACCATTTGCTTTTACATCCAATAAACTTTCTACCTTCATATAATTCTCAATAACCTCTGGATAATACTGTACTATATTATTAAAAGTATTCTTCATTCCCTGCTTACCTTTCTTATTTTCTACTGTATGTACTTATATATCACATTTACTTCATACACTATGAATTTTATTACGCTATACTTTATATAAATTATAGTGTGTCTAACTATACGCAAAACGCTACCTTGGAAAACTACTAATTCAAATTCCCCTACTTCATTTACAAACCTACCATCATTTGATGACATTATATAAAATAAATTTATTTTATATCTCTAGTTTGCAACGCCTACTTTTAATATTAACTCGAATTTCATTTAAAATAGTAAGATACATGAATTATCTTATAAACTATATTTACTGAGATAAAATTAATTTTGTAATCATAATTTTAATACATCTATTAATTCTTCGTATGTAAAATAACTTAATATATCCTGAGACATTAAGTTAAAAAAGTATTTATTTATTGCCACATCTCCTCCACAAAAAATATTAGTCTCAGCATATCCATATTGCTCTAACTTAGATTTTGTAACTTTTATTAATTCTAACTCTCTAGGATTTTCCTCTTTATAAAAGCAGTTTTTATCTTTACACTCATCATACATAATTAGACAATTATAAAGATCATTTGCTGTCAGGCTAATAAGAAAATTAATTTTGTTTATTTGGTCCGCTGTAATCGAAATATTTTTTTTATAATTTTCTCTAATTATACATCCACATAATAAATTAATAATTTCTGTATGAGTTCGCCTCTGTTTTTCAATTAGTTCAATCAATTGTTTCTTATTGCTATACTTTCTATAATGTGAAATAAACATTTCTTCTGTCATACCTTCTGTTACAATTCCACGAATAAAACAATTAATCCGTATCCCCTCTATAACTTCAATTGTTGACTTAATAGATGTATGAACTGGACTACTTAATGTATCTATTAAATTAAAATTTGCTTTTAGCCTTTCTTCACATAGAGAAGATATCATTAAATAATTTTGATTTATGCTTTGTTTTAGTTTATCTAACATCTTCAACTTCTCCTATTAATCTTGAGTAATTAATGTCGCATTGCATATGGAACATCTATAAATATGAGTATTCTCACTAAATACATCAACTATAAAATGTAATGTCTCATTTCCACAATGTCTACATTTTGCCCATTTGCCATTCCCATATTCCACAAGTCTCAATAAATAGCACCACAATTTGACCATTCTTTATGAGTCTCCTTATCATGTGCTGTACTTTCACCACACCATAAACATTCTACTCCTTTTGCCATATATATCCCTCCATTCTCTAATTAAATTCTATCCTACTCACTATTCTTCTACAACAAAAAAGACTCGTCATGTTTCGACAAGTCATAGATTAGTTATATAATTTTATAATATTAGAATAACTGTTGTTAAAAAAATCTACAGGTAAATTACAAAGTTCTACAATATCTCTTGAATACATATTTATTTCATTTAACATTTCCTGTTTAGTAAGTACTTCATTATCTATTAATAATTCTGTGGCATCTTTTAATAATGTAGGTTCCTCTACTGGTAAAATATCATCAAGTGGCTCATTTTTTCTCCATCCTTTAAAACTTATTCTCTTTTGAAAATAGATATATTTTTCATCTGATATTAATCCCAAATCCAAACATTTTCTAACAATTGCTTGAATAGAAATTCCCCACTTTTCTTTTAAACTAATAAAGGCTTCTAAGCATATTGGATATTCGCTTAGTTCCTTTAAAAATTCTTCACTTGGATATAAAAATTCTGATGCAAAATAGTCAGCATCACGTTCTATCGCTGTACTCCCTTGCTCCTCTGCTGTTACATTCCTATGCAATAATAAATGTCCAAGTTCATGGGCGTTATCAAATCTCGATCTTACTGCTGACCCTTTATTAGCGCTTGTAAATATATATGGTGTATCATTTACCCATTGTGATAATCCATCAGTTTTATCTTGATCAATATACTGTTTATTTAGGATAAAACCATTACTTTGTAAAACATATGCTAAATTAGTAATTGGCTGTGTACCCAACTGCCACCTTTCCCTTACTTTCCTAGCTACATTCCTAATGACTTCCCTATTATAATTACAATTATTTTTTCCCAAGTACTCATTTAAATCTGGTATATTCACTTCTGGAAAATCGATATATTTCTTATAGAATCCCATTATATTTTCATCTAAAATTTGTATTTTAGTTGCTAAATGTTCCTTGGTTCTTTTTGAGATACTTTTAGTTCTAAAATATATAATACTTTGTGACATATTATATTGCTGAATATTTTTTTGCATAAAAAAACTAATAGGAAATCCCAATATTTTGGGTAATAAGGCTATTATCTCAGCACTTAATTGACTCTTGCCCACTTCATACTTAGAAATTGCTTGTTTAGTCACACCTAATTTATCTGCTAATTCGCTCTGCGATAATCCCCTGTATAATCTAGCCTGTTTTATTTTAGAGCCTAATATTAAACTATATCCTTCTTTCCTAAAAAGGGGGCTACTGTCTCCCGTGTTATTCATATTATCCACACCTTTTATTATTATCTAGTTTTTATTTTTAACTTATCTTTTAAATCTTCCTTCTTAATATTTTCCTTTGATATTATTGATTCTACCTTAGGCTGTGGAACATACTCCTTATTTCCTAATAGATGCTTTGGCACATCTATTTCTTCAATAATATGTTTCATTTCTGAATCAAAAAATACCATTTTCACATAATCTAAATGATCATCAGTGCTAAAATGATATGCTAAAATTGCATAATATTTAGTAGGAATGCTACTACTAATAGTTTCTCCTAATGCATTAAAACAATTTAATTGTGGATCTAACGGAATATTGCCTTGTGCAAACTCTTTCATATAACACGAAGGATTCTTAGAAATATCCTCAGGTCTATTGCATGATTTAATTGTAATTAGTATATTACCTTTTTCTAGCTTAGGAAGTGCTACTGAATGAGCTAAAAATGTGTCTGTATACACTCCTATAGCACCTCCTAACTTACTATTACAAATCACATCGCCTATTGCTTTAGACCTAGATATTCCAATAGCTCCCTTTTGCGTTTGTATTTCCATTCCCTTATTTAATTGTTTTTGTGCTTGTATTAACTTATCATTACCTTCTCTGAGCAATCCAATGATGTATTTAAATATGTCTTCCTGCTGTAATTGATTATGTATATATTCTCGTCTCTGTTCTAGTGAAACTTCATTATTTATCATAGTATCACCTCTAAAATCAGAATATAAATATATTGTATGATTTTTTCTCAATTTAGTCAACTATTCTATCTATATTTTTTATATTTTCAACCCCAATAGATATAATATAAAAAATCTTCAATCACACTTCTTATAAACTCATTAGATATCCCACACAATTACTATACCATCTCAACTCTTTATCAATCTCAATATTATTTCTTATCCTTCCATCTAACACCTTCAAGAACTTCTCAGCTCCACCACCTGTAAAGATTTTGTCATGTAATATAGTCTTGCCAAATTTGTTTTCTACATCTTTCATAATATCCCTACATACATGAATAGTGCCACATAAATGTTCCTCTAAATTAAAATCACCTCTTTCCGTTCTAATGATAGGCTTACCACTATTAAACTTCCTATCAATCTGTTCAATAGTTACTTCCACACCTTCTGCTGCTATCTTGTCTTGTAATACCTTGTAAATATCATATAATGCAATATTAACAGTTCCATAATTAGTAATTCTAAACTTACCATTCCATTCTATAAGAAGCACATCTGTTGTTTTCATCCCTATATCAATAAGAAGTGTTGTATTATCTTTATCTATGTACTGACTTAGTGATCTAATAGATGCATAGCCTTCTGCAAATACATTTACATCTACTATATTAACTGATATTTCTTTTCCATTAACCACACCATCAATAGTTCCCAATGCCTTAAGCTGTTCTCTAAACTGTTCTTTCTTAGCCTTATAAATACTGATAGGTAATCCCACGCCTAAATTAATATAATGTACTCCTGCTCCATATACTGCATTTACTGACCAAAGTATTTGGTGTTCTATGTATTCTCTATTTGTCTTGTCAACATTAGTAAGTGTAGTTTGCCCTATTCCTAATGCTAATTTTGTTCCTCTACATTCAATAATATCTCCACTCATAAGAGCTGTATCCATTGAGTATGTACTGTAGGTATAAGCCTTTATAATTTCGCCCTTACTATCTATACCTGCTACACAAATGGTTGAATTTCCTAAATCCACACCTATATTCTTCACATTCTTTGCCATGTTGTTCTCACTCCTGCTGTCTTGCTTGTTAAAATTCTTCTATTTCATCATATATGTTATTTTTTATATTTATTGATGCTACTGGTACTTGTGTTTGAGTATGACTTAAAGGTTCTACTATATGGGTAGGTGTGGTTAAAATCTCCCTTTGAGGTTCCACTACTTCCCCTAGGTTATTCTTTACATACCAATTAAGTGCCTTGTTTATTTCGCCATTTAATGTTCTAAAATTAGCCTTTGCCATATGTTCTAAATCTATCTTTAGCTGAGGATCAATTGTAATACTAATTCGTGCCATACCATCCTCCTAAGTTGTTAATACTAGTTGGTTTATTCCTTGCCATTCGCTAGGTTCTTCTTGCAATTTAAGTTTATTTGTTGCCTGCTCTAGTAATTCTTTAACTGCAGGTATCATATTTTTTAATCTTTCAAGTGCTTCCTTATCAAAACTATGAAGGTCTATCCCCTTATACATTAAAGGCTCTTTCTTCTTTACCTTTTCAAAAGGAATTACATTGTCAGGTGCTTCTTGTATCTCGTCCTCTATAGGCTGTTCCTCTTGCTCCTGAGTTGCTATTTTTATTGTTCTTTTATAATGGTCCTCAATTGTTGAGGTTATGTACTTTTTGCTAATAAGTGATTGAATAATATCACTTGCTCGCTTAGATGTAACTTGTAGGAGTTCAGCAAAGTATTTGTTTGATGCGAAACAACCATTATGTTTATCTAGTGCCTTAATGATTGCTAATACGAATTTTTCTTGAAGTGATAAATTTGAATCTCTAAGAATGTCAAGATCAATCCAAAGACCTTGCATATTTTGTGATATGTTGTTTTCCATGCTGTCTGTTCCTTCCTGTTATTTCCAAGCTGTTATGTACACAGTATAGCTCTACACCTCTATAAATGTCAAGACATTTTTAGACATTAATTGACATTAAATGTTGTTATTAACATTTTAATAGTTTATTATTTGTGTTATAATATCCCTAATTATACAAACAAGGAGATATATCATGGCAATTGAAGAAAAAAAAGTTCGACCTAGTGTAAAAAGAACTCAAGTTGGTACATCCTTGGATAAAGATTTATATGCAACACTAAAGCAATTTTCACATGATTCTCGAATCCCTCAATCCAAGTTATTTGATGAAGCTCTTGAGCTCCTATTTAATAAATATAATATTAGAATAATCAATCATACTGAGTCATAACTTTGATTCAGTATTTTTTTATTCAGTCACAACAAACTACATCCATATCATCTATTGTTATTATTAAACATATTATAAGAGTTATTATATATATATTATTTATCCCTGACTCCTTATATCCCCCTCCCTATTTTTTTATACCCCCTTAGAAGTATTTAGGTATCCCCATGTATGAAAGTTTATAAGGACTTCCTAATTAAACGGATACCCTTGGAAAAATAGTTATATAGGTATGGATAATTTGACATAGTTGTAATTTATTACAAAACAAAAAAACAAGGTTTTACCCTTGGTACTTAGCTGCAAAGTTAATTATAAGCTCTCTTACATCATCACTGGTATAAGTTCTTTTTAACCATATCTCAGAGCTACTAATAACATCCTTTTCCTTTAAAGTATTTATAGCTCTCTCTAAATCTTCATCAGTATCTACTGTATTAGACCTATATTTATAACTATAACTTAAGTTAGCTATATTTGAAATAAACATAATTAGAATTACAACTAATTTTAATATATATATATATACTCCAAACTTATTACCTACTATTTTACTAAATGAAACATGTAACATGTCTGTTACCGAAACTATCTGTAAAAATGTGTTCAAAAAAATAATTAATGTAATTAAACTAAGTATACACATTATAATTTCAATTACATCAACCCTCCCCTGATGTGTATTGTATTTGTTAATTACATAACCACTCTTGAAACCTCTAATACTGCGGTATAAATTAATGCCTGCTAAGATACAAACATTAGAAACTAATATTAATATTACTATATTAATAACATGTGCAGTATTTCCATTCATAGAAAAAAAACTACACCCTTTACCTCTTTCATTATTAAATAGATTATACAAAAACAAAGCCATTAAAATAAAAAATGAAAACAAACTCGACATAAAAGCTATTATCTTAAATATTTTCCCTCTCATATTTATTTTCCACCCTTCATAGTTATTCTTTATTCTAATATCAGCCGATAATCTATTCCACATTATTCATTGTATAAAACACTTAATTTTTTAGGTTCATCACCAAAATGTGCGCTTGACTTTTTATTCATAAGAACCTTAGGGAACTATCTTTATCCAACTTGCTGTATTTGTTTTACTGAAGAGATACTCCCCTAGTAAGTAGTTCAACAAAATTATTGTCAAGCACAGTTTATGGTGAAGAGCCATTTTTTATTATAAAATTAATAAAGCAGAGATTATAAACCTCTACTTTTTACATTATCTATACGCTTGATATTTAGGGGTCATCAGCATCTCCTCACTAGTATATGTTACAGTTCCACCATGAGAACTCCCTGCTGAAAAACCACTAAGTGATACTCCTGCTGTATTGCCTACATTTACGCTTACTGTAAAATAACCTTGTCCATAGAAATGGACACTCGTAAGTGGAAAATCACTTTCATCTTCTTCCATTCCTGCATCTGTTTCATGCCATGTGGCACATGAAGGTCCCTCTGCCATTTTTGTATGTATATTCCCTACATCACATATCTGTCTAAAGCTACTCCATCCATACATTTTAATTCTTGCTACTACAGCTGCTGAGTAATCATCATTTCCATTCAGACTTTCTGGTGCTTCAAATAAATAATAATAATAATCGCCATTATCACTACTGCTATATGTACTTCTACTATTTTTTAAATTCATCTTTTCTAAGCATTCTTCACTATTCATATCATTTAGTTCTTGAGCTTCACTAATAGTAATATTTTTTTCTTCTGCTAATGCTTCTACATACTCCTCCTCTGTAATAATTGTAATACTGGCCCCCTCTATCTTACCTTGTCGTACTGCCTCTAAATATTCAGTTGAGATTTCATTTGCTAAAGTTGATGTTGAAGTTTCAGTTATAGTGTTTGCATATACTGGTATACTTAAAAGTGACCCCATCAATATAATACCTAATTTAAATTTAATATTTTTCATGTTTACTCTCCTTATTTATCTTATATAAATCCATATGATATCCTAGTTACACTCATAGTTAACGCTTATCAGCACTTCCTTACTAGTGTATGTTATTTGTCCACCCGTAGAAATTCCAGCTGTAAATCCACTTAATATTTTTCCTACTGCACTACTGCCTACATTTACAGTTTCTGTAAAATAACCCTGTCCATAGAAATGTACACGTGTAAGTGGAAAATCACCTTCACCTTCTTCCGTTCCTGCATCTGTTTCATGCCATTCAGCACTTGAAGGTACTCCCGCCTTTTTTTGTGTATTTACATAACTCACACTACATATCTGCCTAAAGCTATTCCATGCATACATTTTTATTTTAGCAGTCAGCGTTGCTGAATAATACTCATTTCCATCAACTGCTCCTGACTTTTCAAGTAAAACATAGTAATATCCATCATCTGTACTATTACTGTAAGTACTTCTACCTTTTTTTAACCCCATCTTTTCTAAACATTTTACACTATTCATATCATTCAGTTCTTGAGCTTCACTAATAGTAATATTTTTTTCTTCTGCTAATGATTCTACATATTCTTCTTCTGAGATAAGCGTAGTACTCACACCTTCAACTTCACCTTTCTGCACTGCCTCCAAATATTCAACTGAAATTCCATCTTCTGAATTTGATGCTGAAATTTTAGGTATAGTACTTGCATACAGTGATACGCTTAAAGAAATACTCATCAATAAACTACATACTTTAAATTTGATATTTTTCACTTTTATGCCTCCTTTCTTTTTAATTATAAAGGATATATATAATTTTTTCAACATTTTTAATATTAATTATTTTGTAAATATATTGACACTTTATTTAAAAGACTTCTTACATTACCACTTGTATATCTTTCGCTAATCCATATATCAGGGCTGCTAATAATTCCCCTTTCTTGTAATACCTTAACAGCTATCTCAAGCTCATCATCCTCATTCATTTCATCACTTACATCTTGTTTCAACTTCTTCCATGCCTCTGCATTCTCCACATAATACTTAGGACAAATCTTTCCTGTTACATCATAATGCCTAATAATAGCCTGTGTTGGCTCTAAATTGTATCTACTACATAAATCTACAAGTAATTCAATAAGGCTCTTATATGCTAAATCTGTATATTTTCCTGTATTATCAGGATGGCATACCTCAATACCAATAGCATAACTATTTGCCTTACTTGCATGATAAGCCACCTCATTTTCAGGTACACACCTAATAACCACACCATCATTACCTATGATGTAGTGAGCCGATGCATACGTCCCTGATTCATTCTTTAGGTTATTAAAATACCTTGCATTATTTTCTGCTGTACTTCCTGCATTACCCACGTAATGAACCACTATATTTTTGATTGTTCCTATCTTTGTTTGTGGTCTGCTATATTTGTTTGGTGTGATTAACATCTCTTTAATTGTAATTGCCATATTCTATATTTACCTTTCTATCCTTTTATATTTGCTACGATTTGGTCTAATTTTGTATTAATGTCTTTTGCTAAAACTGCATTTGTTTCTAGTAATGTCTTATTGATTGCTGACATTTCACCTAGTTGTGTGAGTAGTCGTTCCTCTCGCTCTTTAGAGTCTGCTCTTGACTCACTTTGCACCTTGGCAATATAGAATCCAAGGCATGTAACACATGCCACTGGAAACCCAAAGTTTTGAATGACTTCTAAAAAATCTATACCGTCTCCTCCTCTCTTAAGCCTCTATAATACCAAGTTCTCTTTTAACCGCTTCTACGTAATTTTCATCTACCATATCAATAGTCCAGTTAAATGATGCCATTAACTCTACATAAACTGGTACTCCATACTCCTCTGGTACTTCTTCAATCGTTCTTGTTCCATTTTGTATTGTTCTTGCATATGCTCTTAATCTTGTTTTATTAATCATGTTGTTTTGTCTCCTTTAAAATTTATTTGTTGTATAAAAAAACACCTTAGCCACTAAGGCCAAGATGTGCCATAATTAAAGTTAACTTCTCATCTATTGTAGTAAGTAAATCCATATTTAGAAGATTATCCTCTGCTGATATCTGTGTGATATTGTGCATTTCTTCTGTAATTTCCTCATGTGTTGCAGTTTTAGTAATCTCTTCTATTGGCTCTAAAAACTCTCTAGTTTTAGCATCGAATTTTCTGTACTTAATAGCAAGTTTATACTCTTCTTCACTTAATTTAATGTCATCATCCGTATAATCAAAAGTATTTGCTACAGATAAAATAGTGTTATCATCACCTAAGTAAATTATATACTTATTATCCATTTATGATTACCTCCTATATATTTAAATAATATGTGATTGAAACTTTTGTACTTGATGCACCATAACTATCTCTATAATATAGTGTAAAGCTTGATTTAAATGGTATGTCAAAATAATGGGCACCTGTTCCATTTGGATTCGTGCCAAACATTTCATACAAAGTAATACCATCAAATATTGTTGTGCCATCTACTACTAATTTAAGTGTAGGAATAGTCCTATTGGTGTTATAGTTCATTGCATGTACTCTTGCCATACCGCCTTTAGAATTAGTATAAGATTTTAATACTGTATAAATATTTTGTTGGTATGAAATGTTTATCGTCTCATGTTTGATTGTTTTACCTATAATATCGCCTCCCAATTCACCCTTTTGAGCTATTGTAAGATATTCACTATGGGTGTGGTTACTTGGCGGAAAACTTGAGGGTTTTCCTTGAACACCTTCCCACCTCAAATCTATATTTTTAACAGCTTCTTTCACCTCTTCAACACTTTCACGTATATCTCTATGAGCCTCTTGATCCACATCATGCTCTTTTAAAGCTTCATCTGTTAAATACACCAAACTGTTATCAATTCTTGCTGTTACCTCTGCCACATTACTTACCATAACTGTTACATGAATAAGCTTTTCATTTAATGAGTCCTTTGAGATATAGGATGTATTTTCTGTATAGCCATACATATAAAGAATTTCTACATCATCACTGCCTTTTGCATATACTCCAATCTCTGACCAATCGAATGAGGTGGCAATATCCTCTATCTTGAGTATGGTTGATAAAGTCACTTGGCTGCCTTTCCTTGAAATCTTTGTAATAGGCAAGCTTTGTTTTAACTGAATCAACTCAGTAGCTTCTCCTATATCTCCTGTAAAGTTTCCATCTCCCAATTCTATCTTTGTAAATTCTAATACTTCACCAGAAAGAGCCTTACTCAAAAGCTCCATTCCTTTTGTTGTAATACTTTTATTTTTAAACTCGCTCAAACTGTCCCTCCTTATATATTTATCTTATCTCCTATTTGAACATAGAAGCCTGTATAAAGTGTATCTTCTATTGGACTTAATACGTTGATATTTAGCACCATATTAGCTGGGATTTTCTTTCTTAAATCTTTTTTTAGTGAATCTATTAAATGCTCCTTATTTTTAACCACACCAATCGTCAATACATACTTTGAATTATCTAACTCCATTAAAAAGTCTCCTCTCCCAATAGTGGTATTTAAAGTATTTCTAAGCCACATTATTGAAAAGGGGATTGTTGAATTATATTTATTTAGGATATTAAAGCGTCTTAACTCTATATCATTTGTACTACTTAAATTTAATAGCTGCTCATACTTTCTTAAACCCTCTTCATTGGCTGTTTCTATAAATTGATTCTCTTGTAATTGCTGTAGCTTATTTCTTAGCTCATCTACTTCTAAACTAATTGTTTTATCTAGCTCTTGAAATTCTTTTATGTTACTTACAAAGTCAGGTAGATATTTCTTTAGCCTCATATATTAACCACACCTACCAATACTGGCACATTCTCTCCTGACAGATATAAATTTCTAGGCGAGCCATTGAGCATAGTATCCTCAATATCCATTATCCCTTCAATTTCTAATAGCCTTGCTTCTATTTGGCTAATACGTACTACTATGTCATTCTCTGACCAGTTAGCTCTTAACTCATTAAAGTATTGTTCAATTACCTCATTAACTCGAACGCTTACGTTTTCCCAACTACTCTCCTTAAAAGTGAGGTGTGTGGTTAATTGTACTTCTACTTGACTTGCTGCTTCTATAGTTACACTATGGCCTATTGGTGCAATCCCTAAGCCTTGACCACTATTTTGAACTGGATCAACCAATGTCTGTACCTGTTCAATAAGCTCTGGTGTGGGTATATTACTCTCTGCATCTAATAATCTAAGTTTTACTGTGCCGCCACCATTCCAACAAGGATAAACTTTCACTTGTCCTACACCATCAATACTTCCCACTTTTTCTTGGTAGTCTTTTATATTCCCACCAAAAGCCTCTTTCTCAAAGCTATTAAAGTATCAGCACCTTAATGCATCATCTTGCTCCATATTTTCACCAACTATCACCACATCACTTAAAATTGCTTCATTTATGTTTTCTATGGCATCAATATTAATCAAATTACCATCATAATGATTCCCTATGGTGCCTGGTTGCGTACATTTGAGTAAATATGCACCATTTTGCACCATTTCGGTGACTGTATACACCAATTCTTCCTTTCCCCAATGTGATCCAATAGGTACTTCATTGTCAAAGTAAGCTTTTCTTACTGCATAAGTAGCTTCTTTTCTATAAATACCACGCTCAGCACATCTTCTTTCTAGGTATTCACCATAGGCTGTATCTGCAAATATTCTTTTCTCTAGCTCATCAATATAAATATAGGCTTCATATAATTCAGCTACACATGGTGCTATGGCATCAAATAAAAAAGAGCCTTCACTAGTATCCACACTGCTACTGACTCTCCTAAGTGTCCTGCTTAATAATTCCTCATAGCTTATCATATTAGACATTAATCGCCACCTCTCCATAAATTGTTGCTACTGTAAAACTTACTTGCAAGTTATCATTTAAAAGGTTTATTTCAAAGTTACTACAGCCTTTTATCTTATCGTTAATTAATAAGCACTCTTTAATTCTTCGCTCTACTTCACTCTCTATAAATCCTTGCTCATAGCCTCGCCCTATAAGCTCGTCTAAGTCCTGCCCATAGTCCCAAGTATAAATAGGATAGGTGTAGCGTGTGGTTAATAATGCTTTATAAATCCACACCTTAAGAGCTTCCTTGCCTTCAAGTATTTTGCCTGTTAATTTACCATCTTCAAAATTAAAGCCATATTCTTTATGGGTATCTACTGCTTTCACTTTGCTTGTATCTGCACCTCTTGTCATAAATGGGAATAGACTCATAAGTTTACCACCTTACAAAGAATAATATATTTCTGCTTATTAGATGTGGGAACCATTGCTAAGGTATCACCTTGATTAAAACCTTTTATATTTTCATTTACCATTAAATCCTCTCTATCTAAAAAAAGCTCACCAATGCTTACGGATAAAGGATTATTACTTATAACTTTCCCTATCACTACAGCTGGTGAGCTAGTATTATTTTGTTGTTTTATTATACTTAAAATTCCGTTATATGGATTATTTATCATTGTTCCTCTTTTTTAACTACTATACTCATTTCTTCCTAGGATGTTTTTCACTTATTCTTTTTTCTTCCTCTTCCCACTCCTTTCCAATCAATTCTTTATACTCATAACGTCCACCACTAGCAAGTTTTCTCATTAATTGTACTTCGAGTAAGCCATCCCATTTGACATGTATATGCTCAAATTTAAAATAATTCAACTCGTCAGTGCACACAGGCAACTCAGCTACATCATCATCTGGATTCATTAAATAATATGGATATGTACATTCTAAAACAACATTATTTTGCTCAATTTGATTTGAACTCTTATCCCAACATAGCAATAAAAACTGTACGCTATTAAACCTAAATACATATGATAACTTCAAGTCAGGAAATTCTTCAAATTCTATTTCTTCATTAATAAAATTTTCTCCTGTTTCGTAGTTTATATTTCTTATTGTGCTATTTGAATAAAGGAGTGGATTCTTACACCACATCAATTTCTGATTACCAAATACAATATCATGTACTGGGGATACATTACTTGCTATTCCACATAATACAGTAACATTTTCTTTAGGAATATTATCCTCAACATTCATTAGATAATGGCGTATTTCTTCATCAAAAAAAGAACAATCTTGCTTATGAGCCCTCAAATCATTAAATGCATATTTTAATAACATCTTTTGAATCAAAGTATAATCATATTTAATCCTAACTTCTTCATCTTCTTGATATTTTCTAGTAAAATATTGACTAATAAACTGTTTTGCATATGCATCAATATAAGATATTTTGTGGTTATTACAATCTGAACATACATCTTTTACCATGGGATCTGAACCATGTACTGCATGCCTAGCATAATCAAAAGTCAAATAGCACTCTGGGAATAAATCTAAAACAGCACATGAAATAATATGCTCTTTCGTTCCAGTTGCCTCTTTCCCGCAATATGCACACTTCATAAATTAAACTCCTTTCTATATTTATCTATATAATTATCTCATCTTCCTTTTAACTAGTCTACTTTATTTAACCTATCCCTTTATTTAATTAATTTTAGCTTTAGAATATACTGTTTGTTACCCCATTCATGTCGATCAGATTCAATTAAAAAAAAATCCTCTAACCTAGCCAAAAAATCCTCAACTTTAATTATCTTTCCACTAAAACAACTGGTATTTCCTATTGCATTAATTTCTATTTTCCTCTCAATACCTTGAAGCATACTACTAGCTACTGTTTTTGCTTGTTTATCTTCTTCTTTTGTATACGTATCTTGAAATGTTCCTAACAAACTTATCAATTCATCATTTTGCACCATACCTAAATACTGGTCATTCTCATCATAAATCTTAACTTTATTAACCACACCTTCTGCATTCTCTGAATAGCTGCTTTCTAAAATATTTACATCATCCTTTAAAACATAATCAACCACTTGTTTTCCTACTTGATCCACATATAACTTGCCTTCTCGCATTGTAATATAATACTTCTTGCCATTTTGACTACCAGCTCCATCATAAACTGTTTTTATAATTTCATACATTCCCATACCACTACATAATAGTTTTTGTGGTATTCCTGTTTTAGCAAGTGTTCCCACTGCTATCCCTAAATCATTACATACTGTTGTCGTAATAGTTTCTGCTGTCTTATTCTTAAAGTTATATGTACCCTTACTTTTACTTAATCTAATAGCATCATCATAACAAGTAATTTGTATTGTCCCTTGCTCTCCAAATCGTTCATTATAAAAGACTCTACCTCTAAACAATTCCTTTCCATTATCATCATACAAATACATTTCATCACCTATATTGGGATAAACTTTGGGTGCATATATATCATGTAATGGATATAAGAAATTTAGTTGTAAAGTCCTTGCTATTTCTGATATACTTCCACTCCATGTGATTTCACTTATCATGTTAGTTACATCTATACTATCTGCTTTTGTCTTTAATATCACCTTTGGCATTAAATCACCAACTTTTGTCCTATATAGATTTTATCAGGATTAGTAATATTATTTTTAGCTGCAATAGCTTTATAATTTGAGCCATCACCTGTAACTTTCTTTGCTATAAGCCATAAGGTATCTCCCTTTTTGACCACATAAGAGTCAGAAGGAGACTTCACTTGTCTAGTAGTAGTTGGTGTGGTTAATGTTGTACCATTAGAAGTTGTAGTTGTTTGTTTTGTAGTTGAAATAAACTTATACTCCTTAAGTTCTAAAGTAAAATAAACATCACCAGTTCCATCTACTTCTGAATATGTAAGACTTTCTATTGCCATTGCATAATTAATTGGTGTGTTTGTTACTATCACCCTAATAGGCTTTCCTGAGTTCTTCCATTTTAGAAGTTGCTTGATATATTCATAAGGCTTAGAAAAACTATTATATAAACAAAAACTATATTCTTGATTAGGAAAAAAGCTCTCTATACTCATACTCATAAGTCCTGTTTTACCTATTAAATTAATCTCCCCTAAATTAGTAATATTAACTGTTGTATTTTGATGAGGCACTGTCACCTCAAAAGAAGAAGGAAGGACTGGTAGCCTTATCCTCTCTTCATTATTATTAAATGATAAATAATACTCCAATCTTACCTCCTATGTCATGTTAAATGCTTGTTTCTTAAGTTTGTTATATAATGCACTTGCAATTTCATTTATATCACTTTGTTTTCTTACTGTCATATTTGAAATAGTAATATTTACACCACTTACTCCTGCACTGCTCTTGCCATCATTAAAAGCTTTTTTAATACTTTCATCATGTGGATATACTCTTGAGCCTTGAGGTAAATCTACAATTTCAGCACCTCTATCGTGAATCATGGCTGTACCACCTTGCCAGTTATCTGTACCTTTATAGAGCATTGGAATAGTTGGTAAATTAATTCCTACTTGTGCACCACCTAACCATTCGGGCATTTTAAATGAGCCTAATTTATTAATTCCACTAATAGCTCCATTAATAAAACCTATAATACCATTCATTACACTTCTACAGATGCCTGTAATCCCTTCAAAAATCCCTTTAAAGATATTTACCACTCCATCCCATGCTTTCTGCCAGTTTAGCGTAAAGACACCCACAATAAAATCAATAATACCGTCTAGTACTTGAACCACACCATTAATGACTGTGGCTACCCCTGTTAGCACGCCTTTAAAAGCACCTATCCAAGCCGAGCAACTTATTTTGATATACTCTACTAATAATGCAATTAAAGGTTTAATCATTTGACATAGCCACTGCATAAAACTTACTATTCCTTGAATAGCTAAACTTATGCCCTCTTTAACCTTGTTAAATACCTCTTTGAGCTGTTCAAAGTCTAAACCACAATTTAAGGCCAACTCTTTAATTTTGTTAAAGCATCCTATAAAGAATGTTTTTAAGGGCTCCCAATACCTAATAACAAGTGCTGCTATTAGTGCAATAGCTGTCATAATTAAAACTACTTTATTTGCAGGTGAAAAGATAAGTTTCATAACATCTTTCATATTTTTAAGCCCTTTAATAGTTACACCAAACTTCCCAATAGAAGCTGTTGCTTTACCTACACTACCTACCAATTTTCCAAATATCTTAATAGTTGGCCCTATACTTGCTGCCATTAAACCAAACTTTAAAATACTTTGAGTCTGTTCAGGTGTTAAGTTATTTAAGGCATCTCCCACCTTACCAATTACATCTGTTACTTTTTCAAAAGTTGGTAAGAGCAATTCACCAAATTGAATCATACTATTTTTTATTTTATTAATGGCAATATTAAAACGTTGGCTCGGTGTCTGCATGGCTTCAAAGGCACGCTCTGTCATACCTGTGGTTTCACCCATTTGGGATAAAACATTTTCAAAATCACTTGCACCTTTACCTGTTAAAACTAACATAGTATTTAAAGCTTCTGTTGAACCAAAGAGTTTTCCCATCATTTCGGTACTGCCACCTGTGGCCTTAGCAATCTCATCCATAAACTTAGCAAATCCTACAGATTCTAAATGAGCTGAATTAAAACTAATTCCTAACTTATCTGCTAGTTTAGCTGCATCTGTTGAAGGCTTAATAATATTAGACATAGCTGCTTTTAAGCCTGTAATTGCTTCACTTGTCCCAATCCCTTGTTTAGTTAGTGTTGCAATAGAACTAAATAACTCCTCAGTCGTAACACCTAGTTGTGCTGCTGTTGGGATAACATTCCCCAAACTCTGTGCCATTTCTCCAAACGAAGTTTTACCAAAGTTCTGTGCTAACATCATTTGATCTGATATAGTTGTTACCTTATCCGCTGTCATACCATAAGCATTTAATACGGTGGTTAAGCCATCAATAGCTGTTGTGGTATCTGTAAACCCACCTTGCGCTGCCTTTACTGCTGTCTCTACAAACTTAACTGACTCAGCTGTATCTACACCTGCTGATATTGCTTGGTATTGTGCTTCTGCTAACTCTGTAAATGCTACACCTGTATCATTAGATAGTGCTAATATTTCTTTCTTGAGCTCTACCATTGACTTAGTACTTGTATCTGCAATCGTACTTACTTTAGCCATAGCATCTTCAAAACTATTTGCTGTAGAAATTGCCATTGTGCCAAGTGCTGTTAAAGGGGCAGTAATACCAAGTGATAGTTTACTTCCTACTTTCTCAATATTTGCCCCTGTTTTTTGTATATCTTTACCTACCCTTTGGACTTGCTTTGAATACTTCACAAGCTCATGTTGTGCCTGAGTAAGAGTAGGTGTAAAATTATCCGTCAACTTTAAAATCGCATCAATAATCTTTGCTATGAGGTATCACCCCCATACATCTGTTGTGCTTCTTTCTGCCTTTCTTCTAGTTCTCTTTTTATGAAATAACCTAATATTTTCTTTTCGCCTAATGGCAACCAATAAAACTCCGAAGGCTTGATATTTTTATATTTAAAAAGTAAATACATCACTTGCATTTCATAGTCTGTATCTATTGCTTTTTTAACTCTTCTTCGTCCTCATCTTTATCATAGCCTGATAGCTCAGTAATCACATTCGATAGCTCTGCAATCTCTCCTGCTAAGAATAACTTTTTAACCAACTCTTTAGGTGTTACGCATCCAAAGTAACCTAATAATCTTTCATCCTTTAAGCTAGGTTCTACCACACCATCAATTACTGTAAGCACCTGCATCTCAAAAAGGTTAATATCCCTTAAACCACCTTTTTTATTTAAGTCTACTGCTGACCTTTGAATATCTGCATATCTCTCGCCATCAATTGCCTTACACTTTACTTTAAAAGACTCATTTAAAAGATTACTTAACCTCTCAAATTCTACTTCTTTTGTAGGCATTGCCATTAATTTTGCTTTATCCATCTGTAATAATTTATCAATTAAACTCATGTTGTTCTCCTTTAGTTGTTTTAAATAGTATCTAATAAATCCCAATCACTAAATGTAAAACTTACTTGTTCTTCACCTAGTGTCTTCGCTGACCAGTTTGCAAGTGTTAGCTCATCAAAAACTGCATCTTTAATTACCACACGCTCAGCTCCTTGTGCGTCTGGATCATCTAACTTACTGATGATTGTACAAACTGTTTGTCTACCTGCTTTCATGTCATCACTTAACTTCTTAATGAAGTAAGATGATACTTTATTGAGTGTAATTTGACCTGAACAAGAAAAGCCTATTACCTTCTGTGCTTTTACAAGTCTCCTTGTCATATTTACATCTGTTTTCTCTAATGTTACTTTTGCTTCAAAGGCTGTTACCTCTGCCATATAAGTTCCATCAATCCATATTTCTCCCCAAGTTCCATTAATAACTTGGTGTGCTGAAAATTTATCCATTCATTCCTCCTTTAATTTTGGGTATTAAAAAAGAGCTCTTATGAGCCCTAATATTTATGATCCTATAACCATTCTAATTCACCAAAAATATGATATATCACGTTTTGCTTTATAATTTCATTACCTAATTTATACTCAACAATAAATACTTTTCCCCTCTTATTTATATATTGTATACTTATTAATTCTCCTCTAATATTATCAATATAGCTTCTTATTACTTTATGCATATGCTTTTCCTCAAAAAAAACTGTCCAAATGCCTGTTATTATCATTATCAAAAATGCTATTACAAATAATGCACATTCTATCATTACTATCCATCCCTTTAGCTCTAATACCTTGATTATACTATAGGGAATAATCAATATTAAACATTAATATTAAGAGTAATATCTTCAATAGCATCAAGAATCTTAATATTGGATGCTAAAAACACTTTATCTTTAGTGTTATATTCTTTAATCTCTTTCTCAGATAGGGCTTCTACATCCACACCTATTGATTTTAAATAAATCCTTTGACTCTCTACATCTATATGTATCTTATTATCATAGCTATTATCTAAAATACCATCTAACACTAATTGATCTAAGTATGCTTGAATGGCTGTAACCAGTAAACATTTATTATCATAACTATTTGCATACTTTCCTAAATAGCTATCTTCTGCTGTTTTCTTTACATCATCATGAATCATATGCATAGCATCCACAATCTTTACCTTTTTAAAGCTTTCTCCTTTATCTTGGGTAGTCGTTACAAAGCTATTAACTGCTCTTGCTACCTTAACTTTTTCCCCATCATGATAAAGTACTAATTCACCTTTATTAATAGCTACATCTATTTCTGTTTTAGTTAGTCTATCAAAATCTACTACTTCATTTAATGGGGCATAAGTTGCTGAGATAGTCATTGGCGTTCCCGCTAATAAGCCTGCAATACGTGAGCAATATTCTGCTGTTGTATATGCCTTTGTATTAGTAATAATGTTATCACTTGTAAAGTTAATAATACTTTCATGGTCGCCCTTACAATTAGGTAATACTGCTTTCACCTTCTTATCCAATGTTTCATTTAACGACTTGACCCAACTTGCAATACTACTTACATTTTCTTCTTCAATCTGTGGAATAGCTAAGTAGTCCCATCTTAATGCTTCAAGATATTTCATCACCTCACTATAACTTGTTTCTTCCTGTGGCATCACAATCGCTAATACTTTCTTAGGCGGTGTCTGATAACCCATTAAAGCCAATTCTACTTGGCCTTTATTAAACGCATTTAAAGTATCATGGATATCTGCTACTGTTAATACTTCATGATGTTCTATTTCAGTTACATCATCCTTTAATACCAGTGCCACAATCCCTCTTTCACCTCTTTTAATAGCTGTGCCACCTGTTTCTTTAAAATTAATAATTACTGATGGTAAACCCATTCGTCACTTCCTTTCTTTTTATAAATAATATCTCCTACTAATACACTATCAGGCTCATTGCAAGCCAGCTCATAATAGTTAATATCAAAAGTAAATTGATAAATATCACCATCCTCTCCTACTTTTTGAGTACTTGTTTCTTGGATAGTAAACTTCCTATTTTCCACACCTAACACCTGTCCAAATGCTACTTTAAGCTCTTGCATTACTCTATAATTCTCTAGGCTATCTTTTGTATTTGAGAAGTAGTCCACTGTGATAAGTAACTGCTCCTCTTTAATGTTTTTGGTGTGGTTAATACTACTTACTGGCAAAATGCCAATAAAAAAAGAAGGCTTCTTATAACCTTCTTTAACTTCATCACCATATATATGTACACTAGGAAATGCTCCCTTAACAACCATTGTTACTGCCCTTGCAATATCTTGATATAAAACCATTTATTTAAGTCCTTTTATTAATCTATTTACCATACGCTCTACTTCTTTAGGAAACTCTTTTTGATATTCAAGAGCTGTTTGCTCTACCATAAATTTTCCTGCTCTTCGCTTACCTGTAGCTTCACCATTTCTTTTTACAATCTCATGTCCTCGTTCCACTAAATGAAAGTGAGGTGATGTAGACCTAAATTCTACATAAAGGTCTTTACCTGTCCCCTGCACTTTACTCACCTTATAAGACTTTATAAGCTTTCTTTTGCTATCTTCTCCACTATCAGGTGTTTTTGCTTTTACTGCTTTTCTAAAGTTATTTCCCATTCTTGTAAGAAGTATTTCTGACTCATAGGGATAATGTTCTGCTACATAACTTAATTTCTTTTCCAAAGTATCTAAACCTTTTAATTCAAGACTACTACTCATGTTGCCACATTTCACCTTTCCAAGTTGCTGTAATTTCCATGTACGCATGACGCTCCTCAATATCTAGTACCTGATGAATATAAAGTTTTTTACCTTGATAATTAATAAGCATATCTTGATTAATGCCTTTATGATAACGTGTTAAGATTTTATAGGTAGTTTCACTGCTTAATCTTTCTGCTTCTGTCTGCTGATAACCTCTAAGAGGTTCTAAAAATGCCCACACCTTTTTAATTGGTATGGGCTGTTGTATAAGTTGTCCTATTTTATTTTCTACTTCTAAATAGGTTATAAATATTATTCGTTTATTTAGTTTTCCACTATCAAAATATATTTATTTCACCCCTATCAAATCTTATTTTCTAAAATATGCCTCATAACCGCAGATTGCTAATCCTACTATTGTAATAATTAAAGCAATTATAAAAGGTGCAAAAAGGTCATTAACCATCAAAGAACCTGTTAATCCACCTATTCCATTATAATAGCCCGGATTCATAATAGCATAAATAAAACTAAATCCTGAAAATAGTAATCCACCAAGAAATACACATATCCCAAATATTAATTTTTTCATTTTGTTTCCCCCTGTTTTTAGTCTTTATTACAGTATAGCATTTTCTATTAGCATTAATTTAGCTATTTTAAATTTTTTACATCAGATTCATGCTATACCGCCCAATCAAAGACTCCAACATATTATTTATCCTCAAATTAACCCTCTCATTAACAGAAATAGTCCTATTATCATAAAACTCAGCTACCAATACAAGTACTGCAATAGTTAAATCTTCACTATCATCTAACTGCTCTAAGCTCTGCCCTGTATATTTAGCTATATAATCCTTAGCCCCTTCCAAAATAACTTCAATGAGCTTATCATCCTCATCACTATCTTGCCTTAAATACTCCTTCACAAAAGGCACATCAATCTCTGATAATTTCATTAAGCTGCTTTACTCCTAGTTGTTTTGCTCACACCTGAAACTGTTCCAATAACCATAGCCTCACCTAATGCTTTTTTAATATCTAATCTCATATTCGCCTTAATTGCAATCTCATCATTTGCAAAACCATACTCTGTAGACTTTTGAAGTGATAATGCCTTTCTTTCTCCTACAATAAGGGCACGACTTAAATCTCCAAAATAAATAGCTGTTCCTGTACCATTTAGCTCTGCAATATGTTCATTAATAATAACTGGTCTACCTAAAATAGTTGTTTGCATGCCTACTGGTGAACCATTATAAGATGTAACTAATACAGGTTTACCATCTGTAAATTTCATATCAGTTAATGCTCTTGCTGTTTGGTCTGAAATCACCCATGTTGCTGTATTTCTATATCGAATAGGTAATGCAAAGTAAAGTTCTGTTAATGTTTCAGGTGTTAATTGTGTGGGTAGTGTTACTTCTTTTACACCATCTTCTATACTAAAGCTATTTAATCCTTGCACACCATACTCTTCATTTCCTTTTACAATTAACTCATCTAAAGTCATGCTATATGATTCCGCTAACTGTCTTAATAATTCACTTTCCAAGTTATAACCTGTATCTTCTAAAGCTTCTTGTGAGAATGAAATCAATGTACCAAACTTATGTGCTTCTAATTTAATAGGTTTAAAATTAGCTGTTTGTTTGCTATACTCTGCAAGCTCATGCATAGGTACAAACTTTCCTAGTTTATTGGCTTGTACTGGAATTTGGTGCTTGCTATTTCCAAAGCGTTCATGTCTTACTGCTCCATACAAAGGTGATACATAAGCCAATTTATCTAAAATGTAATCTGCAAAAGTTGTCTTACTAATATTTTCTGTTGGTGCATTACTTGATCCAATGGCTTCATTTGAAAATGTGTGCGTTGCATCTCTTAATTCTCTATTGCCAATCTCTAGTTCTGCATCTGCTTTAAGACTTCTAATTTCTTCTGAAATAGTTTTAACTTGCTTTACTGGTTCAGTAGATGATGCTGATTTCTTAATTGTTGTCATTAAGTTTCTAGCTTCTTCTTTTGCTCTAATTGTTTCGTCAATCTGTTTAATCTCTTCTTTATACTCATTTACTTTGTTTAGCTCATCACTTGTAAAGGCTCTTGTTTCTTGTTCTACTGCTCCTACAAGTTCTTCAATCTTTTCAATCAGTTTACTTCTTTTCTCTAATAATAATTTCATCTAGTCTTCCCTTCTAGTCATTAATTTTAGGCATAATAAAAGGACTCCACTTTTTATTTCATGAAGTCCATACTATTTGTTTTTCATTAACCACACCCATGCGTCTATTAGATGTCGCTGCTTCTCATAAGCCTCATTAAAGGTAGGCTCTCCTTCCTGTTCATCTGGTCTACTTCTTTGCTCTATACCTTCTGACCTTACTTGTACTGAAGTTGCAATATAAGCTGGTTCTATCGTTAATAAAGATACTTCCATCAGTTCTATATCCTCTAAAGTACGCTTTGCAATAGGCTCATTCTCTTCCCAAGTATCATTTAAAGTTCTAAAACCAAATGACCACCCTTTTAGATTTCCTTGTTTAGCTTCTTCAATCACATCTTTATCATTAATAGTAGCTCTAGCAAATAGTCCTATATTATCTTCTCTCAGTTCTAGTGTTTGATTAATTGTACTGGCTAACTTATGTCTTACATCGTGATTCAAAAGCATATCAATATTATCTGCTCGGTCTAAAGCTCTTTGAAATACCTGTGGTTCTACCTTTTCAATAAACTTTCCTCTTTCTGAGTACAATTCTTTAGAGTAACGATCCACTGCATTCACGTAACCACTTATTTCTAATGTGCCATCATTTCTTACTTCAATTTGCATCATTTCTCACCTCCTTTCACCATGTCCACACCTTATTACATCATTGTGGTGCATTTTGGTGCATATCTGCATCATTCTGATTATTTTTAGTGTTTTTATTAACCACATCTGCAGCATTTTGCACCACATTAGCATTAGGCTGATTCATTTCCACACCATCTTGTGTAACTTTGGTGTTTGTATTAGGCGTATAGATGCTTCCTGATGCAATATCCATCAAAACATCACCAAGATTAAGCTTTACAAAGTTTAAGGTTTCAATCTCATTTAAATCTTCCTCAAAACGTACCTCAGAAGGAGTCATAAATCCATTCTTAAGAGCTATTTCATAAGCTTTAAAGCGCTTTTCTATATCACCCTTATTAAGTTTCTTCGTATCAAATGCAAAGTAATACTTATCTTTCTCCTCTGTATCTAATAAACACTTATTTAAAACCTTCTCAAACTTATTAAGAATAGGCATAATCGCTAACTTTACAAAGGCATCCCATACATCATTCGGTATGCTAGAATCAAACATATTAACTGGCACATTAAAGAGCCTGCATATATCTGCATCAATAGCTGACTTACTTTCTATCATCTGCATTTCTTGTCCTGTTTGCTGTAACTCATGATATGTAATACCTTCATTCAAAACAATACAATCATTATTCTTCTCATAAAGCCTTTTCCATGCCTTCTTAAGCTCTGCAATGGCATCTGCTGTAAGTCGCCTTGTACTTTGCAAAACACCTCTTTTTACACCACCATTACTCATAGTTCTTGTAGTATAGTCCATATTATCTAGAGCTTGTTTTAGGATATCGTTGCACTCAGCTACAATTCCTCTGCCTTCTACACCATTAATACTGTTCTTAGTGCATATCATAAAGTGACTTATATCATAAGGTATACCTTCTAAAAGTAAAGTTACCTGTTTCAATATGACTCCTGGTGTAAATAACAAGCTAATCTTATCAGTGGGAATATAATGTAATTTCCTTTCTGCTTTAATTCCTTGCCCTTCAATATAAACATAACAAGCGCCCTCTAAAAGATAATCTCTCACCATAGCCTTCTTAAGCTCATCACCTGTCATAAAGTCATTTGGCTCATCATTTAAAAGGCTTACTCGTTTATCACCTTTTACTTCCTCCACACTACCCTCATATTCTTTGTATAGCTTGATTTCTAAGTTACCTATAGTATTTGCTATAAGCTCCACATTAGCGTACACAGAAGGCAAACTGATAGCTTGTGCTCTATTTACTGCAAGTGACTTTTGTTCTTCTGCTTCTAATAATAAATCTAGCTCTTGTGGTATTATTTCTCTATTTTGCCTAATAAAAAAATCCCTTAAGCCCATTTTTCTTCACCTTGGACTAAAGAGATTGCTTCCTCAATTCTTTGCCTTGCTATATTAAAATATTTTTCATCTAGCTCCATACCAATAAAACGTCTGTTTGTATTTACACAAGCCACACCTGTGGTTCCTGATCCCATGCAATTATCTAATACCACCATTTCCTCATCTGTATATGTTTTTATCAGATACTCAAATAATGAAACTGGTTTTTGCGTAGGATGATAACCACGCTCAGACTTAAACTCCAATACATTATTAGGATAATTAGTCCATTGTGGCGTAAATTCACCATTCAATGTATCTCTATAAATCCAATCATCACGCTCCATTTTCTTTCTTACTTTTGGCTTAGGATTTTCTATTGCTACTAACCCTTGTGGATTATACTTAGGCATCTTTTTATAAAATACACAAATATCTTCAACCTTTCGCATAGGTTGATATTTTGCAAAACAAAAACCTGTTACCATATTTTTTAACCAGTACCAATTATATTTATAATGTTTTCTATTGCTTTCAATGAGCTTTGTAGTAAATGGCTGTGCTGACGTTAATACAACCACACCATTCTCCTTAATAATTCGCATATATTGCTCCCATAGCTTGTCTAAAGGAATAATTGAATCCCATTTACATTCTGTTGTTCCATATGGCAAATCGCATAAAATCATATCTATGCTCCCATTAGGAATATCTTCCATTAATTCTAAACAATCACCTTGATGTAATTTGTACATTTTATCTCCTTTCTCCTAAAATACTTGCACTACAAAGTCTTCTTGTAGCATTTCTTGTTCTTGTAAATACAATGCATTAATAAGTGCTGCCACCATATCAATCTTACCTGTAGACTTTTTCTTATTTACATATCTATTAAGATTTGTATCATATAAACATCTTGCATTTGCAAAATTAATTTCTAGCAATCTATTACTTTCATATCCAAACTTCTGCGTTAAGACTAATTCTTCAAGTAGCTTTGTAGGACTATGTAATACACTTGAATGTTGTTTTAATTCTGTAGTTTCATAACCGTTATTTTCAAGCTTTTGTGCTGTACTTAAACAGTTATATCTATCAAAAGCTATACCCACTATTCTCACACCATATTTATCTTCTAAACCTAAAATAAAATTTTCTATAAACCCATAGTCCACTACATTTTCACCACACCCAAAGCAATTGCCATTTCTAATCATTGCTCTGTAATCAACCTTCTCTATTCGAGTTTTTTCGTCTATACGATCATTAGGCACAAAAGCCCACACATTCGCATATACTTTGCCATCTTCTTCTGTTACCATTGCTACTGCACAGTTATCTGTTGTCATGGCAAGGTCAATGCCTAAATAAACATCTCTACCACACCAATCAAATGGCTCTTGTAATCTACATTTCTTTACTTCTTCTGTTGGGATATAAGTCTCTCCAACATCACCATCTAGCCAGATGTTTAGGTGCTTACATTTAAATGAGGTTAATTTAGCACCCCCCATTTCAAGTGCTTTTTTATATTCACTTTCTAGGTATTCTCTACCATCCTCTAAAGTACTTTGTAAAGGATTGGCCTTCATGAAATTCTCTACTACCATTTCATCTTTCTCATCTAGGCTATAGAGCATTGCAAAGAGCTTCTCATCATCAACCACACCATCAATTACTTTCTTGCTGTAATCTGTCCATTCTAGGAAAGGATTTTGCGTGTTTGGATAACTGGTAGAAATTAATATTAAAAGCCTATTTTGTACTGATAGCATACCTGAGGTCATGGATTCGATAAGCCCACCATCTTTAGCAGCACCTACCTCATCTATACAAGCGGCAGACACTCTTAAGCCATCAGTAGTGTTAAAATCACTTGATAATGCTTTAAGTGTGTTCTGATTCAGCTTACAAGTAATTACATCCCTTTTAATATCAAACTTATCTCTAATAATAGGGCTACTTTCAATAAGTTTTTTAGTTTCTCCATAAACAATTTTTGCTTGGTCTCTTGTATTGGCACATAAATAAAACTCTGAGTACTTTGGTTCTAGTATCATAAGAATAATCATTACCAATGCACTTCCAACTGACTTACTATTTTTACGTGCCAACCATAATAAACAAACTTCGTATCTGCGTTTTTCAGGCTTGTCCTTTCTCTTCCAACAAAAAATATTTAATATGAAGAAATACTGATAGCCCACACAAGCCTCATATAATGATTGGCCCGCTACTGCTCCAGTCGCAAAATTAATCAGCTTCATAATATTAATTATCTTGTCAGCTACATCATAATCAAAATAATAAAAAAGCTCCTCTTGATGATCTATCTCATAAAGGAACTTCTCACATATCGCTTTTATATATTTATTTGTTGGGAACTTACTATCTAATACATCTACTGCATACTGATAAGCTTTTGATTCTTTAAAACTGTTATAATCTATTAGCTACCACCACCTTGAATAATTCTAAGTAATGGATCTTGCTGTTCTTTCTCCACACCTGCATTAATATTGGCAAATTTAGCTCTTGCTTGTGGGCTTAAGCTTAACTCATTGCACAATCTAAAAAACTCCTTCATATAGGAGTCTTTAACTTTCAAATATGCACTTGGTTTACCTTCTTTATTAATCACACCAAACTCATTAATGTGGCGTTCGCATTCTTGTATTCTATCTATACTTATAGCTGCCTGAGCTAGAATATAAACATCTATATTTCCTAATATGCCTGATGGCTTAAGGTAATCCACTATAGCCATAAACTTTTCTTCCTGTTCTTTAGATAAAAAAGAAGGTGGCCTGATATCATCAGACTCACCTCTAAGTTTTGCTTCATATTCAATTCGTGCATCTATCTCATCTTTACTCATATGTCCTGTTCTTGTTGTTATGCTCTTTGTTGGGCGAGCCATGATATCACCTTCCTCTCTTTCAATAATATATTTTTACTATTACTGAATACATTTCGTAAAATGTTCAATTACCATTTCAACTTTTTGAGCAAATCCATCAGCACTAGCAACGACAAGCGTACCTGCTGTAATCATTTGCTTTAGCTCTTCCAACTTTCTTATTCCTCTTTGTATCCATGATACTTTAGGATTATCTTGCATAGTTTGTTCTTGAGCAGCAACAATTAAGTCCTGATAATCCTCCTTTTCTTGATCACTTAAAGAGCTCTCACCAATGACTTCTAATATGTTCTCTATTGCTGGTTTTATATCTTCTCCTCCCAATGAGTTATTTTGTACTGCATTAATATCTCCTGAACCTTGATGTTGATTAAACTGTGCCCCATTTTCCACCTTTATATTATTTACAATACTACGTCCTAAATCCATAACTTTCCCCTCTCTTATTCTATTATTTAAAGTATTAATCTCTTCCTCTGACATTTCCTCTATATCTTCATTAATATTAATTGCCTCTTTAATAACATCTTTACCTTTTGATGATATTCTTACATTTTGCCAAAATATGTCTATTATATTATGGTGATACTTTGGATCAATCCACCCTCCTTTAATAAGTGCCTGTCCATTAAATAATAAATAACCTTCTTTTTCCAGTCTATCAACAGCGAAAAAATACTCTTTTTTAAAATCGGTTATTTCTTTTTCACCCCTACGTGAAGCTATACTTGGATTCGCTTCATGTTCATATTCCATTTTATATACATCTAATAATATCTGAATATCTAACTTTTCAATTCCTGTTAATTTCATTAAAACACCCTTCCTTATGTTTACTTTATTTAAGCCATAAATCACAAGCACTTCTATTGTAAAATTTTCATTTTAGGCATTTTATATCTCTAGTTGGGGGCACGTGGTCTTTTAGTTGTCAGACTAATTCAAGACAACTAGTAGGGGGCTACATATTTTTAGAACTCTATTCATTTATTAAAACGTCTATTACGTTGTATGTTTCATCATCTATTTTTTCAATTTCAACAATGAATGTAGTCCTTATTTTCGCCCCAAAGCCATTCTCTGCATCAACATATGAAATAACTTGAAACTTATTACCTGTTGCTTTATTTATTTCCTGTCCATAATAACTAAAAGGAAATTTAGCTGTAGATGGACTTTTTAATCTTTTTTTTACTTCTGCTATTGCTGCTGTCCATGCAAAAGCCTTTTCTTCATCATTTGCTGTCAATGTATATGCTACTTCATTTGATTCTTCATCAATTGTCGACGTATAATTTGACTCCTCATTTTGGGTATTCTCCTCATACATATGAGCATAATATTTTTCACCATCACAGATTAGTGCCATAGTACCTACATCAATATCAATTCCTTTTTTATAAATACCTTTATCATAATCATTATGTATTAATTCATACATACATACAATTTCCTTTTTTTCTTGCTCATCTAAATCTTGAAATGAACTATCTACCTCAGTATCCATATAGATGTGTGAACAATGCCCTAGAATTGGATCTTCTCTCTTATTTTTCATTGCAATATTAAAGCCTTTTACCTCCAAATTATACTCCGCTAAATGATTCTTCACATTTTCCTTAAAAACTTCTACTTGTCTTTTTTCTAATATGCTTATTTTAATAAATCTAATACCTGATAAAAATAACTTACATGATATAATTGCAACTATTATTATTAAAATAATACTTCTTTTCTTAGTTTCCTTCATATATCCTTCTCCCACTTATTAGTTAATCTTACCAATCCACCACACTACTATCACCAATCTGCAAATTACACACCCTACAAAGCACTGTAATATTATCTTCATCCAATCTTAACTCTGGATAATCTTTAAATGACTTTATATGGTGACCTTGCAAATTTTCAGTAGTAATGATTTTCCACTTACTCCAACATCTCTCACAATAAGGATGTTCTTTTACTTTCCTATTGCGTAATTTCTGCCAAGCATATGATGAGTAAAATTTACGTTTCTCAGGTGAAATATTTCTGTTATATGTAGTGCTTGTCCTACAAGTACAAGTTTTGTTATATTCGATTGTCTTTCCACATTTACTGCATATTTTCTTCATGTTGTCCTTATATATGTATTTATATACTAAACTATTTTAATATTATATTCAATATGTCATATTAAACAAAAAAGCTCCTAACCTTTTACAGTTAAGAGCCTTCATCTTAGGAGTGTTAATAATGACTTACA
>DYCF01000089.1 GCA_019418225.1 Clostridiales bacterium | reverse complement strand
AGTGGACTAGGGGCTAAGATGCCAAAAGAAATGGTTACTTATGATATTAAGAATATAAAATAGTTTAGTTAATTATTTAGAATTAAAGAAAACCGTTCTGCATTTTTAAAAATTACAAATTTATTATTGCCTTTGTATGGATTACACTGTATACTTAAGTTAAAAGTTATACAGTGTAATTTTTTTACATGCAAAAATAAATATAAAATGAAAACTATTTTTGAGGAAGAGGTGACATAGTGTATATTAAAGATATATTTCATAGTAATACAGGGGTATCACAATATCGATTAGAGGAAAGCACTAGTGAAGATGCAGTGCTATATACCTTGTATGGACAGAACGAATTATATGAAGATTTAACTGGTGTACCTGGATCTATGAGTGATAGAAAACAAATTCGTACAGAATATAAAGGCTCTACTCTTAAAGCAGGAGATTTAATATTTAGTACAATATCTGGCATTGCTACCCTCGTTACCAGTGATCATGAAGGTTATCTTTTTACTCAAAACTATGTTCGGATGGAGCCGTTAAATACGCCTATTGATAAAAAGTTTATGGCTTATTTGATTAATGAGAATTCTAAAATTAAAAGGCAGTTCAAACAAAATTTACAAGGTAGTCAAGTTGTACGTTATAGTCTTAGCTTATTAAAAGAAATCCAGTTACCAAAATTACCATCTATTGAAACACAACGTATTATGGGGGATATTTATTTTAAACAATTACGACTAAGAGCATTAAAACAGCGTGTGGCAGATAATACATATCGAAAAGCAATTAATATGTTACAGGGAGTAAACTAATATGACAGAGCTAGAATTTGAAAATAAATTAATTGAGCAATTATCAACTGGGATTGTTGCTAATATAGGTAATACAAAACAAACAGGCGATACGATTGATGCTTACGGTAATATGAAGGTTTATAAAAGTAAACTTTGGAAATATGAGCCAACCATAAAAACAACTGAGGCTCTTTGGGAGAATTTCCGTGAGATTTTATATCAATTGAATCAAAATCAATTGATACAACCATTAAGTGATACGGAATTTAAACAAGTTCAAAAGGTAATTAATGAACTATACACTCCATATCAAGCAGGACAGTTCCTATATGGTATCAATGGTGTATCCCAAGTAGAGGTAGACCTAGATGATGGCCGCCATGTATTTTTAACAGTATTTGATCAAAAACAAATTGGGGCAGGTAATACTGTTTACCAAGTAGTTAGCCAAGTTAAGAGAGAACCACAAATTGCAGGTCGCCCAGAACGTCGTTTTGACACAACACTACTCATTAATGGCTTGCCAATTATCCAAATTGAGGAAAAATCTGTTAAACATTCTGTAGATGAAGCATTAAACCAAATGCATCAATATATTCAGGAAAAACAGTACAGTGATATTTTCTCAACAGTTCAAATTCTAGTCGCAATGACCCCAAATCGAATTAAATATATGGCGAATACTACGGCCGATTTATTTAATAAAGATTTTGCTTTTGAGTGGCAAAATCCTAATGATAATAAGGTTGTTCGCAATTGGACTACCTTTGCAGATATGTTTCTTAGCATACCAATGGCACATCAAATGTCTACATTGTTTACTATTCTCGATGGTACTAAGAATAAACAAATGCTTAAGGTAATGCGTCCATATCAAGTATATGCCACAAAAGCAGTTTTAAATGAATTAAAACGTGCTGATTTTGATTTGCCAATTAATAAATTAGGCTATGTTTGGCATACTACAGGATCTGGTAAAACGATTACTAGTTTTAAAACTGCATGGTTGGCGAGTCGCATGCCAAATGTAGACAAGGTTGTATTCGTAGTTGACCGTATAGCGTTAACGAAACAAACTGAAGCAAACTATAAGGCATATGACCCTGAAGGTTCTATTGATATTGATGGTAAACAATTTGATACCATTGGTGGAACAGAAAATACTTCGGCATTAAAGAAGAAATTAAATGAAAAAGGGTATGGCATCATTGTGACATCTGTACAAAAATTAAATACCCTCATTAATCGTAAAGACTTTGTAGTACCGAAGAAAAACTTTGTATTTATTGTCGATGAGGCACATAGGTCTACCGGTGGTGAAAGCTTTGAAGATTTACAAAAGGTATTCAAAGGTGCTGCTTGGGTTGGCTATACAGGAACCCCTATGTTTGATAAGGTGGTCGGTAGAAAAGGTACTAAAACACATGAAGTTTTTGGTAAGTTGTTGCATGCGTATACTATTCGGGAAGCCATTGCAGATAAAAATGTATTAGGTTTTAAAGTGGATTTCGAAACGACTATTGCGGAAGACAAAATGAAACTTGAATACCTACCAAAGTTCTATAAAGATAAATATCCTGATTGGAATGAGTTAGATATTGAACGAAAGATTGCTAACCTTACTGATAATGATATGGATGATATGATAGAACCAAGCTTCTATGATAATAATGAAGAGCACGTAAAATTGGTTGTAGAAGATATCTTTAAAAATTGGAGAAACCGGTCTAATGATGGTGCTTATAACGCAATGCTTACTACACATGTAGGTGGCAATAGACCTAGTACACCAATGGCCTTATTGTACTTTGAAGAATTTGATCGAGTGAACCAAGAACGTAAGGCGCAAGAGTTACCTACGTTAAAAGTTGGTATTACTTTCAGTATGAGTACTAATAATAGTGATAACCAATTAACTACAAATGATGGTCTATTACGTGCAATGAAACACTATAATAAGATGTTTGGTACTAGTTTTGGACTTGATGATGTATCTGGATACACTCAGGATTTAACCACACGTTTGAACCGTACAGCACAAGATGGGCAATATTTAGACATTGTTATTGTTGTGGATCAACTCTTGACTGGTTTTGATGCACCGCAGCTAAATACACTTTACGTAGACCGTACATTGAAGGATGCAATGCTAATCCAGGCTTATTCTAGAACAAATCGTATTGCCGATAATCAAGGTAAGCCGTGGGGCCGTATAGTCAATTACAGATGGCCAGCTAAGAACGAAGAGTTTATGAATAGAGCCTTAAGTATTTATGCTAATAAGCATTCCGCTGATGTACAAGAAACATTAGTTGATACAAGGGCTTTAGTTGATACTGGTGTTTTGGCAAAACCTTTCAAAGAACAATTTGAAGAGGTAAAACAAGTGGTAGACCGCCTTGCAGATATGACGGATAATTTTACAGAAGTTCCTGCTAGCGAAGCTAAGCAAGAGGAAATGTTTAATCTTATGCGTACATATAGCGTGGGAATGTCAAAGCTAAAACAATATGATCCGGATGTTGTTAATGGAGAAGACATCGGTTTTGACTATGATAATCCAGATGAACTTGTCACCTTGCTAGGAATGACACCTGAACAAGAAGAAATGTTAACGACATCTCTGTATAATGATTTGAAAGAGCGTATTGCTGAAAATCATGATGTACCGGTTGCTCAAATTGAACTACGCATGATACATGTAAAACAAATTAGTGTTAACTATGACTATCTCACTGAATTGATAGAAGCATTAATGAATGCTGTTCATGAAAAACGTATGGATGCAGCTGCAGATTATCGTGAAAAAATTAATGACTTTGCAATGGCTTTAGATGATCGCCAATATGCAAAACAAATTAATAATGCGGCTGATGCAATTTATAAAGGTACGTATCCTCCAGAAGGAAAGACTATTCAATATCCTGTAAAGTTAACTAGTTTGGAAGTCATTGAAGATGTAAATACTATGATTATGAAAGATGATATTTTTGATTTCCGCTTAAAATGGGGAATCATTGATGTTATCAGTAATGACGAAATATTAGATCTATTTTCTCGACATACGGCTGGCAAACAGGATTTGGATAGTACTGGTAGAATTAGTAAATTAAAAAAAGATGCACGTGCGGAATACCAAGCAAAAGCACAAGATACGGATATTGTAAGTCTTAATAAAATCAAATATGGTAATGAACTTGTGGCAGCTTTATATAAATTTGCAGATTCTTATGTTAATGAAAGGTAGTGTTGTTGTGATAAAGGGAAAGCGAGGTTATGATGAGTAAAGAAAAACGGAGAGTACCTAAATTGCGATTTCCGGGATTTACGGAAGATTGGGAACAGCGTAAGTTATCAGATATTTTAGTTGAACGTAATGAGCAACAAGTTGAAACAAATGAATATCCATTAATGTCGTTTGTTCAAGGGCATGGTGTAATACCAAAAGGTGAAAGATATGATAGAAGCTTTTTAGTATTAGATCAATCGAAAAAATATAAAAGAACTGAGCTGGGAGATTTTATATATAGCTCTAATAATTTAGAAACAGGCTCTATAGGAATAAATAAAACGGGTAAAGCTGTAATATCACCTGTATATAGTATTTTTTACGGTGTATCTATTGGTGATAGTCAATTTATTGGGATAATGTCATTATTACCAAGATTTATTGCTAAGATGATTCGATTTAGGCAAGGTGTTGTTTATGGTCAATGGAGAATTCATGAAAAAGATTTTCTTGATATTTCTATATTAATACCATCAGAAGCTGAACGTACTAAGATTACAAAATTAATTCTAAGTATTGAAGAACTTATTACCCTTCATCAGCGTAAGTTAAATAATCTTAAATTAAAGAAAAAAGCGTTGCTTCAGAAACTTTTTCCGAAAAATGGAAAACGATATCCTGAACTTCGTTTTCCAGGATTTACTGATGCTTGGGAACAGCGTAAGTTATCAGATATTTTAAAAGTTAATTCCGGTAAAGACTA
>DYCF01000088.1 GCA_019418225.1 Clostridiales bacterium | reverse complement strand
TGCACAGTAGCACACATCGTGTGATAGCCGACCGTCTGGGCAAGCTTTTGTTCAGGCGGTCTTTTTTTATTTTCTTGTAGCAAATAATACTGTACAAAGTTTTAATCATCTCACCTATATGAAAGGAGTTTTCTTATGAGAAATCGCTGGCTTATTGCACTAGCAGCCATTGGTCTGCATATATCTATCGGTAGCGTGTACGCATGGAGCGTGCTTACACGACCTATCATGGCAGATATGGGATTTACTATGTCTCAAACAACATGGACCTTCTCCTTAGCTATTCTGATGCTTGGATTATCTGCAGGCTTTTTAGGATCTTTTGCAGAAAAAATAGGTCCCAAGAAAAGCGGACTTCTTTCAATGTCATTCTGGGTGGCAGGCCTATTAGGCACTGCTTATGCACTTAGTGTCCATAACCTCACCTTACTCTATCTCTTCTATGGTATCATCGGTGGTATCGGATTAGGTATTGGTTATATAACACCAGTTTCTACACTGGTAAAATACTTTCCAAATCGTCCAGGATTTGCCACCGGGTTAGCCATTATGGGTTTTGGATTTGCTTCACTCATTGCAGGCCCGCTTATGCAATTCCTCGTAGCTCACGTTGGATTAGTAAATAACTTCATTATCCTCGGCGTAATCTATCTAGTGGTTATGGGCGCCTCTTCTCTCTATTTGAAAGCACCTCAACCAAAACAACCACCTCGAACTACGAAGGATAAATCCACTATGTACGTTCATAACCATGGCTTGCTAGCTAATGATGCTATGAAAACTTGGCAATTTGGTGCCCTTTGGTGGATTTTCTTTATTAATATTACCTGTGGTATAGGTCTTCTATCCTTAGCGTCCCCTATGGCACAAGAAACCATTGGTATGACACCTGCAGCAGCTGCATCGCTGGTTGGTATCATCGGTATCTTCAATGGTGGAGGTCGCATTGCGTGGTCTACTATCTCCGACTACTTTGGACGTGCACAAACTTATATACTATTCTTTATTATACAAATCATCGCATTCTACGTACTTGCCGAAACCAATAATGCTCTAACATTCCAAGTTTTAATTCTTCTCATTATCACCTGCTATGGCGGCGGATTCGCCTGTATGCCAGCATATCTTGCAGACCTCTATGGCATACGCCAACTCTCCACTATTCATGGCCGCATTCTAACCGCTTGGGGATTAGCTGGTATAGTTGGTCCTATGCTCGTGTCATACTTTCACGAAGCAGGATATGGATATACTACAGCCTTAGTATGCTTTGCTCTTCTATTTGTATTAAATACAATTATTGCTATAATCTTAAAAATATACGGCAAACGAGGTCTGCATAAAAGATACTGTTAAATCCCCCGAACTAATTATAAAACGAAAGAGGTTCCTAATAGTCACCTAGGTGACTATTAGGAACCTCTAATCTATTTACTTTTATTATTGACAGCACTATATTGAACTTGAGGCCTCTAAATGGGTCCAGCCTTTGCTAATCTTCTAGAGATTGGTGGTGATCAATATGAGTACATTCAAAGTGTTATCGTTGATGATTTCCTTTGACATACTTGTAGCGACCATTATCATGGCAGCAAAGTGATTGACCTCTAGCTAAAAGCTAGCTTTCTACTTGGGGTATGAAAAAAGGCCCGACATAGAAGTCAGACCGTTTCTTCAATTTTAAAACTTTAGAAGCGAAGTCTGGCGTCGAAACCATTTATGCCTCACGTTGATATAAATTATATCATAATTAAGACAGGAATTATCTAAAACTGTTTTATATTAACTAATTGACTAAAATCCCCTTAATTACTTATAAATAGTAATTAAGGGGATTCATACTTGTAGCGACCATTATTATAGCAGCAAAGTGATTGTTTTCTAGCTTAAGCTATTTTAATAGTCATGAAAAAGCCCGACAAAACTTCTTCTTGAGCATTATAACACAAATATATAAACTAAAACCAATCAAAATAGTGTAATTTTATGTATTATAACCTACTTATATAACAATAATTTAGTCCATTTGACATACTAAATCTGACTATTAATAAAATTTTGTAGTACTAATTCACTTTCATGCATTTGCATTTTAAAATCATCATAATTAGCAGATTTATTAGGAATTTTAAAGCCAAGCTTAATAATATTTACATCATCACGCGTACTAACATTATTTTCATAGGTAGAACCCTTATTCAGATTTAATACAAGAGGTACTTGTCCTTCTGAGTCAGGATAAATATAGTATCCCTGACTTGCATCAAATCTATACATATATGCCAATACTTGCAAATAATCTCGTCCTCTAATATTTTCTATCGGTTTGTACTTTGCATCTACAATTAAACGAGGATCAGTTGATTTACTAATAAAATCAGGATATATTAATCCTTTTCCATCTGAAAATAATTGTTGTGCACCAAATTTACTCTTATTTTTAGGATGATAAAAGTGAGAACTTAATAATATATTAATATATTCTTCCCATAACCATGCACCATCAAATAAGATACCATAGGAATTCTGTATACCACTACCAATATCACGCTTTTCACTTTTTAAAATTAAAATACATAATCTTTGTAATGCTGAATATTCCCTAAAATAGGCATGTCTAATGGGATTCTTCTTATTCTGTTCTATAATCTTTTGCCTATCACAAGCTCTATATGACTGTGTAGCATTTACAATTAACTTAAGTTCTTCTTTTATATCAGAAAGTATTATAGATCCATATGATTTGGATTTAACAAACTCTATTGTATGTCTTATTAATTCCATCAACATATTGTCATATGAAAATAATCGTTGACTATAAGCAATGTTACCAATGAACGGAGTATTCTTAATTAGATGTCTAGGAATATCAATCTTCCCTTTTATATTCGTATCATTATATTGTTTATGTATATAGTGCTTATAAAGACCTTTTCGTATTGCATTTTCAAGATATTTTGGAAATATAAACAATAAGAAATTTAATAACTTTTTATCACTACTTGTATCTGCATCTAGACTAACTATATTAGGAAGATTTAATACACGCTCAAGTAAATAAGATAAGAAGTAATCTTCCTTATCATGACAAAACCGTGATTGTATAATCAATCTTTCTTTCCCATATCCAATAAATCCCATTACATTTCCTGTACGATATTTTCCATTAAACTCTTGTAATATCATTTGATCACGAGTTAAATCTTCTACTTTTTTTATTGATTCAGGAAATATGAAAAGTCCTTCTGCATCAAGTTGACTTAAAGACTTATTTAAAATGTTGCTAACTATACATTGATTACAAGAAAATCTCGAAGTTATATATGTTGTATTATCTTTAACTTTAGGAGTTTTCATTATTAAGCCCCTTCTATGGTTCTATATAACCATATGCAGTAGCGAATTTTTTCATTTTACCTTCTTCATCATATAGTCCTTGAACATATTCTTGTAATAAAGGTCGTAAGCAATCTGTCCAGAGTTCATCAAAAGTTAAATTCTTCAACTTTAAAAAATAAGAAGCACCAATTTGATAATTTTCATTTAAATCTTCTACCTCTAAAATAGCTTCATTCAATGCAGTCATTCTATTGATAGCTTCCTCTGGCAATAATTCATTAGCAGCATCATCAAGACGATTGCTCTTTAACCCATCTAACATACCTGATGTAGCATCTGCTTTTATTTCTATAAATCTAAATCGTCTACGCATCGCAAAATCAAAACTATCTACAGAACGATCTATATCATTCATTGTTCCTATAATATATAAGTTTTCTGGTATATAAAATTTCTCATTTCCCAACTGTAAATTAGAATATTGTGTAGCAATTTCACCTGATTTACCACGATATCCAGGATCAATAGAATAGAAAAGTTCACCAAATATTTTAGAAATCTCACCACGATTTATTTCATCAATAATAAAAATATATTTCTTTAAAGGTTCTGTTTCCACTGATAATTGTCTAGTACGAATTTTATTAGATTGAATTGCTTTAAGAATAACAAATTCATATGAATAAGCTTGTGATGCAAATTGTTTATTAAAAAAATTAGTAATATCTTTAACTCTATTAAATGTTAGACCAGACTCAAGCATTTGCTTAATTTCACCAACACTCAATACTAATTTATTAACTACATCATTTCCAGGAATAGTAATATGAATAAAATTATCATCAATACTTGAAACATAGAAACTATTTCCAGTCAGTGTCTTAAACTCATCAACACCCAACTCTATATTATCAAAGAAATTTTTCATTGATTCTTGAACAGAAGTTTCTTTTTCTACTATCTCTTTAGGCTTTTGAGAATTCTCATAATTTCGTCTTGCACGTGAAACAAAGCTTTTAAAAATACCATCTTTTAATTCAAATCCCATAGAACCATCATCATTGATCCTTGGACGTAACCCCTCAACAAAATCTGAATAATCATAACTTGGATGGAACTGAACAAATTCAACCTGTTTTTTTTGCTCATCATCTAGAGATTCATATTTATCAAAATAACCTTCACTGATAATATCAGTTGCAATCTGTTTAGCTAAATAAGATTTTCCTGTCCCTGGTGCCCCCCTGAAAATCATATTTTTTGATTCAATTAACATACGAGAATACTCGTTCCCATATTCTTTTACAGGCTTAACTAATTCCTCTTGAATCGTAGCTTCAATTGCCTCATCTTCACTTTCTTTTATATCTTTCTCTCTATAAGTAAGAATAAATTTATCACCAGGCTCACCAAAACGCTTTAGACACTCTTGAACAAAAATTAATGTAGAAAAGAGATTCCAACAATAAATCACCAATAATTTATCATCATCATAAAAATACTTTAAGTATTCAATAGTATTTCTATACTTCTTAAACTCTTCAACACTACGATAAATTCCATATCTCAAATCACTATCTAGAGTATATCTACATACAGGAAATGTTTCTTTCTCTGATTCAGATAGATTAATAATTTGTTGTTCAAAAATTTGAAGGGCCAATCTAGGCATTGTTTGATTAGAGTTCTTTCTTTCACCTTTATTATATTTACGAGTTATAATATCTCCATTCAATTTTTCGAACTTCACATCAAGAGGCTTATAATTATCCCCAAGACTTAAATTATTAATATCAAAACGTTCATCTGTCGACACTACATTATCCGCAGTAATGGTTAGTACAAATTTTTCTTGCTTTACAGCGTTATTCACTATTAAATCCCCTTTTCATATAACTTGCTATGGAATATTTGATTTACTTTCTCACCCTTCATTCATCATATATTCATTTTATATCAAATATTGGAATAAATACATAGTAAATAACTACTTTTAGATAGTATGAATTTACTTGGGAACAGCGTAAGTT
>DYCF01000087.1 GCA_019418225.1 Clostridiales bacterium | reverse complement strand
AAGAAAATCTAAATAATATGGTCGCGATACTAATGACATGCACACACCTCCTCGCCAAATGGGTTTTAAAACCTAATTATATATCTATTATATCACTTCAAGGTTTCAAAACCTAATTTTATGTTTTTATTCTATAATTTAGGCTTTGAAACCTAAATTTAATTATATCGCCATGGAACCATTTTTATAATAATAAAAAAGGGTATAAGGTCTATCAAACCCTTATACCCTTTCACTTATACTGGTGCGCCTAACCGGAATCGAACCAGTGACACGCAGTTTAGGAATTTTATCCCTCTAAAATTTTATATTAGCTATCTTATCATTGAGAATTAACAATCCAGTATTTATAAAAATCTTAGAGCACTTACCATTATAATTTTATGAATTAATCAAATATATTTTCTCACAAAAACTTACGTATGCAAGAAAAAACGGCTTATAAATTGGCTTATTCATAATACCTCACTATTTACTAGCCATAAAGTTCTGCGATTTCACTATACTCTTCTTTACAATTACTATTTTCAATAGCTTTTTTCAATCCAATCTCATCAATATCTAATGTACCCAGTTTATCAATATATTAACTAAAGATAATATAGTGCTAAAGTTATTGATCACTAATAATTTCGCTATAAAGTTTTATCAGTTCAGCCACACAATCTTCTTCTTGTATGTTGTTGCTAAATCCATATGCATTCATAACAAGTTTATTTAGATTTCTATGGGCTATTAATAAATCTTTTGGCATAATATTATCATCATATAAATCTGCCAATGTGGCTTCTTTATGATTATTTCTCGCTAGTAAAACTTGATTTGCTGCAGATGAAATCCTTTTCACCTGTTCATCAGTTACATTCGGCCACGGGAAATTATTATAGATAATATTTGCCGAATATCTATATCGCATTTCAAGACGTCCTGCAAAAGCTCTCATCCACGCCATATGGACATTACTTTGTAAAATGCCAAAATGAAATAAAGTAGCATTAGGCATTATTAAATTTGAATCACCAGCTATTATAGATTGATCAACAATACCTATAGGAATATATCTTCTATTTTCTGATGAGTGACGTGGGATTAATAAATAAGAACTATCCGGTTGCCTGATTTCTCCAAAAAGCATTGGAGTATCTGCCAATTTTCTTGTAGCACTTCTTGTACTTGTCGCTCTAGCTTGTTTAACCGCCTTTACTGCATCATATATTGGTTTAACCAATTTAATCTCATTAATAGGTATGTCTACCAACCATGCACACCATCGACTTCTGTTATTTATAAACTCATCTGCACCTAAAAATTTTTTAAACATTTTCTCAGCAATTGGATATTGACGAACAATATTTGATTTCTCATCATCAGAAAATTTACTTAATTTACCCTTATTATCATTTGGCATATTTCCAAGTAAAATTTCTGGAACATCACAAATCGGCTCACTCCGACTGCTAATTAGAAAGTTAGGTAACTCTAATAAATATGGATTAATATTTGTTACTTCTTTTACGATGCCATTACTAAATAAGTATTTTTTACCCTTGCAACCTACACTGCTAAAACCAATAATCACACAATGTACTGCAGCTCCATTTGTTGATTCACTACTCCATTTAAATGTACGATATGCAAAATCAATTTTTATATTATGCTGATTCAAACTACTCCATAATATCGGGGGCTGTTCACCTTGCGTAATAGAATTTGTTGATAATAATGCCACTTTAGCACTAGTATTCTCAATAAGCTCTGCAGCTTTTTTATACCATGCTGTAACATAATCTAAATTACCAAGACCTTTTATTTTCCCAAAAACATATTCCAAATCTGATTTCTGGCTTGATACATCATCAGATTGTACTCTTGATCCTGAGAATGGAGGATTACCAATAATATATAATGATTCTGTAGGCGAAACAATTGTTCTCCAATCAACTCTTAACGCATTTCCTTCATGTATATTCGCATTATTGTGTAATGGTAAGAAATCCATTTCTTTATGAATAATAGCTTCAGTCTCTTTAAACATTTGTGCTTCAGCTATCCAAATAGCTGTTTTTGCTACAGATACAGCAAAATCATTGATTTCTATACCATAAAACTGTTGAATACTAACCTTAATAGGGTTCAATTCCTCTTCATCAAAGCCTAATATCCCTGTCCCTGATGAATCCGTAATAGTCTCTCTTAAAATATCATTTTCTAATCGACGCAATGATAAATATGCTTCTGTTAAGAAGTTACCAGAACCCGCTGCAGGATCAAGAAACGTTTTAGACGCCATTTTATCTTGTAAAGTCTTTAATAGTTGGATTTTCTTTTTTCCATCTTTTCTAGACATAGCCTCTTTAAAATCATTCCTAAACTCATCTAAAAATAGCGGGTCGATTAACTTATGAATATTTTCAATACTAGTATAATGCATACCACCCTGACGCCTCTTTTCAGGATTTAACGTACTCTCAAATATAGCACCAAAGATAGTTGGAGAAATTTCACTCCAATCAAAATTACATGCATCTTCTAATATCAAATTAACTGCATTTTCTGAAAATTGAGGAATTTCAACGGGATCGCTAAATAGACTTCCATTCACATAAGGGAATTCTAATAAAGTCTCACTTTCATATGGACTTCTGTGAGCTTCTTCTGTGTCTAAAATACGGAATAAATCCATCAATGCATTTCTAACTTGATGGGGTTGAAAGTCTTGTAAATAATCATGAAACAAGCTCTTTTTACCAAACAGCCCTGAATCCTCTGCATATAAGCAAAATACTAAACGTACACATAACTTGTTAATATTATGTAAAATGGCTTCTTCTGTTAATAAAGGATTGACTTTATATTGCTCCAATAACGAATCATATAGTCGAGCAACAAGCTCACCTGCGCCTTTAGAAATTTCCATCTCAAGTTCTATATGACTACTTTTAACATCAACTAAAAAATTAAGTCTATAAAATTCAGTTCCTAATTTACGTAATTCTATAATTTCAGCAGAATCATTAGGTCGTTCCATATCTAATACATGAAACTCTTTAAAATTACAACTTACAATCCATCGTGGGCGTTCACTATATGGTAATGCAGCTGCATAACGTTTAGCTTGTTCTGCTGGCGTCAAAAATGTGCCATCAGATTGTCTAATCGGAGCATTGAGATCTTTTTCTAAACTTTTCTGCTCAATCATAGTATGCGTAGCTGGAATCATAGCATCAATGTAACTAGTATGACCTAACTGTACACGTTGCTCAAAACCAATAAAATCAGCAGGATTATTTACTCCGTATACGTTTTGAAGTAATTCCATCCAAAATCGTTGAGTGTCTTGCTTCTCATCCCCAATATTTTCCCATTTTTTAGCGAATTCTTTAGCTGCTTTCTCTTGCTGTTTTAATGTAAGTTGCATTTTATGCCCCCAAGGTCCCCTATACATATTGGCTATTAATATTAGAAAATCTAATTTACATACTTTTATATTATCATAAAAATAGGATTAATCACTATTATTCACCATGGATTCTATACTATCAAAGATTTCTTCAAACATAAAAAATAGGCATAAGACTAAACAGCCTTATGCCAAATCATTTTTATTGGTGCGCCTAGAGGGAATCGAACCCCCAACCTACAGTTTAGGAAACTGGCGCTCTGTCCGGTTGAGCTATAGACGCATGTATACTTTATTATATCGTTTTTAAATCTATCTACGCAAGAACTATGCTATAATACAGCTGTTGATAGTATTAGAGAGTTTTTATAAAAAGAGGTATGTATAATGAAACTATGTAAACGATCGATTATTACCAGTTCACTATTAGCTGTCTTAGCTATATCATCCGCATACGGGGCTACACCTGCGCAGCCAAGTGAAAGCACAGATACTGCTGTGGTTGATATGGATTACGCCAATATTCCAGAGTTAAGGAAATCAATTGAAAGCGCAACACCAGCCATAGTACAATCTACGCTTGATGCTTCTGAGGGAAAACCTACTAACGGTAAACCAGTCTATTCGACAGTCACTATGTCTGGTAACCGTGTTGTATCTGTAAAAACTTATAAATCTAAAGAAGAACAAGAAAAGGCCATGTTAAAAGAGCGTCAACGTTTAGACAAGGTCACTGCAGAACGTCGCGCTAAACGGAAAAATGAAACACGAACAGATATGCTAAAAGGTTTAACGCCTATACCGTTCTATCCACCTGTTAGCGAAACACGGGACTTACAAAGCGAAATGTTCTCTCGACCATTTGGCAGGCAACTCGATTTGCGTTTGGTAGAAGCCTATACACAAGATTATGATAAGGCCAAACCTGGCGATATTTATGTCTATGCAGATTATGTAGAGTACACCTCTAAACAGCTATTAGGCGAAAAAGATGGTACTACTGCTATCTCAGCTATGATTTTACGTACAATCATGAGAAAAGATGAAAATAAAGCTTTCAGCATCGATGTAAATGCGTACTTCATAAATCCAACAACACATACCATTTCCATAAGTCGTTCTGAAGATGCAAAGGGCATCGATATCAAGAAAGACGAAAGAGCTGAGGCTGTATTTAAACTACCGTCACACCAATTGCAAGCTGGCGACCCACAGTATGAAATCGCTAAGCTTATGTATCAAGACCTAACAAATAAAAAATTTGATTAACAATATTTAAATACACTCTCTATGACAAATGCCGTATCACATTTCACTCAAGAAATATGATATGGCATTTGTAGTTAAACTGTATATACGCAAGGTTCAGATTGCTTCTCCAAACATATCTTGTACGTCTTTATCCAATTGATCAAAATTTGGAGGATCTATTATCCTCCCTTTTCCTATTCCCAATCTCTTTACGGGTGTACTATTACCTTCTGACAAAGTTAATTTTGCGACGGTATTATCATCACGGACTATATAAACAACACGTTCTTCTCCAGTTTTAAGTTTCTGTATAAGGCTATTTAACTCATGTTGAGCTTCATTTAAACTAACTTGGCACATCTCTCCACCCCCAATCTTTGGTAAATTTAGTACATTTGTAAGATTATTATACTATATTCTCAATCATCCGTTAATCATATTATTGCCTCTACATTATGTAATACTTTTTCTTTTACTTTATAGACTCACAGTAAAACTATAGCCACAATAAGAGAACCCCTTCATAGCACCAACAGGCTACGAAGGGGTATCATTGTCATTACGCTGGACGGCTCCAATCGACTTGTACGTCGATAGCACCCCACATGCGTGTAAGAGCTAGTTTGAAGTTTTCCAAGGATTCTAGAGGTTTTACTTGTACCCTTTCATACGTATCAAGGCCTGTAGCATGCTCAATTGTATGTTCCTCATTTAAGTATGCACGTACCTTGTCGATCCATTCTTGTTCAGGTAGATCCACCGTTACGGTTTTTGTATCTGTATCATAAGATAAAACCCCGTTGCTATTT
>DYCF01000086.1 GCA_019418225.1 Clostridiales bacterium | reverse complement strand
GTTTATATGATTACTATTTTGTTTTCAAAGTTCATTTGTTTGTAACGACTCAAGTTACTGTGTCGTTGTTATCAGTGCTTATCGCCGCTGACTTGATTAATAATACACTATTACATTACCTACGTCAACACTTTTTATAAACTTTTTTCATTTTATTTATGAAAGGTCTTTTTTACTTCTATACTATCTCTATTATATTTATTTCACTATGCTTTTGTCTTTTAATGGTTGACCACATTATGCAGTGTACCTATAATACAGCTATAGTCAGTATATTACTGCTTAGTACACTTTTGCATTAAGGTATTTATACTGTTATATTTGCTTATTGGCTGTATGCACTATTTTCTTATATCACTATTTTCTATATAAAGTATAGTTTACATCTTATCAAGCGAAGTAATTCATCTAGATTGGAGATCCTTATGAAATTGATTAATATTAAACTTATTAAAAATCATCTCTTTCTTATCTTACTACTAGGCATCATAGTAATATTATTTGGTAGTTTGCATATGCTCTCTGTTTCTTCACAAAAATTTACACTGGCAATTGAAACTTTAGCGGGCAATATAAGTGTATTAGATAATGTCTTAATCACTGGAGAACTCAGTAACGGTTATTATGCCACTCCTTTTGATATTCAAAAAGGGACTTTCAACTATACTACTACCTATATTACTCATGCTAAACAAGATTACCTCTATTCACTAGCTCAGCCTTCTGCTTATGACTCTTTTACAGCCACACTTTATGATACCTATTCCTTTTATTTTAGACCAATATTTAATACCTCAAAGTATAATAATGGACAAATACTAGATATTGCTCCTACAGATAATCTTTCTACTAATGACTTTTCTTCATTAGATTATGATCGTAAATATCTTACTGTTACTCGAAAAACCGATACTATTAATTTACATATTGCCTTAAATGTTTTAGGCCATCGTAATAAGTTTGATTTTAGTACGCCTAAAATCTCGAATTTTGAAAGTGGTAATAATGTCTACTTTGATACTAATATCTCCCTAAAGCGTCCTACAGCTGATATTATCCTAATAAGAAAATTATCTTTGCCCTGATATCAATACAATTCCTACAGATAATGTATTGCCTAAACATGCAATATTAAAAGATCAGGAATATACGCTTCCATTCAATATAGATAATATAAGCTCAGGCATGACCATCATAAATAATACAGCGTATTTCATTCCTCCTGTTTCTTCTGATTTTTCAGGTACGGCTTCTCTCTACCGCATTCAATCTTTCGCACCGCATACCTTTCATATGTTAGATGAAGAATCTTTATTAGATACACTAGGAACTATCATCCCTATTTATAACGTAGAGTTAGATACACATGATACAAGTATCCTAGGTCTTGAAAATATCAATGACTACCTTGTGCTCATTCTTATGACTCATAATCAACTTGTATTTCAGACAATCAACCCTATAACCGGTAAATTAATCAGTGAAAGAACAACAGGTGACCTACCACCGTTAAGCACAAATTATACTTATATCCCATTTATTTCAGATAATTCCCTAAGTCTTATACTTAATCTAGATTCTATCCATTCACTTTTAATAGGAACCTCTATTAATACTAATGGACAAATAACCGCTATTTCTTCTGTAATCTCTACTGATAATGAGAATTTAAACTACCATTCTAGCTTTCTCTCCTTTGTAAATAATAAATTATTTCTCTTTGAGTCAGTTTGGGATAGTGAAACTGATAATTCTTTACTCTTATCTGTCTATGGAGGCACTAAACTTATCTATAAAGGAAAGTTTATAACAAATAGTTTTTTTAATTCTCTTTCTGTAAAAGAAGCATCCTAATATAATTTAGCTAAAAAATAGTCGTTTTAAAGCTAAATTACTTATAGGTGAGCTTCACATGCCAAATAAGAGTCTATCCAATATATTTAATGCATATAAACAAATAGCACTAAATAAACTTTTAATCCAAAAGCTTATTTAGTGCTATATCTAAATCTTATTTTTTATTATCTTTTCCTTTTTTGTTTTCTTTTTTATCTTTTTTGCCTTTACTATTTTTTGTAGAACTTGATTTACTTTTTCCCTTATCTGGCATCTCAAAACCTCCCTAATATCACCCTTAATAAAATACACCACTTTTATTTATTCTGCTCATAATTGCCAGCTTGTTCTAACTCGATTAAAGTGGTTATTCTATCCTATGAAGAGATATTATTTTTATGCTTAAAGAAGATTTTTTTGCTCTTAAATAAATTTCTAATTCTTATATGCCGCCTCTTAGAAACATCAAAAATATTAATTTAAAAAACAAAAAAAGCTGTAACCTTTTGAAGGTTACAGCTTCTTCTAATATAGAGCGCGAGACGGGACTCGAACCCGCGACCCTCTCCTTGGCAAGGAGATGCTCTACCAACTGAGCCACTCGCGCATAAATTTGGCAACCACTTACTTTCCCAGGCCGTCTCCAGCCAAGTATCATCAGCCGCTTAGGTCTTAACCTACGTGTTCGGGATGGGAACGGGTGTTTCCCCTAAGCGCATCGTCACCAAAAATTTTCTCGTTGTCTCTCAACGACATGATTTATTTTACACCATGCATTTACTCATGTCAACACTTTTTTTATATTTTTTTAGTTGCTTATAAAAACAGCAGCACCTGCAAAGCTTTTCCCTACAGATACTGCTATTTATTCTTTATCTTATGCAAATCTCATCATTCTGTGAATGAATTGTGGCAATTTAAATTGTAAATTCACCTGTTAAATCACTAAACTCTTTTGAAATCTTACGATTTCCTTCTATTACATCTTCCATAACAGTTACTTTTTCTTGAATACCTGCAGTTCTGTTTACTATATTAACAATCCCACTCGTATTTTCTGCTATAGCTTCTGCTACTTCTGAAACAGCTACTGTAATGTTTTCTGAATAATTCTTAAGGATTTCTGCATTTTCCTCTAATGCTTTTAAAATATCATATACTTGCTTCCAGTCTTCCATGTATGTTTCAGCTGTATTCTCAATTGTTTTTAAGTTTCCATGAATCTGCTTTTCCATAAACTCTAATGACACTTCTGCATTTCTTTTCATATCAGTTGTTGCTGCTAATACTTCTGCAATAACAGCTTCAATTTCACTTACTGCATCACCTGATTGTTGTGCTAATGTTCCAATCTCTCTAGCTACTACACCAAAACCTTTTCCTAGTTCCCCAGCTCTAGCTGCCTCGATTGATGCATTAAGTGCTAATAAATTTGTTTGTTCAGTGATACTTTTAATACTATCCACTAAAATTTGTACCTTAGCAATAACTTCCCCACGCTTAATTGAATCTTGCATATTCATTTTTACATCAGTATATGAAGCTAAAATATATTCACTTTCTTGTTGTGTATCAGCTTTTAAATCTTGTGCCTTAGCTGCCATATTTAAGGCAACCTTACCACTTGTTTCAATAGAGTCCGTAATTGCTTTGATATTTTCATTAATGCTATCAACAGTACTGCTTACTTCTTCTGTGCTTGCATTAATTTCTTCCATACTTGCAGATAATTCTTCCATTACTTCTGATACCTTTCCAGTATCCTCTACAACCTCTGAAGCTAAGTTACTCATCTTGTCTGCACTCATAGCAAGTTCATCTGCATACTTAATAAGTAATTCAACCATCTCACTTAATTTATCTTTTGTTACAGATGTAGCATTTGCCATCAGACCTATTTCATCTCTTGTTTTAAGCATAATTGGTGTTATTTCAATACCCTTTAGATTTAAACTAGCAATCTGTCTAATGATATTCGTAATCTCACCTAAGCTTTTAGAAATCCACTTACTAATAAATAACGTTATAATAACTGTAATCAATAAAGCTACAATACCAATTAATATACTTTGTCCTCTCATGGCTTTAATTGGCTTTAAGAATTCTGTTTCATCAGTTGTAATCGCTAATACCCAATCCACATTGTCTAATCGAATGAATGCAAGCTCTCTTAAGTCATTACTTGTCATACTCATATATTCTGTCTTCTCAATGTGATTGGTATCCTCCTCAATAGGATCATTTATAATTAAATCTACTAATTTCTCATCATTATGTACTTGACCAATTAAATTTGCATCGCGATGTGCTAATATAGTTCCTTTTCGTTCAAATAAAATAGGATATGTTTCTTTCGTATTAAGTATCGTTTTTCCATCTAATTCTGCTGCAACAAGTCTTGTCGCAATTGTAGCAGATACGATTCCTTGAACTTCGCCCTTAATATTTAGAACTGGTGCACATACTGGTACTACCGCTTCGCCAGTATCTTTAGAAATTACACTTTCTCCAATATATTTCTCCCCTGTTTCCATTACCTTTTGAAAATAAGTTCTCTCTGAAACATCCATTCCTAACGCACTTTCATTAGCACTGGCAACAATAATCCCCTTATTATTAATAATACTGATATTATCAATCATTTCTTCAAGTTCTTTTTCTGATATTAAATTTTCAGTAATGATTTCATATGTATTGGCCTCTGATTTTTCTTCAAATTGACTATGCTCATGACCATGATCATCCTCAAATAAACTACCAATCATATGGTCTTTAGCCAAACGTTCTACTCTAACTAGTTGTTGCTCCATCTTAGAATCTAATAATGTTTTGTATATCTTGAGGTTATCTTCTATAGTTGTCTCAGTTAATGTCTGAATGCTCTCCTTTGCAATACTTACATTAAAGGATACTAATAAACCTATACACATCACTAAGATAGCTACTATAACTATGCCTATTTTCTTTCCCATGCTGTATTTCTCCTTTAATTTGATGTCATATAGTATATCGACTAATTTCATCTTTTCACAAAGGCTTTTTACATATTTTTACATTTTTATATATTAAAAAGATGCTGTACAAATGTACAACACCTTCTCTAATTCTTTATTTTTTGAGATCAATTACATTTTGTACAAGTGCTTTACATCTACCACAAGCAGTACCTGCACCTGTTATCTCTCCCACTTTTTCAACTGTATCTGCACCATTTTTAACAGCTTCTACTACTGCTTCTAATGATGTACCTTTACATCCACATACAGATGCTAAAATTTGTTCTATTTCTCCAATACAGCGACCACATCCTGTACCCGCCCCTGTCATTTCTTTAATTTCTTCTACAGTACGTGCACCTTGAATCATTGCTTTTCTAATTGTAATATAATCTACTTGTTTACAGTGACAAATTATTCTGTTTCCTGCCATCGCTTTACTCCTCTAAATTATATAATTAAAATTGATATCTAGTTAATAATATCTATTTGTTACATATTATACCATTAAACTTACCACTATTGCTATACTTAAATTCTGCTGAAAACTTACCACTATTATCTACACCTACTACAATCCATGGCATTGATTTTATCATGCTGCATTCGGTTTATCATGCTGCATTCGGTTTATCATGCTGCATTCGGTTTATGACTTATATAACAAAAAAGACACCCTTTGGGGTGCCCTTCCTTATACTCTGAAAAACAAATACTACAAATTATAATTCAACCTACGAGTGTTTCT
>DYCF01000085.1 GCA_019418225.1 Clostridiales bacterium | reverse complement strand
ATTTTTATTATTTTTGTTACTGGAAAGATTTAGTTTTAAGTTTACGCTTATGATAGAAATATTATAAGCAGTATGATAAAATAATATAAAATAGATAATATTTAAAATATTAAATTATTATTTAGGTTAATAATAATAAAAGAGTGAAGGGAGATTGAAATGTGGGAACAAGAAATGAAATTGGATGAGGTTAGGGAAATTAGAACAAAGACTACAGTGTTTTTTGGAATAGGAGCTATTTCTAAAATGGAGGATATTGCTAAAGAATATGCTGGCAAAGGAATCTATAAGGTGGCAGTTTTAACAGGAAAATCAGCGTATAAAAAGACAGGTGCATGGGAAGTTGTCACTAAGGCTTTAAAAAGGTATGATATGGCGTATGTTTTATTTGATAAAGTAACGCCTAATCCTAATTTGGTAGATTGTGATGAAGCTGTAAAATTAGCTTATAATGTTGGGGCACAAGCTGCAATAGGAATTGGTGGAGAAAGCCCTATTGATATAGCAAAGACAGTAGCAATTAGGTATAACTATCCACAGCAAACGACAGCAAACTTATATGAAAGTAGATTTATACCAACCCATGCATTGCTTATAGTAGCTATTAATACAACACATGGAACAGAAGTAAATGAGTTTAGTGGACAAGCAGTTTAAGACAGCTATAGGCTATGAGTTTTGTTATCCTACTTACTCAATTGATGATCCTCAGTTAATGGTAGGGCTTAGCAAAGGACAAACAATTTATACCTCTATAGATGCAGCGTTTGTCATTTTATAGAAGCAGCAATAAGTAAAATTGCAAGTCTATACACTGTAGTATTAGCAAAGGAAACGATAAGATTAGTTAATAAGTATTTACCAATTGCTATAGAAAACCTAGAAGATTTAACAGCAAGGTACTATCTTACCTATGCAGTAATGTTAGCAGGCAGATGTTTTAATAATGGCTTTTTATATTTATCACATGTGCTAGAGTGCCCCTTTAAGTGGTATGAAACCTAATATGATACATGGATTAGCTATTTTATTGCCAGCAGTTGTTGAGGCGATTTATCCAGCTTGTCAAGGAGTATTAAAAGAGATATTATCTCCTATTGAAGTAGATGGAGAAATAATTTGAGAAATTTATATGAAATCTATAGAGTGTTGACACTTAATACATAATAAAAATATGAAAGGAAGGGATTTTCATGCAAGAATATATAACAGCAATGGAAGAATATAGAATTAAAAGTTTGAAATTTATATTAGGGATATTTATATTTTGTTGTGCGATGGGAGGAATTCAACAAATTATAGGAAAAATAAGTGACAATCAAAATCAATTATCATGGGGATGGATTATTTTATTTGTAGTTGTAGTAATAGCAGAAATCTTAGTATTTGCTATTGGTGGTAAAAAAGCTGTAGTAAATGGACGATTAGTTTATAAAAGTTATAATATAGTCAAATATATGTCAATATTTGCATGCGTATTTAATACTATTTTTTTAATAGTAACAAGTGAGAATAATGGAAACTATTTTAGTATGGTAGGTTGTGTATTATTAATAGTATTTTTTCTTGATAAAAAGGTTATGTTACAAGTTAGTATATTAATGGGAGTATATTTGATGATAATTAGTATTGTAGCTAAACAGTTGTTGCCAGAAAAGGAATTATTACTTCCATTAATTATGTTTTTTATTATGGTGAATATTATAGTTAGTTTAATAAGTGGAACTTTAGGTGCGGCTAAAGATGAAGAGTTAAGAGAAAATCAAAAGAAGATGCAAAGTATTATAGATAAGGTAACAGTATTAGTATCAACATTAAATGATTCTATACTTTCATTATCTGCAATAGCACAAGAAGAAAATGCAAATATGATTGAAATTACTAATAGTAGTGAAGTTTTAGATTCTAATAGTAAGAGCATATTAAGTGGTACTGAAAAGTGTATAGAAAATTTAAATAGATTACGTGAAAGTAGTAAAATTATTGCAGCAAGAATGAATAGTACTCAAACAACATCTTCTCAGTTAGCAAAAGTTTCTATCAAAAACGAAAATGCCTTAAATAATGTATTAAAAATTAGTGATGAAGTTAAAAACTCTAATTCAAATACTTTAAGTGTTGTAGAAAAGTTACAGGTTGAGGCTGGAGAAATAGATAAGTTGTTAGGAGTTATTAATAATATGGCAGAAGAGACTAATTTATTAGCTTTAAATGCAAGTATAGAGGCTGCTAGAGCTGGAGAATCAGGTAGAGGATTTGCAGTAGTTGCAGATGAAGTTCGTAAGTTGGCTGACAATACTAGAATATCATTAAAAAGTGTAAATGATGTTATAAATAATTTTAAAGGAAATATTAAAGCTGTTGAAGAGTTATCAAGAAAAAATTCAGATTTAATTATGGCGCAAAATAATGTGCTATCTGAAACAACTTCAGATGTTAAAGAAATGATTATTCAATTGCAACAATCAGTAAGTGAAATTACTGAAATTGATGAACTTAGTAACAAGCAGAATACATATGCAGATGATACAGTTAAGTTCAATAATAGTATTACAGCTAGTATAAAACAGGAAATTTTACAATTTGAAGAAATATCTAATTTAGTAAAAGGTAATATGAATTCAATAGAAGATATAGTAAAGAGTACCGAAAGATTAAGTTTAATTATAGAAGAAGTTAAAGGCTTATTAAATTAATAAAACACTGGTGAATTAAGGAGATAGAGCTATGAAAAATGTTAAGATTAGAGGAATAGAGGTATACAGGCCGGAAAATTTTATACATATAGATGATATTATTAGTGAGTTTGAAAAAAAAGGTAAGGATATAGAAGTACTTGCAAAAGAATTTTTTGGAAAAGAAATTATACATATAAGTAAAGACAATAAAGAAAATAGTTTAACAATGGCAATAGAAGCGGCAAAGAAGGTACTAACAACTACAAAATTAGAAGGTAAAGATATAGATATGATAGTTTTATCAAGTATGTTGCCGGAATATGTTTCGCCACCAAGTGCGATGCTAATACATAAGGCAATCAACGGAAAATCCAATACATTATGCTATGATATAAATGTAAACTGTATAGGCATGACAGTAGCAATGAATCAAATTTGTAAACAAATCACTAATGATAAAAATATAAACAGGGTATTATTAATTGGGTCAGATTACAATCGTATTCATGTAGAAGAAGATAATGAAAATATGTTATCAAATTTAGGAGATGCTGCCTGTGCAATTATTTTGGAAAAAACAGATGAAGAATGTGGCCTTATTGATAGTGAGTACTTTATAGATACATCGACTATAGATACTGTTGCAATGCCAAGGTGTGGAAGTTCTCATATTCATGAAGTAGATAAGAAAGAACTGAGAAGTAAAATGCAAGCTACACCTGGTGATATTGCTGTTGTAATTGAACATATTAAGAATATGTTAGAGAGAAATGACTTAACAATTAATGATATTTCAATGTGTTGTTTTAGCCAAGCAGTACTTTTTATAATTGAGCAAATAAGAGAAGAGTTATCTATACCAGAAGAGAAATCAATATATATTGGAAATAAATATGGTTATACTGGTACATCTTCACCATTTATTGCCTTATATGAAGCAATTAAAGAAAAGAGAGTAAAAAGAGGTGATAATATATTGTTTTGGACGGCAGGTGCACAATTACAGTATGTGTTTGCAATTATGAAGTATTAATAAGTAAAAGTGGAGGCAATAGGGGATGAGTGAAAATAGTATAATACAGTATTTAGAAAAGAATAGCATTGAAACACCTAATAAAATGGCATTTAATTTCTTTTCATATGTTAATGATAAAAAAAGAGATTTGAAAATTAGTTGTAAAGAGGTTTTTGAAGGAGCCAAAGCTTATGCGACTTATTTTAAAGAGGTAGGGGTATGTAAAGGGGATAGAATTATAATTTGTGCGGAGCAAAGGCCTGAAACTATCTATGCTATTTATGGAAGTTTGATGGTGGGAGGAGTATTTATATTAGTTCCTACTCCTAAAGATAAAAATAAAGAGGAGAGACTTATATCAACTATTAATTCTTCAAATGCAAAGTATATCGTCTATAATGGAGTTAAATTGGAAGTATTTAAGATGTTTTCCATGACATTAATAAATGTAAATCAAATCAAAGTGGAAAATATACAATACGTAAAATGGGTGGAAGAAATAAAATCCCAAGATATTGCATGTTTACAGTATACTTCTGGATCTACAAATGACCCTAAAGGAATAATATTTACACATGAAAATATTATTACATGTATGGAATTATTGCAAAGCGCATATCATTTAACAGAAAAGGATATAAGCACAAGTTGGCTTCCATTATTTCATTCAATGGGTCTGTTGGTAGGAATATTTTATAATGCATATGTAAATAGAAGCGATTATATTATGGACATAGAAGTATTTAAGGAAAAGCCTATCAGATGGTTAAAGGCAATTTCTAAGTATGGTGCTACTTTTATACTAGCACCCAACTCTGCATATATGACATGTACTAAAGTCATTACCACAGAAGAATTATTAAATCTAAACTTTTCTAAAGTGAAATATATGGTTAACTGTTCCGAGATTATACAAAGAAGTAATTGGGAGATAATTTTTGACACATTTAGTAAATGTGGTTTATCACCTACGGCATTATGTCCTATGTATGGACTATCAGAAGCAACAGGACCTGTTAGTGTGGGGGATGGGAAGCTTAAATTTTTTGAAGCAGATTGGCTAGAGGTACAAAATAATAAAGTTGTGTCACCTACAATACAGACTAAAAAAACAAAGGTAATGTCAGGAGTAGGTAAATTAATAGATGGGTTAAAGGTTATTATTGTAGATCCTAAAACATTAACAGAGTGTCATGAACATGAAATTGGTGAAGTATGGGTACAAGGTAAGAGTATTGCAGCTGGATATTGGAATGATCCTAGACTGACAAAAGAAGTATTTAGGGCAAGATTAGAGGGGGATGAAGGGGAGTTTTTGAGAACTGGAGATTTAGGAACAATTATAGGTGGAGAATTGTATATAACAGGACGTATAAAAGAAATGATGGTTATAAATGGGAAAAATATATATGCAAAAGATATTGAGTTGTATATAAAAAGTAATATACCTGAATTAAAACTTATAACATTGTATGCATTTACAATGGCTATAAAAAAAGGAGAACGTATAATTATTGCTGTTGAGTATAGTGGAGAAAAGGCAGGAATTCCATTATTGGTGAAAAAAATTAATGAAGTTTTATATGCATATTTTACAATTGAAGCGTATGATGTATTTTTTATCTTACCTAATGAATTACCACGCACAGAAAATGGTAAGTTAGCACTGATGAAAATATATCATAAATATGTAAATAAAGAGTTTGAGATATTATATAGTTCTAAATTAGTTAGAAAGAATAAAGCTAAGACAGAATTTAATGAAGTACAGCTTAAAATTAAAAAAATTTTTGATAGGATATTAGATACTAATTGTACTTCAATAACTGATAATCTTTTGGATTTAGGAGCTACGTCTATAGAAGTTTGTAATTTAGTAACACAATTAAAAAAAACATTTGATGTAAAAGTTACCTTAAAACAAATAATAAAAGATCCTACAATACAAGGAATAGAGGAGAGTATTTTAAAGAATAAAGAGATGCAGGGATAAGATTTTATAAAAAGTTGTTATGCTGACCTTAAAGTATAACAACTTTTTTATAAAACGTAAGCGTACAACAATAAGGCGGATATTATAGATTTGATATCTATGAGATAATAACTCCAAGAATTTTTTCTTGGAGTATTTACTCCAATTCATTAAAAAAAGGAGGTTCGTTTATATTGTGTACAAGTAATCA
>DYCF01000084.1 GCA_019418225.1 Clostridiales bacterium | reverse complement strand
AAAAGGTTCTGGAATGCAATGCATTCTAGAACCTTTTTGTCAACAATCTGATAGGACTGCAATTGCAGTCCTATTTTTGTAATAATGAATTATAGTTCTAAATGCTCAATTTCTTCAAGCCACATACGGCTACTTGCATCTGATGGCATACGTAAATCACCTCGCGGAGAGACACAAATTGAACCTACTTTTGGACCGTCTGGTAAGCAAGAACGTTTAAATTGTTGATTAAAGAAACGACGATAAAAGACTTTTAACCATTTTAAGATTGTTTCATTGTCATAAATATCGTTAAAGGCCACTTTAGCTAAGAAGAATATTTTTGTAGGCTTATAACCAAAGCGAAGCATATTATAAAGATAAAAATCATGAAGTTCATATGGTCCCACTAAGTCTTCTGTCTTTTGAGTAATTTTACCTTCATTATCTGGAGGAAGGAGTTCTGGACTTACTGGTGTTTCGAGGACATCAAATAATATCTCTTGAACAAGTGGTTCACTTTCAAAGTGAGCTACATAGTCAATAAGATAACGCACAAGTGTCTTTGGTATAGATGCATTTACAGCATACATAGACATATGATCACCGTTATAAGTTGCCCAACCTAATGCAAGTTCTGAAAGGTCGCCAGTTCCAATAACAAGACCATTTGTTTGATTTGATAAGTCCATTAAGATTTGAGTACGTTCTCTAGCTTGTGCATTTTCATAAGTGACATCATGTGTTGTAAAATCGTGTCCAATATCTTTTAAGTGTTGTTTTGCAGATTCTACGATAGAAATTTCACGTACTGTAATGCCAAGAAGCTTCATGAGATTAACCGCATTATTATAGGTACGATCTGTTGTGCCGAAACCTGGCATAGTGACACCAACAATACTTGTAGGTGATTTGCCCAAAATCTTAGCAGCTTTGACACAGACTAATAGTGCAAGGGTAGAATCAAGTCCGCCAGAAATACCTACTACAAAAGTTTCAGCTTTTGTATGTGCCATACGGCGTGCAAGGCCATGTGATTGAATATCAAAAATATGCTTACAACGTTCCTTACGCATGTTTTCATTATCTGGTACAAACGGTTTATTATCTACGTAACGATCAAATTCGAAGACAGGAACTTTAAGTTCAAAAGAGATTGTTTCATAATTTAAATTATTTAACATCATACTTGGCTGAGAATGATTTTGTTTAATACGCTCTTTATGAAGACGTTCTAAATCAATGATACCATATAAAAGATCATTTTTTTGTGGAAACAGTTCTGATTCAGCAATACAGTAACCGTTTTCATAAATAAGTTTGTGTCCGCTAAAAACAACGTCTGTTGTAGATTCATGCGTTCCTGATGAAGTGTACATATATGCACACATTGTCTTAGCAGATTGTTGTGCAAGAAGTTCTCGGCGATACTGATTCTTACCAACAATTTCATTACTTGCCGAAGGATTTACGATGAGCGTTGCACCTTTTAGTGCATGGAGTGTACTTGGCGGAAGCATTGCCCATAAATCTTCACAAATTTCAATGCCTAACTTAAAGTAAGGTATATTAGTTGCATTAAATAATGTATGAGGTGAAAATAAAATATTAGTTTGACCTGCGTAATTGATATAAGCTTTATCTATATTAAGGCCTGAATCAAACCAACGTTTTTCATAAAATTCACTATAATTTGGTAGATATGACTTAGGAACCATTCCTAAAATTTGACCTTTATGAAGGACAAAAGCTACATTATATAAATGATTTTCGTGGACTACTGGTGCCCCTACAATAATAAGCTGTTCATTATTTTTAGTAGTATCTAAAAGTTTTGCAATTGTTATTTCAGCTTCGTCTAGAAGTGTAGTTTGGAAAAATAAATCCGCACAAGTATAACCAGTGATACAAAGCTCAGGAAATAAAATAATACTTGCTCCTTCGGAAGTGGCCTGCTCAATGCAAGTGATGATTTGTTCAAAATTATAATGGCAGTCTGCTACTTGAAGAAGTGGTGTAGCAGCACAGACTTTCAAAAAATGGTGATCCATTTATCAAACTCCTTATCTTTCGCGCCTATCAGCGCTTTTTGTAAACAAATAGTGTAAAACTATATCAAACATTATACTATAATATTATACGTGAGTATATATATCTAATGTAAAGAACGTCTTAAAGACATTTTTCTACTATTTAATTTTCCTTAATTTCTAAAAAAAATACCACTTTATATAAAAATATGGTTTAATAGTTGATGAAATAAAAATAAAGGAGCAGACCAATTATGGAGACATTTATATTTGCAGCAAATGCCGTTTTACCAATTATTTTATTGATTATACTAGGGTACTATTTAAAACAGATTCATTTCTATGATGATTATTTTTTAAGAATTGCTAATAAATTTGTATTTAAGATAGCACTCCCGATCTTACTTTTTTATAATGTATATAATATAGAAAGTTTAGCAACCGTGAATGGTGGGATTATTTTATTTGCAATAAGTATGATTTTGATTTTATTTTGTCTTGGCGTACTTACTGTTCATTTATTCATTCCTAAGCAAAAACAAAAGGGTGTTATTTTACAATGTATATTTCGGTCTAATTTTGCTATTATAGGTATTTCATTAGCAGAATCTATAGGTGGTAGCCAAGCAGTAGCAGTAGCAGCTATTTTATCTGCATTCTGTATTCCTCTTTTTAATATTTTAGCCGTTGTTGCACTTTCCTTATTTAGAGAAGAAGATAGCAAGCCTTCAGTCAAAAGTATTTTAAAAACAATTTATAAAAATCCGCTTGTACGTGGTGTTATTTTAGGGATTACTTGTTTGGTTATTCGTATATACATACCTGTAGACATGGTGACTAAAAATCCTGTATTCAGTCTCCAGAAGAATTTACCATTTCTTTATCATGCAATTAAGAGTTTAAGTACAGTTGCCTCACCTTTGGCACTCATTGTATTAGGTGGTCAATTTAAATTTTCAGCAGTAAAAGAACTGATTAAAGAAATTACACTCGGAACCTTTTGGCGTTTAATACTTGCTCCTGGAATAGCGCTTATGAGTGCACTAGTTCTTTCTCATATAACTAGCTTTATAAATATTACAGCTGTAGAATATCCGGCACTTATTGCATTATTTGGATCTCCAGTAGCTGTATCTAGTGCCATTATGGCAGGAGAAATGGGCTCAGATGAAGAGTTAGCCGGACAGTTGGTTGTATGGACAAGTTTATTATCTATGATAACCTTATTTATTATCGTTAGCATTTTTAAAGGGATAGGTATATTTTAAAATATTTATTTAAATAAAAACACACCATGTTAGGTTAAATTTAACCAAATGGTGTGTTTTTATAAATTTAGAATTCCCTAAAAAGCCCAATCACCTTGCCTATAATATTAACATGTGTACAAAGGATAGGATCCATTGTGTCATTTTCGGGCTGTAAGTGTAGGTAATAGAACTCTTTGGAGTGTAGTAATATCAAGGAATTTACGAATATATACTATACAAAAAGCTGTTTTATTAGCGTTTTCCACTGTTCAATTCAGTAATTAATATACCATTTTTTGTATATAGTTTGCAAGAAAATTTGCCAGGAAACAGAATAAGCTAATATTTATATAAAATGGAGTCTAAACATTGCGTTTAGGCTTATTTTTTTACCATTTTTATTCCTTCATAAAGGGTTTAAAAACGGCTTACAAAAGGTTTAAAAACGGCTCATATCAGGTTCAAGAACGGCTCAAAAAAGGCTTTAAAACGGCTCATTTCCAGTACAAATTTAACTTTTATTATGTTCTTGTAGCGAAAGCACAGCACTAAAAAACGAAAGTAGGTAAAAGAAATGTTAAGAAACTTAAGAGCAGAAATGAGTAGATACAATGTACGAGCAAAAGACTTTGCAAGACTTCTAAAAGTAAGAGAAGCAACTATCTCAGGTAAGATGAATGGCAAAAGTCACTTTACTTTAAATGAAGCAATGCAAATTAAAGAGGTTTATTTTCCACACCTCAGCATTGAATACTTATTTGAGATGTAGGAGGAAAGGCTATGGAATTTACAAGCAGACTATTAAATGAACATGCAGAGCTGACAGTAGAGAATGCAATATTAAAGTGGAAGATTGAGAGGTATAAGAGCCTTGTTAAAGAAGTAATGGATTATCTTTGTGAGGAAGATGTTTTAGCAGCACAGTATGTAATTAAGTGTAAGTTACTTGATGATATAGGTTTAAAGGAGAAATAGGAAATGACATTACAAGTAGATCAAAGAGTATTAGAAGTAAAAGTAGAAATGGATAACTTAGTTGAAGATATTATGGAGCTAGATGCAAAGATTGCAGAGCTAGAAGCCCTGTTTAAAATGCAAGTTGAAAGATTAAAAGATAAGTTTGAGGAAAAGCAATTTTACTTTAAAGCTCAGAAAGAAGAAAAAGAAAGATATTTAAGAGAGCTATTTGAACAAGTGCCACAAAGCGAAACAAAGACTCAAAGAAAAGTACAGCTTATTAATGGTGATGTAGTTGTAAAGAAAGCTAAAGTGGATTTTGAAAAAGATGCAACTAAGCTTTTAGAGTGGGCGAAGGAGAATCAAAGAGAAGACCTTATTAATAAGAAGGAAGTCTTATCCTTTAAGTGGGCCGAATTTAAAAAGAACTTAACTATTGTAGAGGATAGCATTATAGATGCAGAAACAGGCGAAATGCTTGAGATAGATGGTTTAGGTGTGGTGACTAAAGCAGAAGAATTAGAGATTAAATATTAAAAAGTGTTTAGGAGGATATAGTGATGGCTAAAGCAATATGTATTATAGGTGAATCAGGAGCCGGAAAAACAACATCTTTAAGAAACTTAAATCCACAGGAGACTTATTTTATAGATGCAGATAAAAAGAAAAGTGCATGGCGTGGATTTAGGCAGCAATATAATAGCGAGAATAAAAACTATATTGCCACAGATGACCCTAATAAAGTCCTGGCACTTATGAAAGGGATTAGTGAAAAAACAGATATGAAGTATATTGTGATAGATACCTTAAATGGCATTATGGTAGGCGAAGAAATGAGAAGGTCTAAAGAAAAGGGTTTTGATAAGTGGATGGACTTAGTAACCTATGTCTATAACATTTTAGATATTGTGAGTAGCTTAAGGGATGATTTAACCATTATTTATACAGCTCACAGTGAAACCGAGCATATGGATGATGGCTATACTTGGACACGTATGAAAACAACAGGGAAGAAGCTGAATAAGTTGGTGCCTGAGTCTAAGTTTAATGTAGTACTGCTGGCTAAGTGCAAGAATGGCAGATATATCTTTGAAACACATAGCAACAACTCCACAGCTAAAACGCCTTTTGGAGCCTTTGAAGAAGATGAAATAGATAATGACATTGTGCCAGTTTTGAAGGTATTAGAGGAGTACTAGGATGTTTAAGTACACAGATAAAGAAATAAACGAGATTTTAAAGCGTGCTGTTGTGGTAGTGGATACAAGAGAGCAGAAGTGTGAGCACATTATAGGTTATTTTGACAGACATAAAATACCTTATTGTTATGAAAAGGTAGACACAGGAGATTATACACTCAAAGTAGATTTACCACACCTGCACAAGCCCTATTACTTGCAGAACACATGCGCCATAGAACGCAAGGCCAACTTAAATGAGTTAAGTGGCAATTTCACGCAAGGGCGAGAACGTATCGAGGCAGAGTTTCAGAGGGCAAAAGGGATGATTTACTTACTCATAGAGAATGCCAGTTATGAGGATATATTATTAGGTAATTATGGTACAGGGTATGACAAAAAACGTTTTATGGCTACCCTTAAGGCTTTTGAGGCAAGGTATAACTTGCATGTTACTTTTATGAAAGATAGCACTTATAGTGGTGATTTTATATACAAAACTTTAATTTACAACTTAAGAGAAATATTAAAACAAGGAGAAATATAAAAAT
>DYCF01000083.1 GCA_019418225.1 Clostridiales bacterium | reverse complement strand
TAGATAGAAACTTAAGTGAAAAGGTTGAGTATAGTAATGCACATTCATTTGAGTATTATACGGATCTAGAGGACGAATGGGAATATTTATATTTGGATGATTTAAATCCTGTAGAAGAACTATTAGCTATATTGCCTGGTAGTCCATATGAATGTGATGTGATGTATTATGCGAACTCAATAAATAGGGATATAACAAGTCAAAGCGTTTATCAACTTAAAATAGAATATGTTAAATATTATTATTCTTTAATAGTATGATGCCAGAATTTACAGCAATATATTTAATATATTGCTGTATCTTTCTATATTAAAAAATTTGATTTTAAGTAGTAATTACATATTTTAAACTAATATATTATGTGATATTTATACTTCATATATTAGTATTCATTTTAAATTATTTATGATATGATATTTCATGAAGTAAAAATGAAGAACTAAGTATAAATGAGGATATTAACATATTTTTGGGGGATTGAAAATGAATACATCTGAAAGTAAATTAGCACGTTATATGGATGCCGGATTTCCTATTTTAATGTATAACACATATGATGAGCCTAATGCTGTTAATACATTAGCAAATTTGGATGATAGTAGAACTGTTATTCAATGGTCAGAAATTGGTATGGTAGTAAATGAATCAGATGCTAATGATATAACATTAGATTCAATGTTGCAATTATTAGTATCTACCGGTGGTGAAGATTTAAATTCCTCTATTGTTATCTTGAAAGATATTAGACATCATATTAGTAATCCAAAAGTTATTGGTCTTTTAAAATACATTGCCCAGTTAATTACTACAGGCGTAGTTGAAGAATGTACTTTAGTTTTACTAGGAGAAAATATTGAGTTACCTGTAGAGTTGGAACCATTCGTAACCATTATAGATGAAGATGCAGTTAAACCAAATGAGATAGCTTTATGTATTGAACAGTTTTGTAATGAACAAGATATTCCAATTGATAATATATTAAAAGGAAAGCTTGTTAATGCATTTAGAGGACTATCAAAATATGAAATCGAAAATATTTTAGCATTATCTTATGCAGATGACGGTGAAATTACATCTAATGATCTTGAGTTGGTACTAGAACAAAAAAAACAAATTGTTAAGAAGTCTGGTGTTCTAGAGATGATTGCATTAGATGAAACGATGAATGATATTGGTGGCTTAGAGGTTTTAAAAGCGTGGATTCAAAATAAGGCAAAGATATATAAAGATATAGATGCAGCTAAAGCTTTTGGTGTAGATATGCCAAAAGGGGTTCTAATTGCAGGTATTCCAGGTTGTGGTAAGTCATTAAGTGCTAAAGCGACTGCTAAACTTTTTAATGCTCCATTGTTACGGTTAGATATGGGGCGCATTATGGGGAAGTATGTCGGTGAATCTGAACAAAATATGCGTAAGGCAATAAAGATAGCTGAAGATATCTCTCCATGTGTTTTGTGGATTGATGAGATTGAAAAAGCTTTCTCTGGTGTTAGTGGTGGTTCATCTACAGGCGATATTACGAATCGATTACTTGGATCTTTTTTAACATGGCTACAGGAGAAGAAAAGCCAAGTTTTTGTTATTATGACTGCAAATGATGTGAATAAATTACCTGCGGAATTGATACGTAAAGGTCGACTTGATGAAGTATTTTTTGTTGAGTTTCCAAATAATAAAGAACGAGAGCAAATCTTTAAAATTCATCTAGAAAAAAGACGTCCAACAGATTTACCTAATATAGATTTAAATAAAATTGTTAGTAAAACAGATGGATATAGTGGTGCAGATATTGAAGGTGTTGTTAAAGATGCCATAGAATTAGCTTTCACATCTGAACGTAACGCAGTTACTACTGATGATATTATTAAATCTATTGATAATACACATTCATTAAAGGTTATCATGAGCAAATCCATAGATGACATGATTAAGATGTATAAAGAAAAGAAATTTAAGAATGCTTCAAAATAATGGAGGAATCATGGCAAATACTATTAATGTGAAAGCATTTGAAGGTTTATTAAAAAAAGCAACTAGCTCTTATGATAATTCTGTAAATAAATCAGGTGTATCTAACCAAGTATGGTTAAAGGATTATTTTAAATCAGAAATGCCTGAAATTAGTGAAGAAGAGGCTGATGAACTTGCAAAGTCTAGTATAGAATCGTTAAAGCGTTATGAAAAAGCCCAAGATGATTATAAAAAGGCGAAATCCAATAATGTAAGTCGAAGTGCATGGCTTAATAATACAATTTTAAAAGGTGGAGAAACTTTTAGTGCTGAAAGATTCACGCAATATTTATTGGAGATTGATAGTACACTTGCAAGATGTAATGAGGATATGATTAATGTAGTAACTACACAAGCAGGGACTATTAATCAAAATCCTAATTTAGATGGTTTTATAGCTGAACAAGAGTTAGTAAATACATTTAATGCTAATGCATCATTAGAGAATTCTAATTTTAGAGCACGTGTTTTACAACCAGACGCTGGACAAACATATGGTAAAAACTCTGTAGATATAGCTGTTGATGATAAGTTTTGGGGGCAAAAAAATATACAGCGACACCAAGTGAAATTTGGCAAAGATGCAAATGCAACGGCTAGCATGGTGAATGATAAAAATTATAATAATCAACGTATATTAGTCCCTAAAAATCAAACTGATGTTGTTAAGTCTAAACTTAGTAAACAGAAAACAGTATCAGATCAAATTAAAACAGATGATGGGGTTTCTTCTGATGCGTTAAGCAAAAGACAAGCAAAAACATTGCAAAATAGGGCGCAAGATGGAAAATCTTTAAGAAAAAAGGATTGGAGTTATTACAAAAATAAACAACTGATTACTAATATTGGAAAACAAACTATGCTTGCTAGTGTTACCGGCGCAGCATTGGGAGCTTCCATTCAAGTTGTGGGAGATTTGTTGAATGGTAAAGATGTTAAATCTGATACAGTTATAGAAACTGCATTTGTTACAGGTGCAGATTCAGGCGCAAAAGCTGCGACAACAGGAGCACTTGTAGTTGCAACACGAAAAGGTATGTTACCAATAGCTAAGAATACTTCTGCTGCATCATTAGGTTTAGCTGGAGCAATAATTATTGAAAATGCAAAAGTACTTTATAAACTCGGAAATGGAGAAATTACATCTTTAGAGGCTATAGATCGAATGGGGGAAGCATCTACTATAGGGGTTGCTAGTCATATGGGATTCCTTTATGGTGCAGAAATTGGTGCTACATTGGGTTCAGTTGTGCCTGGAGTGGGTAATATTGTCGGAGGAATAGTTGGTGCTATTGCAGGCTCATTTATAGGTAAAGCGATATATAATGGAGAAAAGAAGCTTGCTAAATTTAAAATTGCTATTATAAAAAACATAAGTTGTGCAGTTTATAGGGGCATTAAAAGTATAGTAAACCTGATAAATCCATTTAAGTAGTTATAGAAGGGAATAAATATTTATGGCGAAAAAAATCAAGTTCCCATTAATCTTTGAAAACAATTTAAAGGCTCGAACATTAGATGAATTGCAACAATATGCTGATATTGAGAATTTAGTGAGATATTATCATAATGAAAAATTAAGAATATGGTTAGAGGCACGTGATTATAATGATATAGTATCTCAGATTATTTCAATTGATACTACTGATGCATCCTATGTTAATACATTATGCAATATTCTTGGTATAGAGTATGAAAATCTAGATATAGAAGTACATGAGATTCAGAAAAATGAAGAAAAGTTAAATCGATTGCGTCGTTTAACATCTGATATGAATATATTATCTAATGTTGAGTTTATAGTATTTAATCAGCAAGAATTGGATGAATTGGTTAAAAAGAATCCAAAAGTAATATATTTAAGCTCTAATGAAAACCAAAATTATAAAATAGATATTAATATTGCTAACACTGAATATATAGGAATTTTTGGAAATCCTGTAATACAGGTCGATGGTAGGGATTATAAGTCACTATATAAATCTGGTATCAAATTTGAAAAAGTTATCTTGCCAAAAAACTTACAAAAAAAGTTGAGAGATGAGGTTGTATATAAGGGAGGAAATCTTGGAATTGATGTAGATAAGACTGTTGCCAAAAAGTTGAATAATGTGATTCAGATTAACTTTATTGATTATTTCTATGATCCTGAATATAGAGTTAGTGGTTTAAAAGAAATTGTGAAAAGTATTATTTTTAAGAATCATATTGATATAAGTAGTAGAGTTAGTAAATGAAAACTATAGCAAAAGTTAAGTTTGGAGAGACATAGAATGACATATAATTGTGAGAATAGTAATGTTGAATCATTTAGATATCGAGTAGGATTACTACAAGAGTGGTTTCAGTGGTATGGAAATAAGAAAAGAAATAAGGATGTAGTTTCATTTGAAATAAATATATTTACACCAAAGTGGTGTTATGATAGTAAAAATCAATTTGTTTCAACAATTTTAGAAGAAGTTTCACCTAAAAAATTTAAGTCAGGCTTTTTTCTGTATTCTATAGGAGATGATTCTCAATCTGATATACATTCAATAAATGATTTGATAACAGGAAAAGCATGTCGTATATTTAATAAAGAACTAGGAAAACCGGCTAATAATATTAATAACAAAATATATAGATTTAACAAACAAAAAATTGGTTTGTATGAATATAAGTTGATTTTTTGGTGGTTAGCGATACTTGCATTAGATCATGAATTATATTATAAGTACTTAGACTATGTAGTTGATGTTGCAGATATTTTTTACTTTAATGAAGATATGATGTCTGATTGGTGTGAAGCTGTGATATATTGGTTAAATGGAAATGAGTTTTCTGATGATTGTAATATTAACTTTAAAAGTCAAGAGGGGATTAAATTCTTTCTTAATAAGTAATATATATCATCATATTTAATAGTATTCATTATAATAAGATTATCAAATCTTAGGAAAAAATTCTCGAAGTAAACCGTTACTATTTTCATTAGATCTACGTTACCATGCTGCATAAGCATCAGAAAAATACATTGGTATTCTAAACTCGGTTTCAACCTGTTCATAGCATGTAAATTCTTTACGACGGTCCACTGTAAAGGTTTTGAGTGCTTTACTTGTTAATGTTTTGTATAGCGAACTAATAGCTAATAAAATCCTTAGTTCGGTCCTCCATTTTTACTGCTATATAGAATCGAGTTTTACGTTCAACAAATGTAGCTAAACAGATTTTACTTTGGCCTCTGGGAGAAACTATTGTATCTAGCTCTCAATGACCAAAAAACTCGCGGTCTTCAACTCCTTGAGGTCGTTCTTTAATGGTTCTTTTAACAGTGAATCGTCCACGCTTTTCTTGTGTATCGGGCTTTTTCCCTTTCTGTCGAAGTACAGTTTTCGTTACAGTAAGAAAACCACGATGGATCCAAGAATATATTGTCTTAAAGCTTAGAACTCCAACTAATTCAGCACCGACTTTTTCTTATGAAGACAAAGTTTGTTGTAATCTAGATTCAATTAAAGCGGATAATTAAGGAGTTAACTTTGTTGGTCTGCCTTTATTTGCAGACTTACTAATTGCTAACTGCTGTGCTTTAATTGCAGAATATTCGCCTTTAACGTGATTTAATTCTCTTGCTACGGTAGAATGATGGACACCGATTAAGCTAGCAATTCTGCGAACAGAGTAACCTTCTTTTCTTAAAACTTCTATTTGACTTCGTTTGTCTATGGTAAGATATATAGCTCATATTAGAGACCTCCGTGTCATGTATTTGTGGTTATTTACATTTTACACGATATCTCCAAGATGAGTTTTTTAGTTGTCGCAATATATTTTACAATTCATCGTATAAATACATATTAGTAGATTTTAACGTGTCATTTTATACGCATACACTTTTGTACAATATACATGTAATCAGTAAGTTATTCTAATATTGTTTGTAGTATAGAGGTGTATTGTATGAAAACAGATGTTATCAAAGAAGCGCTTGAAAGTGTAAAAAAAGAAGATCCTAAATTATACGAGGATGTAGTGGAATATATTTCTACCAATAGAAATAAAACCGGTGTTCATCCTAAAGGGGTATATCAAGAACACAGTTGGCCTAATATTATAGGACCTATGCCTGGACCCTTTCCTCATCCGCGAAATCCATTTGAACAAAATCCATTTTGTGTATTTTGGCCATTGGCTGGTTTATATCTGTTCTATAAATTAGTTAGAAAGGTATGGCGATTATTACGAGGCAAGAATCAGAATATTTCTTTAGATGATATTATTACGTATATGAATAATCATAAGTGATGTGTTGTATGGGAGAGTAATAATGGGTTCAAGAAAGTTAAAATTAGGTGATATCGTATTTTGTCAACGAAGTAACTTCTTCTTTGGTGATGTATATCAGCATTATGGCGTATATGCTGGATATCATAAAATTATCCACTATATAAAAGGGGATTCACCACTTGATGGACGCATTGCTGAAACTAGCATTGAAGAGTTTTGTGATGGAGATACCTTATATATTGCTGAGGACGATAGTTTATTATCTATTTTCCAAGACTCTGATGTAACTGCTAGATTTTATGGGCCCCGTAAAACTGTTCAACGTGCTAGATCCATGATTGGAAAAGGCGATTATAACTTGTTTGGCCATAACTGTGAACACTTTGCTATTTGGTGTAAAACAGGTCAACTAGAATCTACACAACTTAGTATAGAAGGTATGGCAGCTAGATTTCTACGACCATCACGCGGACCATTGAAATGGTTAGCTGATGAAATTTGGCGCGTAGAGGCAGAGTATTAGTAGAATCATATGGAACTAGCGATATAGTAAAAGTGTGTTGCTAGTTCTAACTATCATAAAAACAAAATATTTTAAAAATAATTATTGACACACACGGAAGCGTGTATTATAATTACATCATCAGGTGAAAGAAATCACCAACATGTAGAACAGA
>DYCF01000082.1 GCA_019418225.1 Clostridiales bacterium | reverse complement strand
ACACAAAAAAATATCCCGTATTTATACGGGTTACGGCGTTTCGCAAACGCCTATATACATTTAATATGTAGGAGGTAATTTAAATGGGAGTTGCTGCACTAGTATTAGGTATTATTTCTATTCTTATCGGCATTTTTACTGCTGGTACATTTGGTTGGCTTGGGGCTATTTTAGGTGTTCTTGGCATTATACTTGGTGCACTTGCTAAAAATTCTGGAGAAGGAAATCAAGGAGTAGCTCTAGCCGGGCTTATTTGCTCTATTGTTGGAACCGGTCTCTGTTTATTACTCTACATTGCTTGTGTTGCTTGCATAAGTGGTTTATAAATTTTAGTAATCTACATTATGATAAACAATGCCCTTTTGAAACTGGTCAATTATACCAGTTTTAAAGAGGCATTTTATTTATCTCATAATATATTCATGTTTACTAAAATATATCTTATGTATCTAAATCAATATATCTTATTAATTGTATAGAATTACATTATTAGTTTATTTTAACCTTCATCCTTATTTTTTTAATACTTATTTTATAAAAATAGAATTAACATATACTAAATGTGAATATTTCGTTTCCTTCACAGTATGCAAAGGAGTGACACAATGCATCTATATTTCGATTTGGGCGGAAGATTCATTCCTGGTTATGGTCTTATGATTATATCAGGAATTATCTTAGCCAATCTCATAGCATTTAAAATACTAAAAAAAGCTTCTCTCAATATAAATCATTTTATCATCTTAGAAGCATATAGTCTCTTAGGTGATGGGCTTGGTGCTAAAGCACTTTATCTCGTCACCTCATTCCATCAAATTAACTGGTCTAAATTAAGGGATATACACTATCTTAACACTCTCTTACAAGGAGGTTTTGTCTTCTTCGGTGGACTCATTGGGGCATTGATATTCTTAATAGTTGCCGGACATTTACATAATATTGATTATAAAAAATACCTACAAAAAATTGTCTTTCTAATTCCTTTTGCGCATGCTTTCGGGCGTATTGGCTGTTTTATGGCAGGGTGCTACTATGGTATTCCTTATAACGGCTTTGGTCATGTTGTATTCCCTAGCAATTCCTTTGCACCTTCTGGCATTCCATTATTCCCTGTCCAATTACTAGAAGCTCTTTGTCTCTTCATCTTAACTATCATTCCTTTCGCTGTGCTCAAGGCACAAAAATTTATGAAAAATGTTTAAGCCCCTATACCTTTGGCAATACTTTTAGTAAGTAAACAATTATACTACAGAGCACGGGAGGAGAATTGACGATTCCTCTACGGGAAATCCCGTATCTTAACATGTGCCGAATACTTTATCCAAGTACAAATAATTGTGCCATTGAGCACGTACACTAATCTTTGCATAAGCAAAGCCTTGTTTATTCTTAAGTATTCAGTCAATGATTGTTTGCTTTATTTTTTTGCCTAAAGGAGTGTTTAAATGCTTAAAATTGTATATCCTATTTGTTGTGGCATAGACGTTCACAAAAAATTTGTTGTCGCTACACTTGCCACTACTAACTCCAATAATGTTACAACCTATCAAACTAAGCAGTTTTCTACTTTTACCGATGATTTACTCAACCTAGCCTCTTGGCTTAAGGATAATAACTGTTCTGAAGTCTGTATGGAATCCACAGGTAAGTATTGGATTCCTATTTTTAATGTCCTTGAAACTTCTTGCCACATCATTTTAGCTAATCCTAAATATATTAAAGCTATTCCTGGTAAGAAAACAGACAAGAAAGATTCTATCTGGATTGCTGATCTTCATAAACATGGTCTTGTTCGTAGCAGTTTGATTCACCCTAAGCCTATTCGTGATCTTAAAGATGTTGTACGTTATAGACGTAAACTTGTTAGTATGCGTTCTAGTGAAAAAAATAGAGTTCAAAACTCCCTAACTGTCTCTAATATCATGATTGCTAGTGTTGTTTCTGACACCTTCGGTAAATCTAGCTCTGCTATTATTAATCATATGATTTCTTCTCCTGAAGATACAAATTTTGACTACGAATCTTTACTTCATAAAAAACTTAAATCTAAAACCTCAGATATAGGACGCTCCATTGCCCATCATACACTTTCTGCTACACAAGCCTCCAAAATGTCTGTGGCTTTTAAGCACTTTGATTACATTAATGAGTGTATTGATTTAATGGATGAAACCATAGCAATTCTTACATCTCCTTTTCAGAGTGAAATCAATCATATTTGTACCATTCCTGGTATAAAAGAGCTTGCTGCAACAACTATAGTTTCTGAAATAGGTGTTGATATGTCTAAGTTTGATAGTTCTAAACATTTATGTTCCTGGGCTGGGCTTACACCCCAAAATAATGAAAGTGCGGGCAAAAAGAAAAGTGTTCGTATCAGTAAAGCTGGCTCCTATCTAAAACCTCTCCTTGTTCAATGTGCCCTTGCAGCTATTAAAGATAAAGATAGTCCATTTCGTATTAAATATGAACGTATCAAACGGCGTCGTGGTCATAAGCGTGCCTTAATTGCAATCGCCAGAACCATGCTAACCTGTATTTACCACATACTTTCTAAAGAAGAGGATTTTAATCATGAATTGTATTTAACCTCTGTAATTAAAGAACCTTCAGTTATCCCAAGTACTTATCAGCTCAATCAAGCCATTCTTTTATTACAACAAAACGGTTATACAGTAAATATTTTAGATCCTATACTTCCTTCAACTTAGCCCACAGTATAAATTTTAATGTCTTATTTGTCGCTTCTTGGAGTTATCCAAGGGCTTGTTTGCTATGTCTACTTCTAGGTTTCTTTTTTTCACACTATCCTTCATCATTTGGTACTTGAGTATATATTCCAAACTTAACACAATTATAATTTACTTATTAAGCTACTCTATTCTTAGGTTTTTTATTGAATTTCTACGCTATGACACTAAAAGAGGGTACTTGGGTATCTTCTCCACATCTCAATGGATTAGTATCTTAATTATACTTAGTACCACGCTCTATATATTATACAAAAGATTCCCCTCACACAAATTAACCAAGCATCTTCACAAATCCTAAATCATCTCCATTGTATCCACCATTTTCTTATAACATCACTTTTAGAGACCTGTCCCCACTCCTATAACACCATTTTTAGAGACCTGTCCCCAAGGGATGCTGAATGTAAAAAAGGTGAGCCCACACTACTAAGCTCACCTTTTACTATATATAATCACACTATTATTTACATTAAAAACTACTTATATAAACACACTTTTTCACTACACTTGTTAACACTAATTTAATTTATGACTAATCAATCTTTAGTCGTTTTATATATGAGAATTATCTTTTTTGCATGAATGCAAATAATTCTTCTCTTGTTGGGAGTCCTTCGTTATCACTTGCGTGCATTACTTGGATTGCCCCGATAGCATTTGCTCTGTCTGCGCAGTTTTCTACTGACTCTTTTTCAAGAAGTCCGCTCAAGAAACCTACTGCAAAACCGTCGCCTGCACCTACTGTATCAATAACTTTTTCTACTTTGTAGCCATCGATATATTTTTCTTCTGTTTTTGTTTTTACATAGGCACCTTTTGGTCCCATTTTAATTACTACGTTTTTAACGCCTCTATTTAAGTAGAAGTCGGCAATGTCACTTTCGTGCTCAAGGCCTGTTAAAATTCTTCCTTCACCAATGCCTGGAAGTACAGTATCACATCTGAAAGCAATTTTATTAATCATTTCAATCATATGCTCTTTATTTTTCCAAAGACTTGGTCTAAGGTTAGGGTCAAATGATGTTGATAATCCATTATTTTTTGCTTTTTCGATAAGGTACAGTAAAGTTGCTCTTGATGAATCCGAGATAGCTGGGAAAATCCCTGTTAAGTGGAAGTGATCGAACCCTACCATATCAATGCTGTCTACATCGTCTACTGTAATATTAGATGCTGCAGAACCGTTGCGATAGTAAGCTACGTCTGGGTCACCTTCTTCTGTCTTTGCTTTTAATTGAAATGCTGTTGGATAGTGGTCATCAAAACAAATTTTGCTTGTATCAATACCTTCTCCATTTAAAAAGTCAATTAAATATTTTCCAAATGGGTCCATTCCTAATTTAGTAATATAACATACTTCGTGTTCAAGCCTTTTAAGACCAATTGCTACATTCATTTCTGCACCAGCAGCTGATCTTGTAAATCTTGTTACTGTATCTAATGTACCTTGCTCTTCAGCAATAAATAATGCCATAGGTTCCCCTACTAAAATTACTTTTGACATTTCGCTTCCTCCTATGTCTTCTACCTTGTACTTAGCTATGTATACTTAGCTAATATACCTTCTGCCTCTAGAATTATTATTCGCCTAATAACTCTAAAGTAATCTTGATTTTTTAAATACAATTCAAACAAACACGACATCAAATCTTATCCCTCAAATATGTGTATCCAAATTTTGATAGATTGAAATTTGATAAAAAAAATACGATTAACCCACGTATGCTTGTATGTGAATTAATCGTTTTTTATAGCTAGGTAACCTTATAGCTACCCAGCTATGCTATTAATACACGCCTCCATCATCTCTTAATAATGATGTAAAACCCATATTAATGTTTCTGACACAAATCATGCATCATACTAATTAGGAATGTTTTTAGAATGTGTGATACTAGGGATGTATCACTATATATGTTTTGGGTTTATGTGTTTCGCTAAGAACTTATTATCTTTGAACGCGTCCTGAACCATCTCCACCAGCTAAAGCTTGTACTTCAGCTACTGATACACGGTTGAAGTCGCCTTCGATTGTGTGTTTTAAACATGAAGCTGCAACTGCAAATTCGATTGCTGCTTGTGGTTCATAGTTGTTAACTAATGAGTAGATGAGACCACCGCCAAATGAATCTCCGCCACCTACACGGTCAACAATACGTACTGCATATTTTTTAGAGAAGAAGAAATCTTCGCCGTTGTATAACATTGCTGCCCAGTTGTTATCACTAGCTGAGATTGATTCTCTAAGTGTAATTGCTACATAATCAAAACCAAATCTATCTTTAAGTTGTTTAGCTACATCTTTATAACCATCGTGGTTAACTTCACCTTTAGTTACATCTGTATCTGCTGCGTGAATACCGAATACATCAGCTGCATCTTCTTCATTTGCGATACAAACATTTACGTATGGCATAAGCTCAGCCATTACTTGACCAGCTTTTTCTCTTGTCCATAATTTTTTTCTGTAGTTAAGGTCACAGCTTACTTTAACACCTTTAGCTTTAGCTGCTTTACAAGCTTCTAAACAGATAGCTGCTGCATTATCACCAAGTGCTGGAGTAATACCTGTGAAGTGGAACCATTCTGCTCCTTCGAAAATTTCATCCCAGTTGAAATCAGCTGTTGTTGCTTCCATGATTGAAGAGTGATTTCTATCGTAAATTACTTTAGAAGGTCTTTGAGAAGCACCTTTTTCTAAGAAGTAAATACCAATTCTTTCTCCACCGCGAGCGATGTGTTTTGTTTCTACACCGTATCTACGAAGATCATTTACTGCTGCTTGACCGATTTCGTGTGCTGGTAATTTTGTTACGAATTCTGCTTCTAATCCATAGTTAGCAAGAGAAACTGCTACGTTAGCTTCTCCCCCACCGTATGTTGCTTGGAATTGATCCACTTGGTTGAATCTTAAATACCCATTTGGGGCAAGTCTTAACATAATTTCACCGAAAGTAACTACTTTACTCATTATTCATTCTCCTATTATCTTTAAAAATATTATTTACTCTACTTGTTTTATGTGTAGCAGCTTAATAATTACTTTATTCACTATGCAAGCTGCTACGTATGATTTATGTATATGGTCACGTAATGATGTTCCCATGAAGTATCAATGTTATGTTGTTATTTATAAACTTTTATTTATAAACTATTTTTGTAATAAGTGAATAGCGAATCCACCCATTTCTTCTTTTAAGTAAACTGCTACTAATTTACCTTTTGCATTGTATTTAGCTGTTTCTTCATTGATTTCGATACCTTTAGCTTGAAGGTAAGCTACAGCTCTTTCAATGTAATTTGTTTTGTAAGCAATATGACCTTTAGCACCAAGGTATGGAGTTTTCATAACTTCTACGCCAAGACCAGCGAAGATTGAGCTATTGCCAACTTTAACACCTGTATTGAATGCACCATCAAATGCAGCAGCGATTTCTGATGCAGCATCTTCTGTTTCAGCGTTGATACCAACATGTGCAAGTTCGAATCCTAACATTTGTGTTACAGCTTCTCTTGTCATTTCTGTGATTTTATCAAATTCACCAGCAGCAACTAATTTAGGATCTACCATCCAGCTACCACCGCAAGCGATGATTCTATCGAATGATAAGTAATCATTAAGGTTTTTAGCGTTAATACCACCTGTTGGCATGAATTTCATATTTGTGTATGGACCAGCCATTGATTTGATAAGTTTAATTCCACCAACTGCTTCAGCTGGGAAGATTTTTACTACATTAAGTCCAAGTTCGATAGCTTGTTCTACGTCTGAAGGATTAGCACAACCTGGTGTTACAGGTATTCCTTTATCTACGCAGTATTTAACTACTTTTGGGTTAAGACCAGGACTTACGATGAATTTAGCTCCTGCTTCTACTGCTTCGTCTACTTGCTCTGTTGTAAGAACTGTACCAGCTCCGATTAACATTTCTGGGAACTCTTTTGCCATAATGCTGATAGCTTCTTTAGCACATGCAGTTCTGAATGTTACCTCTGCTACTGGAAGTCCTCCATCACATAAAGCTTTTGCAAGTGGTTTTGCTTCCTCAATTTTGTTAACTACTACTACTGGAACGATACCGTATGCACCGATTTGTTCAAGAACATTACTCATTGTCGTGCCTCCTATTTTATATTGATTTATTTCTAAATTTTATTAATCTTATTTTTATTAAAGACTAATCTATAACTTGCTTTAATTTCATATTTTTTTTTATATGTAACTATATATTAACATTCATTTTCACGCTTTTGTTGTTGTTTTTTAATAAATTTGACATAAGTTGTTATTCTTTTAATGAATATCAAACTTTTTATTTTAAATTATCTTATTTATTTTTATATTTGCCAGTTTTAGCCCTAATATTATGTTAGACGTATCTAATATATTATTAGCTAAATCTAACCATTTTTATATCCTTTTCAATATATCTACTACCCCATTTAACGAAAAATATTTTATTTTATATATAGTCTAAATATATATTTTTGACTTTATTATGCTATACTATATATAGTATTTAAGATTTCACATCTATATAGATTTCACATTTATAAAATTTAGTTATTCATGATTTTTAGTCGTGTG
>DYCF01000081.1 GCA_019418225.1 Clostridiales bacterium | reverse complement strand
TTCTCGTCTTTTTAAAGACTTTAATGAATCGACTGGTTTATATGATTACTATTTTATTTTCAAAGTTCATGTTGTTATGTCACTGAAGATTTACTTCACGTCGCAAGAGTTATTGTCCTGTCGACTTGTATAATAATATACTATTTCTTTACCTATGTCAACACCTCTTTTTACTTTTAATCATATTTATTTTAGATGAATTGCTACCCCATCATATCATCGCTTTTATGAGCATCTGTTCCATAGGTCATGCGTACATTATTATCTACTAATAGCCTTAGCATTTCTCCTGAAGGATATACCTCTTGGCAATAGGGTTTTCTTAAACCAGCCACATTATAATCTATTTCATATGCTCTATCTTTTATAGCCATCACTATTTCTTCCAAAAGTTCATAATTTGTGTATTGACATGGATATTTCCTGTTAAAAATTCTTACTAAAGTAGGATGACCTATACGCTTGGGTTTAAATGGTCCAAGATCTGCCTTTATAGATTTTAGAAGTGTCTTAAAATATATATCATATACTTGTTGTATAGATCCAACCTTATTTAATAATGATTCAAATTCTGGTAAGTAATCTATTGCATAATATATATTATCGAATCTGACAAAATGCACTGACAATATACTATCTTCAATCTCTAATCCATACTTTTCTAACATAGCTTGGATTTCTTCTTCTTTTCCTTCTATATAATCTACTTCAAATCCTAAATTTATCTTAATATTTGTTTCATACTTCTTTTTAACTTCTTTTACTTTCATTATATAAGACTCTACTTGTGACTCTAGTAATACACATTCCTCATAAAATTCAGTACTTGTCACTCCTTGAGGCATCGGAAAATGTTCTGTGAAGCTTATTTCTTCTCGCTTGGCCTCTATTGCTTTATGTATATACTTATCAAACTGATCATCTGTCCCATGTGGACAAAATGGTGTATGTACATGCCCATCTTTTTTCTTATTTAATATTAACATTTATTATTCACCTCTCCATTATTTACTTCATGTATTATTGGTATAATAATATGTACTCCATGTAAGATTCATTTTATTAAATTTTATATGGTCTAATTACTTACATATCTCTTGAATAAAATTACGATATAAAAAGCATCACTAGCTATATAAGTGATGCTTTTATCTATCTTATAATAATACTAAGACTTTTGCTGAAAAAGCGGGAATATCTATAGTAACCATTTCATCTTGTATCTCGTACTGTTGCTTATTATCTAAATAATCTTCTAGCGTTTTACCTAACTGAGTTTTAAAGGTCATATTCTCTTCATGATCAGCTAAATTTAATACCACATATACATATTCATCCTCATAATTTCTTTCAAATATTAATTGCTCATTCTTTACTACTACTTGCTTATAATCGCCATAGCATAATGCCTTTAATTGTCTTTTTGCTTCTGCTAAATTCTTTATATGCTCAATAAGTGTTTCTTTCTTTTCTTTTAATACTTCTAACTCTAACGCTGGTCTTAACTCATCATCAGAGCCTTTGCCTTTTTGCCCCTCTATTATCCATTCACTACCATAATATATTGATGGTATACCTGGCATTGTAAATAATAATGTATATACATTTTTTAAATGTTCCTTATTTTTCAGTATGCTTGCTATACGTGTAACATCATGATTATCAACAAAATTATAAAGTTTTAAACCTTGATAAATGCCACCTTTTGCAAATAAGCGATTAAGTGAATAATTAATTTCAAAATAGTTTTTGTCATTATGACTTGAGTAAATCCCCTTATAGCATTCATAATTTGTCGCACTATCTAATAATTCAGGTGCTATTAGTCGTTTGTAATCCCCATGTATCATTTCTCCCATAAGCCAAAAATCTTCTTTTTTACTATCTACAAATTTTCTAAGCTTCTTAAAAAATTCTTGATCCATGCAATAAGCTACATCCAACCTAATGCCATCTATATTAAACTCATCAATCCATAGTTCAATAGCGCCAAGTAAATATGCTATTACCTCTGGATTTTTCAAATTAAGTTTAACTAAATTAAAATGCCCTTCCCAAGCCTCATACCAAAATCCGTCTCCGTATGGACTTCTACCTGCAAAGTTTACATTAGGGAACCAATCTTTGTATTTAGAATTTATTCCATTTTTCTGTAGATCCTTAAATGCCATAAAGTCTCTTCCTACATGATTAAACACACCATCAACCACAACTCTAATATTTTCCGCATGTAAGGCTTCACACACTTTCTTAAAATCCTCATTATTTCCTAAACGCTTATCTAGTTTATAATAATTCATCGTATCATAACCATGACTAGTTGCTTCAAATAATGGTCCAAAGTAAATAGCTGTCACACCTAATTCTTTAAAATTCGGTATCCATTCTAGTACCTTTAAAATTCGGTCTGATTCTTCTATTTGCAATACATTTTCTTTAGGCGCCCCGCAAAATCCAAGTGTATAGATATGATAAAAGACAGCATTATCTACCCATTTTGCCATTAATTATTCCCCCTTATTAAAACACTTATATTTCCTATTACTTGTGAGTTTCATTTAAACCTCTTATTTATCTCTATTACATCATAATCTTCTATATTATTCCTTCCTTCTTTTATATTCACTATATCATCAGGGGTATTTATTGTAAATAAATAAAAAATATTTAGTACTTTTAACCGCTATATTTAGTTTTTATACTCTCTACTCCTATACATACGCCTCTTCTGCTTGGTCTTATTACACTAATTGCATAATTATTTCTTCTAACCTTTATACTAATGATGACTATAGCATTTAAATACTAAAAAAGGTATCATATTAGTATAACCTACTAATATGATACCTTTTTATTATCCTATTATTGATTTAATAAGATTTTTTTAGCATTTAAAATAGATGTAGCACTCATTGAGAATTCATCTAAGCCATACTCTAAAAGAGTTGGAATAGCAGCTTCATCTCCTGCCATTTCTCCACACATACCTACCCATTTTCCATGTTTATGTGCACCATCGATAGTCATTTTAATTAATCTTAAAACAGCTGGATGCATTGGATTGTAAAGGTATGATACTTTTTCACTCATTCTATCTGCAGCTAATGTGTATTGAATAAGGTCATTTGTTCCAATTGAGAAGAAGTCAACATGTTTAGCTAATTCATCAGCCATAACTGCTGCTGCTGGAATCTCAATCATGATTCCCCACTCAATGTTATTTGAGTAAGCAATGCCTTCTGCATCAAGTTCTTTTTTACATTCTTCTACAACTGCTTTAGCGTTATTGAATTCCTCAATGCCTGAAATCATTGGGAACATAACTGCAAGTTGTCCATATACAGAAGCTCTAAGAAGAGCTCTTAATTGTACCTTGAAGATATCAGTTTGATCAAGGCATAGTCTGATTGCTCTATAACCTAAGAATGGATTCATCTCTTCTGGTAATGGTAAGTAAGGAAGTGTCTTATCTCCACCAATGTCTAATGTTCTAATAACAACTTTTTTGTTTTTCATTGTTTCTAAAACATATTTATATGCTTCATATTGTTCTTCTTCTGTTGGAGCTGAGTCTCTGTCCATATATAAGAATTCTGTTCTAAATAGACCTACACCATCTCCACCATTTTCAAGAACTTGATCAGCATCTTTTGGTTTTCCGATGTTACCACATACTTCTATGTGTTTACCTTCTTTAGTTACAACTTTTACATCAAGAAGTTTTTTAAGTTCTTCTTTTTCTGCTTCAAAAGCTTTAATTTTAGCTTCGTACGCTGCAACAGTTGCTTCATCTGGATTAATAATAGCAAGTCCTTCAATCCCATCAACAATGATTAAATCATCATTTTTAACACTTGTTGTGATATCACCAAGCCCAACTACTGCTGGAATTTCAAGTGTTCTTGCCATAATAGCTGAGTGAGATGTTCTACCACCAATGTTAGTGATGAAACCTTTAACTTTTGTTTTATCAAGTTGTGCTGTATCTGAAGGTGTTAAATCGTGTGCTACAACGATTGTATTTTCTTTTTCTATTTCTAAGCCTACTGTATGACCTGCAAGATTAGCAATCATACGTTTAGAAACGTCTTTAATATCTGCTGCACGCTCTCTTAAGTATGCATCATCAATTGATTCAAAAATCATAACAAGATTATTTGAAACCGTTTCTACTGCTTTCATAGCATTTGTGCTATTATTTTTTATTTCAGATTCTACAGAACCAACAAACTCTGGATCATCTAAAATAAGTATATGTGCTTCAAATACGGCTGCTTCATGCTCACCAACATTTTGTTTTGTTTTTTCTTTAATTTTTTCTAATTGTTCTCTGCATAAACTTACTGCATTTTCTAATTTAGCAAGTTCAGCAGCTGTATCAGTTACTTTTTCGTCTGTAATGATTACTTCATTTTCTTCATAAAGAAAAACATTACCGATTGCATAGCCTTTTGAAGCTGCAATACCTTTTTTCATCTGATATTCCTCCTAGTTGTCGTTAATTATTCTTGGAATGAACCAATGAAGTCTGCCATATGTTTAGCAGCTGCTTCTTCATCTTCACCTTCTGCAACAACTTGAAGTTCAGCTCCAGCTGTAAGTCCCATTGCTAAAAGAGCGATTAAGCTTTTTGCATTACCTTCTTTATCTCCGCAAACAAGTTTGATATCAGATTTGAATTGTCCTGCTTCTTTACAGAATAATGTAGCTGGTCTAGCGTGTAAACCTTGTGTGTTAATAAGTTTTGTGCTTATAGTAGTCATAATGTCTCCTATCTCTAATTAAATTATAGTGTGTTTTTGTATCATATTTTATCCAAAATATCTTTAATTATAACTTGTATTACACCCGTAATAAACAAACATAATTTTACTTTTCTATGAACATTCTATGAACAAACTCTTTTTTTATCCTATTTTTTACCAAAAATCACTTAATAATACCGTTATTAGCTATGTGCATTTTTTACAATTTAATGCTAAAAAATTAAAATAAAAATATGGGATAAGGTGATTTTTCGGTTCTTACTCAAACTTGGGTATTTTAAAGATATTTCGGTAAATAAAAATGGCATTTTCGAATGCCATTTCAGGCTGTAGACAATTAACTTTTCCATAGTATTTTACTAGTCTAGAAATAGAAAACAGAGGTAAAAATGGACCTAAACTGCTCTTTTTACCCCTATTTTAATAGATTTTCTTGAATAATCCTCACTTAATTTGTGAGTTTATTTTGGGAAAATTCATTTGTCAACAATCTGAAATGGCATTTTCGAATGCCATTTTTTTACTGAGCTATTTCTTATATTTGCATATTTTGTTAGACTAGTATTATATCATGGAAGGGTAACATTATAAATGAAATACAAAGAATTAAATATCAATGAAAAATTATTCGGCAAGGATTATTTAATCTATGACTGGATAGAATCTGACGAAGAAATACATATCTATATAAAATCCAAATTACACCAAGCTATTTGTCCAAATTGTGGAGAGACAAGTAGCTTTTTCATGCTACATATGTACGTAAAATACAGGCAGTACCTATGCATTTAAAAACAACTTATCTCCATATTACTGCCTATAAATATAAATGTCTTAATGAAGCCTGTGCAACAAAAGTAATTATGGAAACACCTCCATTCGCATCTGCCTCACAGGTAAGAACGACTGAACTCACATCTCTTATTCTAGCTGTTTCAATCTTTCTTAGCAATGAAGGTGCTAGCAAAGTACTTTCTCTTATAGGTATAAAGGTAAGTAATGACACTATTAAAAGAATTTACGATAAAATTATTATTGAGGATAATCCAAATGTCGAAGCTGTTGGTATTGATGATGTAGCTATTCGAAAAGGCCAAACTTATGCAACAGCTATTTACGATTTAAATGGTCACCATCTCATTGCGTTATTAGACGGACGGGATTCAGAGACATTAAAGGCATGGCTCAAAGAACACAAGAAAATTAAACTCATTGCTCGCGATAGAGCAAGTGCTTATGCCAAAGCAATTAACGCCATACTACCTGAATGTACTCAAGTGGCAGATAGATTTCATTTACTTCAAAATTTAGCTAACCGTATGAGAGATCTATTCAAGGTGGAATTACCAAAAGAAGTATTTATAAAAGACGGAAAAGTGATAAAGACTAAACCTGAGCAGATAAAGATTTTAAAAGTAGATCCCCTTTCTAAGGATTTGGATAAATACTACTATAATAATAAACCTCCTATGGATGAAAATGGATATATTCATATGACGGAAGAAGATATTCTTTTATTAGACCAACCAAAAAATTATAAAAAAAAGAAAAACATTAGCCGATGATTACCTAAATATCATCTATAAAATGTTACGTGATAAGATAGATCCTGCTATCATTTTATCATATGTCATACGAATGGGTTATAATGGTAAGCTAAAAACAATGGAAAACTATATCATGGTGCTTGCTAAAAATAACTTTAATCGTACATTTCATATGAACTGGGCATATAAGACTGATTACCCTAAAGAGATAACTGTTATTAAACGTCATCAAATATTAAGTTCTATTTTACGAAGGGAATGCGATGAAACTGCTGTGGATGGGTTAGAAAAACACATTGAAATCATTAAAGAATACTATGAAATTATTAACCTCTTAGAAGATGCCTATAATAGTTTTTATACGATACTTATGGGAAAAGATCCCAACCAGTTAGAACTATTTATTAAAAATTTTGAATCATCCCCTATTAAAGGCTTTGTAGAGGGTATAAAAAAAGATATCGCCCCGATCAAGAATGCGATATCTCATACTGTAAGTAGTGGATTTGTTGAAGGAAACAACAACAAATTCAAACTCATCAAACGTATTTTATACGGTAGAGCTCATTTAGTCAATCTTTTTAAGAAATGTTATGTAACATTTCAAGTAAAACGTAGAGATTTTAGTGTGCAAAAATTAATAAAGACGAATGCTTTATAGTCATGCATTCGCCTTTATTAAGGTAGTATTATTTACCCAAGGTTGAGTAAGAACCGATTTTTCTATACCTTACCCCATATTTTATACATTTATAAAATGCTAAATATTCTCTCAGTCCTCAAATACCTTCTAGTATCTGAATGTCAAATATTTTAATATATATTATTTACCGAAGTATCTGCTTAATAAACCTTCGAAAGCTTTACCGTGTCTAGCTTCATCTTTACACATCATCTATATTGCTTTGATAATCAACGCACTTAATCATTAACTATATTTTCACCCACGTTTATCAATTTTTGTGGGTGGTGTTGTGTGGATTGTCAACAGTTATTCGGACAACTTTTTTAAGGGTGTTTTCTTAGCACGAA
>DYCF01000080.1 GCA_019418225.1 Clostridiales bacterium | reverse complement strand
TAGTGTGATAAGTAGGCTATAAGTTGCTGAACGTGGCGGAGCCACTTTTTTATAGGCGTGCTTGAAATGACGCTTACCATGATTGCTAGTTATAGTATTCGCAAAAGTGCGGCTATAATAGGGGGATGTGTTAAAACAGCCTTCTATATGCGTCATAAATTACTTGATTGCATCAGAGCATATATTGGTACTGGAACGGTTGAAGGTATCGTTGAATTAGATGAAACCTCCGTTGCCTTGTCATATAAAGGGACTCATAAGAAAAGTGGCTTTGTTATGCCACGCCCAAGTCGTCATAGAGGTGGCGAAGTTAAGAAAAGAGGTATTAGTTCTGAACAAGTCTGCATTGCTTATGCTATTGATAGAAACGGAAACATCATCTTAGAGCCTATATGTACAGGTAGAATTAGTCACGAGGACTTAGAACGCCTATTTAGGGGGCATATCACTGATGATGCAATTATATGCACAGATAGTCATAAATCATATATTCAGTTTGCTAAGGATCTTAATCTAAACCATAAGCGAATCATGCGAGGACATTATAAGAATGGCATCTATCATATTAATCATGTCAATTCGTTGCATAGTCGTTTTAAAAATTGGATACGTAGATTTAAAGGTATTTCAACTAAATATCTCATTAATTATCTCTATTTCTTTAAGACGTTAGGATATTTCAAAGATGACCAAGAAGTGGCTAAGAACAGAAATTGGTTAATCTATGGAGTAACTAGTTTCTCTGATACACGTATTATTAACTTTAGAGAACGTAAAGTCACATTTAATAGATAGACATGAGTTATATTTCTTGCATGTCAAAGGTATATTAAGACATAGTTTTTAAAAGGTATAAGAAATCTAAAATTAAGAATTTGTTTAGGAGGTTTAAGTTTGTTGAAATGATGTAAATTTTAGATTTTACATAACAAGGAGAGAAGAATATGGAATTAACAAAATTAGATATTTTAAAATTTATGGAACGTGAGATAAATAGATTAGGGTTTGATGAAAATGTTAGTGACATCATGAAGCTAGAGGTTGCTCAAATGATAAAAAAAGGTGAAGTAACAGAAAATACAAGTGCAGATCATAAACTATTTGAAAAACTCCACAAAGGAGCTATGCAAGAGTTGAAATAACACTGTTAAATTAATAAGCTAATTTTCGTCTAACAGAGCCTAGATTTAAAAAATATATATTCATAAGCATTATTGTTGAACAATTTATAAAATATTGACATATTAAAAAACATTGTATTCTAAAAAAATAAACATTGAAAGGAAGTAGAAAATGAATAAAAAGTTATCAAAAATCGCTCTAGGATTAATACTAGCAACGAGTATGGCAATACCTACTTGTGCAGAAGCTCCAATTGAGTACAGTGTAAGTACTATTAATGCACGTACAAGAAGTACATATGATGTAGGAGAACCTGTTTGGGAAGACTCGGTAACTTCTAGAGCAGCAACTATTAGTGTAAGTGTTACATCTCCTTGTGATCAAAGATATAGGAGTCAATATAGCGATTATGAGTATGCCGCTAATAAAGTAGTTGAAAGAGCGGACGACTATATTTACAAAAAATTTGGAATTGACTTTACTTCTGTTGCACAACCAATATGGACATCTTCAGGAGGTAATCCAACAGAGATGGTAGAGGATGCACGCATAAAATTTGGCCTAACATATAATGGAAATAAAACAGCAGATTTAATGATGGCATTTTGTGGTACTTTATTTCAGAATTCTTCCGGTCAACTGACACTTGGAATGGGGGCGATTGGTAAACCGTATGCATGTGTCTTTAATGATGGATACAGTCAAAATGCAAAAACTTGTCAGCATGAAGCTGGACACACATATGGTTTATATGATCATACAGGAAGTGGTACTTGTGTTATGAAACAGGGAGGACCTGATGATATTGATACATTATGTACTTCACATGAAACTCAATGGCGTTCCTCTAAAAATAAGTACTAAAATATTAGAATAGAAAGATAGGTAGCGATCATATATGTATTGAACGCTACCTATCTTTAATTATAGGAAGGACAGGATATATGAAAAAAAATATAGATTCCCATTATGTTGCATAGGAATATTGGTAATTATCCTTATTAATGCAGAAATAAAATCAAATATAATAATAGAAGATGCATTGTTTAAGATAAATGGTCAAGTTATTTTAAGTGAAGATTATGATAGAATAAAGGATAATTATAAATATGATGTACATGAAATATTAGAAGGATTAATATTAGAAACAATCGTTTTACAACAAGACAAGGTATATAATATACAAGTAGATAAGCATTATATAGATCATTTAATAGATGAAGCTAAGGAAATGGGAAATATTTATGATAAGATATTAGAGACATATAGTACAGTAGAGGCATACCGTGAGGCATTAGAATATAGATTTATTTATGAAGCAATAAAAGAAGAGGTTCCTGTAAAATATAAGGAGCAGCTTAGTTTCTCTAATGAAATAATTGAAAGGGGAATGAATAGGTTTTTTGAGGAGAATCAGTATAGACAAGAAGACTTTACACAGGATGAATTAAATCAAATTAAAAAAGAATTAAAAGAAAATTATAAAACGGCATTGAGTAATATATATTTTTCTACGTGGAATTATAATAAGGCAAAAGAAGCACATATTGATTATATAAACTATGATGAAGAAAGATTATTAGAGTATAGAGCTTATCATGCGGAAACTAATAGTATAGTAATTGGTAATCAAGTATATCCTTTAGAAGAGACGACAGTAACCAGAGCAGAGAGACGTTTTGGAGGATTACTAGATTTGACAAATGAAAATTTAGGTGATGAGTATAGAATTAATAATTTACAAGAGAGCACCGATAAAGTAAATAGTATAAAAGTTCTTCAAATGCTAATAGAAAAAATCGGTACAAAAGAAGAAGTAAAATGTGAGGTAATTATTAATCCTTTAGCATATAGTGAGATGAGAGTTGAAGGAGTAAATAAAGGACAAGTAAATGGTATGCTAGTAGTTAAGAATAATGGAGAATATTATATTAATGATGATCAGTTATGTATTAGCTATAGATTTTATGATACTAATATGGATGATGCCACTATATTAGATGTGCTACAAAAATTAATTAAATATGGATATACATCTGATTGCATTAGTATAAATGAACTTACAGAAATAATGTTAATAGGTCAAGAACTCACGGCGTCAAAAGTGGAAATGACGCTAGAGGATATTAATAAATACTTAGGCATTTCAATTGAGAATATAAGTGTAGTAGGCGGGTTGAAAGCGTGTGATTATAATACAGAAAATAGATTCTTTGGTATAGATTCTACGGGAGATATTGTAGAGGATAGAATTGTAAATCAATTTTATACAGATTATTATGATGATAATAGTCTAAAACTAATAAATGAAACAGCCGTTCCAAGAGGTTATGATATAAGTTATTCAAAAATCAACTTTTTGAATAAGCATATTTTTGAAGGTCAAAATACATACATTAAGAGTAAAATTAATAACTGTGATGTTATGATAGGGCATAGTAATTTAGAATATGGGGCATATGATGAGATAACACATAAGGCATCAGGAGTATATGATTGGTATATTGCACAATTTGTTTATGAGAATGTATATTATGAAATTAGTTCAAAATGTTTATCTGAAGAAGAAGTCATCAAGATTATCAAATCAGTTATTAAATAATGATATTTTAACGACATGTGCTAATTAACTTCAAATTATAATAAGGATAAATATGGTAAATCTAAAATTTATAATATCTATCTAATAATTAAATAGTAGTTTATTTATCCAAATATTAAATGTTTAATTTGTGCGTTTGCTTCATTACCAAGGCATTTATTTATGAAACATGAAATGTTATGACCTAGGATTTTGGTTTGAAGTCTGGCTTTTAAACCACTAAGCGAATTTGCTAGTACTTTATTAATGTGAAATTGGTCAGCTAACTGAGGAAAGGTAGCTTCAAGGCCGTGTAAATAGTTTTGTGTATTCTCTCTCTAAGGTCTTCACTTAAATAGCTTAGATAAATTTTTTATCCTTAGGTATAAATGATATAACATGTCAATCGATGACATGCTTGTCTTTTAACTACGCGTATAGTTTTACTACATAATGGAAATATTATACACGTTTATTAACAGGATAGGGCAATGCTGAGGAGCAACCTGAGCGGTTATTAAACTTCTATACTGAAGCGGGCAGATTATCTATCCGTTTTTTTATTCAGGTAGAATTTAAAGCGTTAAATCTCTAAGGGTTGGGGACAGCGTCCCAAAGGTTTTCCTAAGCAAGTTGTTCACTAAAGATGATATTTAATTGGTTAATGACTATATCCCATTCTGGATAGATCCTACTCCATCTCTCGGCAATCTTTTGTGTTGCAAGATAAAGCATCTTCAGAAGGCTTTCATCATTCGGGAAGATCAACTTAGTCTTAGTGACCTTTCTATACTGACTATTCAAGCTTTCTATTGCATTAGTTGTATACATGATCTTTCTGATATTAGGCGAAAAACTAAAGAAGGTCGTTAAGTTATCCCAGTTGTCTTCCAAGCTCTTTATAGCATTAGGCAATATTTATTGCCCCATCTTTCTTTTATCCCTATAAGTGCATCTAATGCAACTTCTTCATTGACAGTTGTATAGATTCCTTTAAGATCTGAAACAAAACTTTTTTTATCTTTAAATGAAACATACTTCATGCTCGCTCTGATCTGATGGATCACGCAACGCTGGATCTTAGCAAAAGGAAATGTCGCTCCTATAGCTTCATTAAAGCCTGCAAGCCTGTCAGTACAATAGATTAGGATATTTTTTGCACCTCTATTTTTTAAGTCATTCAGTACACTTAGCCAGAATTTGCTGGTCTCATTAGCTCCAATCCATATCCCCAGTACTTCTTTTTGTCCATCCATATTGACACCAAGGGCAACATATGTAGCCTTGACTATGACCTGTTTATCTTCCCTGACTTTATAGTGGATAGCATCTAAGAACATAAAGCTATACGTTGATTCTAGTGGACGATTTTACCATTCTGTTACTAAGGGCAAAATACAGTTTGTGATATTTGAAACTAGTTCAGCACTAATCTCAACATTATACAATGTTTTGATCTGGTCAGTGATATCTCTAGTAGTCATGCCTGAAGCATATAGCCCTAATATCTTATCTTCAATATCATTGGAAGTACGCTGGTATTTGGGGATAATCTGTGGTTCAAATTCACCATTTCTATCCCTAGGAATATCTAGTTCTAGCTCACCCATTGCAGTCTTGCTGGTCTTTTTTGAATGACCATTTCGGCTGTTAGTAACCTGCTTTTCTGAAATATCATGTTTAGCATATCCTAAAGCTGTATCCATTTCAGCTTCAAGTGCTTCTTGAAGGACATCCTTAAATAAATCCTTGATGCCTTCAAGGACATCTGAAGCACTTGAAAAGTGATTTTCATTAACATAGTGCCTTAAAATTTCCTTAGAAACATTCGACATAAAACTCTCTTCCTTTAAAGAAATAAATGTTAGATTTTGGTATCTAAGTTATTCCCTTTTATTGGTAGTTTTTGTAGCACTAGAAACAACTATTGGTATGGTTTATTTCAACAGGATGATGCATTTTTTTAGACTCTATTTCTAAGCCTTGCAAAAGCCACTCAATCTGCTGAACACTCACTTCTTTTACTTCATCAGGTGTTCTAGGCCATTGGAACTTTAGATCTTCTAGTAGCTTTTTACTCGCAAGTACAAAACCATTTTTATCATAACGTAATACCTTAATGGCATTCTTTCTCTTGTTGCAAAAGATAAAAGCACAGCTTTCAGAGAATGGGTCCAGTTTAAACTGCATGGTTACAAGTGCAACTAGCTCATCAATTTGCTTTCTAAAATCAGTGGCCTGACAAGCAATATAAATGTGCTCTGTATCTTTTATGAATGTTCCTAACATCGGTTTCGCAGTACATGAATAAACTCTACTGCAAGAGAAATATCATTTTCTGATGAAAGCGTGATTTCAACATTTTTACAGCAAGCTTTAAGAGTAGGCTGCGACAAATCTTTATTTTTAACAACTACCTCAGCAAAAACGGGTACTACTGCAGGTTTACTATCTGATTTAGTGATTAATTTGTGCCAGTAGTAATACTGTCCTTTGCTAAGTTGATTATTGTGACACCATTGTGAAACGGTAAGACCACTAGATTTACACTACTGAATATGTTCTTTCCAGGTTTCTAATTTACTGATATTCATGTGGTAACCCCCTTTTGGGATAGCATGCCACTTATAGTTATTTTACACACCACGTCCTTTTATGAAGCATTTACGATTTAAACTAAGCATAGCTAGCAATAATGAAAATATAAATGACCCACGAAAGAAGTAAGTTGCTATATCGTGGGTCTATTTATATTTAAAAAAGTAGATTTAGAGATTTTGTGAACTCCTTAATGCTATAGACAGGTGTTTTAATATTAAAGGTATTATATATAAAACTAGTTTTCTTCTTAGTGGACTTATCTTCAGTAATATAATATGTAGCATTTGAGGCATTAATCATATGTTCACTATGGGTATAAATATTAGAAAAATGAGTTTTCTTTGTGATGTTTTCTTGGAAGTGAGAGGTTAAATTTTTTTGTAAGTCATATAAATGGGCGAAGGAAAATGGAATATGAAAAATCTCTTTTAAAGTAGAGATATAACTAAAAAATGGAATAAAGAAATATTGTATGAGTATTCGTTTAAAGAAGATTTTATTAAGGACCTATCTGAGGTATCATTGCGTAGAAGGAAAATCATTACACAAATAGTAACAAGATTAACACTAACAGGTGAGCAAGCTAGGCGTAATCAATCAATTTCAGATGAGAGTGTAAGAGGTAGTAGCGATAATGAACGTAGATTTAGAATTACAGATGTTATGAGAATACATTATAAGATGACAGGGGGAGTGATGGGATTTTTGAGGCTTTATGATGAAGGGGAGATGGTTATATAAATAAGTATCTTCTTTTTATTATGAGGAAAATTTAAAAAGGATGCTTAAGCCTTGATAATAATTAAATTACAATTTTCTTCAAAAAATACTTGCATATCTTATCTCAATATTCACATTGCCCCATACAGCCGCTTACTAAGGGAAGCTGATAATGGGCAGAAGGCTTACAGGATTGAAATTTAAGACTCTTTTTAACACCGACAACTAAAGTTTGTTTGCCATGACGATATTGGTCATAAAGATTTTCGCCAGGGATATTGCTTTTGATACGATTGGTAGCAGCTTCAATAATATCTACTTTACCTTGGTCTTTAAAGAGATGATACAAGTTTGTTCCTAAGGGATAGTCCAGAGCACCTTTTTCAAAAATAACACGTTGCGGTACAAACATTATTAATTCCTCCATTTTTGGATAGTTATATATAAAAATAGTTTCTGCAATACTAGTAATAAAATGCAGAAATTTTAGGAGGAGGTGCTTTAATGGAATCTTGTGAGATATAAACTGTCGATAGATTTTACGTTTATAAAGTTTAGTTAGTCATGATTTTTAGTCATGTGAAATCATTGAGAGAAACCTATTTACCTACATGTAT
>DYCF01000008.1:26418-127748 GCA_019418225.1 Clostridiales bacterium | reverse complement strand
ACACAAAAAAATATCCCGTATTTATACGGGTTACGGCGTTTCGCAAACGCCTATAATATTTTTATATAGGGAGGAAAAATAAAATGAACCTAAAAAAGAAAGGGTGGATTACAGCCAGTTTAATATTATCTACATTAATTACCACATCTATTATAGGAGCAACTTATGCTAAAAATAATACTATTAATACAACATTTACAAATATTTTTGATGATAGCAATCTGAAAAGCAAATATGAGAATATCAACAAAGAATTCAATATTAACAAGCAAATTGATATTGAGGGTTTACTGGCAAATGATTTAAGCATAAAAAAGGATAATACCCAAGTTCTTATTATACATTCACATCCTAATGAAAAGTACGCTGTAGATTTAGAAGGGAATCAAGGTAGTGTTATTGATGTAGGAGATAAACTAGAAGAAATACTAGAAAGTAAATACAATGTATCAGTCATACATCTCAAGGATGATAATATAACGGAACCATCTAATATAACAGAAGCGTATAAAGTAGTAGGAGCAAGGGTTCAGAAAATACTTAAAGAAAATCCATCTATTGAAGTCATCATTGATATACATACAGATGGAGGTATAAAACCTACAGCAACAATGATAAGAAATAAATCTACAGCTAAGATTAATATTAATAATGGATTATGTATAGATACAGAAGTAGGTACTATTGGGAGTCTAAAAGAATATCCTAATCCATATATTTATCAGAACTTGAGCTTAAGTACTCAAATTAAAGTAAGAGGTGATGAAATGACTCCTAATTTAATAGAACCTATTACCTTGTTAAGTAATAGATATAGTTTATATATGTTACCTAAGTCTTTACTGATAGATGTAGGGAATAATATGGATACGCTTGAGACAGCAGAAAATGCAATCGAACCATTTGCGGAAATACTAGTAGATGTATTAAAGTTTAATAAGTCAGAGGAATAAGTTGTGGATGAGAGGTATTTGACGTTTTATAAATCAAAAAAATAAAGGGTTTATTTTTAAGGAAATATTGTTATAATATAAGTATAAAAAGAAATGCTCAGTAGCTACCAACTACTAAGCATTCCTAAAGTGAGACGTTTGTTTTATTTTAGGGCTATTGGATTATAAAAATAATATATTTAGAACACAGACACTACTTCTTGCCGGATGGAGTGTCTTTTTCATTTTTGGTTTCAAAACTTAGTTTGAAACCTTTTAGACTGCCTTCAAGGTTGAATTTATTAATATAAATGCCCTTAAGGACATAAACAATAGTAATAGTTAAAATAGCTAAAACTATGATTATCATTAGTATCATATCCAATACCACCCCCTTTGCACTATGATGAATAAATCACCAATAGCCCAAGGAGGAGAAAACGTTCAAAACCTCCGTAGCCATCCATCTACGGTTAATAAGTTTAAATACTGGAATAGTATACCATAATAAGTTAAATGATAATAGGAGTAGCTGTTATATTTTTACATATAGGTGTTATCACTTGCTAATGGAACGGTGAACCGTACTACTAGTGTCTACGGTTTTTAGAAGATTAATTTAAATAAGGAACAAAAATAGAGACCCAGAACTGAATTTAGTTCTGGGTTTAATATAATTAAATATAAAATCAATATTGACTTTAATTATGTTAAAGAATATACTTAGTATTATTAAAGTTTGGAGGATTAAGATGGCAATAGAGATAATCCCAGAATGGATGAGAAATCTAGAAGATGAGGATATAGCATTTATTAAAAAGTTTGTTTTAGCTTCGGGCTCTTTAAAGGAAGTAGCCAATCAATACGGTGTGACTTATCCAACAGTAAGATTGAGATTAGATAAGTTGATACAAAAAATTGAAATTAATGAGCAAGGTGCTAATGAACCATACATTGCATTGATTAAGCGTTTAGCTGTTAATGAAAAGCTAGATTTTGACACAGCTAAAATCTTGATTACAGAATATAAACGAATGAGGGGAGAGGAAAAATAAAATGAAGAGTAATATAACAATAACTCTATTATTATTACCATGTATAGGAATAGCATTACAAGTATATTTGTCAAAAAGAAAAAATAAGTGGTTAGGACTTATCTTGCCCGGTGTTTGTGTAATGTTTTCGCTCTTTGCAGTCTTAGGGATGGTAGCCTTTTCTAGTGTTACAACACAAGTAACAACAGTAACCGAGAATGGAGAAATTGTTGAGCAAATAGTAGATGAAGGGAAAAATGAACCATTAATGAGTACTTCAGCAATGATACTATCAGCTGGTACAACTTTTGTCATGTATAATATACCTACGTTAATTTTAATAGGTATTTACGTTGGATGTAGAGAAAAAAATAAAAAGAATTTACAATTAGAGAAGATGAACATACAAGATTTAGAATGACGATACGAATTAATCAAACCCTTAAATATATATTATATTTTTGAAATAACCTTTAGGAGCTAGTCTCTTAGAGGTTATTTTTATTTGCACAAAAGGAAGGGGGAGTAGCACATGCGATATCTTATAGCATTTGGAGCAGGGCTCATCATTACAACAGGATTTTGTTTCATCATCGCAGAGTAAGGAGTAGTAATAAAATCAATACGTGACAAAGGAGTAACTAGAGATGATAACATTTTTAACAGTAGCAACAGCTACTACATTAACTGAAGCATTTAGTGCAGGAGCAGTTTTAGGACTTGGAATCTTTTCAACTATTAAACATAAGAAGGCTCCACATTCTAAAATTAAAGTAAAGTGAGGTGGGACTAGTGATTGAATTAAAAACATTAAAGGATTGCATAAGCAAAAGAGCTGAAATCAATTTCTTACCACTACAGGTACAAGCGAAGATAACAGAAATACTTGAAATGTTAGATGAAGCATACGGTACTGGTGATTCAAGGATTTTTGAAGGAGGAAAGGTAATTGTACTGGAAGATGAGCAAGAAGCATTAAACATACATCAAAGGTACAATCTAAGGGACAATGAGTTTGTAGAGATTTTACAAGAAAATTACTTATTCATACTGATACCTTGGGGAACAGAGAACAACATCGCCATCATAAGTAAGGAAAAGTGGGTAAAGCAATTCATTAATTAATATTTACTAATAATAATTGAAAGCAAACAATAGCAATTAATAAGTGGGACATCCCCAAGGAATTCCCAAGAAAGGGGAAGTAATAGTGCTAAGAAAAACAACAAATATCTTTACTTCCCAATCGTCCCACTTAAAATAAATTCATAAACCTAAAAAGAAATTTGAAACATATCTAAATACATAAAATCTGTGTAAGAAAAAATTTTAAAGGGGAATAAGGGGAGATAACTTGAAAGACAGTAACACCAATAACTTGAGATGTCCCCTGTAAGGGGACTCTAAGTGGGAAGAAACATTAGAAAAATTGACTACTGATAAGGTGTACATACCATACTTAAATCATTTTTAATCCTCTTCGAATAGAAGACATTGAAATTCCCAATAAGTTAGGATATTTTTCAGGATAATCCTGTACATAACGATAAAGCACAGTAGGACTTGTTGAATGAATTTCATCGGAAAGTAATAAAATACTTTGAACAACATCAGCAGTTAATTTCCTCTTTGGGCGTCTATTAAGCTCATCAACAAGAGGTTGTACATAAGTCGGATAATACTGGTTAATGAGGTGTTCAGCATCATCGTAGTGAGAAATGTACTGATTAATGAGGGATTTAGCATTATCAGATAAATTTTTTTTAAAATAGGTGCAATAACGAGAAATGGTATTTTCGTGGACATCTAACTCTAAAGCAATTTGTTTTTGTGTTAAGCCTTGAAAATACTTAAGTTTAAGTAATTCTTTTACATCATCATGAGTTAACATAGTATGCCTCCTTTTTAGTAGCATACCACAAAATCACAATCTTAGTGAAAAAAGTATTGATGGAACATATATATATAGGACGCCTCATGAAAGTTCTATGAAAAATCATACTAAGTAGGAGGGTTACGCATGAGTAACGCAGTTAAACACAGATACGTGAATGTAGAAGAAAGAAATGATGCAATTTACATGTACGATTCAAATGATGAGAAGTACAGATATCTTTGTAGATACCTAAATGTTAATCAAGTGACAAAAGATATTTTAACAGGAGATGTCTCAGTTGAACTTAGCTATACTTATAAAGGTGATTACAAGACGATGATAGTTGAGAGAAGTGTCTTTACTAAAAATAGGTTGCTAAATGCATTACCAAGTAAAGGGGTAGATATTACAGAAAACAATGTGGGTAAAGTGCTTAACTATCTTCTTGCACAAGAAGAAGATGCACCACACATTAATTCCCATAAAAAATTGGGTTGGTCAGAAATAGATGGTGAAGAAGTCTACCTTCATCAACAAGTAATAGGTGGTACAATTGAGTCTACGTACAGGGGTGACTTAAATGTTGAACCTAAAGGGGCCTACAAAGAGTGGAAGAATGTTATTACAACACATGTTCTTGGCCATAAGTACTTGGAATTAGCTTTAGTGCTTGGATTTTCATCACCTATTGCTTCAAAGCTACGTAAGCTATTGGGGTTAGATGTACTATTTTTTCACATTTACGGAAGGTCTACAACAGGTAAAACGACAGCTCTTATTGTAGCAACCTCAGCATTTGGCTATCCAAGTAAAAATAATAAAGGACTGATAAAAACATGGTCAGCTACAGATAATGCTATTTTAGGTTACTTAACAGGGCTACATGGTATTCCAATGGCAATAGATGAAGCTTCCATGCGAAGTAATAAAGATTACACATCGATGATTTACCAACTAACAGATGGCTTAGATAAAGCAAGAGCACAAAAGGATGGTAGTGTAAGAGAACGCAAAGAATTCTCAGGTACATTACTGTCTACTGCTGAGAATTCCATGTTAAGTGGCAGTAGCCATAACAATGGCCTACGTGTTAGGTTAATTGAACTTGGACAGATGCAGTGGACAGAATCTGCTGACCAAGCTACATCAATAAAAGAAGGTCTATTAGCAAACTATGGTCAAGCTGGACAAAAGTTTGTAAAAGTATTTCAAAAGCTTACAGATGAACAAGTCATACAACTTTTCAACGACTCAAAAAAATACGTTAACGAACTCATCCCTAAAAGAGATGAGTTGACAGAACGCATTAGTGAAAAAATAGCAGTCATTCATATGACAGCAAGATTGGTAAGTAAAATTTTCAGTTTAAATCTAGAAGTAGCTGCAATTGTTGACATACTCATACAAGCAGATGCAAAGCAATTAGAGGAAAGAAATCTAGGTGAAAAGGCATATGAATGTATTAAGGAAGCAGTACTAAAAAATCTTAATAAATTCATTCATAAGCCACAATTAGAAAGTTTTAATGTCCAAAATAAACAGTACCAAGATAATGAAATTCCAAAAGGTGAAATCATTGGTAAGATAGAGATGGATAAGAAAAAAATGAAGCAAATACTCATTTTTAAGCATGAGTTAGAGAAGATATTTCATGAGCATCATTTTTCAGATGTGAACACTATCTTAGATACTTGGCGTAAAAGAGGTGTCATTGAGACTGACCCAGATGGTAAGTTTACGAGAAAACGAGTGCTTTATAAAGGAACTTCACAACGAGTAGTGGTCATTAACGTTGATAAAGAGTACGATCAATACAAACCTAAAACTGAATAATAAATGCAAAGAGTATGAGGGTTAGCAATAGCCCTCATTTTTGTGTTGAAAAATAAAGTTCTAATAAATTGTTTAGAGGAGATTTGAGATGAAAAAGGAACAAATGGCAGATTACCAAAGTATCTTAGATACATTAGCAACCATTATTGTGGAACACTTACAAAAAGGAGATGAACGAGATGATAAATAATACAGTACTAGAACAAAAGGTGGTTAGAGCAGTAGGTTACATCAGAGTTTCAACACAAGAACAGGCAGAAGAGGGATACTCATTAGAAGCTCAGCAAGACCTTATAAGAAAGCATTGTGAAAAGGAAGGAAAACACCTTGTGACTATCTACGCTGATAAAGGCATCAGTGGCAAATCAACCAAAGATAGAATTGCTTTAGAAGAGTTACTAGAAGAAAGTACACAAGGAGTCTTTGATGAAGTCATCGTTTGGAAAACAAGTAGATTAGCTAGAAATACCCTAGACTTACTTCAAATTACAAAGAAGTTAGAGGAAAACCAAGTAGAAGTGAAAAGCCTTTCAGAAAGCTATGATTTAGGAACATCACAAGGAAAGCTCATGATGGGTGTACTTGGTATCATAGCAGAATTTGAAAGAAACGTCATTGTGGATAATCTTAAAATAGGCATGAATGCTAGAGCAAGACAGGGGCTAAAAAATGGGGGGAAATTACTGGGATACAGATCGGAAGGAAGAGGGCGAGATAGTAAACTTGTGATTATCCCAGAAGAAGCACAACTTGTAAGGTTAATCTACAAAATGTATGCAGAAGGTAAAGGCTACAAAGCCATTACAACCTATATCAATAAGTTAGGTTACAAGACAGTAAGAGGTAATCCATTTAGTACTACTGGTGTTAAAGAGATACTGAAAAATCCAACGTACATTGGGAAAATTCGATACAATCGATACACAGACTACGCCAATAAGCGAAGAAAAGGGAGCAATGAGAACTATATCTTGGCAGATGGTAAACATGAACCAATCATTGATAATGATACATGGAATAAAGTACAGGCCATACAGGACAATAATAAGGGTAAATACATTCCAAAGTACAAAGGAGAGTTCCCACTTACAGGCATCTTGAGATGTCCAGCTTGTGGTAGTGGGATGGTAGCATCTACGACAGTGAATACATTAATAGATGGAACAAAAAAGACTCTCCGTTACTACACTTGTGGCAGACATAAGAGTCAAGGAGCATCCGTCTGTAAAGCCAATTCAGTAAGAGCTGACTACGCAGAAGAATATGTCATGACAAAGCTACAAGAAATCTTTCAAGACGAAACACATCTTACAGCACTTGTAGAGAAAATCAATACAGATAATGCCTCTAAAATACAACCTCTTAAAGACAAGGAAAGTAGCTTGATGAATCAGATTGAAACAAGTAAGGTACGAAAGAGTAGAGCTTTTGAATTGTACGAGGATGGCATTGTTGATAAAGTAACACTAAGTAGTCGAATTGACATCATAGACCAACAACTTAGCCAGCAACAAGAAGAACTCAAGCAGGTTCAAAAAGATTTAAGAGAAACATATGTTGGAAAAATACCATATGATGCAGTTCATCATGCACTCAAGGACTTAAATACCTTACTACAACAAGCAAAACCTGAACAACGTAAACTCTTTTTACAATTGGCAATTGAACATATTTCAGTTGAAGGTGGACGCATAAAGAAAATACACATACATTTTAATGAATCATTACAAAGTACCATCAATAGTCACTTAAATGAAACAGGAGAATCCTTAATCGAGGGTTCTCCAATATCTTTTGTTTTCAGAGTAGCAATTTGATTGTACAATGAAGATAATAACAAAAACCGTAGATAAATAAGTACGGTGAACCGTATCATAAGTAAATGATAGCTTAGAAGTAAGATTACAGAATACTGATTTTTCAATGAAATTGATAAGGAAAAAAGTAAAGAGTTTACTATAAAGATGCTAAGAATCTTGAATTAGGCCAGGATTACATTTGTCGTAAATCATATCCTAAGAATGAAATAAGTTGTAGATTAAAGGATCGCATAATGAGATTAGCTGAGTATGAAAAACTATATAATATATGTATATAAGAAGTTTATTAAAATAGGGCTATTGAATTGAATTTAAAATATAAGAAAAGACACTACTTCTTGTTGGATGTAGTGTCTTTTCCTATATTTTAAATTTTAGCGTAAACCACAGTTTAGATTTGTTAGATGAAGTTCGCCGTCATTAGAGATTTGTGCACCGAAAGTAATAGAACTATTAGGTGGAATAGTTGCATTGAAGTCTTGATTTTGTATAGTAATAACATTTTCTTGAGTTGTAAATTTGGCATTCCAAAGATTTGTAATCACTTCTTCTTCATCAAGAGTACAGTCTACAATCCAATTGGTAATAGGAAAGTCATTGTGATTAGTAAGTGTAAAATCAACATTTGAACCAGTATCATACTGGCCAGTTATATTAAAGGTTACCTCTAGGTTAGAAGCAATATGTTCTTTAATAACTTTAGTAAGCTCATCGCTAAGTGCTTTTTGGGTTTCTACTCTTGGATGTTCATAAATTTCATAAGGGGTATATTCATGGAAACGGTAATAAAATACGTTTGTATCCCCATTAGCATTTAAAGTTTCTACTGCAGATTTAATGGGTTCAGCAATACTAGGTGAATCATTAATGCTAGGTGGTGTAGTAACACAAAGGATTGTAGCAAGAGGATATTGACTACGAATCGTATTAATGAATTGTATATATTCAGTCTTGAAATCTCCTTGAATACCATATTTAATATCATTGCCACCTAGAGAAATAATCACATAATCAGCAGGGGTACTTTGACTAAAGTCCCAAATATAAGATTTATTATCAGGCCCTATTTTCCAATCTGTAGGTCCACCAGCTTGATTCCAAAGCATTTTCATATTAAGGCCAGGAATTGAGCTATTTGTAAGACCTACACCACCTTGAGAAATACAAGAATAATCAGCATTTAAATTTCTAGCTGTAATAGCAGGAAAGGCAAGATAGTTATTCCATGTAGAAAATTCACTAAAAGGTTCGCGTTCTAGCTTTAATGCTTTTAGCTCTTCATCGGTTTTATCAAGGTAGGTAGGTGCTTCAACAGCTGCACCAGATAAAATAGAATCCCCATAAAACTCTATTTTAAGTAAGTCTTCTTCCTCAGGTGATGCCAATTCTTTATACTTATCTAAAGAAATTCCCTTTAAAGTAATAGGTCCAGCATTACCATCTGAACGTTTAAAGATTTCTAGTGTATGTACCGTATCTTCTAATCCGTCTTCTAAAAGAATATAATCGGTAGATCTATCACATTTAATAGGTTCTAATTGTTTGCCATCAATAAATACATTAATATAATTGGCATCAGGGTAATCATTTGGCATATTTTCTAGATAAATTCCTACAGAAGTACCTTGGAAATTGGTTTTAATAGAAGTACCAGGCCAACAAATGGAGATGGCATCTTTACCTGTTTGATAAGAACGTCCAATATAATGAATACGAGAATCTGTCGCAGGGAAAATAGTATTTTCTGAAGTAGTGGCATAAAGTAAAGGATTAGTATTTAATAATGCAAAACTGGCAATAGGTAGTATGAATTTTAAAAATGATTTTTTAAGTAACATATATAACCTCCTAAATAAGTTTGATTATATTATATAAAATAATGGTGTCATAATAAGGGATTATGTTTAAGATGGGTTGTATAAGTGTATAACAGAAATAAATAAATGAATTTATAAGAAGCATTGAAAATAAAAAACTAAGATGTTATGTGATTAAGCATAATAGAAACTTGGTGAAGAAGGGTGACAACCTGCTAAGAGCTAGTGGAAATGGGATAGATTGATAACAAATGCTTTAAAATTTCTAATTATGAAGGGCAGGAGCAGCAAATTCCATACCAAAATTGGAAGAGGTAGAAGCTTAAGCCTTTAAACGTATACTATCTCATCTTTAAAAATAACCTTGATATTAAACATATGCATGAAGGCTAGAAGGTTAATAAGGAAAAGCAATAATATGAAACGATATGGGCAGACATCAATTGTAATGAGGTGAGCTGCTCTTTTGTTTTGCAATAAAGAAAAAACTTTCAATTGCTGTTGTTTGTAAATTATGGAAATGTTGCAATTGCTTTTGTAATAATGATAAGGGGACAGGAAAATATCATATAGATTGGAGAGAATAATGAAGTTAAAGAGAAAATGTGTGAGTATATTGGTAGCTATAAGTATAGCTGTAATGTCAGCTGGTTGTGAAAAAATCAATAATAGTAATGAGATAGAAAGTTATGCCGCTGAGGAAATAGAGTTTAATTATGATTCAGAAACGATATTATTAAAGCAGTATCCTACTTTTTCAAAGGGAACGTCTATAGAATTTACATATGATTTTGATTGCAAGGAATATGAAGAACTACTTAAGAAATACCCTATTGAAGAAATTGCTGGTGAAGGTAGTGAATTTGAAAGGGTATTACGTTTGACACATGAGTATTCGGGAAGACTGGCACATAAAAGTAATTATGATAATGCAATAGCAGAAAATGCACTTGCCCTACTAGAGCATAGTTTAGATCAACCAGACAATGGGATTAATTGTAGAGCAAAAGGTGAAATTTTAAATGAGATGTGTCTTGCACTTGGCATTTATTCAAGACGTGTAGCTATTAATCCATATTCTGCAATAGATAACGATAGCCATGTGGTAAATGAAATATTTGACACACAGAGAAATAAGTGGATTAAATATTTAGAGTTACTGCTGGCTGCTGCAAAGTCAAAATGGGATATAAGTGACTCTATGCTATATCAGCATATTAAGCAAAAGGATGGAGAAGAATCGTTTACAGAACATATGATAGGTGGGTTATTGGCAGGAATCCAAAATGATGATAGTTGTACGTTCTTAAAGACAGAGCCTAGGTTTTTAGAAATAGTTAATAAGTACAATTTCCTAAAACGTATTGACATTAACGTTACGTGAAACCTTATATTAATAGCAGGAGGTGTCTGGATTGGAATATACAATAAATAATCTCTCAAAATTAGCAGGAGTAAGTACAAGGACCCTTAGATATTATGATGAGATAGGACTTTTAAAACCTAAAAGAATAAGCACATCTGGATATAGGATATATGGGGAAGATGAGGTTAATTTACTTCAGCAAATATTATTTTATAAAGAACTTGATTTATCTCTAGAAAAAATAAGGTCCATAGTAAATAGTGAAGATTTTGATTGTGTAGCGGCACTATATGAGCATAAAAAAAATTTACTAGAAAGACAAAAGCAGATTGAGAAATTATTAAATAATGTAGATAAAACATTACTATCGTTAAAAGGAGAAGAGGAAATGTCCAATAGAGAAAAATTCGAAGGGTTCAAAAAAGATATTATACAGAATAATGAAGAGAAGTATGGGAAAGAAATAAGAAAAAAATACGGAGACGAGAAGGTAAATGAAAGTAATAAAAAGTTTGCTGGTTTAAGTGAAGAACAATATAAAGAAAGTGAAAGAATACGAATCGAAATTAATGAAAAATTATTAGAGGCTATGAAGACAAATGATCCATCAAGTGAATTAGCTATGGAAGTTGTAAGACTTCATAAAAAATGGTTAGAATACTTTGCAGCTTATGGACCTGAAGCTCATTTAGGCTTAGGACAAATGTATGTGGATGATTCAAGGTTTACCAAGTATTACGATGAAAATGTAAAACCAGGTGCTGCTAAATTTTTGAGTAGGTCTATAGGCGCATTCTATAATGCGGTATTTGATGAGAATACTTGGCAATGGGTGATTTTATAGGAGCTGAAGAAAAATTGCATACTTTGTGGTTATGTAACTCATAATAAACCTGTACGTATTAAAAACGCATAACACAAGGAGGAAAAATCCATGCCTAAGATAAGTTGTAGTGTAGGTTCTTGTTCTTATAATCAAGGTGGTATTTGTGATGCAAGTGTCTTGAAGATTGTAGGAGATAAAGCAAATATCACAGAGCAAACAAGTTGTAGTACTTATAACAATAATCAAGAAGTTAGTAATTCCTTAAATAATGAGGTTAAAAGAGGCGAAACAGAAACAATACTTTGTGAGGTAGAAACCTGTGTTTATCATAACCAAGATCACTGCAGACTAACTGATGGTATTGAAGTAGGTCAGTTAGGTGAAGTAGAAACTTATAGAGATACAGACTGTCTAAGTTTTGACCGTAAATCACTCTAAAGTATAGTGCATTAAAAAACTGTCATAGGACAGGCTTAGTAATGATTCGGTAAAATATAAGATGCAAACAGTAGTTGTAACTGGATTTATATTAGAATAAATATAAATTCAGCTACAGCTATTTTTTTATATCCATTGCATATGTGTTTACACTGCTTTTTAGTCGACTTAAAAAGGTATACATATGAAAAGATAGAAAAATTTATAGGATTTTATAAAAGAAATAAGTTAAACTAAGAGATGATAGAAAGATAGAAAGAAAGTAAGATAGAAAAAAGGGTAAAATTTTATAGGTGATAATATGAATAGTTTTCAATCAAAGGGTAAAATATTGGTGGCAGATGATAATGAAGAGATTAGAGAAATTCTTTCGATTCTTCTTGCTGGAGATGGCTATGAGGTGATTGGCGCTTCAGATGGAAAAGAAGCAGTTGAAAAGGCGGATGATACAATGGCGCTGATTATTTTGGATGTAAATATGCCAGAGAAGTCAGGGTTCCTAGCTTGTGCTGAGATTAGAAAGAAGACGCTTGCACCTATTTTATTCCTGACAGCAAGAACTCAGGAATCTGATAAAGCAATGGGATTCTCAGCAGGTGGTGACGATTATATATCCAAACCTTTTTCAAATGCAGAGCTATTACTACGTGTAAAGGCGCTGATTCGCAGAGCTTCCCAGTATAGTGGTTTCGCGGTAAAAAGAGCAGACACTGTTTTGCATATTCAGGACTTAGCATTGAATATAGATACTAAAACGTTAACCAAGGATGGCGAAATAATTTCGTTGACGTCTACTGAGTATGAAATTCTTGAGCTTCTAGCAAAGAATAGAAAAAAGATTTTTTCGATGGAAAACATTTATAATGCCATATGGGAAGATTCCTATATGGGTGCTTCAGATAATGCCATTATGGTGCATATCAAAAATTTAAGAAAAAAAATAGAAGTGAATCCAAGAACCCCACAATATATAAAAACAGCTTGGGGAAAGGGGTATTATGTTGATTAAAAAGGAGAAACCATCTAAGCTTTTACTGATTCTTTTTGAGTACTTTGGATTTGCAATTCTCTGCGGATTTGTAAGTGTTTTATTTTTTAGCTGGGCTGCCAAGGTTATTATAGAAAATTATATGAAGGAACTTGATGTCATTGTGGCAATTCAAACTGAATACTGGATTGCCATAGTCAATATAATAGCAGGTATATTAATTGCATTTTTTGTTTTAATTCTATTATTTCAACAAAAGTTTGCTTATATGGTTGAAATCAGTAAGGCCGTCAGCGAGATGGAAGCAGGTAATCTTTCAAAACGTATCTCAATTGTTGGGGATGATGAGCTGACGGATTTAGCAGTAAGAATTAATGCCCTAGCAGAAACAGTAGAGGAAGAAATCGCAGTTTCTGAACAAATGAAAGCAGAACGTTTTCAGTCCATAGCTTCTCTTTCTCATGATATTCGTACGCCGCTAACGGCTGTGATGAGTTATCTACAGTTTATTCGAGATGAGCAGTACAGTAATTCAAATCAGCTTAAATCATATGCTGAGAAGGCATATGAAAAGGCGTATCGTATTAAAGAGATGACAGATAGTTTATTTGAAAACTGTGTAAAGGATATAGAGGATAAGAAGCCGTTAGAAAAAGTGGATGGGAATAGCTTTCTAAAACAGGTGTTCTTTGATATAGAAGATTTTCTAGAGGAAGCTGGCTTTACGGTATGTATTGTACCTATACCAGAGGAACGCTTGTTTTTTATTGAGATTAACCGAGAAAGTATGGCAAGGATATTTGATAATATGATATCAAACATTGAAAAATATGCTGACCGCAGCCAGCCAATTAAAGTACATGCCACCTTTTCACAAGAGAATCTAATCATACAGCAAGAAAATATAGTAATCGAAGAATATCAGAAAGAATCTGTAGAAAGTCATCTTCTGGGGCTAAAAGGAGTCCATAAGATGTTAAAAGAAATGGGAGGAACTGTTTCTTGTGAGGAGCAAGGCGGTATATTTAGGCTGACTATGATGTTTCCAATTCATTAATCTACAGAATTCTTTAGAATTACCTCCTGAAAAAATACAGATTTACTTGATAAGATAAGTGCATAGTTAAGAAAAGACAAGTAGCGACTTAATATCAAGGAGGCGTAAATAAATGGCTTTAGGAGCATTATTTTTAGTATTTGCAGGAATGAGTATTCTTGCGATTATTGGGACAGTACTTTTATTTTGGGTAAAGAATAAGAATGCAGTAGATGTCATTATGGTTCTTATGACTGCCTACAGTTTAGTAATTGCATATTTAGGTGCTAGTGGGGAACCAACGAATTTCGTTATGCAACAGATTATGCATTGGATAATAGGGCTAGTTGCCATTATAGGAACAGGCCTTAGATTTACAACCAATAAGCAGTCTATTATAAGTAAAGTGCTTGTAGCAATTTCTGTTCTTGCTGGAATTTATACTACATTCTTAATGTAAGGCTAAAAATAGGGAGCATTGCAGTGTCGCAATGCTCCCTATTTTTTGTCTGCCTATTTTATGAGATTCTCTTAAATAAGGCAGGCGGACCAATTTAAGAGAGGAATTAAGTTTCCAGAGAGGTAATTAACGTTTATTTTACATTGCATTTGTTATTATAAGAATGTGCTTAGGACATAGCAAATTGATAATAAATAAAAGGAGAAGATAAAATGAAAAAATTACAAGTGGGAGCATTAACATTAGCAGCAGTTTTAGCAATTGGAGGAGGTAGTGTATTTGCAGCAGAGAAGATGGCTGCTAAAACTATTACAGTAGGTGATATTCAAATTACAAGTGAAGACGAAGCACTTTTAGAAGGTATTGAAAAGGGAGAGATTGAGGTAACAGTAGAGGATGAAGAAGTTAAAGGAATTGAAGGCATTACAATAGGCGATATTCAAATTATAAGTGAAGACGAGGCGCTTTTAGAAAGTATTGAAAACGGAGAGATCGAAGTAATAGTAGAAGACAATTCTTTAGTATAAAGGATAAGAACATATAAAAGAGAAGTAGTACTACAACCGAAATGCTAGTTATATTAATTATAAGAATGTAAAATAATTAATATAACTAGCGTTTTTGATGTAAAGATAAAGGAGCTTATGATGAGGTTATTGGTTATAGAAGATGAGATAGGAATATTAGAGGCACTTCGAAAGGGACTGCAGCGGGAAGGGTATGCGGTAGATATTGTATCAGATGGCTATGAAGCCATGGAATATTTAGAACTTAATACGTATGACTTAGTAGTGTTAGATATTAACTTACCTGGTATAGATGGTTTCTCTATTTTGCAAGAATTAAGAAAAAGGAATATGGATACACGGGTGATTATCGTATCAGCGAATAGAGAAATAGAGGACCGCGTTAGAGGATTAGACCTAGGTGCTAATGATTATCTAGTTAAGCCATTTGATTTTCAGGAATTAAAGGCAAGAATAAGAGGCTTATTACGAAGGAAGTTTGTTAGTGAGCCTAATAATCTTAAATATGATGGCATTGAAATAAATTTATCTAGTCATAAGGTAACGTATAACGGAGAAGAAATTCAGCTTACATTAAAAGAGTATGGAATTTTGAAGTACTTGATTCAAAATAAGGGAAGGGCAGTAAGCAGTGAAGAATTATTTGAACATGTTTGGGATGAACATTCAGATCCGTTTTCGAAAGTTATTAGGGTTCATATCTACTCACTTAGAAAGAAGCTCATTCATGCAACGGGGGAGAAGGAAATTATCACGACTCTAAAAGGTGTAGGCTATTTATTGAAAGGAGATAGCCATGAATAGATTACAACTTCCACTGAAATGGAGATTTACCTTACTAATGATTTTGCTTATGACATTAGCAGGCATTGCCCTAACAGTGGCGATTAATATAGATATTCAAAAGAACATTCCTATGACAATAGATACGATGGTAGGAAGAGAGGACGAGATTATTATTAGTTTTGATCCCGAAGCGATATTGACATTACAGGAACAGCCGCAAGATCCTAATCGTATGCCTATATCATCAAGTGAGTTTGAAATCATTATGACAGAAGCTGTATCAAATGTGTATACGACTTCAATTATCACTTTAATAGTAATTATTTGTTTAGGGGGGATTAGTGCCTACTTTCTTGTAAGTAAGGCATTAATGCCTATAAGGGAACTAAATGAAGATATAAAGAACATTAATGAAAATAATTTACTATCTACACTTGAAGTTAAAGGTGCAAAAGATGAAATCAAGGAATTAACTATTTCTTATAATCAAATGTTAGCTAAGTTAAATAATGCTTTTGTATCGCAAAAGAGATTTAATGCCAGCATTGCACATGAGATAAAGACCCCATTAGCTGTGATAAAGACGAACATTGATGTGCTTAATGAAGCAGATAATAAGACTTTAGAGATGTATCAAGAGACAATTGATATTGTTAAGGACTCTGTTAATAGATTAAATAATATGATTGAAGCGATGTTAGATTTAGTCAGACAAGAAAATGCACCTTTAGATGATGCAGTAGACTTAAATCAAATAATAGAGGATATACTAGAGGATTTAGAGTATATTGCAGCGACAAAGCAGGTTAGGTTAAATTATGAAGAACAATTAGATATACCAATTATAAAGGGAAATGAAATCTTAATTTACAGGGCCATTTATAATATTGTAGAGAATGGCATCAAATATAATGTTGAACTAGGAGAAGTTAATATCAGTGTATCTGTAAGTAAGGATTATATAAACGTTTACATTCAGGACACAGGAAAAGGGATGACGGTAGAGGCAGTTAAACATATTTTTGAACCCTTTTATAGAATTGACAAGTTTAATATTGATATAAGTAGCGGATTAGGTTTAGGACTTTGTTTAGCTCAATCTACAGTCGCAATTCATGGAGGAGAGATTAACGTAGAGAGTAGACTTAATGAAGGGACTACATTTACTATAAAATTACCTATATTAAAATACTCTAAATAAACATTATAACTTAAGTGGTAACATATATAGAGAAACCAACTAAAAACTTGAAATATACATGTAGGTAAATAGGTTTCTCTCAATGATTTCACATGACTAAAGAGTATGAATAACTAAATTTTATAAATGTGAAATCTATATATAGGAAATATCTTAAAAAAGGAGATGTGCAAAAAATTTATTTCGCACATCTCCTTCTATTTTTAAGATACATTATCTATAAGTTTGCAAAAATATTTGTTGAAAATGAATCCATATACAGCACCTAAGGCGTTATTGAATACTCTAAAGAAGATAGCGGCTGGAAAGCCTAAAATAGCTGATGCAGTAGCTATAGCACCAAGTGCATTAAATATAGATTGGAAACCATAAGTTGCAGAAAGACCAACGCCTATTCCGCCAAGAATTCCAATGTTATTGTATATAACATCAGGACAGAATGCATAAATAAGAAAGATGAGTAAGGCACCTAAAATATTACCTAAGATTCTGCTTTTAACTTTTTCTTTGTGACCTGTTGGAAATGGTGTAATGATAGACATAACTGCAATACCTGCCCACATAGGTCTTGGGAGATGAATTAATCTTGCAATAAGTAATATAGAAGAAATGGCGATGGTAAGAGAGAGTTGCCACTTTGTTCTATCAGATTGAAGGTCTAGTGCTTCAAAGAAATGTGAAACTTTTAAGTCGTGTGTTTTTTTTCTGTGGTTTCTATAATAGATTAGTCCTGTAATTAGAGCACCTACAGCAAGTGCCTCTAGCCTTTTAATATATAAAGCGCCAGATACATCATAGCCATATAATAATAGATAGCCTAAAACAAGTGTAGAGTGATTGAACATCTTTACATCATGACATCCCAAAAACATTAATAAGAAAATACATACAATATTAATTAATAATTCCATAAAGATGTTACTAGCATTACTTAATCGCGGGCCGAAAGCTAGAATTGCAAATATAACTATTAAAGAAGGAATTGCATGTGATGTTTTAAGTGATAAATCAACATTTCTAAATACTAAAACAAAAAGTAGTACAACAACCCCAACAATGCTGTTAGAGCTACCGAAAAGCTGACTATAAGCAATTACAAAAGTCATACAAAATGCTATGGTGATAAAAATCTTAAATAGGTAAATGGCAATATGCTTTAATTTCTCTTTATTGCCTTCTGCATTTCTAATAAGTTCTTTCGAACCAGCTTGATTTAACTGTAATTCTTGATAAAATGTCATATATTAAAGCCCCCCTTATGAATTACATAAATTTTCAAAGTTTGCAAAGAGGAATTATACCCTTCAAAAAATAAATTGTCAACAAAATGGCAGGTTACTGTTACCTTGTTGACAACTTATAGCGCAAGAGCGTTATTTATTATTGTACTTGATTTTATAATATGGGATACTAAATTAAAAACAAACATAGGAGGCGCTAAAAGGCAGTGCTATCTACATAGATAATAGATATGATGTTTGAATACAGTATTTGAAAGAGAGAAGATTTATGAGCAAATTTACAAAAAAAGCAATTAAAGGTTCTTTTTTAGAATTACTAAAGACAAAATCGTTAGATAAAGTGACTGTAAAAGATATTGTAGAGAGTTGTGAAATTAATAGGAATACATTTTATTACTATTATACTGATATTTATGATTTGCTAGAGGATGTATTTCAGGAGGAAACGGAGAAAGTTATGGGAGAAGAAGCCTCATGTCCTACCTTTTATGAAGAATATCTGCGATGTGCAGAATTAATCTTAGGCTATAAGGAAGCAATCATTCATATTTATCAATCAAGGAGTAAAGATGTACTGGAAAATTATATAGAAACAATCACTAGATATTTAGTGCGACAATTTGTAGAGAAGGCAGCACAAGGATATACAATGACAGAAGAAAACTTGAATTATATCTGTGATTTTTATAGTTATTCAATTATTGGTACGACATTAAATTGGATTAAAGAAGGAATGCCACCATATAGGGAGGATTTAATCAAACGATGTGCCCAGTCTTTTGAAGTGACAATAGAGAGTATGGTTTGTTTTTATAGTGTCCATTAACAACAGGAGATTTAGACAAATCAAAAGTTGTGTCTAATTTTTAGACACAACTTTTTTTTTGACTATATCTAAATAAAACACTATCAACTATGATAAAGATATGCAGAAAGGAAGTGAAGCAAGATGAGACAGCTGAAGCTAATAAAGACTGTATATAGCGGTCTTACAGCAGGTCTTATTATTCTTGGACTAGCATTATTATCTGGGCCAAAGATAACATCAGGTTTTATCTGCAAGCTGGTTGGTATGACTTTTTTGATTTGTGGAATGATAAGAATAGTAAGTTACTTTACAAAAGATATGTTTCAGCTAGCCTTTCAGTTTGACTTGGGCCTAGGTATTGTAGCTATGGTCATCGGCTTGGTTATGTTACTTCGGGCAGAATGTTTAGTTGAGGCTACTTCTGCTTTTATCGGAATCTTTATTCTGATTGATGCAACACTAAAGGTTCAAACAGCTATTGAGGCAAAACGATTTGGCATTCAGAAATGGTGGATTATTTTAGGTCTATCATTGGTAGTAATAATCGTTGGAATCTTGCTTATTACCATGCAATGGGAAACAACAGAAGCTATGATTAGACTCATCGGAATGAATTTATGTTTCCATGGATTATTAAATTTATGGGTAATACAAAATACAGTAAAAATCATAAGGAGAAATGATATATGAACAAAAAAATAGTAAAGATAGGTGCAGCTTCATTATTAGCAGCTGGAGCAGGAATAACAGTAATAGCAAAGAATAAAAAAAATAAGGAAAAACAAGAAGGAAGTGCAAGACAAGAGGCAAAAGAAAAAAGAGCCAAAGAGCTTGCAGAATATCGTAATACGGAGATTGGTAAGAATGTAAAGAATAGTAAAGGAATCTATTATTCTAAAGGGAACTATGAAGCATTCGCGCGCCCAGAGAAACCAGCAGGCGTAGATGACAAATCTGCTTATATTGTAGGGAGTGGACTTGGTGCATTAGCAGCAGCTTGTTTCCTTGTAAGAGATGGTCAAATGAAAGGTGAAAATATTCACATTTTAGAGGCTATGGATATTGCCGGTGGTGCTTGTGATGGTATTAATGATCCAACAAGAGGATATGTAATGCGTGGTGGTAGAGAAATGGAAGACCATTTCGAATGTTTATGGGATTTATTCCGTAGCATCCCATCTATTGAGACACCTGGAGTTTCTGTACTTGATGAATATTATTGGTTAAATAAACATGATCCAAACTACTCATTATGTCGTGCAACACATAAAAGAGGAGAAGATGCACATACTGATGGCAAATTCAATTTAAGCCAAAAAGGCTGTATGCAAATCATGAAATTATTCTTCACAAAAGATGAAGACCTTTATGATAAGACTATCGAAGATGTATTTGATGAAGAAGTATTTAATTCTACTTTCTGGTTATATTGGAGAACAATGTTTGCCTTTGAAAACTGGCATAGTGCACTTGAGATGAAACTTTACTTCCAAAGATTTATTCATCATATCGGCGGATTACCTGATTTCTCTGCATTAAAATTCACAAAGTACAATCAATATGACTCTTTGATTTTACCAATGCAAAAATATTTAGAAGCAGCAGGCGTGAAGTTCCAATTCAATACTGAAGTAACTAATGTATTATTTGACTTTGTATGTGATAAGAAAATTGCTAAAAAGATCCAATGTAAGGTTAACGGGGAAGAGCAATCAATTATGCTTACAGAAAATGACCTTGTGTTTGTAACAAATGGAAGTTGTACAGAAGGAACTATCTATGGGGATCAAAACCATGCGCCAGTTGGCAATGCAGAAGTGCGTACAAGTGGTTGCTGGAATTTATGGAAAAACATTGCGGCTCAAGATGAAGCTTTTGGACATCCAGAAAAATTCTGCTCTGATATTGAAAAAACAAACTGGGAATCTGCAACAGTTACAACTTCTGATGATAGAATCATCTCTTATATTGAAAAAATATGTAAGAGAGACCCAAGAAGTGGACGCGTTGTTACTGGCGGTATCGTAAGTTGTCAAGATTCTAGCTGGTTATTAAGCTGGACAATCAATAGACAAGGTCAATTCAAAGACCAGAAGAAAGATGAAGTTTGTGTATGGGTATACAGCTTATTTACTGATGTACCAGGTGACTACATTAAGAAACCAATGAAAGAATGTACTGGTAAAGAAATCACAGCAGAATGGTTATACCATATGGGTGTTCCAGTAAATGAAATTGATGACCTCGCTGAAAATCATGCAGTCTGTGTACCAACAATGATGCCATATATTACAGCATTCTTTATGCCAAGAGCAAAAGGGGATAGACCAGATGTCATTCCAGATGGCTGTGTAAACTTTGCATTCTTAGGTCAGTTTGCTGAAACACCAAGAGACACAATCTTTACAACTGAGTATTCTGTGCGTACAGCTATGGAAGCAGTTTACGGATTACTAGGGGTTGACCGCGGGGTTCCAGAAGTTTGGGGCAGTGTATATGATATTAGAGAATTACTTGATAGTAGCGTAAAATTAATGGATGGTAAGTCTCCTCTTGAAATTGAACTTCCAGGACCACTTAATGCATTAAAGAAACCACTACTTAAGAAATTAAAAGGAACTGTGATTGAGAAAGTTTTAAGAGACCACGGTATAATCAGAGACGGAATGATTTAAAAATAAAAGTAGAGAGCTGAAAAATGCTCTCTACTTTTATTTTGACTAAAATATGTGTATTTATTTAACCATATCTAATAGTTCGTTTTCAGGTGTTGAAGAGTCACAATGAATACCTAAGTCTTTGAATTTAGTTTTTGATAATCCTGTGCGGTGATTCTTAAGAAATTGTAAGAATTTTATAAGGTAATTTGTAAGATTTGATGGATATAATAAACTTACAACAAATAAGGGAATCTCGTATATAATAAGCCTATGAGAGTATGTGACAAAGGAGGAAAAGGCATGTCCTATACAATATTAGTTTGTGATGATGATAAGACGATTGTAAATGGTATTGCACTTCACTTACAAAAAGAAGGATATAAGGTAATCAAAGCTTATAATGGTATAGAAGCACTAGAAGTAGTGGAGAAGGAAGAAATACATTTAATCCTACTAGATGTCATGATGCCCAAGTTAGATGGACTATCTACCACACTTCGCATTAGACAGGAAAAAAATATTCCAATCATTATTTTATCTGCTAAAAGTGAGGATACAGATAAGATAGCGGGGCTTAATTTTGGGGCAGATGATTATCTAACAAAACCTTTTAATACATTGGAGTTACTAGCTAGGGTGAAATCTCATCTCAGACGTTATACTGTACTTGGAAGTATGGTCGCCCAAGAAAAACTGCTTGTAACAGGCGGTCTTTGTGTGGATATTCATAAAAATACAGTGTGGTTAGATGGTGAAGTTGTGAAGCTAACACCGACAGAGTATAAGATTTTAGTTTATCTTATGCAAAATATGGGACAGGTACTTTCTATCACCCAGATTTATGAAAATGTATGGCAGGAAGAGGCTTATGCAGCAGAAAATACAGTGGCTGTACATATTAGAAGGCTTAGAGAAAAAATCGAGATTAACCCTAAAGAACCAAAATATATAAAGGTGGTGTGGGGTAGTGGTTACCTGGTGGAAAAGAATTAAATATAGCAGCATAACAAAAGCAGTAGCATGTATATTATTAAGTATAGCAGTATTATTAGTATTTCAAGGTAGTCTGATACTCGAGGAAACAAGATATCAGTCTCCTTATTATGAGAATTGGAACATTCAAAATGAACTTATTACTAAGGCTGGTTATGTAAGAGACTGGATTGTACGCTATACTGGTGAAAATATATTTGATAAGACGCAGATTACAGAAGAGGAAGTTGATAAGTATATTCAAGACTCTGAAGCATTACGTACAAGCAAGGAGAAGGCAATACTAGATGGCACAGAACAAGAAGTCACAGCGATAGAGGAACGTGCTAAAGAAGGGATTTTAGCTGACCGTAAACAATATAAGGCAAAAATAGAAGAGGCGTTAGCCAGTCCCAATGTCCTTTATTTTGCAGTCAATAAGAATACAAATGAAGTGATTACGAACCTTGAGTCATATAGTGGCAAAAATCAAGAAGAGATAATAAATATGCTTACAAGCAAACCTCTTTATATCAAGGGAAATGGTGCAACTCTAGCTCTCTATGAAGGCAATAATATGTGGAACGAGGGACAATTTCAAAATTACTATAATGGGAAAGCCTTTGTAGAGCAATATGATTACGAAATCTATGTCACATTAGCAGATACATTTGTACCAGGTGATATTTTCTATACACAAAAGACGAAAGATATGCAATTAGTGGCAGCAAAGGAAATTGCTATTCCTCAAGTGATAATCGGTGCGCTTTTCATACTGCTTATTTCTCTTTATGGACTTAAAGTTATAGGTAAAACACCTCAAAGTACAGAGAAAATTGTAATGAAGCAAGTAGATAAGGTATCTTTTGAAATCCAAGGTGTATTAGCATTAGTAGCGGTGATATTATGGATTAGTCTATTTGGCAGAATATCCTATATTATGATAACTTGTAGAAGTGTATATTTTGATTTAGAAACGTATGGTATGTCATTCCTTATTATTTATATCATGTTAACCTTAGGACTAGGCATTGCATTAGTACCAATCACAAGTTTCATAAGACATGTGAAAAATAAGAGTGCAAAGCAAAATTGGTTATGCATTCGTCTTATGCAAAATATGGCAAATGCTATTAAGGAAGATAACATGGTAGGCTGGGTTATTGGCGGTGGTGCTGTATATGTACTCATTATTGGATTTCTAGTATTCCTTATGGTGGTAGGCACTAGTCCAATTTTAAGCTTAATATTATGGATAGTGATTATGATAATGTTAGCTGGAGCCTTTTTAGGAATCATTAAATTAACCATTGATTATGTAGAAATAGCTAAGACAAGTCAAGAAATAGCTGGCGGTGACCTTGAGGCAAAAGTAGAATTAACACATACCCTACCGATTATGGCACGTATGGCAAGCAATCTAAATAATATAGGACAAGGTTTAGAAGAGTCCGTAGAAAAATCTTTAAAAAGCGAACGTTTAAAAACTGAATTAATTACGAATGTTTCGCATGATCTTAAGACACCACTTACTTCTATTATTAGTTATATCGATTTATTAAAGGATGAAGAAATAGAAAATAAAGTGGCGCAAGAATATATAGAAGTCCTTGCAGAGCGAAGCAATAGATTGAAACAATTAGTTGAAGATTTAGTAGAAGCTTCAAAGGCAGCTACAGGAAATCTTAAGTCTGATTTACAAGTGCTAAAACTTAATGAATTAGTTTTACAAGCAATGGGAGAATATAGTGACAGATTAGCAGAAGGTCATTTAGAAGTTGTTGTGAAACCATTAGAGGAAGTTAGTATTTTAGCAGATGGGAGACATATGTGGCGTATCATTGAAAATCTATTGTCCAATGTGAGCAAGTATGCTATGTCATATACTAGAGTCTATATTGAAGTAAGACAAGATGGTGAATATGGTAAGCTTATTATTAAAAATATCTCTAAAGAATCATTAAATCTTTTAGATGCCAGTGAATTAACAGAACGTTTTGTAAGAGGGGATGACTCTAGGACAACAGAAGGTTCAGGCCTTGGACTTGCAATTGCTCAAAGCTTAACACAATTGCAACATGGCAAGCTTAGTATTCATTTGGATGGGGATTTATTTAAGGTAGAAGTAAGTATTCCTTGCAGTAGGTAGGGAGAAAATACTGGTTGGATGGATTGCTCTTTTCTCTTGTTTTAATTTCTAGGTTAAAATCCTTGAGACTCATATTAAGTTTTACATAGGTTAAGAAAATGCTATGTTTAAAAGAAAAATTAATTAGAAAAATAATACAATTAGGATATACTAATCCTAGAACATAATTATGTAAGAAAAAATATGTTCTAGGATTTTATTTTTGAAGGGCAGGAAAGTCTAATTTTTAACTTTCTTATTCTTGAGAATGTGATGCTAGTCACGTGCTTGTAGAAAACATAAGGGAAGATAAGGAGGAGGATAATATGCCAGAACTGATGACAGCTATTTTACATGGAAAGAGAATCTGTATATTAGATATCATTGATAAAAATGGACAGTATAAAGAAGAAATGCGTAGTGCCTATAGGGAGGCAAGTCAAGCAGGAAAGCTTTTTTGTCCAGAATGTAGCGGGGTATTAGAACTATGTGCAGGGGCTATTATACTACCTTATTTTAGACATCGCATTGGAGAGAACTGTCCTATTACACAGGAGATGAAAACCAAAGCAGGTAAAAGAAGATATGAGGCAAAGAAAAAACTGTATAATTTTGCTCTAGAGCAAGGCGCTAGTAAGATAGTTGTTGAAGAGGGAAAAAGTATATGGCCTTATAACCCCATACGTATATGGCGTAATGAAAGGCAAATAGCTTTTATTTATTTAGATGGGAAGAGTCGTAATTATAGAGAATTAAAAGCTGCACAGGATTTTTATGAAAATAAAGGAATCAGTGTGCTATGGTTTTTAAATAAAAAATATCAAAGTAAAACTAAAAACCTTACGAGTGATGAGGCTGAAAGTAGTTCCCTTAATAAAGGCATGATTTATTATCTAGATATTGAGGAGGCAACATTAGATATACGTAGATGTTATACTAATGCTTATGGAGAAAATAAATATTATACAGAAACATTTGCTATCTCTCAGCTTAAGATGAATGAAACTGGAGATTTTACAGAGCTTTTTATGGTACATTATAAAGAAGCAGCTAATAAGGCAAAGAGTGAGCTAGATAGAGTATTACAAGTGCCTATAGAAGAAGGCGTTGATGAAATGTACTTCCAGTTTGCTTATGTATTTATGTATGCGCTGATGGAAATATGGATATTGCCACCTTATGTTGGGTTAATTCAAGGAATAGATATGCAAAAAGAAGCAGATAGGCATAGGATACAATATTTAGAGGAGAAAAACCGTTACTTTGAAGAATTGGCAGAGGAAGATAGAAACATAGAAGTAGCATATATCTTAAGCATAATCGATAAAAAGCGCAATATATGGGAATGGCTGTAAGCAGATTAGGAGGCTATATGTCAAAGATTACAATTAATAAAATGAGTTATTATTATGAGGATTTTTATAATCCTGTTTATGAGAATATAAATTTGGTGATAAAAACAGAATGGAAATTAGGCCTTATTGGGAGAAACGGAAGAGGAAAAACTACTTTATTAAAACTGTTAACGGGCGAGTTAGAACCTACAGCAGGAAATATAGGCATACCTGTAGAGGTTGAATATTTCCCTTATGAAAATACCTGTGGCTATACTTTGACCAGAGATGTTATTAAAGAAAATGTGGGTAAATTGAAATCTATGGAAGATACTATGGAAGCTATTATTAGCCAAAATGATGAAGCAAGATTTGATGAATATGCCATGTTGCAGGAGCAGTATCTTGAGTTAGATGGTTATGAAATGGAAAGTAAGATTCTCAAAGAAATGGATGAGATGGGACTCGATAGCACCTTGTTAGAGCGAGAATTTGAGACGCTCTCGGGTGGTGAAAAAACGAGGATTATGCTACTTACTTTATTTTTAAGAAAGAAATCTTTTGTACTTTTAGATGAGCCAACCAACCATTTAGATGATGAAGGTAAGGAGGCAGTAATTGCATACCTTCAAAAGAAAAAAGGCTTTATAGTGGTATCGCATGATAGATCATTTTTAGATAAGGTCATTGACCATGTGATTTCAATTAATAAAAAGGATATCACCATAGAAAAAGGAAATTATACAAGTTGGAAATATAATAAAGATAAAAAAGAAGAATTTGAACTTAGAACAAGGGAAAGACTTGAAGAAGAGATTGCCCAGTTAGAGCGTAGTGCAAAAACTAGTAGAACTTGGGCGGAACTTGGTAACATGCAAAAATATCAGTTTGCAAGTCACGGAAGAGCTAATGGGGTAGAAACGTATATGAAGCAAGCTAAGCGCTCTGAAACAAGGGTACAAGATAATATAGATAAGAAAAAGCAGCTACTTCAAAATTATGAAGAAGTTAAACCCCTTGTGATGCATCAGAAAAATGATATTGAAGAGAAATGTTTAATAAGAATCAAAGAATTAGGCTTTAAATACGCAGAAGGTGAAAAACAAATCATTAAAGGCTTTAATTTTGAAGTGCATGCAGGAGACCGCATATGGATAAAAGGAAAAAATGGTGTAGGTAAAAGTACGTTATTAAAGTTATTAAGTGGGGTACTCCCAGATAAGGCCATAGAATATGCAGAAGGTTTGCACATTGCTATGGTAGCGCAAGAACCAGCCTGGAAAAAAGGATATATAAAAGAAGGGTTTGAAGGAATCATAGCAAATCCAGTTTATGAAAGATTCTTAGAGTTATGTGACTACTTCGAGCTCCCAGAAAATTTCTTAGAACGTCCGCTTGAAACTTATAGTAGTGGTGAGTTAAAGAAGGTGAATATTGCACGTGCATTAGCTGAAGAAAATCACATCATTTTATTTGATGAACCATTAAATTATATGGATACGTATTTTAGTGAACAATTAGAGACGGCTATTCTTAAATATCAACCAACTATTATTTTTGTAGAACATGATAGTTATTTTGGACAAGCTATAGCAACGAGAACGATACAACTTTAATGTGCATCAATATAGATGAACCCAATCCAGCAAAAATAAATTGGAATTGTTAGACTGTTATTGTGGAAAAGTATAAGTATAAGACACAATAATAGGAGAATACTTATGATGGTAATGGTAAAAAAGTTTCCAAAAGATAAAGGTTTAGATCATACAGTGGATTTGATAAGGGAAGGCTATTTGTTTATTGAAAATAGGGCAGATTATTATGCCACAGATATTTTTCAAACAAGGCTTATGGGCAAGAAAGTAGTTTGCATGACAGGTGCAGTCTGCGCAAAAATGTTTTATAATCCTCGCCTTTTTGAAAGAAAAAATGTAATGCCTAGACGCGTCAAAGAAACTTTAATAGGAAAAGGCGGTGTTCAGGGGCTAGATGGCAAGGCACATGAGGAGAGAAAGGCCTTTTTTATTCATTTAGTCAATGAGAAACAGGAAGAAGAACTGATTAGATTAGCCACTAAGATATGGGAGAAGACTATCAAGACATGGCCTGATAAAAAGGAAATTATTCTTTTCGATGAGGCTAAGAAAGTTTTATGTCAGGCAGCTTGTGAATGGGTGGGGATACCGGACCCTCTGCCAGCAAAGCAAGTTAAAAAGGCGGCAGATGCATTAGAGGCAATGATTTTTGGCTTTGGAAGAATAGGCGTTACGCATTGGAAAGGAAGAATTTCAAGAAATCAATTGGAATCTTCTTTGAAAGATACCATTGAGGGTATTAGGAATGATAGAGTGACTGTAAAATCAGGGACAATCCTTGAGGAGATAAGCCATTATAGGGATGAAAAAGGCAACTTGTTAGAGTCTGAGGTTGCCGCAGTTGAGTTATTGAATTTAATAAGGCCAATTGTAGCAGTTGCAGTTTATATCACATTTGCTGCGGTGGCGCTTTATGAAAATCCAGCTTATAAGGTGAAAATAGCCTTAGATGATGATGAAGGAGAGAAAGTACGATTTAATGAAGAAGTACGCCGTTACTATCCTTTTGCACCATTTATAGGGGCAAAGGTAAAGAAAAACTTTATTTGGCGAAACTATGCGTTTAAGAGAGGAACTCTCGTTTTATTAGATTTATATGGTACAAATCATGACAAACGTTTATGGAAAGACCCTTTTACATTTAATCCTGAGCGTTATAAAAAAGAAAGAAAAAGTGCCTATAACTTTATGCCACAAGGCGGCGGCAGCACAAAGGGACATCGTTGTGTGGGCGAACATATTACACTAGCGATGATGAATGTAGCACTAGATGTATTAACTAAGAAAATTAGTTATGAACTTCCACCACAAGATTTAAGTTATAGTATATCTACTATACCAACTATTATAAGAAGTGGCGTCATCATGAAGAATATTAAAGAGATATAGACTTAATTATAGAGAAGCCAACTAAAAACTTGAAATATACATGTAGTTAAATAAGTTTCTTTCAATGATTTCACATGACTAAAAACTACGAACAAGTAGATTTTAGTCATGTGAAATCTATATTGAATCTATATTGTAAGAAAGCTGCGACGTTTTACAGCTGTTGGAAGTTATAGCATGGAATGCAGAAGGAAAATTAGACAGCCATATAGATTTTATAAGAAGGTGGAACAAGATAAAGTAATCCTTCGTCTTATATAATAAAATATAAAACCCTCGGAGGATAATATGAAAAAATTTGCAGTAATTATGATGATTTTAGTAGCGTCAACATCAGCTTTAGTAGGATGTTCAAATGCACCAACAAAAGTAGAAACAGGAAGTAGTGAAACAACACAAGTAGAAAAAGCACCATTAGAAGATTTATTAAATAAGATGATTGAAGCAGATATTGTACGTATGCCAATGCCTATAGATGAAACATTAGCACAAGAAGCATACCATATTGATTTAGAAACAGTAGATGAATATGCACTTGCAGAAACAGGTATTTCACCAGGCCCAGGATTAGTTGTGATGGCAAAAGCTAAAGATGGGCAAGTAGATAAAGTAAAAGAAAATATGGAGGCACTTCTTCAAGATAAGATTGGCAATGCGTTTTATCCTGATGAAAGAGAAGCAGCAGAAAGTGCAGAGATTATAGTAGAAGGAAATTATGTAGCTTTATTTATTTTACATGATGAAGTAGAAGCAGAAGCTATTCAAATGTTTGAAGACTCAAGTAAATAATCCTTTTAATAGAATACTTGGCAAGACCTCATTATAGATTTCACATTTATAAATTTTAGTTATTCATTAGGTTATAGTTATGTGAAGTATTAGGAGCAACCTATTTATGTGATATGTAATTTAAAGTTATAGTTTGTTCCTCTATATAAAGTTATTGAATAAAGAATAAGAATATATGCACATATTAACGTAGTGCTTATAGATTTCACATTTATAAATTTTAGTTATTCATAATCTTTAGTAATGTGAAATCATTGGGAGAAAACAATTTACGTACATGTATATTTCAGGGTTTTAGTTGGTTTCTCTATATAGATTCATAGCTATAAGTTATATGAAAAATTTATAAGGAAAGGGAAAGTAGATTAGGATGAAGGTATTTCGCAATTTTAATAAATTGATACTTTTACTAAGTAGTTTCCTTATGGTAGGGATAATATATGGTAATGAAGTCAATGGCCAAGGAGAAAGTGTATTAAAAAAGAATATTGCCATCTTTGGTATGGATGCAGGTGAGTTAAGGACAGATGTTATTTTTGTGGCGAGTTTAGATAGTGAGTCAGGAAATACAGAAATCATTTCTATCCCTAGAGATACAAAGGTAGAATGGGAGAACACGCAACAAGCGGTGATGTATGATAAGTGGGGGTATTCGGTAAATAACAGTAAAATTAATGAAATGCTAGTTTATGGTGGCAAAGAAAATATTAGAGTACTTACTTTGCATCAGATTGAAGAAATTTTAGAAATGCCTATAGATAATTATGTGATTGTACAAATAGATGCGTTTGATAAAATTATTGATACCATTGGCGGCATAGCAGTCGAAGTCCCTCAAAGGATGTATTATGTAGATGAATCTCAGAAGCTATATATTGACTTGCAGCCAGGTATGCAGATTTTGGATGGAAATCATGCAGAGATGCTGGTAAGATTTAGAAAATATCCAGAGGGAGATGTAGACCGAATAAAAACGCAGCATATCTTTTTAAAGGCATTAAGCAATAAACTTTTAAGTCCCAAAACTATTGTAAGGCTACCTAAGATTATCCCTATTATATTTAATAGTATTGAAACGGATTTAACTTTAAGAGAAATGTTATCTTATATACCTTTTATAACACAATTTGATGTCAATAAAATAACGTATGAAATCATCCCAGGGGAGGGGCGATATGAAGATGGGATTTCCTATTTTTTTATTGATGAAGATAAGTTAGAGAACTTTAGGGCAATAATAAAATAGAGAACTTTGTTTGGCAATGCAGCAGAAAGTTATATAATAGGGGTATCATGTAGAAAAAGGAGAAAGATATGTGTGAGAACTGTATGCACTTAGAATACGATGAAGAAATGAAGGAATACGTATGCGCTGTAGCCCCTATTATGGATGAAGATGATTATGCCAGAATGAATTATCATCCAAGTAAGCGCTGTCCATACTTTAAAGTAGGGGATGAATATGAGTTAGTGAGGAAACAGAACTAAAAATAGGGCCGCTAGACACTTGGGCACTGCTGGGGTACACTCTCCGTAATCTGTGATGCTCTAAGTTCGCTAACAAAAGAAACGGTGTGAACTCGCTTCGCTCAAACATACACCTAAAACCTCTTTTGTTATCTTCACTAAGAGCATTAACAGATTACTTCAAAGGCACCCCGTCAGTGCCTAAGTGTCTAGCTAGTTTTTTAGACTTCCGGTGGGAAAAGAGAAGAGAAGAAGTGAATGAGTCGTTTTGACAAAGAGAGAAGATAAAGCAAATGAGTTACGTAAAAAAAGATAGGATGAAGGCATGCTTAAAAATATAAAAAGCAGGAAGGGTCATGACTCTTCCTGCCTTTTTGTTAAATATAATAAAGACTAAATTTAAATTAAGGATGTGCATAGGCTACTTTCTTGGTGGATTAATAATAGAAAGATGATGCCATTGCACTCATGATACTAGCGAATAAAGCAAAGTAAAGTACAACAACAACAATTGTAATGATGAATTGGAAGATGCCAGCTCTATTCCAGGTGTCTTGAACTTGCATGAATTCTTGAACACTTGAATAGTTACCCTTTTTCCAAGCCCATTCATTACCTTTTACACCGCAAACGAAAACCCAAACGATGTTAAAGATTGGAATGAGACATAAAAGTGGTAGGTAAGATTTGTTACCTAAGCCCCAAATGATATTCATCATAAATGCGCCCCAGTTCCATTTTTTGATTTCTTGCGGTACCCCAACATAATTTTGTGTGTCGTTTTCCATCTTTGTCCCCCTTGTTTAATATATTCTTCATAATATTAACACAATTATACACATCAGTCAAAAAACATTTTAAATATACAATACAATTATTAAATTCAAACAAATGAAGCCTAAGGTTGAAATGTATTCTAAAATATAATAAAATATGTCTGCAGTTAATTGGCAATATATTAATTATAAGGAAATAGCAAGATGGAGCATGGGATAAGTGAGTATTGTAGAGAGACGAAAGAAGAGTATTAGAAACAGATTAACAATAGATTTTGGCATTATTTTAATAGGCATTTGCGTATTTAATTATCTTTTAGTAAGTTATATATATAAGGATAGATTATATCGACAAGAGCAGGATAAAACAGACATTGTTGCGAATGCAGCTATAACACAAACAGAATTAATTATACAGGATTCGAGAAATATTATAAGCAACATTAGTCGAATAAAATTTTTAAAAGATTATGAGCAGTCGGTTAAAGAAAAGACAGATAAGTTGGAAGATTATGTTTCACTATTTTTTGATATAGGAATTGTTGGCGTAGATGGTCAAGGGATAAGTGTAGGGGGCGAAAGCTTTAATGTAGCAGGTAATCACTTATTTGAGGATGCATTACAAGGTAAGTATAATACGTTTGATTTAAGGCGATATGAGGGAGAATACTATCTAGTATTTTTAAGTCCTATCAAAGGTGAAGATGAAAATATTCAAGCTGTTATGATAGGTGTTCGCCGAGCAGAGGATTTCTTTGATCAGATCATGCAAGTAAGTAGTGGACAGCTGTGCTTCCTAGGAAACCGTTCCGGTGATGGCGTTGTAGTCACTAAAGGTAGCAGTGACATCAATACAGTTGAATTGCTAACTGATAATGAAGGCATTAAAAATATCTTTGAGAAGGATTTATTATTTGGTAAAGAATATAATTATAGTATAGCCAATGAATATACTAATACAGTATTTAATTTTAATTATGAAATGATTAGTGATTCAGAATGGTTGATAGGTGTTGTTAATACCAAAGGAAAGATAGATGTAGGGTTGAAAACCTTTAATATTGCGATGTTAATTGGTATGATAACAGCAATAGTTATAGGCCTTATTATTGTCTATTTGATTGCAAGTTCTATAGCAAAGCGTATGCAACATATTGTAAGTCATTTGGAAGAAACGATAAAAAGTGAATTTAAGGAATCAGTTCCAACAGAACTACTGGAAAACGAAGATGAGATTGGTAGCATTGCTAGAGAAATGAAACATTTAGAAGATAAAATGGCAGAGATGCTTATTAGTATTAAAGAGAGCATAAATTATCTTAATGATAGGCTAAGTAGTGTAAGTCAAGAAAAAGAAAAAAGAGATGACGAGGCATTAAGTTGACGCATTATTAAGACTATGATATTATAACAACAAATATTAGGGAGTAGTTCGCACTTCTCATTGTAAAGAAAGTGCTATGCAGATCGTCATGACGCTGATAAAGCCGGTCTACATACTGAAATAAGAACGAGACTTTTATTGCATTTTTGGGTGCAATAAAAGTCTCGTTTTTTTGCGTTAAGATTTTTATATAGAGAAGTGTAGCGACTCACACTAAGTATATTTTATTTATGTAATTACTTAAGGGAGTTAGGAGAGGAGAAAAGATTATGATGTATGTATTATTGCTTGTGGGATTTCTTTTTCTTGTAAAAGGAGCAGATTTCTTTGTAGAGGGGAGTTCATCAGTTGCCAAGTTATTTAAGATTCCATCTGTCGTTATTGGGCTTACAATTGTCGCACTAGGAACCAGTGCACCAGAGGCTGCGGTAAGTATTACAGCAGGTCTTACAGGAAATAACGATATTGCGCTTAGTAATGTTTTAGGGTCTAATATTTTTAATTTACTTATAGTTATTGGGATGTGTGCAATTATTCGTAAAGTAGATACGGATGCTGATATTTTAAAAAGGGATTTACCTGTAAATATTGTGACAACAATTGCCTTGCTTATTATAATTATTGATTTAAAAATTAGTCAGATAGAAGGAGTTATTTTATTACTTGGTATCGCAGTTTATTTAGTGATTGTTGTTAAGGAAGCACTTAAAAATAGACATGCACAGGATGGCGAAGAAATTAAGACATTATCACCATTATTAAGTGTATTTTATATTGTAGGTGGTTTAATTGCCATTATTGTAGGTGGTGACTTAGTTGTAGATAATGCGTGTGCTATTGCAGAAAACTTTGGGCTAAGCCAAACACTTATTGGACTTACAATCATTGCTATGGGGACATCATTGCCAGAGCTTGTAACATCTATTGTGGCTACTAAAAAGGGTGAAACAGGACTTGCGCTTGGAAATGCTGTAGGTTCTTGTATTTTTAATATCTTATTTATTTTAGGTATGTCTTCAGTATTATCACCTATTACAGCAAGTAGGGAAGGCTTTATGGATGTCATTATCCTCCTAGGTGTCTCTGTGATGACTTATATCTTTGCAAGAACCGATAAAAAAACAGTACGTGGAGAAGGAATTGTCTGCATCCTTATATATTGCGCATATATGGGCTATGCGATTATACGCTAGAAGAAAAAATTTAATTAATAGGAATTATGATTCAAGGTCTCTTAATGATATAGAATCAATGTTTGTAATTTCTTTATAACGAAGTCTAAATTCACTGGGTGTAAGCCCAGTGAATTTTTTAAATTGGCGCATAAAGTGAACATCATTTTCATAGCCACACATTTCTGCAATATGCTTGATAGATAGGTCTGTTTTAATCAAGTTGCATTTAGCATATTCGATACGCGCATTGATGATGTCATGTAGGCAGGTCACACCAAAGCGCTTTTTATAGAGCTTTTGGAAGTAGTAAGGACTTAATGTGATTTCATGTGCAAGCCATTCTATGTTCCATTTTTCATAGGGACAATTGTAAATTTTACTACGCAATAAATCTAACTGGTTATGGTGAGGTGAACTTAAAGTAGTGGGTTTGCTTTTATAGGCTTCAGAAATTTTAAGGAAAAAAATACGCATGTAGTGGTCCAAAATCTCTGTTTTATAGGGACTATCACCATAAAACTCACAAGTCATTTGTTTAATTAAAAGTGAAAAGAAAGGTAAATCTAGGATATCTATAGGTACTTCAAAAGGAAGTGCTAATTTTTGAAAATAGTCCAATTCATCTGAGGCTAGTTTAAAGTGAAACCAATCATTAGAAAAAGGTTGCTGATAGGCTTCATAGTACTGGGGAGTCCCTTGTTTATATAAGAAGAAGATATTAGGTGGTGTATGTAATACTTTATCATGTAAGTAAAAAGTAGCAGGACTTTTAATGAGAAGTGCTAAATAGTTGCCGGAACCATTTGGACGAGAAATTTTAAAGTCCATATCATGAACATGGTTGTGTCCAATATATTGAATATGCATAAGAAAACCTCCTAAATAACAGGATTTATCAGTAATATGACATGATATATCATTGTAGCAGTGGGACCTAAAAGTTACAATATTATCAAAACAACATGAATAAGGGAGATGTATAAGATGCGAAAAACTTTTGCCATGCTTGCGTTAGCTGGAATGATTTTCAGCACAATGAATACAAATGTCATAAATTTACAAGCAACTACAGTAGATGCTAGTGTCATTAATGGAAAAGAAAATATACTTTTTAATGGGGACTTCAGTATTGGCTATGATGGATGGGGAGATTTCACCTGTGAGAATGGGGAAGGTGAAGTAAAATTAGTCAATGGTGCAGCCGAGGCTACTGTTACCAATACAGGTGACGTAAACTACAGCTTACAAGTTTATAATGAAGGTTTCACCCTTCATAAAGGCGGTAAATATGTTTTAAAATTTGATATTAGCTCATCTATTCCAAGACAAGTTGATTATCGTATCCAATTAAATGGTGGAGATTATCGTGGCTACATAGATGGTAGAGTGGATACTAATTCAACGAAACAAACAGTTATCGGCGAATTTACAATGAAAGATGACACAGATAAAGCACCAAGACTTTGCTTTAACTTAGGAAAAGTTAATGACACTGATTTAGGGGCACATACAGTAACTATTGATAATGTTGGGGTATATCTTATAGATGATAGTAATATTTCACATGAAGGTGAAGAAGAAGTTAAAGAACAGAGCATTATTCTTAACCAAGTAGGTTACTTACCAAATGATTCAAAACGTGTTGTATTTAGAGGAGATGTAAAGGATACAAACTTCAAAGTCGTTTCAGTATCTACAGGGGAAACAGTTTATACAGGAACAATTGATGGTGGGAGCTATAATGCTGGCGCACAGGAAACAACATATATTGGAGATTTTTCATCAGTAAAAGAAGCTGGTACATATAAAATTGAAACAGATTCTCTAGGTGAATCTTACACATTTAAAATTGGTGATGATGTCTATAAAGATGTCTTAAGAGATGCAGTAAGAATGTTCTATTTACAAAGATGTGGAGAAGTACTTCCAGAACAATATGCAGGTAATTTACATCATGATAAGTGTCATACAACTATGGCAACTATTTATGGCACTTCAGAAAAAATTGATGTTTCTGGCGGCTGGCATGATGCAGGTGACTATGGCCGTTATGTTATAGCAACTAGTAAAACAATAGGAGATTTATTAACAGCTTATAACTTAAATCCAAGTGCTTTTGGGGATGATACAAATATTCCTGAAAGTGGAAATGGTACACCAGACATCTTAGATGAAGTAAAAGGTCAATTAGAATGGCTCTTCAAAATGCAAAATAAATCAAATGGTGGCGTATATCACAAAGTAACGTGTAAGGACTTCCCTTCATATGTTATGCCAGAAGAAGAAACAGCACCACTTATTGTGTGCCCTATCACAACAACTGCAACAGGAGATTTTGCAGCAGTTATGGCGATGGGATATGAAGCATTCAAAGATACAGATAGCAATTTTGCAAACCAGTGCTTAGCAGCAGCAGAAAAAGCATGGGATTATTTAGTACAACAACCAAGCCAGGTCGTTACGAATCCAGCAGGCATTGTAACAGGTGAATATGGTGATAAAAAAGATACGGATGAAAGATACTGGGCAGCAGCAGCATTATTCAAAGCAACAGGTAAGAGCAAATACAATGATGCATTCAAACAGATTGCTGGACAAGGTATTGAAACAGGCTATGACTGGCAAAATGTAGGAAGCTTCGGAAATGATGCATACCTCGCAGCAAATGGTGCAGATAGTACAATTTGTGAAAAGATTAAATCAGAAATCTTAGGAGATGCGAATGATATATTAGTTGCAACTAAGAATGATGCATATGGTACAGCTAATGGAACTAATTTCTATTGGGGAAGTAATATGAGCATTCTTAATGATGCAATCATTATGCAAGCAGCTCATACAATTGCTCCAAATGAGGAATATATTGATTATGCAAAAGAACATGTTAACTATTGCTTTGGTAAAAATGCATTAGCAACATCTTTTGTAACTGGATATGGTACGGTTACTCCTAAAAACTTACATCATAGACCATCTATGGTTAGAGGAGTAGCACCAGGCATGATTGCTGGTGGTGTGAATTCACAACTTGAAGATAATCGTGCAAAAATATTTTTAAAAGATGCAGCGCCAGCTAAATGTTATCTTGATGATCAGGAAAGTTACTCTACAAATGAAGTGGATATTTACTGGAATTCAGCCTTAGTACATGCTTTATCTAGACTTAATTTAGTATCAGATGCAAGCTCAGAAGGCGGTAATACTGGTGGAGAAAATCAAGGTGGCAACCAGAGTGGCAATACTGGTGAAGGAAATCAAGGCGGCAACCAGAGCGGTAACACAGGCAGTGGAGAAGGAGGAAATCAAGGTGGCAACTCTGGAGAAGAAGGTGGAGAAATAACGGAAAATCCAGGGTTAGATGTACAAGTTAAAACTCAGGCAAATGGCAATGGCGTTGGCCAAACTTATACAGTCAATGCAACAGGCGATGCAGTTATAGATGTATCTAAAGTGGCTATTCGTTATTATTTTGAAAAAGTAGATGCAAAAGAGATGAAATTCTGGTGTGATTGCAGCAGTGCACAGCTTAATGTAGCCCCATGGTATGTTGATTTAACAAGTGGTACAAAAGGAGAATTTGGAAGTGATAGCAAAGGTGATTATATAGAAATTACATTTGCAAGAGACTTAGAATTAAGACAAGGTCAAGGTAGCTTAAATATACAAGCACGTTTAACAAATAGCGATTGGTCTAACCTAGAAGGATTTGAAGGAAAAGATACGGTTATATATTATGATGGCAATGTAATTAATCAGTAAAGTAAGCACATTATTGAGTGTGATGTTTAATTTATACAGGCATAATAAATAGTCTTAAGCTAAAACTAATTAGAGAAAGCATTTATAATGCAAATAAAAGGAGCAGAATGAAAGGGACAACATGACAAAACAAGACCTAAAACTAGAACATACCTATATGATGCTTCCAGAAAACTTATTTTCAAAACAAGCACCGAGTCAGGTGCCAAATCCTGAATTAGTTATATTTAATACGCCACTAGCAGAGCAGTTGGGACTTAACTTAGCATTTTTGCAAAGCGAGGAAGGTATGCAGATTCTTGCAGGTAACGAGGTAATAGGGGAGTCGATTGCTCAGGCGTATGCAGGCCATCAATTTGGTTATTTTACAATGTTGGGTGATGGACGGGCGGTACTTTTAGGTGAATATATAGGAAAAGATGGAGAAAGATATGATATTCAGTTAAAAGGCTCAGGAAGAACGCCTTATTCAAGAAGAGGAGATGGCAAGGCAGCTTTAGGGCCTATGCTTAGAGAATACATTATTAGTGAGGGCATGTATGCATTAGGTATTCCAACGACTAGAAGCTTAGCGGTAGTTAAAACGGGTGAGAAGATTAGGCGAGAAGACATATTAGATGGTGCCATTTTAACACGTATTGCAAAGAGTCATATACGTGTTGGCACCTTCCAATATGCAGCCAAATGGGGGGATTTAGAAACTCTTAAAGCATTGGCAGATTATACTTTGAAAAGACATTTTAAAGAAGGAAAAACAGCAGAAAACCCTTATTTGTATTTATTAAAGGAAGTGGTGACACGCCAAGCAAAACTAATTGCAAAATGGCAGTTAGTAGGTTTCATTCATGGCGTGATGAACACAGATAATATGGCAATAAGCGGCGAGACAATTGATTATGGTCCATGTGCCTTCATGGATACGTATGATCCCAAAACGGTATTTAGCTCTATTGATGAACAGGGGCGCTATGCCTATGAAAATCAGCCGCCTATAGCGGGGTGGAATCTTGCAAGGTTTGCAGAAACATTGCTGCCACTGTTACATGAAAAACAGGATGAGGCGGTTAGGTTGGCACAAGATGCGGTATCTAATTTTACAAAGCAATATAGAGCCTATTGGTTTGAAGGAATGTATAAGAAGCTAGGGGTATTTACAGAAGAAGAAAAAGATGAAGAACTTGTTATTCATCTTATGGAACTTATGAAAAGATATCATCCCGACTATACGAATACCTTTAGAAATTTAACATTAGGAAATTTAGAAACTATGGCGTTCTTTAAAGAAGAAGGCTTTAAAAAGTGGTATGCCTTATGGCAGGAAAGATTAGAACGTCAAAAAGTATCCAAAGAAGAAGTAAAGAAGCTAATGGCAGCTCATAATCCGAAGGTGATTCCACGTAACCACCTTGTAGAGGAAGCACTAGAAGCGGCAACTAAAAGGCAGGATTATAGTGTATTAGCAAAACTTCTAGAGGTACTTAAAAAACCATATGATTATACAAATTTATATGATCAGTACACAGAAGTACCAGTGCTTAAAGGCGGTTGCTATAAAACATACTGCGGCACATAAGAGAAAGAGATGTTGTGAAGTAGGGCCATTTTTATGGCTCTATTTTTATTTTGATTTAAATTTATGTGCGGTAAAGTTCTTTTGCCTATATAATAAATTTAAAAAGATATAAACTTAATAAGCAAATGACAGGAAAAATATTTTTGCATGAGAATAAATAATAAGGGGGACAAAAGGTGAAAATTTATTATGATAGCTCATTATGGTACACAAAAGAAAAAAGTAGAAAGCAAGTGGAGGAATGTAAAAGTAAGCAAAAAATTAATTGGGAATTTGAGTATTTGGGGCAAAAACATTATATCCCGTATGTATATCGCTTTAAGAAGGGCATCGTCTTTGACATTATTACGCCAATAGGGGATGAGGTATTTAAGGCTTACATTAAAAAATATGAAGCAGTAGATTTTTCAGATGAGGCACAGCGAGGAGAGATAGAGGAAGTGCATCCTTATCAGTCAATAAAACTGTCTAAGATATGGATTAATGGGGTGAAGGTAGAAAAGGGATATAGTTCGAGCGCCAGTTTATGTTCTTCTATACAGGATGATGAGGGGATGTATAAGAAATTTAAGAAGGCATATAGAGAAATTCTAAAAGATGAAATACATTTTGGCGTAGAAAGGTGTTGTATCCCTTATCCGAAGGCAGCAGAAGGCTTTCAAAAGTTTAAAAGAATTAAGAGAGGCGATGTGATAAAAAACTTAAAGTTTGAGACACGCGAAGTAGAAAGGCATTATCACTTAGAAAAGAAATTTAAATTATCCAGTGATAAGCCTACTTATGAATTTGAAATGGAACATCCTGTTACGAAAGAAAAATATGTATTATCTTTTGAGAGAGGGGAAGAGGACAGTTGGCAAATGGAGGATCTACAGTGCTATGTAACTTCAGCAACTTATGAAATCACACCACCTCTTAAAATGGGCGAGAGATTAAATATTGATAGTAGTATAAATTATAGTAAGAAGCCTAGAAAAAAATCTGCTTATGAACCAGAAAGTACATGCAGTGCCAGTATAGGCATAATAGGCGGGGCAGATGGACCAACGGTAATGTTTTTAACAGGAAAGGCAGAAAAGAAAGAATGCTTTTCTAAAATAACCTTTGAAGCTCAAAAAGAAGCAGAGTTTGAACTCAAGGAAATGTATATTACAGAAACCCCTAGGCAGATTTATGAATATGAAAGAAAATAATAGTTAAGAACTAACTATGATAAGAGATGATATAATAGTAAAAAGCATTTGTGAAAGTATATATAGATTTCATATTTATAAAATTTAGTTATGCATGATTTTTAGGTATGTGAAATCATTGAGAGAAAACAATTTACGTACATGTATATTTCAAGGTTTTAGTTGATTTTTCTATAGATTTGATTGAAGACTAAATTATAGAGCAACAAGCAATAGGAGGGGCTACGAATGGAAATGTTGGATATTGTAGATGAAAATGGGCAACCAACAGGTATGGTGAAGGCGCGCAGTAAAGTGCATGAGGATGGTGATTTACATAGGACTGCTCATGTGTGGATTGTGAGAGATAATGAAAAAGGTGGATTAGATATATTACTTCAAAAACGTAGTGAAAATAAGGATTCTTTTCCTGGCTGTCTAGATATCTCATCAGCAGGGCATATCCCAGCCGGTTCGGACTACATTGAATCGGCATTGCGTGAGTTGAAAGAAGAATTAGGAATAGAAGCGACTCCTGAAGAATTAGAATACCGCTGGACTTTAAGAGCGCATCATACAAATATTTTTCATGGCAAAACTTTTAATGACAATCGTATCAGCCGTGTCTATCGTATGAAGAGAAATAATTTGGATATAGAAGCAATTAAGGTGCAAAAAGAAGAAATCCAAGGTGTGATATGGATGGATTACAAAGAATGTTTAGAGGCCGTAAGAAATAATACGATTAAAAGCTGCATTATTTTAGAAGAACTAGAGAAAATAGGCGACTAGATTTGGACTTCAAGTTTTGACTTCAAGTAGAAGATTAATTGAAGTAAGATGACATTAACTTGGCGTTCTGCATATGTTATGATAAGCAGGGTGATACAAAATAGAATTTAATAGGACATTAGAAAGAGGTAAGTCATGAACTTAATAGAAATTTATGAGCAATATGTAGATATAAATAATGATTATGCAGCATGGATTGAAGCTCTCGTAAATGAGGATTTTCAAAATGATGCCCCACCACTTATTAAAATAAGATTACAAGATACTAAAGAGCAGTTTGAAAAACTTATGGAAGCTTGCAGCAACTTAGAAGTAAGTGCAGAAGACGAAGAAAATTTCAAAGACCTTAGATACCTTCTAATGGATAGCGTTTTCTTAGCAGGGGATCTTCTTGCTTTTTATAATGTTGAGGAATTAGGGCGTTTTAAAATGCGTGTCCTAAACTACCTTAATAAAAAGAGAAGAGCAGATATATTTGGTGAAAAACCAGGCGACAGTTGCCGCGCGGGTATGTTAGAGCAGTAGAAGCTGAAAAAAATAATAAGGATAAAAATGAGGTGCACGATAAATAATTTCGAGGCACCTCATTTTATTATTATTTCATCCGTTGCTTCAAGGAGAAATTGAGAGTTTTACACAAAATAATCCACAGGTCAAATCACAGCAAAGTTTAGAAATGCTAAACATAAATAATTTATAGTTAGGGAGATTTAGGAAATTGTATCTAAAAATACATCTGTGGATAAGTATGTGCTATTGGTCACTTACAAGTATAAAGTACTAGGAAATGATGGGGTGTGGGAGCGTATCAATATTGAGAGTGGTGATTTTTCCATTTTTTCCCTAGATTACATGGCTGGAAGGACTCCAAAAAGTAAAAATGAGATAGCCTTATCCTACCTTAATACCAGCAAAAATGCCCTGAATAAAGAAGTTGGGGATAAGTTGTGGATAGAAGTGGAAAATAAAAAACAAGAAATGGCAGTTTTGAGTACTTCTCTTTTCTTAAAAATGATTAGAGCAAAGGATATAGAAGAGATTGCAACTTTAAGGGCATAGGATTTTTAGGCGCATATTTTAAGATAATGGCGGAATAGATATGAAGCACGTCTCAAGAATAGAGGCGAAATTATTAGACACGCTATCTCGCTAATGAAACAAATTGACATTTCCAATCTAGCTGACCGAGATATTACGGAAGTATCTGGTAGGCAACTTCAACGTGCCGGTATCTGCTGTGCAATTATAAATGAGCCCGACATCATTTTTAGTGATGAACCAACTGGTGCCTTAAATTCGAAAACCACTTTGGAAATCCTGGAAATTTTAAGACGAGTGAATGAACAATGCAAAACTCTTGCAGTTTTCACGCATGATGCCAAGGTTGTATCTCGTGCAAAAAGGGTACTTTTTATGCTAGATGAGTACCTTGTAGATGAGATGAAACTTGGGAAATATCATCACTTTGGTGATGAAAAAATCACGTAAAGAAAAGCTTACTTCTTGGCTTGCTGAAATGGGCTTCTAAATTATAGATATGAGATTTAAGTGTAAATACAGCTTACTAGATGCTTAAAAACACTGATTTTTAGGCGCGATCTAGTTCTGCGGAGTTGTAAATGCCTCTAAAATGGCTATATTTGGCGGCCAAAACCATATTTCTAACGACTTTAAATAAATCCAATAGCAGATGCTTATACTAACTAATAGAAGCTATATAGGAGCTCTAGAATAGTAAAGCATCTGCTGTTTTTATGCCTTGGTGCTGTTTAATCATCAGTAAAATATTGGAAATGGGTGGTGATTAAGCTAGTGTTATCAATGGATTGAGTAAAAAAGGTTTATTGGGGGCCGAAAGTGGGTAAAAAAATGCTCAAAAACCACAATCATGACATCATCACTAAATAATCACTAAATAATCACTAGGTGATGAAATTGTAATGAAAGGTGATTATATATGATTAATAATAATCGCAAGTTGATGAAGTGATGATTGAAGTGTGATGGTAAAAATAGGATAAATGATGGAAGAAGATGGAGGAGGATGCAAAGTATTTAGGAATAGTATAAAAATGGGATTATTGGTATTGATTAAGTGATGAAACATCTTTTATAATAGAAAAATAGGCTTTTTACAGAGAAATGAGCTATAAATATCCTAGGATTTATAACGGAAGATAAGAGGCAATATGATGGACAAGACAATTACAATACAACAGGCAGCAGCTCAGCTTTTGGCTGAACATAAGAAACCTCTGAAATCTAAAGATTTAGCAAGGTTGGCGCAAGAAAGAAAACTAGTGGCACCGAGTGCTGCAAAAGATCCAATTCAATCGTTATCACAGGTGATTGAACGTAATATTAGATTGGACAAAGGAAATAAACCAAGATTAGTGTTCGTAGAGACCAGTGCTGGGCGCTGTATTGCTTTACCAGCATGGTATGAAAAGAAGAAAGTAGAAGAAGTAGAAAAGAAAGAAGTCGTTAGTCAAAAAGTAGAAAAGGTAGAGATTGGAATACCAGTCGACATTTTAAATAAGGTACAGCTTTATCAAACAAGCTTTAAACTACCTTCTATAGAAGCAGCTATTGTGCAACTTACGAAAAAAGGTTTAGGTGCAACGGCTGATGATCTTATTGAAAGATTAAAGGTAGAACTAGAAGGCTTGTAGGACAAAGGATAGAGTAAGATGTAAAAAAATTACACTTGAAAAATTTGTAAGTGTAATTTTTTTGCACTTAAATTTAGTGTCATCACAGGCAAGGACTTAGATGGATAAGTCTGAGTGGGATTTATATTAGGAAGTGAGCAGAATAGGATGTTAACGAAATTAGAAATAGAGAATTTTAAATCATTTAAGCATAAGACAGTGTTTGATTTTGAGAGTACAAACTATAAAATACTAAGAAATATTAATGTAACAGATGATGGCGTATTGAAGGGGGCAATATTCGTTGGAGGAAATGCAGCTGGAAAGAGTAATGCTATTTTGGCTTTAAGTGTTCTGCTGGATTTGCTATTTAGAGAAAGGAGAATTAATCTAGGTGCTTATAAATGTTTATTTAGTAAGCGTGATACGATGAATTTAAACTATGCTTTTAAGATAAAAGGGAGTCAAATTGTATATCAAATAGAATATGATACTAAAAACCGCATGTTAAGTGAAAAACTATTAGTTAATGAAGAAATGCTATTAGAAAGAATAGGTGAAACAACCAGGTCTCTTATTACCCATGTGAAACACTTTAAGCAAGATAAAGAAACATTGGCCTTAAGAACCATTTATTTTAACACAGGATTTCAGGAGTATCCACTGCTAGAGGCTTGGTTCAGGTATCTTAGAAATTCTATTTACTTAGATGCAGAGAATATACGTGCTAATGATGATAATAATATAGGGCTTAAGCAGTATTTGGATGAGTATGGGACAGAGCAAATTAATATGTTTCTTAAAGAGTATAATTTTAAATATAAAATCGAGTACCAAGAAAAGCGTAAAGAAAGTTTCATGGGATTATATGATGAGAGTGAAAAGACATTATTTTTTAGAAGACAAGGAATGAATACGCAAATTCCTTTCTTTATGGAATCGCTAGGTAATAGAAAATTATTAAGTATATTACCAGCCATTTTTAAAGTAATAGAAAATGGCGGTATGCTAATTATTGATGAATTTAGCAGTGCTTTTCACAATGAATTAGAGAAGCTTCTTATAAAATACTTTATGCATCAATCTCAGGCGGCTCAAATATTTTTAGTCTCTCATTCCACTAATTTATTATCAAATACAATTTTTAGACCAGACCAAGAATATGCAGTAGAATTTGTTGAAGAGGAAGGAAGTAAAGTCAATAGATTTTCTAATATGAAACCAAGGGAAGCTCAAAACATTGAGAAGATGTATAACCAAGGAAACTTCGGTGGTGTCCCACTTTATAATGAAATATAGTATGTAAAACTGCTAAAAGCTATCGCTCAAGAATTATTTTTTTGATATAAGCAAACAATATGCTTTATAAAAGTGTCAGAAGGATAAGGGGTATAAAGATGGCAGAAAGCAAGAATGACTATTATAAATTAATAAAAGAAATTTTAAGGTGGGTAATCTTAAGCATTGCGATGGCAATTCCTATAGGGCTTGTAGTAGGTGCCTATAATATAATTTTAACGGCAGCTAACAAATACCGTAAAGCCAATGAGTATTTGATATACTTTTTGCCCTTAGCAGGTCTAGCCATTACTTATATGTATGTTCACACTAAGCGAAATGCCTATTCAGGAGAAAACTTGTTAAAGTCAGAGGTACAATCTGCGGCAAAAGATATTCCTTTTTATATGACTTTCGTTGTATTCATAGGCTCATTAGTAACCACTTTCTTTGGTGGTAGTGCAGGTAAGGAAGGATCAGCAATTGCTATGGGTGGTACCTTAGGGGACTGGATTGCAAGGAAACTTAAGCTTAATGATGATGAACAAAGAACGTTAGTAATCTGCGGCGTAGGGAGTGCTTTTGGTGTCATTTATGATGTCCCCTTTGCAGGTGCGATATTAGGAATGGAACTTGTTTTAAAAGGAAGATTTCATTATCAGGCACTTATTCCAGCATTTTTAACAACGGTTATATCCAATGAAATTAGTACTTGGATAGGCAGTAAAAGTATAGACTTTCCTAAGTTAGCACTAGATGATTTAACCATTTTACTTATTTTAAAGCTAGTACTTGCAGGCATTATCTTTGGGATAGGTGGATTTTTATTTAATTTAGCCCTTGATAATAGTAGTAAGCTTTATGAGAGAGTAACTAAAAGTCCTTATTTAAAGGCACTTATAGGTGGTGTCATTACGATTACTTTATTTTTAATCGTAGGAGATGACTACAATGGTTTAGGCCAAACCTTTATTAGAGATTCCTTTGACAAGCCAGCTACGCTTATGGATTCTATTTGGAAAATTATTTTTACAGCCATTGCATTAGGTTCAGTCTTTCAAGGCGGTCGCGGAAATCCAACATTCTTCGTAGGGGCAGCATTAGGTAGTGCTGTAGCAAAATATATTAGATTGCCATTGGCATCTTCAGCAGCTTTAGGAATGGTAGGTGTATTTTGTGGTGCAACTTCCTTGCCGATTACTTCTATTGCTTTAGCTCTAGAATATTTTGGCGGCGATGAAATGGTAGCTATAATGATTGTTATGACTATAAGTTATATTGTCTCAGGTTTTTATGACTTAGTGACTAAAAATAAATTGCCAAAGGAAAAGAGCAAAATTTTTGCTGGTCAGGTGCATAAAGGGGATAGCAAGTAAGTAAATAAGTAAATAAGTAAATAAGTAAGTAAATAAGTAAGTATGAAAAAATAATTTATAGTATCCTAAGGTGCTAATTGAAATAGAATAAGAAATTTGAAATAGGGTAGAAGGGTTAAAAAACTTTTCTGCCCTATAAATGATCAAGGGCAAAATAGATGACACAATATTTTAAATTTTATCATGCTATGCGAGATGAGAGGGGGATAAGAAGTTATCAGCTAGAAGAAGGAGAACCACTAAAAACTAGTTTTGGTATGGACTTATATAAATAATACTTACTTAATGAGGCTGACAAGAAAAGGTATATCATGCAAGGTTAGGGCTTGAAACGCTACTGCTAGAAAATGATATCATTGGCTATGTCATCGTAGGCTTCGAAAAAGCCCAAACCGATGCAACATTAGCAGAAACGAATAAATAATAAAAGAAGGCGGTATCACAAAGTTGACAATGCTACCTTTTTAGTAGACACGGTAAAAAAAGACCGTGTCTATTTTTTTGATTATTATGTGTCCTACTAAATGGGGTGAATTCTCCCAGTGGTTTCGCAACCTTTCCTTTTTGGGTTAAAGGCCCTCTAATTTTAATGCAAATTTAATGTGATATAAAATTTTTCTAATCCTACTTTAATTTCAGATGCTATAAAATAAATCGCAGATAAGATATAGAGAAACCAACTAAAAACTATGAATAACTAAAATTTATAAATGTGAAATCTATAATACTTCAAGTTTATTTTAGGTGAGTAAAAGAAATTAAGAGGGGGGACCTGATATGGAATGCCTGTGCGACACAACTTAGATTTATATAGCAGTTTTTATCCTACAGGTGCAGTAGCCTATGATGAAGGAGATTGCATGCAAGGGACAGAGAAAAAAGCCTTAAAATCAAGGAAAAATAATAAATAAGAGGTGGAGAAAATGAGTGATGTTATACAGTATGTATTATACTTGGTAATTTTAATATTACTTGCAATGCCTTTGGGCAAATATATAGGAAAGGTTATGAATGGAGAAAAAACATTTTTAACTAAAATCATAGGATCAGTGGAAAGATTAATTTATAAGATTATACATGTGGATGAAAATGAGGATATGGACTGGAAAAGGTATGCAATGAGTGTAGGGGTATTTAGCATTGTGTCCTTGGTCGCATTATTTTTAATTCTTGTTTTTCAAGGCGTACTACCTTTAAATCCTGAGAAAGTTGATGGTATGAGCTGGCATTTAGCCTTTAATACTGCAGTAAGCTTCATTACAAATACGAACTGGCAAGCTTATAGTGGTGAGATGCAGTTATCTTATCTATCACAGATGTTAGGGTTAGGGGTACAAAATTTCGTATCAGCAAGTGTTGGCATTTGTGTACTTTTTGCTTTGATTAGGGGATTTCTTCGTGCTAGAGAAAAGGGGATTGGAAGCTTCTGGGTAGATTTAACTAGAGTCGTTTTATATGTCTTAATCCCCTTATCACTTGTTCTTTCACTTGTACTTGTATCACAAGGTGTTGTACAAAATTTAAAATCCTATGAAACAGTACAACTTGTAGAACCTGTAATCTTAGAAGATGGCACGGTTATTACAGAAGAAGTGGTACCTATGGGACCAGCAGCAAGTCAGATTGCAATTAAACAATTAGGGACTAATGGCGGGGGATTCTTCGGTGTTAACTCAGCACATCCATTTGAAAATCCTACACCGTTATCAAATTTACTTGAAATGATATCTATTTTACTAATACCCGCAGCATTATGTTTCACATTTGGTAGAAATATTAAGGATATGAAGCAAGGTAAGGCAATATTTTTAGCCATGCTGATTATGTTAGTGGCAGCTATGACAGGAGTAGCTGTGAGTGAAAGGGCTGCAACACCACAATTAGAAAATAATTATTCAGTTGAATTAGATACAGATGGGCAAGCAGGCGGTAATATGGAAGGCAAAGAATCGAGATTCGGTATAGCTTCTTCTGTTACATGGGCGGCATTTACAACGGCAGCATCTAATGGTTCTGTAAACTCTATGCACGATTCATATACACCACTTGGCGGCATGATTTTAATGTTACTAATGATGTTAGGTGAAGTGGTATTTGGTGGTGTAGGCTGTGGACTTTATGGCATGATAGGCTTTGCAGTACTTACCGTATTTATAGCAGGGCTAATGGTAGGGCGAACACCTGAATACCTAGAAAAGAAAATAGAGCCTTTTGAAATGAAAATGGCAGTAATCATGTGTCTTGCAACACCAGTAGCCAATTTAATAGGTAGCGGTATCGCAGTAACTATACCTAATGTCGTAAATAGTTTAAATAATTCAGGGGCACATGGCCTTTCAGAAATCTTATATGCTTTTGCTTCTGCATCAGGTAATAATGGGTCAGCATTTGCGGGATTCGGAGCAGATACATTATTCCTCAATATTTTAATAGCACTTTGTATGTTGGTGGTTCGTTTTGTACCGATGATTGCCACATTAGCAATGGCAGGTAGTTTAGTAGGCAAGAAAAAGATTGCGACAACAGCAGGAACACTTTCTACATCAAATGCTATGTTTATTGGTTTACTCATATTTGTAGTGTTACTTATTGGTGCATTAAGCTTCTTCCCAGCTTTAGCACTTGGACCAATTGCAGAACATCTACAAATGATAGGTTAGGGGGAATAAATAATGAATAATAAAATGATAAAGCGTGCACTAAAAGATTCATTCTTAAAGTTATCACCTAAAGTTCAAATTAGTAATGCGGTTATGTTTTTAGTTTATGTTTGTGCCATTATTACAACTGGTCTATATGTCTTATCGTTATTTGGGATTAAGGATGCACCATCAGTTTATATAGCTGGTATTGCCATTGTTTTATGGTTCACTGTACTTTTTGCAAATTTTGCAGAAGCTATAGCAGAAGGACGCGGTAAAGCACAGGCAGATACCCTAAGGGCTTCTAAGAAAGATGTAGAAGCTAAGAAATTAGTTGATAAAAAAGATAGAAGTGTCTACGATATCGTTGCATCTTCAACATTAAAAAAAGGTGATGTTGTGATAATAGAAGCAGGGGATCAAATACCTGCTGATGGCGAAGTAATCGAAGGGGCAGCTTCTGTAGATGAAAGTGCTATAACAGGTGAATCAGCCCCTGTTATTAGAGAAGCCGGTGGTGATAGAAGTGCTGTAACAGGTGGAACATTAGTTACATCTGACTGGATTATAGTAGAGGTTACAAGTGAAGCGGGTGAAAGTTTCCTAGATAAAATGATTGCCATGGTAGAAGGTTCTTCTAGAAAGAAGACCCCTAATGAAATTGCACTACAAATCTTCTTAATTGCTTTAACCATTATCTTTATCTTAGTAACCGTTTCTTTATATGCATATAGTGAATTTTTATCTAAACAGTTTGATATGAGTAATCCTACCTCTATTACATCATTAATTGCTTTACTTGTATGTTTAGCACCTACCACAATAGGGGCACTCCTTTCAGCTATTGGAATCGCTGGAATGAGCAGATTAAATGCAGCAAATGTATTAGCTATGAGTGGTAGAGCCATTGAGGCAGCTGGTGATGTAGATATCTTAATGCTTGATAAGACGGGTACAATCACTTTAGGAAATCGTCAAGCAGCAGAATTTATTGCAGTAGATGGACACAGCGTAAAAGAACTTGCAGATGCAGCGCAACTTGCTTCATTAGCAGATGAAACACCAGAAGGAAGAAGTGTCGTTGTTTTAGCTAAAGAGAAGTTCGGTATTCGTGAACGCAATTTAAAAGAGTTAGATATTAAATTTGTACCTTTTACAGCCAACACAAGAATGAGTGGTGTAGACTCAAAAGAGGGTGAAATTCGTAAAGGTGCAGCGGATGCTATGAAAAAATATATTATGCAAGCAGGTGGAACTTATAGCAAAGAATGTGAAAGTGTTGTGACAAACATTGCAAATAAAGGTGGGACACCTCTAGTTGTTTCAAAGAATCATGAAATATTAGGTGTTATTTATCTTAAAGATATTATTAAAGTAGGCGTTAAAGAAAAATTTGAAGACCTTAGACGTATGGGAATTAAGACAATCATGATTACTGGAGATAATCCACTTACAGCAGCGGCTATTGCAGCAGAAGCGGGTGTAGATGACTTTTTAGCAGAAGCAACACCAGAAGGCAAACTTCAAATGATACGTGATTTCCAAGCACAAGGGCATTTAGTTGCTATGACAGGTGATGGCACCAATGATGCGCCAGCTTTAGCCCAAGCGGATGTGGCAGTAGCTATGAACACGGGGACACAAGCAGCTAAAGAAGCAGGAAATATGGTAGATTTAGATTCTTCACCAACCAAACTTATTGATATCGTAAGAATAGGTAAACAGCTTCTTATGACAAGAGGTAGCCTTACAACATTTAGTATTGCCAATGACCTTGCAAAATACTTTGCCATTATTCCAGCATTATTTATGGCAATATTTCCAGAACTTAATGCACTTAATATCATGCATTTGCATAGTGCAGAAAGTGCAGTATTCTCAGCGATTATTTACAATGCGTTGATTATCGTAGCTTTAATACCATTGGCATTAAAAGGTGTGAAATACCGTGAAGTATCATCAGGAAAACTTTTATCATGGAACCTTGTAGTTTATGGTTTAGGTGGCATTATTACACCATTTATCTTTGTAAAATTAATTGATATGTTTATTGTCGCTATTGGGTTAGTATAGTGGGGAGGCCTTTATAATGAAATTTATTAAATCCGTTTTACTAAAAACGATTCTAATCTTTTTTATCTTTAGTTTACTATGTGGTGTGATTTACCCTCTCATTGTAACGGGAATTTCACAAGTTTGCTTTAAAGATAAGGCAAATGGGAGCATCATAGAAGTAGATGGCGTGCGATATGGTAGTGAACTATTAGCACAAGAATTTACAGGTAATCAGTATTTATGGGGGAGGGTAATGATTTCAAATCCTATTTCACTTGAAGAAGATGAAAATCTTCTATATTATGCAGGTCCTTCTAACTTAACACCAGCTAGTGAAGCATATGGTGATTTAATAGCAGAAAGGGTTAGTAAAATTCAAGCAGCCAATCCAGATGCAAAGTCAGAGGAGGTACCTGTTGATCTCGTAACAGTTTCAGGAAGTGGATTAGACCCTCAAATCAGTGTAAATGCAGCTGATTATCAAATTCCAAGGATTGCGAAAAGTAGAGGTATGAGTGAAGAAGAAGTACAGAAAATCATTGATAAATATACTGATCATAAGTTATTTGGTATATTTGGAGAAGAGGTTGTAAATGTACTTGAAGTAAATTTAGCGTTGGATGGTATTTTAAAATAATAAGTGATAGAATAATGGAAATTATCAATATGTAAGAGGGTTAATTTATTTGTTTATATAGAGAAAGTTTATAAATAAGATTTTAAAAATAATTAAAGGGAGAATATATAGTGGAAGAATTGTATAGAAATCCAGATATTATTTTAAAGCAAATTGAAGATGACCAAGCAAGAAGTAAAAAAGGGAGATTTAAAATATTTTTTGGTTACGCAGCTGGCATAGGAAAAACCTATGCCATGTTGTCGTCTGGGCATTTGATTAAGGAGCAGGGCATCGATGTAGTCGTAGGTTATATAGAGCCTCATGCAAGGCCCGAGACGATGGCGTTATTAAAAGGACTAGAAGTCATTCAGCCTAAAATAATTAATGAAAATAATATTGCAGTCAAAGAGTTTGATATAGATGTAGCTTTAGAGAGAATGCCTGAAGTGATTTTAGTAGATGAATTAGCTCATACTAATGCTAAAGGGAGTCGCCATGAAAAGCGTTATGAAGATATTAACGAATTACTAAATGCAGGGATTGATGTATGGACCACTGTAAATGTACAGCATATTGAAAGTTTAAATGATGTGATAGCGGGCATTACAGGCATAACGGTAAGAGAGCGTATCCCAGATTTTGTATTTGATAAGGCAACGCAAATAGAAATGGTAGACCTTGAACCCCAAGAACTTATAGAACGTTTAAAACAAGGTAAAGTCTATAGACAGGATAGAGTGGGAAAAGCAGTAGAAAACTTTTTTACGATGCAGAACTTAGTTGCTCTTCGTGAAATTGCCTTAAGACGCATGGCAGATTGGGTCAATCAAGAGCAAGTAGCAACTCTGGGAGTAGAAAGAGAGGGCGCGGCTTCGGAACATATTTTGATGTGTTTATCGTCTTCGCCGTCTAATGCTAAGGTAATTAGGCAGGCAGCTAGGATGGCAAAAGCGTTCCATGGACATTTTACAGCTATTTATGTAGAGACGTCTGAATATAGTTATATGAGTAAGGAAGATTTAGCAAGGCTTCAAGAGAACACAAGGCTAGTTGAACAATTAGGTGCAAAGGTTATTATTTCTTATGGTGATGACATTGTACAGCAGATTGCAGAGTATGCTAAGATTGCAAAGGTTACGAAAATTGTTTTAGGAAGGACATATACAAAAAGGAGTATCTTTGGCGTAAAGGAAAGCTTTTCGGAACGTTTAACTAAGCTAGTGCCACAGCTAGAAATCTTTTTGATTCCAGATACCTTTAATAAGAAATATGTAAAACCTAAAAAGTTGAAATTTATAGGAGAGGGCATAACAACTGACTGCTATATTGCAGTAACTAATCTAGTAGTTGCGACCATCATATGCAGTTTATTTGCCAGATATAATTTTAAAGAAGCAAATCTGATATTGATTTATATTTTAGGTGTATTAATGACATCGATGCTTACTAGATATAGGGGAACTAGTATTATTTTTAGCATAATTAGTGTGTGTGCTTTTAACTTTTTCTTCACAGCACCGATTTACACATTTTCAGTAGATGACACTGGTTATATTATCACCTTCGTAGTGATGCTTATTACAGCTTTTGTAAGTTCTACATTAACTCAAAAGGTAAAATTAATTGCGAAAGAGGGAGCTAAAAAAGCTTATCGTACAGAGGTATTACTAGAAACTAGTCAAAAGTTACAGCAAGCTAATAATTTTAAAGAAATAGGTGAAACAACGATTAATCAGTTAGGAAAACTGTTAGACCGTAGTATTTATTGTTACATAGGAAGTCCAGAGGAGCATCCTATCCCATTAGTCTACAAAGTGGCGCCAGAGGCTAAAGATAGGTTGCCAAAGGAAGAGTTAGCAGTAGCACAGTGGACTTATAAAAATAATAAGCATGCAGGTGCTACAACAACTACATTGCCAGGTTCTAAATATTTATATCTTAGTATACGTAATGGAGAAAAAGTATTTGGTGTAGTAGGGATTGAGATGAAGAAGGGCAAGATTCCAGCTTTTGAAGAAGGTATTATGTGTGCCATGTTAAATGAAGGAGCACTTGCTTTCGAGAAGGGAGAGTTAATTTATAGAGAAAGGAAAGTAGCCATTAAGTTAGAGCAAGAACAGCTACGTGCTAATTTATTGCGGTCAATTTCCCATGACTTAAGGACCCCACTTACAAGTATTTCTGGCAATGCAGGTATGCTAATGAATAATGAAGATAAAATATCGCAGGAACAAAAGAATCGCATCTATGAAGATATTTACGATGATTCTATTTGGCTTATTAATTTAGTTGAAAATTTATTGTCAGTAACGCGTATTGAAAATGGTGTTATGAAATTAAATCTGCAACCAGAGCTTATTGATGATGTGATTACAGAAAGCTTAAAATATGTGGATAGGCGCAGTGTAGGGCATGAGATTATAGTAGAGGAAGACGATGATATGCTCATGGCAAATATGGATGCTAAGCTTATTATACAGGTCATCAATAATTTACTGGATAATGCCATTAAATATACAGAAAGGGGCTCCCAAATCAAGATAAGTACACGAAAAATAGGACGTACTATTCAAATAGATGTGGCAGATAGCGGCGAGGGTATAGTAGATGATCAGAAACGTGAGATATTTAATATGTTTTATACTGTTAATAATCAAGTGGCAGATGGCAGAAGAGGCATGGGTTTAGGGCTTGCACTATGCAAGTCTATAGTCAATGCGCATGGTGGTGAAATTTATGTGTTAGATAATAAACCTAAAGGTACTATTTTTCGATTTACCTTAAAAGCGGAGGAGGTTCATATTAAATGATAAATGGAAAACCGAATATATTAGTTGTGGAAGATGACAAACCTATCCGTAGTTTGATTACAACCACATTAGAAACTCAAAATTATAAATATATTACAGCAGAAAATGGTGCAATTGCTATATTACAAGCTGTTACGCATAAACCAGATATTATATTGTTGGATTTAGGTTTGCCAGATATAGATGGAGTAGAAGTGATTAAAAAAATACGTACATGGTCTATGATGCCTATTATTGTTATTAGTGCTAGAAGTGATAGTAAAGATAAAATATTAGCATTAGATGCGGGGGCTGATGATTACCTTACAAAACCTTTTAGTGTAGAAGAACTCTTAGCAAGGTTAAGGTCTACTTTAAGGCGAATTCAATATCTAGAAATGAGAGGTGCTGATGAGGAAAATAGTTTTACAAATGGGAGTTTAACTATTGATTATGCAGCAGCTGAGGTGAGAGTAGATGGGAAAGAGGTTCATTTAATGCCTATAGAATATAATCTAATATGCTTATTGGCTCAAAATGTAGGAAAGGTGCTAACCCATCAATTTATATTAGATAAGGTATGGGCTAATGCTATTGAAAGTGATGTGGCATCTCTTAGAGTATATATGGCATCATTAAGAAAAAAAATAGAAGGAACAGAAAACAAAGGGAAGTATATCCAGACACATATAGGTATCGGATATCGTATGATTAAAATAGAAAAATAAGTTAAGGATAAATTAAAGAGAAAAAGGCTACTGCACGCAGGTGCAGTAGCCTTTTTTATATAATAAAGTTATGAAAAAACTAGTTTAAAGCAATGTAATATAGATTTGCTGAATCTGCTTTAGTAATGATATGGTAACCAGCACTTAGGTCTACTGTTAGGATACCGTTAGTAGCTGTATAATTGACACCATCAATTTTAATGTCTTTGTTAAAGTTAGAGTTAAAGACTAAAGTTAAAGTTGCATCTTCAGCAGCAGTGAATTGAATACTTGTAGAAGATTCAATCTTTAAGCAAGTTGATAAATCTAATCCATTGTAATTAACAGTACCTTTGCTTGTAGAAAGATTACCATTTATAGTGAAGAAACTACTATTTGTGCCATCAGCTGTAAAGTTTTGAACTTGTGTACCAGTTGTTACTCCGCCGTCATTATCAGAGCCGCCATTATTATCAGAACCGCCATTGTTATCAGAGCCGCCATTATCAGGTTCTGAAGGAGATGTTTCTACAGAATTTCCACCAATAGAAACAAGGTCTGATTCATAGCTTTTAATAGCTGACATAAGTGCTTCATTTACACTGTAGTCTGTATCATCATCTGAAGTAAATGACCAAGAGAAGTCTCCACCATTAGTACGTCCTGCATAAGTTGTTACCATGTATTCTACACTTGCAGGATCATCTGGCGTATAGTTGTACATTGATGAACTTGTATCGAAGTTATTGTATTTATTGCCACCGCTTGCTGATTGATATGAACTTGGTACAGCTTCATATCTAGAGGTTGCAAGATAAGCATCAAATTCTTTGCTATCTTGTGTTTGGTATACAAGGCGTTTAGCACCTTCGATATAGTTGTTGTAAGCTTTAATCATACCGCCAGCTTCGCCAGAGAAAGTACCTTGGTTACCATCTGCAATATCGCTACCTTGAAGTGAGATGAGCATTGGGTATTTACAATTTCTAAAGTAGTTAGCTTCTACAAAAGCAGAGCCGCCTTTTGTAATACCAACGCCATATTTAGAGTTGCCATCGAAATAGTTGTTGTAAATATGTATAGTACCTACACGGATACGAGGATGTCTAGAATCTGAGTGGTCATACCAGTTGTGATGGTAAGTTACAAAGAATTCTTCAGAGTCGCTCATACCGCAAAGAGAACATTTTCCTGAGTCATAGAAGTGGTTATAAGAAACTGTTACATAATTAGAGAATCCTTTTACGTCACAAGAGCCATCCCCTTTTGCTTGGTCTTTATCACTACCAGCTGTACCATAGAAGATGTCATTATTATGTACCCAGATATTTTCATTATCTGTATCAAGAGAAATACCATCATCTGGGAAGAGCATAACACCTAGATTTCTAATTTCTACATTATGCGAATCCCTTACAAGAAGTCCCCAACCATTAATTGTAGCATCTTCACCTACACCTTCAAAAGTTGTATTATAAGAACCTTTGATTTGAATATATCCGTTGCTATTAAGTCCTGAAATATCAGAGCTCTTAATTGTTCCGATCATACGGATAATAAGTGGAGATTTATCATAGCCTTTTTGACGTTTTGCCAAGATATCTGTAAGACCTGTACATGTTGTAGTAGAACCTTTTGAGCTTGTAACAACATCAAGTTGTACAGTATTTACTGTATCAGCTGAGATATAAATAATTTGTGCATTAGCAGGAATGCTACCATCATCATTATAACCACCAGAACCTGTACCCATTGGTGAGTTAGGTGAGAATGCGAAACCTTCTCTAGTATGAGCAGTTACATTAACTGCTGATGTAATAGCTTGTTTAGCTACTGCTTCACTGCCATTAATAATAGGAACAACTTTAATAATATAGTCGCCTTCTGGAAGTCCGAGTACATCGGCTCTCATATAAGATGAGTATTGTCTAATAAGCTCAGTGTCTAATTGTTTATAAGTGCTATCAGAAGCATTAGCTGATTTGTAGTAAACATTGTAGCCAGTTGCATCTGCAACCATATTCCAAGTAACAGCAACTGATTCTAAAAAGCCTTCGCTAGAAGTGATAGCAACAGAAGAAGTAACATTTGTTGATGAAGCATAACTTACAGAGTAGTCTGCTGTATTAGCATATAAAACAGGTGAAGCTACGACAGTAGTAGCTAAAGCAGCAAACATTAATTTTTGAGAAAACCTATTAATTTTTCTTGCAAAATGATTATTTTTCATATTGAAAACACCCCTCAGTATTATTTGATTACTTCAAATTAAACATAGACATTGCGCATGGGTATATTTAAGAAGAATTAATTGCTAAATATTTAATAGAATTATCACAAAAATTTATAAATTTGTCAATAAGCATAATGAAAAATGAGTATAATTGTATTAAGTTGTATAAAAATAATGTATGAAATGTAGAAACTACATGGTGGGTAGTAAAAAAATAATTAATATATATTGAAGAATTCAAGAAAAATATGGTGAAAATGTACAAGTAAAAATAACTGGATAAAAAAAGGAAAATAGCCGATATATTGAAGGGCAATATGAGCGCTAAAAGAAAACATAAAATTGGACTAGACAGTCAGGGAGGACATATGAGGAAATTAAGCATAAGAAAACAGCTGATTATTAAGTATGTGAGTATTATTTTAATATTTGCAGCAGTCAGCTTAGGTGGCGGAATAAAATTAGCGGAGAAAGCCCTTATAAGAAATTCAGGGTTATTACTATCTAACTTTGCTTTAGAAGTAGGTAATAATATAAGTAAAATTATAGACTTAGAAATCAAAAATATTGAAATGGTAGCTGAGGCGCCTATATTACGAGATTCACAAATGCCTCAAGAAGAAAAATTAAATTATTTAAGAGATGTAGTAGAAAAACAAGGCTATAAAAAAGCTGCATTAATTGATTTACAAGGGAATTGTGTAACAATCAATGGTGAGATTGTAGATGTTTCAGATAGAGAGTACTTTAAAGCTGGACTTAATGGAGAAAGCTTTTTAACAGCACCATTTGTAAGTAAAGCAGATGGGGGATTACAAATCTCAATTACTGTACCAATTAAGCAAGATGAGAAAGTAACACAAATCTTATTCTTCTCCAAGGATGCAGAGGAATTTTCAAATATTACAAATAGTATTGGCTTTGGAAATACAGGGACAGCCTATGTAGTTGATAAAGATGGTACAAATATTATCAATAGAGATATCCAAAAAGTAATTGATAAGGTAAATCGTATTGAGGATGCTAAAACAGATCCAAAGTATACAGAGCTAGCAGCTATTACAGAAAAGATGATTGCAGGAGAAAATGGCACAGGTCAGTATTTATTTAATGGTGCACAAAAATTCTTAGGATACGCACCGATTAAGACAACAGGTTGGGCAGTAGGAATCACAACGGAATTAGAAGATATGCTTTCTGGTTTAAGTGAATTTAAAACTGGAATGATGGCTTCAATGGGGCTGATGATTCTAGGGATGATCGGACTTAGTTATGTAGTAGCAACTAGATTATCTAGAAGACTTACAGTTGTACAAGAAGAAGTTAATCAAATGGCTTCAGGAGATTTCACTATAAATGAAAAAACACATAGCGTTATCGATGAAATTGCAAACATTGATTTAGCACTTCAAGAAACAAAAGCATCTGTAGGAAAAATGATTGCGGATTTACAAAATTCATATGATGAGACAATGGGTCAATACGATACATTATCACAAGCAACTAATCATATTGGAAGTGGGATTGGCAATATTAATGTTTCAATCGAAAGTTCAACACAAAGTTGTGAAGAACAAGCGAATGAATTATCTAATATCAGCAACATTTTATCTGAGTTAGATGATAACCTTAATGAAAATAGTGATAAGATGTTACAGATTAACAGTAAGTCATTAGAAGTAAGTAAACAGGCAGAAATAAGCTGTAATGATATGAATAGTCTCTCAGAATCAATCAATAGTTTAAACAAATCGTTTGAAAGCTTTGCAGGCGAAATTGATGAAATGAAATTAAGTATGAAAACAATTGATGAGATGACAGTACTTATTAATTCTATTGCAGAGCAAACTAACTTACTGGCTTTAAATGCAGCTATTGAAGCAGCAAGAGCAGGTGAAGCAGGTAAAGGCTTCTCTGTAGTTGCTGATGAAATTAGAAAGTTAGCAGAACAAAGTAGAAATTCATCTGAAAAAATCAATACTGTAATTAATGAGCTTTTAAATAAAACAGAGTCTATGGTAAGTACAAGTATGACACTAAAAGATGAATTAGAAGCAGGTAGTGAGAATATACATACAACAATAGATTCATTTACCAATATTGTAACAGCAGTAGAAGAGATTTCGCCTATGATTGACGAAGCAAGTAAAAATCTTAATGCAATACTTGTTCAAAAAAATACAATTGTAACACAAGTAGCAACAGCATCTGCAAGTTCAGAAGAATTAACAGCAGCATCACAAGAAATATTAGCTGCAACAATTAACTTAATGAACAGTAGTAAAGAAATCTTAGAAATTAAAGATAAAGTTCATGGATTCATGGAACGTGACAAAGAACGTGTAAATAAATTTAAAATTTAAAAATAAGCGTCAGTATAAAACTGACGCTTCAGGCTGTAGACAATTAACTTTTCCATAGTATTTTACTAGTCTAGAAATAGAAAACAGAGGTAAAAATGGACCTAAACTGCTCTTTTTACCCCTATTTTAATAGATTTTCTTGAATAATCCTCACTTAATTTGTGAGTTTATTTTGGGAAAATTCATTTGTCAACAATCTGAAGCGTCAGTATAAAACTGACGCTTATTTTTATTATATTGACAATTTTGAGAAAATAAAATAATATATAAATTAATGATAATGATGTTCATTATCCACTTTAGATTACTTATTAGGGGGGATAGGATGATAGAGAGGCATCAAGGGATAATGCCACTTTCAGGCATACAAGAAGCATATTACATAGGACGAAATGAGAGCTTTGAACTAGGGGGAAAGTCAGCACAGGTTTTATATGAGTTTAATTTAAAACTAGATGCAGAAAGATTTGAAGTAGCCTTTAATAATGTAGTAAAGAGACATCCTATGCTACGTACAATCATTATGAATGAGATGCAGCAAAAGATATTACAGGAAGTACCTTATTATAGTATTTTAAAAGAGGATATTTCGGATAAAAGTACAAAAGAACAATGCTTAATGCTTCAGCAATGTAGGCAAGAAATGTTTAATACAGTCTTTAAAACTGATAAGTGGCCCTTATTTGAGATAAAGCTTATAAAAATAAATGAAGAAGAAAAACATTTGTTGATGAGCTTTGATTTATTAATAGCAGATGGGAATAGTTTATTAGTTATGATAAGGGATATTCTGGCTTATTATTACAACAAACAAGCTCAATTACCTACGTTTACGAGGTCATATGAAAGCTATGTAAATGATAAGAGAGAATATAAACTGACAAGCAAAAGATATATCAAGGATAGGGCGTATTGGAGAGAAAAAATTAAAGAAATTCCTTTAGCACCAGTACTTCCAGAGGCTTATGGAATGCAAGGTGATAATGCAGTAAAAAGAGTTATGGTAACTATCAAGAAAGAGTTATGGGGGAAGGTAAAAGATCAAGCTACCAGACATGGTGTATCACCTACCGTAGCTGTTCTTTGTGCGTATACACATGTTTTAGGCCATTGGAGCGAGCAGAAGAACTTTACTATTAATATGACCTTAACGGAAAAAGTGAAATATAAGATGGAAGATGTAATTGGAGATTTTACAACATCTATATTAATACCTGTTTATGAAGAAGATAGGGCTCTTGAGTTTTGGAAAGCAGCAAAACAGTTGATGTATGTTTTTATGGAGGCTTATAAGCATAGTAGTTTTGAAGGTGTAGAGGTCATAAAAGAAATTGCTAGAAGTCAGCAAATGGAAGGCTTAGCTGTAATGCCAATTGTATTTACAAGTATGTTATTTAAGGAAGACCTGTTTAAAGAATTAGAAGGGCTTGGAGAGTTGGTCTTTAGCATTAGTCGTACACCACAAGTTTTATTAGATTGTCAGGTAGAAGAAAGCAATGGCAACTTGATAATAACTTGGGACTATATTGAAGATAGATTAGATGCAAAGGTTATACGTAGAATGGTTGAACAAATGAAAAGTCTAATTGAATTAGTGGGGAATAGTACAGAAAAGGTGGATGAAATATTTCAGTTAAGTGATAAAGAGTATGCAACCTGGGAATATTTCAACACAAGTACTGATAATGAATATTATAATCACAAAAAGGAAAGAAACTTACTGGCATTTTTTAAAGAGGCTGTAGCAAAGTATCCTAATGAGAAGGCACTTACAGACAAAAGGCAGTCTGTAACTTATAAACAACTAAATGTATTAGCCAATGAGGTGGCATATGAGCTAGCAGAAAAAGGCATAGGGCAAGGCTGTAAGGTAGGTGTAAGTACGGAGAAATGCATCAGTACCATTGCCAATATATTAGGTATTTTAAAGGCTGGGGCAGTGTATGTTCCTATTGCATATGATTTTCCGGAAGAAAGAAAAAGGATTATGATGCAAAAAAGTGAGTGTAGCATATTACTAACACCCTTTAAGGGTGAGATAGGAAGTTTAAAAGAGATAAAAGATATTTGGGCAAATATAGAAGAAGAGGATTTGGCTTATATTATTTTTACATCAGGGAGTACAGGTGAACCTAAAGGGGTAGAAATATCACATGTTGCTGCATGGAATACTATTTTAGGGGTAAATCAAAAATTTAAGGTTACGAAAAAAGATGTATTTATAGGACTATCATCTTTAAGCTTTGATTTATCCGTATATGATTTATTTGGTGCATTTCAAGTGGGTGCAGAAGTAGTATTAGTAGAAGATATAAAAGATACACAAGATATTAAGAGGATATTAATAGAAAATAAGATTACAGTATGGAATTCGGTACCATCCATAGCAGAGCTGTTAACGAAGGTTCTTTCAGAAGGGTACAAAAATATAGATTTAAGGCTCATGTTATTAAGTGGTGATTTCATTCCTATTAATTTGCCAGATAAACTTAAAAGTTATTTTACAAACTTGAATCTTATAAGTTTAGGAGGCGCAACGGAAGCAGGGATATGGTCTATATATTATCCTATTACAACGGTTGAAAGTCATTGGAAGGCCATACCTTATGGCTATCCATTACCTAATCAGTCTATGTATGTGTTAGATGCACAGCAAAAGCTTTGTCATTTTAATACAAAAGGAGAAATCTACATTGGCGGTGTATCTTTGGCAAAGGGGTATGTAAATGATATAGCAAAAACAGAAGCTGCTTTTATCAATCACAAGGTATTTAAAAGGCTTTATAAGACAGGAGACTATGGCAAGTTGCATGAGGATGGCTATATAGAGATTGTGGGACGCATAGATAAGCAAGTGAAAATTAGTGGTTATCGTATAGAAATTAGTGAGATTGAAGGGGTAGCACTTAAGTATAGAGGCGTAGAAAGAGTTATTGTTCAGCCTAACGAGATGCGACATGGTTTATGTATGTTTATTGAAACGAATGAAGACATTGATATAGGAAGGCTGTCAACATTTTTATATGAGCAATTACCACATTATATGGTACCACAGCAAATTGTTCAGATGAGCCACTTTCCGCTTAATTACAATGGCAAGATAGATAAGGCAAAGTTATTTGCAACTATTTGTGAGCATCAGGTTCAGATGAAAAAGCCAGAAACACCACTTCAAAAATTTGTATTAAATATCTGGAGAGAGGTATTGGGACAAAGCGAGATAGGTATTACACAAACCTTCTTTGAGTTAGGAGGAGATTCTCTCAAAGCGATACAAATCAAAGATATTATAGAACAACAGGGTTATCACATTAATATGAAGCACATTTATGAACACAATACTATTGAAAAAATAGCAGCATATTTAGGGCAAGGGCAAGAAGAAAAGCAAATACAGGAAGATATGATATTAGGTGAATTATAAGAGAAAAGGAGAAAATAATGGATATCAAAGAAATGCTAAGAAAATACCAACAGTTAGGCGTATTTTTATGGACAGAGGGAGAAAAATTACGTTTTAGTAGTCCTATAGGCATTATGAATGAGGCTTTAAAAAATGAATTAAAAGAAAATAAAGAGGCTATTATTAAGACATTAAAAGCTATTGAGAGTAAAGAAGTGATTCCAGATTGTGCCCATCGTTATGAACCATTTTTATTAAATGGGATTCAATCCTCATTTTTAGTAGGGTTAACAGATGCCTATGAATATGGCGGAACAGATTGTCATATTTATGTGGAATTACAAATGGAAAAGTTAGATATAGGGGCTATGAATCATGCTTGGGAGCAAGTTATTCAAAGGCACGATATGTTACGCGCTAAAATATTACCTAATGGCTATCAAAAGGTAATTGATAAAGCAAAAGGCGTGGAAATAGTAGTAGATGACGTAAGAGAATTGACACAGCAGGAATTTGAAGCTTGTGTATTAAAAAACAGGGCAGCGTTAGAAAACAAAATTTATGATACAGAAACGTGGCCATTATTTGAAATTAGAATAACACAGGGGAGTTTGTATAGCATTATGCATTGTTCATTAGATATGCTTATTGCAGACTCAATAAGTGTATCTATTTTATTAAAAGAAGTTATGCATTATTACTTTAAACCTGATGAGGCATTAGAACCTTTAGAAATTACTTATCGTGATGTGTGTTTATATAATGAAAATAAAAAATATGAAACCGCCTATGTACAAAAGCGAAGAGAAGACAAAGCATACTGGTTAGAAAAGGTTAAAACGTTACCGGGGCCTCCATCATTGCCAACGATAAGTGCTATGGAAGAGAAAAAGCCAATGTTTACCCATAGGCAACTACTACTGGAGAAGGAACAGTGGCATGCTATGCATCATATAGCGAGTGAATATGGCCTTACAATGTCTTCGTTAATTTTAGCAATATATGCAGAGGTTATAGGGTTATGGGCTAAGAAACAAGAGTATTGTTTAAGTGTTACGATTATGAAACGCCCTAATATTCATAAGCAAATTTATGATATTATTGGGGACTTTACCAATGTAAATATTCTCGGGGTGCAAACCAAGAGGGATAAAACATTTTTACAAAGGGCACTTACTATCCAGGAAAATCTGTGGGAAGATTTGGAGCATACAACTTATACAGGGATAGATGTGTTACGTGAGATAGGAAGAGAAGAAGGAAAAAATGTTGTCATACCTTTTGTTTATACAAGTACTATAGGTTTAGATGGTTATAGTGATGACCTCATTCAAATAACCTACAAAAAAAGCAGAACACCTCAGGTATTCATAGATTGTCAGGTAGGGCAATCTGGAGAGCAATTAGAAATTTGCTGGGATGTAAGGGAGAGTGTATTTAAACCACATGTGGTAGATGAAATGTTTGAGGCTTTTAGATCAGCATTAAATAAAGTAGCTAATGATAAGGAGACATGGCAGCAAAAGACTGTTGTAACATTACCAGAAGCAACACAAGGTTTAAGAGATAGAGTTAATGCAACCAAGGTAGAAATTAATAAAGCCAATATTGTAGAAGGTTTCTTAACAAGCGTTAAAAAACGCGGAAATCAGGTGGCACTTATATGTGATGATACAAGTTATACTTATGAAACCTTAGCCCAATATGCCTTTGCTTATACGAAGTTATTGCTGGAAAAAGGTCTTCAAAAAGGGGAGGCAGTCATTATAAGTGAGAAAAAAGGTCTTGCTCAAATTAGTGGAATCTTAGGGATACTTTTAGCTGGTGGTTATTATGTGCCTATTGATTACAATAGACCTAAGGTACAAAAACATGCAATTGCTAAAGAGTTAGGTGCGCGATATGGCATTGTGACAGAGACCTCGTTAGAAGACTGGAAAGATAGTTGCCTTACTGAAATCATAGTAGGTGAAGTAGAAAAGGTATCAAAAAAAGAGCAAAAAATAAGTATGGAAACAGATACCACTAAGCCAGCTTATATTATTTATACATCAGGTAGTACAGGCAAACCTAAGGGTGTTGTAATGAGCCATGGCGCTGTATATAACACATTAGTGGATATTAATGAGAAGTTTGAGATTACAGAAGAAGATAAGGCACTAGGTATTGCAAATCCAGCCTTTGATTTATCTGTTTATGATATATTTGGTGTATTTCTAGCGGGTGGCACATTGGTACTTCCTGATTCTGATAAGATGAAAGACCCAGAGTATTTAGTTTCACTATTATTAGAAAAGGGTATAACGGTATGGAACTCTGTACCAGCTTATATGCAGCTTATCATGCCTTATTTAATGAAAAACTCAGAAGGCTTAAAACTTCAGAAGGTTTTATTATCAGGAGATTGGATTCCTATTTCACTGGTCAAAGATTTAAATAGTTTATTACCTAAAGCAACGCTAGTAAGTCTCGGTGGAGCAACAGAAGCGGCTATTTGGTCTATTTATCATTTCATCACCAAGGCAGATGAGGAAAAAGTTAGTGTACCCTATGGTGTGCCTCTAGCTAATCAGAGATTTTATATTTTAAATAGTAATAAAGAACAATGCCCAAATGGCACAGTAGGGGATATCTATATTGCTGGAGAGGGACTTGCAAATGGTTACTTTAATGATGAGGAGTTAACTAAAAGTAAATTTATGACAAATGCTATTTTGCAAGAGAGGCTTTATGAAACAGGAGATTTAGGGCGTTATCTTGAAAATGGCGAAATAGAATTTTTAGGACGTGAAGATAGTCAAGTTAAAATTAGAGGACACCGCATTGAATTAGGTGAAATTGAAAATGTACTTAAGAATTGTACGGCAGTTGATTCGGCGATAGTGATTGCTGATACTTTAGAGGAAAAAGAAAAACAATTACATGCTTTTGTAGTGCCGGCATATGAATCCAAATTGGATTACACAGAAGAGAAGAGTCAACTAGAAGAAAAATTAACGAGATGTGCAGAAGAATATACAGCACATGTTAATGGTGAGAAGTTTAAAAAGTATATGAGTTATGCCAGTGATTTTGCGCTAGTAGAGATAATGGATTTCTTCTGTGAGAAAGGTATTTTTACTCAAGAGGGACAAATAAATACCTATCAAGAAATCTTAACAAAGATTGAAGCAAGAGTTGAATATCATAAGCTTGTTAAAAGGTGGCTTACAGCTTTAAGTGAAGAAGGCTTTATTCAAAAGGTAAGCGAGAGCACATCAGATATTTCGTATAAGTGCTGCAAGGTGGGAACAAAGGCACAAATCAATGCACTAAGAGAACTTCTACTCAGTAATGAAGCAGAGGAGTTAGAAAGTCAAATATCAATGAATTACTTTAATGCATCTGCTGAAAATATTCATGAGGTATTAGTAGGAAATAAAGAACCACAAGAGATTTTATTCCCTGAAGGTAAAACAGAGTTAGCCTTCGGTGTATATCATAATAATATTTTCTCAAGGTGTCTTAATAACTTAGCCGTTGAGGCAATTGTGATGGCAGTTGATGAGCTATTAAAAGAGCATCCTAATCATACGGTACGCATTATGGAAGTAGGAGCAGGAACAGGTGGTACGACAGATGATATTTTACCCCATCTAAAAGGTAAAAATATTGAATATTATTTCACAGATGTATCAGCATTCTTTCTTAATAAGGCAAGAGAGAAGTATGCTAAATATCCTTGGATGAAATATCAAGTATTTGATATTAATGAAGACTTTAAGATGCAAGGTATTAAAGAGTCTTCAATAGATATTATCTTATGTGCCAATGTACTGCATATGTCAGTAAATGGTTATGATGCAATGCAGGTATTAAAGTCAATTGCTACAGCAAAGGGATATTTAATCATCATCGACGCAGTAAAGGAATTAAATTCATTATTAACATCTATGGGATTTCTTTATAGAATTGATGCAACAGATGAGAGAGGTGATAATATTTTCTTTGAATTACCACATTGGTATAGAAACTTCGAGCGTGCTCAGACAGAAATATTATTTAAATATCCTGCAGAAGATAATTTCTTAGCTTGCTCATATCAAAGAATTTTCATTAGCCGCTTTAATGAAGAAAAAGTAGGCTTGACAGATGGTGATGTTTTTAAATATTTAAAAGACAATGTTCAAGATTATATGATGCCAGTAAGTATTGAAATTTTAAATCAGTTCCCACTTACAGCCAATGGAAAAGTAGATACAAAAGCATTGAGAAAGCATTTAAATGTACATAAGGAAAACAATGTCTTAATAGAAGCACCGCAGGGTGAACTGGAACAGCAAATAGAAAAAATCTGGCGAGAGGTTTTAAATGTAAAACGTGTTATTAATAGAAATGAAGCATTTTTTGAAATAGGAGGAGACTCTTTACTCCTGGCACAAGTTATTGGAAGAATCAAGGAAGAGGTTAAAGAAGCACAGGCAATGGAATGGAATACTTTAATGCGTATACTTATGCAAAATAGCACCATTGAGTTATTTGCTAAAGCCCTTGAGAGTAGTCAAAAGGAAACAGAAAAGCTAGATGTATTTTCTGTTATTGCAGAAGGACATGAAGAGCCTACAATTGTATTATTCTCAGATGGTACAGGTACCTTATCTATTTACAATGAATTGGTAGAGCAAATCAAAGCAAGGGTGTCAAATAAGATTGTAGGATTTAGCTGTAAATATGATGAGATTTATTTAAAGTGTGCAGAGCAAGAGTTAATTGAGCAATTAGGTGTAAGGTGTGCAAATCATTTAAAAGCCTTTGGCAATAAAAAGTATATTTTTATTGGTCATTGTTTTGGGGGAAATATTGCATTAGAAACGGCTAGAAATCTAAAAAATATAGGCATAGATAATATTGAACTTATTATGATTGATACGAAACGCTGGTTGACACAAATTTCAAATGAAATTGCTTTAGAAAAAGGTTTTGCAACTATCTTAGGTGCGGACTTACATAAAGCTGGCTATGATGTAGATAATCAAATTATAGATGAAATTATGAAAGAGCATAAGGCAGTAAAAGATAAGTTTATTGAGCAAAGTGAATTCTTACAGAGAGTTAAAGAAAAATTAGGCGACGAGGCAATGCAATATAGCATATTTGAAAAAGATCAAACACAGCGTATCGCTAGTATTTATAGGGCGATGCCAAATGCTAGTACACATCCTACAGCTTTTGAATTAAAAGAGTTCAATCAGCTCTATCAAATATTTAAGAAAAGCGTAAGAAGCTTTATTGATTATAAGCCACAAGCTTATGAAGGTAATGCTACAGCTTTTTATTGTACAGAGAATGATGACATATTTAGCTTGGTTCCTGAAAAAATGTACTATACAGCGGAATTAGCTGTTAAGGGAGAAATTACTAAAGTAAGTGTTGAAGGAAAACATTTAACTTGCATGGCTTCACCTCATGTAAATACCATCGTTGAGGTAGTTGTAGAAAAAGTGAAAGCAGCGAAGGGAGAGTAAGATGAAGCCAACTGTAGGTGTTTTAGGAAGTAGCGGGGTAGTAGGTAAAGCTGCTTGTAAGTATTTAGCAAGATTTTTTAAAGTAAGAGGTGGGCAGCGCAAAGAACCTACGGAAGACATTAAAGCTTTAGATGACTTTAAATATATTAAGACAGATATTTTTGAGGAAGAAAGCCTTAACCAATTTTGTAAAGGTTGTGATGTTGTCTTAAATTGTGCAGGGCCTTCTTATAAAATCAAAGAAAAGGTAGCTGTAGCAGCTTATAAGGCAGGAGCTATTTATGTAGATGCTTCAGATATATTGTTAACGGAGCAAGAAGTAAGGATAAAAGTAATGCCAGAAGGTAGATATGTCGTAGCAACAGGCTATGTCCCAGGTTTATCTGGGATATTGCCTAAGCTAGTAGAGGGGAAGTATTTAGATCAAATCGAAGAGGTTTATTGTTTCCAAGGTGGAAGGCAACCTTATTCTAGTGCAGCACTTGAAGATATTATTTTAAATTCACTATCGGATTCAGGATATAAAGGAATTTATTATAGCCAAGGCAAGTTGCTACAGGAAGATATGGAAAGTGAAGAAAAAATCCAATTACCAGGTTTTTTGGAACCAGTATATATTAAAAGCTATTTAAGCAAAGAAATGATAGATGTGGCAGAAAGGCTAGGAATTAAGGAAATGCATTGGTTTAATGCGTTGCCAGATTTAGAGATAGCATTAGAACAAGTAAATTATACAGAGAATTGCATGAATCAATATCGAGAACATATGGAGAAATGGTCAGCACTTCTTTATGAATTTTATGGTGAAAAGCAACAAGAGAAGAAGCGTTACCGATGTATTGTAAACTTACAAGATAGTAATATTGTCTGCGGAGAAGTGGCAGCCCTTGTTGTAAAAAGCATATTAAATAAGAAACCTAAGCAAGGAATACATTGGGCAAAGGACATCTTAGAGGTATCTGAAGTCATACAGTATATGAAAAAAAGTGAAGCACTACAATTTGCAATGATTGAAATTCCTTATGATTCAGGCGATTTATTGGAAACTGAAAGTGGTGTGTTGTAAATAAGAATGACGAAGTAAGTGGAGGCCATATATGAGCTATTTAGAGGTTAAAAACTTAGAAAAAAGTTATAGTAATGGAAGTATCACAACGAAGGTTGTAGATGATATAAGTGTAGAAATTGAAAAGGGTGAGATTTGCGTTATCCTGGGCCCTAGTGGCTCAGGTAAATCCACTTTTTTAAATATAATAGGTGGATTAGATCAAGTTGATAAAGGCACAATTGTAGTAGATGGTGTAACGATTTCAGGCATGAAGTCTAAGGAATTAATAGAATATAGGAGAAAGTATCTAGCATTTATATTTCAATTTTATAATCTGGTACCAGACTTAACAGTTAAAGAAAACATACTTGTTTGTGAATATTTAGCAAAAGATCCCCTTAATGTAGATGAATTATTAGAGATGGTAGGTTTAACAGAACATCAAAATAAATTTCCTTCGCAACTTTCTGGTGGGCAACAACAAAGATGCGCTATTGCGAGGGCATTGATTAAGAATCCTAGGGTATTACTTTGTGACGAACCGACTGGTGCGTTAGATTATAAAACCTCTAAGGAAATGTTAGTGTTATTACAGAAGGTAAACAGATTATATGGCACTACAATGTGTATTGTAACGCATAATGAAGCGATTAAGTATATGGCACATCATGTGTTACATATAAGAGATGGAAAGATTGCTAAGGATTATAGAAATGAGACCCTTGTTGAAGCCGAAGAATTAACTTGGTAAAGACAAGGGTTAAAATGGATATAGAGGAAGGAGAAATTATGTTACAAAAACGTATTTTAAGAGATTTGAAACATAATTTATTTCGTTATTTAGCCATATTAGCCATAGTAGTGCTAAGCATGGCAGTTGTTGTGGGATATGGCAATACAACTTTTGCAGTAGAGGGAACCATTCAAAAGTATTGGGCAATTAATCATGTAGAGGATGGCGAGTTTAGCGTTTATGTTCCTCTTACGAAAGAACAAGATAAAGAACTATCTGACATGGGCGTACGAACAGAAGCTACATTTTATATAGATTTACCGGCTCAAAAGGAAACAAAGGTACGTATTTTTAAGGATAGAGAATATATTAATCAGGTCAATATTGAAGAGGGTAAGGGAAATCCCACGCAAGATGAAATTGTATTAGAAAAATTATATGCAGCAGATAATGGCTTTGCAGTAGGGGATGCCATAACAATTGGAGAGCAGCAATATAAGGTTGTAGGTATTGGAACCGTTGCAGACTATTGTCATCGTGTAGCTGAAATATCAGACGTAGGAACAGATGAAAAGTTTGGTTTAGGCCTTGTGGGTGCGGAGACATTTGAGAAGATATGTGCTCAAAAAATAAAAGGGACAGAAGTCAAATATAACTATACATACATATTAAATGATGAAAGCCGAGAGAAAGATTTAAAAAAATATTTGCTAGATATGAAAGTAGATGAAAGTAAAATTACAGATACTTATATAAAAGAAAGAATTAAAGATATTAAAGATGTAAAGAAATACATTAATACAGGATTTAGTGAAATGGAAGAAGGCAGTCAGCAACTTACCAATGGGATTATGAGTATGCATCAACAGATGGGTGCTAGTTTACCTAATAATATAATGACAGGAATAGGCTCACTAGAGCAAGGTGGAATAGAATTAACGGCGGGCATAGCACAGATGCATAAGGAAATATTAGATTTCATTGATGATGAGCTAGATTATGAATTTAATAACTTATCAGCATTTCAAGAAGCAAAGACGAATACGCGGGTAAGGGATTTTGTAGATAGCCATCAATCATTTTATATGATTGCCTTAGTAGCAGGTGTTTTATTAGCTATTCTAATTGCGTATATCCTATCTATATTTGCTATGCATTCTATTGAAAAAGATAGTGTAGTCATAGGAACCCTTTATGCGATGGGATATAGGAAAAAGGAGTTAGTGAAGCATTATATTAAATTACCTGTAATCGTTGTTAGTATTGGGGCGGTTATAGGAACTTTTTTAGGAATATATATGACGCAAAGCTGTATTATGCCTAATTATTCTCATATGGAGATTGCCACAACATATCCTATGCCTTTAATGATTTATGGCATTGGAATGCCAATCTTCATGGTAGTTGTAATTAATTTATTTGTGTTATCTAAGAATCTGAGTAAAGAGCCACTTAAATTGTTAAGAAAAGAAAGAAAGGCTGATAAGGTAAGCACAATAGATATGGGAAATATAAAATTTATGCAGCGCTTTCAACTTAGACAGGTGTTAAAAGATAAAAGAAATAACTTAATTATGATTATGGGATTAGGCTTAGCCATTATTATTATGATGTTAGGGATAAGCTTATATAGCAGTATAGTTTATTATGCGGATAGTGTAACAGAAGATATGCAATATAATTACATGTATGTTTTAAAGAATCCATTAGAGAAGCAGCCTGCGAATACAGAGACTGGCTATACGAAGAGTTTTACAATTTATTGTTCTATGGCAGGAACAGATTTACCAGTTGTGCTGCAAGGAGTGGAAGAGGATAGCAAATATTTTAAATTTGCGAATGAATTAGAGGATGATATTAATAAAGTTTATATTTCAGATTCAGCTGTTGTAAAGTATGGATATAAAGTAGGTGACAAGGTAGTATTTACCGATTCTTTAAATAATAAAGATTATGCCTTTACTATAGCGGGTACAGTATCTTTTAAAAATGGTATTTACTTTTTCATGAATAAAGAAGCTATGGAAGAATTTTTTGACCCAGATGGCAATGCTAATTCAGAGGAAGAGGATAAAGAGGCACCATATTACAATACCTTGTTTAGTGATGAAGCCGTTGAAATCCCTTCTGTTATGCTTTCAAGTACAGTAGAAAAACAAACTGTACTAAAGACAGCTAGAAGCTGGGTAGATGATACATTGGGCATTATAGGTATGTTTTTAGTCATGTCTATCGTGATATTTATACTCGTGATGTATTTACTTGTTAAGAACTGCATAGAACGTGCCACATTTAGCATATCGCTGATGAAGGTATTTGGATTTAAGGAAAAAGAAATAGAGGCAATGTATTTGGGAAGTATTAAGTATTTCGTAGCATTAACGATACTTATTATTTTCCCAGTAGGGACAGTATTGATGCAGTACCTCATTCCAGCAGTTAATGCGACTATGAAATCTGGTATGAGGTGTTATATGGCATGGGAAGAATACCTGATTATGACAGGCATTATTATAGGTGTGTACTTGCTTACAAGAATATTCTTAGGAAGAAAGCTCAAAGATGTCTCTCTTGTGGAGATATTAAAGGATCGTGAATAGTAGGAGAAACATTAAGCATAGGAAGTGAAATTAAGGGGGCAGATTATTGTGAGGAGAAATAAATTTGCATGTACAATGCTTATAATCATGATGGGATTAACAGGATGCAGTGAGGGCAGTAATGAGGTAGCCAATACGCAAATTGAGGAAACGCAAGAAACGCAAGAAATGCCAATAGAGACGGCTCAGGTGGAAGAGGCGGATGAATTAGAGGTAGATGGCAGAGTAAAAATGATAGAACAGGAGCAAGTATTTCTAGAGTTCCCGGCCATTATAGAAGAGGTTTATGTGCAGGAAGGCAGTAAGGTTAAAGCAGGAGATGTATTATTACGCTTTTCTTATGGAGACTACCTGGAAAACATAGAAAGCACAAAAGCCAACATAAAAAATTTAGAAAACGAAGTGGCAAGACTTCAAAATTATATTAATACTTATAAAGCACAGGAAGAAGCTATCAAAAAGGAATTAGAACTTAGAAAATATTATAAGGCGAATGATGCAGATCCTCAGCTTAGTAATTTATATATAAGTTTAGAAGCTGCTCAAGAAGCCTTAGAAATTGCAAAGGAAGACTATATAAAGACTAAGGAAGTTTATGAGGTGGGAGGGGCCTCACAAAAGGAGGTTGAAGCTGCTAAACAGCAGGTTAACTTAAAGGAAGGTGAAGTGGCTTCTATAAAAAATAATATTGAAGTCCTTAAAACAAGTAATGACTTAAGAATAACTACTTTAGAAGCCCAATTAGAAGAAGTACAAACAAATGTTAAAGCAAGTGACCAGGAGGTAGCTTATAATTTAAATGGAACGCAGATTAAGTTAGCACAGGCACAAACAGATTTAGCTAATATGAAAAAAAGATTAGTTAAAGATAATATTGAAGGAGACACTTTAATCGCCTTAAAGGATAATCAAATTGTAAGTAAGGTAAAATGTATAGCAGGAACTAGAGTTTCAGGAAATGGTAATACACTTATCGAGTTATCGAATGAAGACTCTTTAATCGTTGAACTTGAAGTACCTGTTGAGGAGGGCAGCCAAATTGAAGTTGGCCAAGAGGTTACAGTAACAAGTGAAGATGACGAAGGAGAAACTCAAGGAACGGTAAGTACAATTTTACAAAAGGTGATAGAGGAGGATGATGATTATATTCCAGTACAAGTCAAATTAGTATCTAATACAAATGGCTTTTTACCAAATCAAAAGGTAAAAGCTAAAATAAGGATTTGAAAAAGTTTATTATAGAAAATAAGGACACCCTAACGCATTCTATTCATGCGTTAGGGTGTCCTTATTTTTTTAATGAAAAGTTATTTGATTTTACGACTTTTAAAATTAGCTGATATAAACTGTAGTTCCGGAAATTAGATTATCATAAAACCATTTAGCGTGTTCAACAGAGAAACGGATACAACCTTGAGAAGCTTTTTGGCCAAGTACACCTTTGTTTTCTAAGAGGTAAGAACCCGTTTTATCAAAGATAATGGAATGATATAAGTAACTTGTACCTATGAAACCAAAAGCATATTTACAGCAGTAACCTTTATTTTGACCGAAGCTAGGCACCTTATATGTAAGGGCAAATGTTCCAGTTGGTGTAGGTGTATAATCTCTACCAGTTGAACAAATAAAGCATTTAATGAGTTTCCAATTATTTTTGCTACCTTCGAAGATATATGTACGTTGTTCATCAAGTCTAGTCCATACAAGATATTTAGTTGGACTGCTTAAGTTTTTACTATTGATTGTTGATTCAACCCAATTTATTTTTTCTAGGGAAATAGGATCACCATAATCATTTGTGATACGAGCAGCTTGTTCTTTGCGAGAGTATTCTTGAAGTAGTGGTGTATTAAGCTGGCCCATGTAGCTAGAATTGGTGTAATTGATACTTAGCCCTGTGGCACTTTGAATGACTGTTGCGATATATAAGGTATTTTTATCAGAAACTTGTGGCGCACGTTCAAGAATTTCGCCAGCGCCTATGGTATAGCTGCTTTCTTTGAGTATAGCTTCATCTTGCCAATAGATATCTAAGAGAGATACCTGAAGAGCTTCATTAGAGAAGTTTTTAAGTCTATTTTCAGTAGCAACAAGAGGAAGCTTTTCGCCTGGAATAAAGGTACAAGTATTATCAGAGATAGAAAGTGTACCAAATTGACGAAGTGCAGCTAATGGAACAAAGGTACGTCCATCACAAGAAATGGTTTGTGTCATCATATTACCCAATTGGACATTTCCGCCATAAAGTGTGAAAGCACTAAGTTTTACAGAAATAGCAGAAGCAGTAGTAATAGAATTTTTCAGTGGTGCAGAAATATTGATGGAGTTATTACTACTTGTGACGATGCAACCAAGCTTTCTAAGATCAGCAACAGCAACATAATTTGTGTCATAAGCTTTATAAGTATTAATAGAAACATCTTTATAAATCAATTTCATGGGACTATTTTGCAGTGTACCTAATACGTATGTCGAGTTAGGTTTTGCCCATAATGTGGTCGGAAAGATGAGTACAAATGCTAACAATAGAATCAAACGCTTTTTTGTCATTCAAGACACCTCACTTATAAATTAGTCATTAGTAAAAAATGGAAACTATAATCTAATTATAAAGTGTAAGAATAATTAAATAAATTGATAAAATGGTAGAAAATTACAATAAAATTATAGTAAATTATTGGTAAAATTTAACTTGAAGTAGTAATATTGGTATATGCCATTGATATGAAGGGAGCAGAAGAGCAATTCGGCTCAAGTAATGGCCAATTACAAGAGAAGTTAGGAGCAGCTGAGGCAAGAAGCACGCTCGGTGAATTAGGTTATGGGGAAGAGTTAATTATAAAAGCCAATAAGCCAATAAATGGCATATAAATGGAATAATATTTTTATATCATGCCCATACTCTAAATAGATATTTAATCAATATATATTTAGGGAGGGGAACAAAAGATGGATGAAGTCATATATACGAAGGGCCCTAAGCGAATAAAAAAGGGACCTAGCTTAAATGAAGAGAAAAATGAAATAGGCCAAATCATAGCAGATGCAGTAGTAGGTGCTTTGGTAGGTGGCATTTTAGTCATAGCCTTTGCACTAAGTTATCGTTGGGGCTATCATATAGGAGAATATTTCGATTCACGTAAGGTTACTTGGAATTTACAGCTTGTGAATGCAGAGAATACAGTACCAGATAACTATAAGGTAGATTTAGTTGTACTTAGAAATGGGCAGTCAGTAGATCGTAGGATTTATGAAGATTTGCAAGAGATGATGGATGATGCAAGGGCCAATGGATTATCACCTTTAATTTGCTCATCTTATCGTTCTCATGAGGAGCAGATGGGGCTTTTTAATGCAGAGATTAGTAAGTATATGGCACAAGGCTATTCTGAAGAAGAGGCTAGAGAGAAGGCGGCGCAGTGGGTCGCAATACCAGGTACAAGTGAACATGAGTTAGGATTAGCCGTAGATATAGTATCTATGGACCATCAAATGTTAGATGCTTCCCAAGAGCAGACGCCAGAGCAGCAATGGCTTATAGCAAATAGTTATAAGTATGGTTTTATCTTACGGTATCCGTCAGATAAGAGTGAGTTAACTGAGATTTCGTATGAACCTTGGCATTATCGATATGTAGGCAAAGAAGTAGCTCAGGCAATTACAGAGCAAGACTTGTGTTTAGAAGAATACTTACAGCATTAACGAACTGTTTATTATAAAATGATTTCACATCACTCAAAATCATAAATAACCAATTTCATAAATGTGAAATCTATATTAGTCAATATAAAGTAATCATGATAGATATCAGCAAGAAGATGTAAGACGAACATCTACAAAGAAAGTGCTGCGAAACTATTTAACTAGTTTCGTAACACTTTTTTGCTTTGTATAAGTATATTTTTTTTGATAATGAAATAATTTATTACGATATATATTCGATATATATTCTGAAAAGTAAATGAAATTTGTTAGTAAAGAGGGGTATAACAGATGGAAGATATTAAAGGTTTAGTTGAAGCATTTAGCAAATGTGAAGAGGTGGAGGGAATTGCATTAGGGGGGTCACGTGCTTTAGGCAATAATGATGCAAAATCAGATTATGACATTTATATGTATCTAAAAGAAGCTTTGACAATGGAAAAAAGAAAGCGTATTTTAGAAAACTATTGTAATTATATGGAGATAGGTAATGCTTATTGGGAAGAAGAAGATGACTGTGTACTTAAAAATGGTATCGTTATCGAAATCATTTACAGAAAGATAGATGAAATAGAAAATGATTTAAAGTCAGTGCTAGAATTTAATCAGGCACATAATGGCTATACGACTTGCATCTGGCATAATGTAGAAACTTGCAAAATCCTTTATGATGCAAAGGGGAGACTCCAAGCATTGAAAGAAAAATACAATATACCTTATCCTGAAAAGTTAAGAGAAAACATCATTATTCAAAACCTGTCCCTACTTGAGGGGAAAATACCTTCTTATAACTTACAGATTAAAAAAGCTATAGAGCGCGGGGATATTGTAAGTATCAATCATCGTATTACAGAGTTTTTAGCAAGTTATTTTGATATCCTATTTGCACTTAATCGTCAGATGCACCCTGGAGAAAAAAGGCTAATTAGTTTATGTGAGAAGCATTGTACATATTTGCCTCAAAACTTTGAAGTAAGTTTAAAAGTGTTACTGACTAGCCAAAGTCAACCTGAAAAAATTATGCTAGTAGTAGAGCAGATTATCAAAGAAGTAAAAGAACTTGTAGCGAAACATTTATAGTAAAAGGAGCTATAAAACCGAGATGAAGTTTTATAGCTCCTTTATTCATCAATACTTATAGATAGAAATTATATTACAATTGCATTTGTTTTTTTAGGACGCATTTACATTTTCTTTTGTTTATGGTCTTCAAGTAAATGTTTAATCGCCATTACTGGATGATACAAAAGCATCCAAGGGCCGCTAAAACGCATAACCTGCTTAATCTTTTCTTTGTATTTAGGCGCATAGCAATGAGTTTTACAATTGCTGCAGAAGGTTTTATTTTCCCCATGTCTGCAATGGCTGAGTCTTTTTTGGGCAAAGGCATTTAAGTCTTCACAATCTAGACAGAGGCCATTTTTATGTTTATGCTTTTTGCGACAGTAGATGCCAATCATGGCAGTAACAACTTTTTTTTCCTGTTCAATACGACTCATTTTTAGGAAGCTCTCCCTTCTTCCATATGATAAACATAGTCTACAATACTCATTGTTGATTGTCTATGACTTACGATGATAATAGTCTTGTCTTTACTATGAGCCTTTAAGGCATTTAAGATAATACTTTCATTTAAGCTATCTAAGTTACTTGTTGGCTCATCTAGGAGAATAATTGGACTATCATGTAAGAAAGCTCTAGCAATACCAAGTCTTTGGCGTTCACCGCCTGAAAGGCTATCACCAAGTTCTCCAACTTTAGTTTGGAAGCCGTTTGGTAAGCTTTGAATGAAGTCGTAGAGATTAGCCTTTTTACAGGCTTCAATGAGCTCATCCATAGTGGCATTACGTTTAGCAATACGAAGATTTTCCTCTAGAGTTGAATCGAAGAGGTATGTATCTTGTGTTACGTAAGCCATATTTTTACGAAGGCTTGAGGTATTAATGTTATTAACATTTGTACCACCAATGCTAATTTTCCCGTTTTGTGCTTCATAGAAATGCATAATAAGTTTGAGTAAAGTCGATTTACCACAACCACTTTTTCCTGAAATCCCAATGATTTGACCTTTTTTAAAGTCTAGAGAAAGGTCTTTTAAGATTGGAACATCTTTATAGGCAAATGAAAGGTTGTCCACTTTAATGCTAGGTGTTTTAACTTCTTTGCCATTTGTAACTTCTGAAACAGTAGGAACTTCTTCTAGTAAGCCAAGGACACGTTCGCCGCTGGCAAGTGTCTGAAGTAAGTTATTTGATAAGTTACTAAGGGCTACAACTGGTCCATATGAACTCATGAGGCAGATTAAAGCAACGAAGAAACCATCGAAGTTGAGGCTACCATTTTGACAAAGCATAATACCTACGAAGAGCATAAGGGCAGAAAAGCTAAGAAGAGCTGTTTCTGTAATAGCTTTTGTAATACCTTCGTGAGCTTTGATTTTTTCAACGCTTTTGTCTGCAAGGGCACTTTTGGCCTGAATTTTATCATGACGTGTTTTACCTTGATCAAAGAGGATAATTTCACGCATCCCACGAAGTGATTCAAGGAAGTATTGGTTAAGGTCGCCAACTTTTTCACGATAGTCACGGCCGTAGTCGCGAGAACTTTTAGCCGTGTAGTAAGGGATAATATATCCGATAGTGATATAAGCTGCAAGTGCCACGCATGCCATTGGGAGTGAATAATAACCAATGATGCTCAACATAATGATACAAGTGATAATAGCAATAGCAATTGGTGCAATTGTATGCGCATAAAATACTTCTAAAAGTTCAATATCTGATGTGATAAGGGCAATAAGTTGACCATTATCTTTTTCATCAAGTTTGCTAGGTGCTAATTTTCTAAGTGCTTTAAATACTTTATCACGCATGAAGGCAAGTAATCTGAAAGCAATATAGTGACCACTTGATTGTTCTAGGTAGCGGAGGATACCACGCATAACTGCAAATACAATGAGCGTGATATAAACTACTTTTAACTCATTGAAGAGTGGCAGTATTTGAAGGTCTAATTGATTTAAGATACCAATGGCACCTACAACTGTAATTCCGATAGCTGCTAAGAATCCAAGTACCCCCATTGAAATAGTAATCATCATAACGCCTGCAAAAGGTGAAACGAGTTTAAGTAAGTTGCACATGACTGAAAAGCCACTTCTTTTACTTTTTGGATTGTTGTTTACTGTGTTATGTTTAGGCATACATTTCACCTCCCATAAAGATGTCTTCTAGATTTTTCTGACTCATAAATAAGTTTGTATAAACATTATCTTGAGCTAAAAGCTCAGAATGCGTACCGTGTTCTACGAGGACACCCTTTTCTAATACAAAAATTTCATCACATTCTGTAACATTAGCAAGACGGTGAGAAATTAAAATAACCGTTTTTGTTTTCGCTAATTCTTTAATAACCTCATAAATGATTGCTTCACTTTCTGAATCAATATTAGAAGTTGCTTCATCGAAGATATAAAGTTTTGCATCATGGACTAAGCTACGCGCTAAGGCAAGTCTTTGAGCTTGACCGCCTGAAAGGTTAGATGCATTTTCAAGGAGCATAAAGTCAAGGCCGCCTTCTGACATTACGAAGTCATAAAGGTTAACTTTTTTAAGTACAGCTAACAACTCGGCATCTGTGGCATCTTTTTTGCCCATTAATAAGTTGTCACGAATGCTACCTTGGAAGAGGTAATTTTGATGTTTAACGATACAAACATTTTCCATAAATGATTTTTCATTAATCATATTAAGTGGTACACCACCAATTGTCATGGCGCCATCAAAATGTTTGTTGAAGCCCATTAATAAAGAAACAAGTGTAGATTTACCACATCCAGATTCACCTACGATTGCTACAAAATTGTTTTCTTTAATTGTAAGTGAAACATCTTTTAAGATTTGACGTGTTTCATCATAGCTAAAGTTTAAGTGAGAGATTTCAATATCTCCATTTTTGAATGGTTTTGATTCAAGCGTTGTATCTCTAGGTGGTAAATCAATAAGTGCAAAAATATTTTTTGCAGCAGCCATTCCATTCATAGCTACATGGAAGAAAGAGCCAAGTAAGCGAAGTGGAATGAAGAATTCACTTGTTAAAAGTAAGAAAACAACTGTTTCACTTAAAGTGAGGTTACCATTTTTAAAGGCAATTAGTGCACAAATAATACCAAGTGCAGCCCCGCCATAGGCAATAAGGTCCATAAGTGTAATGGAGTTAAGCTGCATAGTAAGAACTTTCATTGTGATTTTTCTAAAATGCTCTGCATCAGTATTCATTTGTTCGTTGTAATATTCATCAGCTTCATAAACTTTAAGTGTTGTAAGACCACCTAGGTTATCTAAGAAGTGGTCACCAAGCCCTGTATAAGAAGCCCAGTATTTACTAAAGAGCTTTTTGGCAAACTTATTAACGGCAATGATAGACATTGGAATAAGTGGCACACATACGAGAAGTATGAAAGCAACTTTAATGTTTAAGAAAGATAAAACAATGAATAAAGTAATTGGTGCGAGTAAGCTATAGAAAAGCTGTGGCAGATAGCGCCCAAAATAAATTTCAATTTGCTCAACACCTTCACTGGCCATTTGTACAACTTTAGAGGTTGAAACTTCTTCATTATAATGAAGACCTAAATCTAAAAGTTTGTTGTAAATGAGTGAACGTAGTTTATCTTTTACTTCGCTACTTGCCAGATAAGACATACGTGTTGCCTTAATATTTGCTATAAAGCGAACGGCGATGGCAAGGAAGATAAGGCCAAAGCCTATAAATAGTGAAGTATTTGTTAATTGGCCAAAAAATAAACCTTCTATTAAGAAGGCAGTAGCAAAGGTTGCAATAATATTAAAAATTAGCCCTACCCATTGGAATAAAACAGTTTGCACTATGAAGCGCATACTTTGGGGGACGAGCTTAACAAGTCTTGAATTAAACATAGTTTTCTAGCTCCTTATGTATATGATTTTTCTGATAGTTTGGTTGTTTGTGCATTTGGATGTAATTATTACTTTGATAAATTTTGTATAAGAGATGTACTAGATCGTTTTAATACGAAAGATAAAGTAATAATATTTTGTGATATATAAGCATATAATGAGCACTTTAACCCAGAGAATATCTACGAAAATCAGTGGAAAGAGTAACATTGTTGAAGCAAAGGCTAATAAACAAATTTTTGTTTTTAAAGTCATGCTACGATGTGTAACGAAACTCTCTAAATGATTTTTGTAAATTTTGGTTTGTGTAAACCAGTTATGAAATCTTGTTGAACCTTTTGCAAAGCAGAAAGATGTGAGCAACAAGAATGGGGTAGTTGGCAGTATAGGTAAAATAGTTCCTACTAGACCTAAGGCCAATGCTATACAGCCCACTGTCAAATATATAATTTTACGCATAAGGCCTCCTTTATTGTGCCATTAACTTTTCAAGGTCTTCTATTTTAAATGAATCCTTGTAGTAATCAATGATATTTTCTTTTTTTAGTTCTGCAAGTACTTTTGAAAGCGCAGGTCTGGTAACACTTAAGTAATTGGCCATTTCACTGCGGCTTAAGGAAACGGTAAAGAGTGGCTGCTTTGTCTCGTTATAATGATTTAAGAGAAAAATAGCAACGCGTTTTCTTAAGGAAGTAATACGGCTATAGTCTATTTGTGTATTTGTAGAAATACTACGCTGTGCCATGAGCCTGACCATATTAATAAGGAATTGACTCATGTAAGAACTAGTCTGTTTATTCATAGTAAGAACAGCACTGCCATCTATTAGTAGTAAAACGGTATCTTGAATTGCATGCAGCGTATAAGGCATTGTGGTGCAACCTGCACAAATAATATTTTCGCCAAATACATCTGGGCTGCAGAGGGTGTTTAATATAAAGTTATCGTTTGTCATATAGGTTTTACTACTTTGGATTTTTCCTTCTAATAAGATTCCAAGGTTAAAGAAATCTTCTCCTTGTTTACAAATAACCTCATCTTTTTTATATGTATGCAAAGAAACCGGTAAATGTGATAGGACAGAGATAATATCTTTAGTGGACATCTGTTCAAATAATGCAACGTTTTTTAATTGGTGTATATAACTAGCAAACAGTGCTGTTACCTCCTAATCTATAAATGCTTGGATGTTCTTTTTGAGAACTATTATTATTTATCATACTAAAAAATGGGTAAAATGTAAATATGAAATGAAAATTATTCTCAATAACGTATCGTAGGATACCAACTAGTGTTGAATCTATTGACGTATAAAAAAGGAAGATGATATAGTGTCTTTCAGTTGAATTAATTGAGAACGATTCGCAAAAAAGAACAAATTGAAAAGTTAAACGGCAAATCGAAAAAACATAATGTGGAGAAGTATAAGAAGTATAAGATAAAGTACAAGGAGAGATAAGAATGGCGAAATCATTAAGAAATAAATTAGCAAATATGGCACTTTGTTGTACAGTAGTTACCGGTACAGTGGGGCAAGTAGCACCAGTATTTGCACAAGGTGAATTACAAAATGAAACGACAGTAGTAAATGAAGTAGCTACAGAGCAGGAAAACACTGTAGGGGGCGAAGAGACAAACAGTGAAGTGATTGAGGGAATTCAAGAAGATGAAGTAGTTACAGAAGATAAAGTAACTGAAGAAGTATCTGATGAGCTAAATAAGGAAGTAACTGAAGAAGTGGTTGATGAGGTAGAAACATCAGAAGGAAATGAGCAAGAAGAAGCAGAAATTCAAGACCAAGAGAATCAGATTGAAGCAGATAAAGATATACAAGAAGATGAAGTGATTGGTGAAGTAATTGATAAAGTAGTGGATGAAGCTGAAGTAATTATGCCAGAGGGTGAAGTGAAAGAAAGCCTAGACGTAGCAGAAGAAGCAAATACATTAGAAGTGACAGAAGAAGTGACAGAAGCGGACCCATGGGAAGATGAAGCTGCGAGTGCAACACATGTTGGCAGCATTAAGGTATTAAAGGCAGATTCAGAAGCAGAATCTATGGCAGCTCAGTTCTTTACACAAACCAATTTACCGATTGAAATCGTTGATGGTAAAGTTTATTTAAAACTTCAAGTTGCAAAGGATGGTTTAGGATTTAAAGATGTAATCACATCTCTTGAGAAAAAAACAGGAGAAAGTGAGTATGAAAGTCTTAATCTAAAATATGCGCAGCAAGATGAGGTACGTTATATTGTAACAGAGATTGATTTTGATGATATTGAGCAACCAGTTACTTTAAGATGTGGCCTTAATATTGGTTTTACGATGAAGCAAGAACTTCGTATCTTTTTAACAGAAGAAACTATTAGTTATCTTAAGGCACAAGGTGTAGGCGCTGAGAAAACAGCAGTTACAATGAATGTAGTACATACAGATGAAACAGCTTACCAAGCAGCAGATGGCACAATTACAATTACAGCAGCTGGCGGTAGCGGAAGCTATGAGTACACAGTTGATGGCGGACAAAACTGGAGCCAAACAAATGTATTTGAAAAATTAGCAGCAGGTACATATAGTGTAGCAGTTCGCGATATGGCGCAACCTGATAATGTAACAGATTTTGAAACAGTAGAAATCGTTGCAAAAGAAAAGCCAGATACAGAAGTAGTGATGCCTGAAGGCCAATATGCAGTAAATATTGAAGTACTTCATGAAACAGAAGATAAGCCTTCTCATGCAGCAGAATACTTTACAAAAGAAAATATAGCTTTAGATATTCGTGAAGGTAAGGCTTACTTAACACTTAAAGTAGCAAGAGATTCTGGTAGTTTCGTAGATATCATGCAAGGATTAGATATCTTAGAAGGAGATACATATAAAGCATTAGATTTAGACTATGTAGAAGATGAAACAGGTAGATATATTGTGACAGAGATTGCATTAGATAGCTTAGATGAGACAGCTTATGTAAGATGTCATGTAGTTTTACCATTTATGACGAAAGCTTATCCAGTACGTATCAAACTTGCAGCCGAAAGCCTTAATAAGATTTTAGCAGAGCAAAGTCCAGTTGTTATTAAATCGGTAGAAGCAACAAATGCAAATGTCAATGATGGCAGCATTAAAGTGATTGCAGTAGGCGGCAGTGGAAATTATGAATATACAATTGATGGTGGTCAAAACTGGGTAACTACAAATGTATTTACAGGTTTAACAGCAGGGACATATAGCGTAGGTGTACGTGCGGTGGAATACACAGATAATGTAACTGATTTCCAAGAGGTAGTTATTAAAGAAGCTACAGCAATGCCAGAAGGTAATTACTTAGTAGACATTGAAGTATTACATGAAACACAAGATCAACCATCACACGCAGCAGAATACTTTACAAAAGAAAATGTCACTTTAAATATTCGTGAAGGTAAAGCTTACTTAACACTTAAAGTAGCAAGAGATTCTGGTAGCTTCGTAGATATCATGAAAGGATTAGATATCTTAGAAGGAGATACATATGAAGCATTAGATTTAAGTTATGTAGAAGATGAAACAGGTAGATATATTGTGACAGAAATTGCCTTAGATAGTTTAGATGAGACAGCTTATGTAAGATGTCATGTAGTCTTACCATTTATGACGAAAGCTTATCCAGTACGTATCAAGTTAACAGCAGAAAGCATTAGCAAAATTTTAGGTGTACAAGTACCAGAATCAACACCAGTAGAAATTGCTGTAGCAAAAACAGATGCAACAGGGCTTACTGGTACAATTACAGTAACAGCAACAGGTGGAAATGGTACATATGAGTATACAATTGATGGCGGTGCAAACTGGCAAACTACAAATACATTTATAAATCTTGCAGCAGGAACATATAGCGTAGGTGCAAGAGATGCTCAAAATACAGAAAACGTATCAGCATTCCAAGAAGTAGTAATTACAGAAAAGCAAGCTTCGAATGATGGCGGACTTCAAGATGGTTATTACTCAGTAAACATTGATGTTTTACATGAAACACAAGATACAGCATCTATGGCAGCTGGATTCTTTAACAAAGAAGGTTTACCACTTCGTATTCAAAATGGTGAAGCATATTTAACTATTCAAGTACTTAAAGATGGTATGGGAATGAAAGATGTTATCACATCTCTTGAACAACGTATTGATGGGGAATATAAATCATTATATTTAAATTACTTAAACGATAGCAGCAAACGTTATGTAACAACAGAAATTAAAATTGGTGCAGTAAGTAATACAGCTTATCTTAGATGTGGTATCTCAGCAATGGGAAGTATGAAACCGGTCCTTAGAATTAAACTTGATGAAAGTAGTATTGAAGAAGGTGCGGGAAGCATTAATACAGCATTTAAATCAGATGAAGCTATGACTATCAATAAAGTAGAAGCTGAAAATGGTAAAGTAACTATTTACTTAAATGGTACAGATGAAGAGCTTACAGCAAGTGATTTCACAGGGAAAATTTATTTAAATGATGATACAACAGGTAAAAGCTTAACACTTAATAATTTCAAGATGGAAAATGAAGTGATTACATTTACATATGATGCAGTTGAGGCAGCTGAAAAAGATCAGACAGTTGTAGTAGGCATCACATTAAATGAAGTAGAGACAAAGTCAAATGCATTTACAGTTAAAGGGCTAACAAGTACAATAGCACATACAACACTTAGAATCAAAGAGAATGCTAAGGAAATTAAATATATCAAAGGCTATGCAGATGGCACATTCAAACCAAATGGCAAGGTGACAAAAGCAGAAGCGTTAAGCATGTTAGCACTTCTTGTAGACGGCGTACAAAATGAGTATTATTCAGCTAATATCAGCATTCTTCAAGCTGATAAAGATGAAGCATCTATGGCGGGACAGTTCTTTAAAAATGCTGGTATTGCTATCAAAAAACAAGGTGAGAGTTATTTCGTAGAATTAGAAATTGCAAATGAAGGTTTAGGTTTTAGCGATATTATTACTGGTATTGCACAAAAAGTGGATGGAGAATACAAAGCTGTAGAAGTACGTAAATCAGCAGATATGAAAACAGCTTATGTGACATTAGAAGTTGCAAACTTAGAAGAGGCAATTACATTAAAAACAGGTATTGCCCCAATGGGAAGTGTAGCACCAGAACTTAGAATTATAATTGATACAAAATCACTTGTAGAAACAGAATTCGTAAGTACATTTACAGATGTTGACATGTGGGCAAAAGATGCCATTATGTTATTCGAAGAAGCTGGTGTAATAGGTGAAGCGGCAGAGTCTGCATTTAATCCAAATGAAAATATGACAAGAGGCGAATTCGTTAAAGTTATTGCACAGGTGGCAGGATTAGAAGCATCTGCGGATTATGAACATGGCTTCAAAGATTTAACAGGAAGCAGCTATGAAAAATATGTAGCAGCAGCTACAGAAGCAGGTTATATCAATGGTTATGGAGATAACACATTTAAACCAGAAGGAACAATCACAAGAGCAGAAGCTGTAAAAGTAATTAATAAGCTTATTGGTCATACAGAAGAGACAAATGTAGATATAGAAAATCCATTTAAAGATTTATCAGCAAATCACTGGGCATATGCTGAAATCTTAAAGGTAACAGAAAACTAGAAGGCGGGACATTTATATGTTACAACTTACGAAAAATACAAAGCATTTAGGACAGAATTTAAGACGTTTAAGTACACCAATATTAACAATATTGTTTGCCATGCTACTCACTGTAGTAGCATGGGGACAAGATTTAGATAAAGGGACTTATACGATTACAAATAACGTAAGCCATGATAATCCTGTGGGTGAAGGCATGGCAAGGTCATATACAGAAACAGTATCAGATGTAGAAGTAAATGATAGTGGTACTTTCGTAACGCTAGCTTTTAACAATACACAATATATGGGTGATTTTACGATCTCAGTAGGTGGCAGTAAAGTGACTTGTGAAACAACAGCTTTAGCAGGCAATATTAAAAAATTAAAGTTTAAGGTGCCAAGCTTAAGCACAAGTATTAAAGTAGGACTTTATGTAGAGCCAATGAATACAACTGTAGAGTATACAGTAACATTAAATGAAAGTAGTTTAAAGCTTATCAAAAAAGCAGAACCAGTAGCAGAACCTGTAAAAGAATCAGCAGCAGAAGTTGTGCAAAATAGCAGTAGCGCATCTAACAGCAATGCAAGTAGTACAACTAGTTCAGTATCTAGTTCAGCATCTAATGCAGCAAATAATATGACAAGCAGTACGACAAATAATAGTAGCGCGGTGGCGAACAAAACAAATACAACAAGCAGTAGTTCAAAACAGGAACAAACACAGGCTGTAAGTCAAAAAGCACAGGACACTACTTCATCAGAAACAGCTAAAAAATCAGAGACTACAGTACAAAAAGGTGAAAAAACATCTCAGGAAGAAGTAGTTACTGAAAATATCACAAATGATGCAAAAGTACAAAGCCAAGAAGTAGCAGATGCTAATGATGCTAATATAGAAAAGACAGATGAAGCATCAGCACAAGTTGAAGAGAATTTTGAAGAACACAATCAAGATGAAAAACAAGCTGAAGTACAAGGTGAAGTTCAAGAAGAAACTGAGCAAGATGGAGCTAAGACAGAGAACATAGAAGAAACAGAAAACGTAGATGCAGTCACATCAGCAAGTAAAAATACTATGAAAAATATGATGCTTATCATAGGTGTAATTGTAGTAGCAGGAGCGATTGGTAGCGTGATTTATTTAAAAAGAAAGTAAGGAGTAAGTTGTGAGAAGACTAAAGAGAAGTATTTATTTGGGACTAAGTTTAGTAGGTTTAATGGCATTTAGTGGCTGCGGTGGAAATGCAGTGGAGCAAACTCAGGGAGCTAGTGTTCAAGATGAAAAAGGCACAACTGAAGAGCAACGCATTGTGGCACTTTCAGTATCCTTAGTTGATATCTTAGCAGAACTTGATGTAGAAATGGTGGGCGTACCCAATTCACAGTATAGTTTAAATGAAAAGGTGGCAGATGTAACAAAGGTAGGATTACCAATGTCGCCGGATATTGAAATCATTGCTTCATTAAATCCGACACATGTCCTTTCGCTTACGACACTTGAATCAATGGTAAGTGAAAAACTTGGGACAGTAGGCATACAAGGTACATACTTAAATGCAGAAAACATTGATACGCTTAAGGCATCTATTGCCACAATCGGTGAGATGTTTGATCGAGAAGCAGAAGCTGCTGAATTGATTGCTAATTTTGAAGCAGATATCAATGCAACAATAGAAAGCGTTAAAGGAAAAACTTCTCCTAAAGTACTTATTCTCTTTGGTTTCCCAGGAAATTACCTAGCAGGTACATCAGCATCTTTCGTAGGTCAAATGGTAGAAATGTTAGGTGGTACAAATGTGGTAGCAGATAGCAATACAGCATATGCCAATGTCAACTTAGAAGCCTTACTTGTCTCAGAGCCAGACATTATCCTTCGTATGACACATGGTGTGAAGGAAGAAGTACTTGAAATGTTTGAAAAAGAATTCAATGAAAATCCAATCTGGAGTCAATTCGATGCTGTAAAAAATGGCAACGTATATGATTTAGATGATAGTTTATTCAATGTAAGTGCCAGCCTAGAAACAGCTAAGGCACTTAGTGAATTAGCAGAAATTATTTATTAGTGAAAAGGGGCTAGGACACTGAGGAGTGACATAGCTCCTTTTCATTATGTTAGGTTTAAAATTAGTTAAATACATTTAAATGGGAGTTAAAATGAATAAGAAATATATAAAGACAAAATTTGTAGTAGTTGGCATGTGTATTGTGCTTTTAGGATTATTATGTATGCGAATTGGTAGCATTAATCTCACCCTTAAAGAAATCGTTGAGGGGCTTATCAAAGGAAATAACAGCCAAGTTGAAATTATTAAAGCAGTAAGGTTGCCACGTATATTCGTATCTGTACTAACAGGTGCAATGTTAGCGACATCAGGGGTACTTTTACAAGCAGTCATGAAGAATCCTTTAGCAGACCCTGGTATCGTAGGGATTTCTGCAGGCGCAAACTTTATGAATAGTTTGGTACTTACATTTGTCCCAACCTTATTTTTATCAGCACCATTTTTTGGACTTATAGGTGGACTCATTGCCTGTAGTCTTGTATATGCCTTCGCATGGCGAAAAGGTTTTCAGCCAAAACGTATTATTTTAGCAGGTATTGCAATTAATGCATTCTTTGAAGCCTTAAGTGAAGTTATTTCTTATATGGGCTCATCAAGTATGATGTCTAGTTTATCAAGTAGTGCTCAAAGTACAACGAAAGGTTGGGACACTGTAATGCTTATGAGTATCTATGGACTCATAGGTCTTATACTTGCATTTTGTTTATATAAAAATTGTGACCTTTTAGCGCTTGGAGAACGTAATGCAGCAAGCCTTGGGATGAATGTGAATAAACAACGTATAATCATTTCAGTAGTAGCGGTATTATTAGCCATCATTCCAACAACACAGGTAGGGATGATTAGTTTCGTAGGACTTGTCGTACCTCATTTAGGGCGCCTTTTAGTAGGAACAGGTCACAAATATTTAATACCATTTACAGCTTTATTAGGCGGGGCATTATTATTACTAGCAGATTTTCTAGGCCGTACAATCATCTATCCATTTGAAATTCCAATAGGTGTCATGATGGCATTATTAGGTGCACCATTCTTTTTATATATGCTAAAAAGAAGTGAGTAATGGTTTAGGAAATTTATTTAAAAACATTTATTCAAAATGGGAGTTAACAAGATGAAAGTTAAAAATATACAGTTCGGACATGACAAAACAAATTATTTATTTAATGATTTAAATTTAGAAATACCAAGAGGTAAAATTACAACGATTATAGGACCAAATGGTTGTGGCAAATCAACACTTTTAGGCCTTTTAACGAAGGGACATAAAGTTAAACAAGGTGAAATTACTTTAGATGGTACAAATATCACTACTATTAAACAAAAGCCGTTTGCACGTAAGGTAGCTGTACTTCATCAGCATAATAATGAAAACTTACAGATTACTATTAGGGAATTAGTAGCTTATGGGCGCACGCCGCATCAAGGCGTTTGCGAAGGGATTACAGAAGAAGCAGAGAAAATCATAGACTGGGCATTAGAGTGTACCAAGCTTTCTGAGTTACAACATCGTCCATTAAGTGCGCTTTCAGGCGGCCAAAGACAGCGAGCTTGGCTTGCCATGGCACTTTGCCAACAGCCTGAAATACTATTTCTAGATGAACCAACGACTTATTTAGATATGTATTATCAAATGGAACTTTTAGATTTAGTAAAAAAGCTAAATGCCCAATACAACATGACTATCGTAATGGTTTTACATGATATCAACCAGGCACTTAATTATAGTGATCACATTATTGTTATGAAATCAGGTAAAGTCTTAAAGGTAGGTACACCTAAAGATATGGCAGATGAAAAGCTGATTCAAGAAGTCTATAAGATTCAAGGAAAGTTTTATGAAGAAGATGGGAAGTATTATTTACTCCCATTAGCAACTTGCTAAGTAAACATATATAATAAGAGAAAAACCTGCTAATGAAAATTATAAGATTTCATTAGCAGGTTTTTTAAGAACATTGAGATTTTGAATGAATAAACTGTTTATAAAGCTTAAATTGTTTTAAGTCTTCTTGCTGAGTAATACCTAGATGATGGGCCGTAAAGGTGATTTTACTAAAAGGAAGAACAATGGTATAGTAGTCCCATCTTTTACTAAGCTTAATAGCTTTACTGTAGTTAACATTTAGTAAAATACATGGTTTTTTTGCATGTTCGGAAAGCATGAAGAGGAGTTTTTTAGGCTCTTTATAAGGCCCTAATGGACCATCTAAAGCAATACATATTGTTTCATTACCTAATTGGCTTGTTTCCTTAAGTGTAGCCAAAAAAGGTCGAATGGCTGCACCATCTGGTATACGGAGTGTTTTAGTATGATAGGTTGTAAGAACGCCATGTATATAGTCTCCTCGTTTATCTTGAGTGACTACAACGGATATGTTGTGGTTATAGTGGCGTAGCTCTCTAAGTAAAAGATTCATTGTAAAACTATCACCATGCCAAAAACCAATCATAGAGCTATCAAAATCTTTGGGAAGAATATCTCCTTGAAGTTTAATAGAACTTGTACGTGCAACGAATTCAATATATGCAGTATAAGTTACAATAAGAAGTTTATCTTTATATAAATTCATTTTGGCCCATAAGGTAACCAGCTTGTTTGTGATAACTTTTAATCGTTGATTTATAGTGGCAAAGCGCACGTTGTGCGATTCTTTTGTTTGCATATTTAGATGCTGTTTCATAAGCACCCTCCTTTAATTTTTCCCATTCGCTTTTATGATTTATTAAATAGATGATTCGACCTACCCAATCTTCATGAGAATCTAAGGTCATAAATCCATTTATATGATTTTTAACTACATCTACAACACCAGTTGCTTCAATAGCTATAACAGGTGTACGCGTAGCCATAGCTTCTAAAAGTACAATACCCTGTGTTTCAGATTTAGATGCAAATAAGAATAAGTCACAAGCACCGTAGTAATGTGGAATTTCAGCGTTAGGAATACTATTTAATAAAATTATATTTTCATCTAACCCTCTATTACTTATTTCTTCTTTTAATATTTCTTTTAGAGTACCATCACCTATTAATAACATTTTAAAGTTATTACCTATTTTGTTTTTTAATTGTTCAAGCCCTTCTAGCATGAAAGAGATGTTTTTTTCCTTCTCGAGTCTTGAGACACTGCAGAAAAGGTATCCTTTATCGCCAATATATTGTTTTCGAATGGCTGCTACTTTATCTTCTTGAAAGAAAGCTGTATCCAATCCTGTTGGTAAAATTTCAATAGGCGCATGTACTTTTTGTGAGGCTAAAATTTTATGCATGAGTTCTGTTGGTACAAATACCATCTGGCATTTATTGAGATAGCCTTTTATTAAACTTGGAACAATATGTTCTTTGAGTGTATAAATTACATTATTAGATAATTTCGTTGAAATAGTAGTGTTCTCATTACAAGCAGAAGACTCAAGTGATTTAATGAAAGATATGTTATGCAAGTAATGTTCATAGCGTGTGTGATATGTGTATATCACAGGAATTTTATATTTTTTACCTAAATAAAGGGCTGTCCAACCAATAAGCATAGGATGGTGTACATGAATTAAGTCAATTTCTAACTCCTTAAATTTCCTCATAATAAATGGATCCATCATATTGGGAATTGCCAGTCCGTTTTTGGTTGCTTTAAAGGAGTTGTAGCGAATAACATATTCTTCTTCTACCTGATTTTTATAACTTGGAGTGAAGATATAGACTTCACAGCCAAGTGCCCTTAATCCATTGCTTAGTCGTTCTATTGAAATAGGTACGCCACCTATAAAAGGTTTGTAATTATTAGTTAACATTGCGATTCTCATTTTTTACTGCCTCCTAGATGAATTGACTTAATATTTCTTCTTTAAAAAGGTATCCACTATAAATGAGGACTGCATTCCAAATAGTAATACCTATGGTAGAAGCTATTGTATAGGTAAAAAAGTTTAATTTAAGCAAACCTGCTGGAAGTGAAATAATTGTCCTTACCATAGGGATGAGTTTACTAATTAACACCCATAAGTAGCCCTTTTGTTGTAAATAGTTAAGTTGTTTTTGAATAATATTTTCTTGTTTTGGAAAACGTTTGAGGTACTTTGTTAAGATAAAGTCACCAAAGTACCAACCTATTGCATATAAAATCCAACTAGCTATGAGAGCAGAAAGTACTGAAATACCTAATACAAACCAAAAGTTGGTATTTGAATTACTAGTCCATATACCAGCCACTGGTAAGATGATACCTGCGGGGAAGCCGGGTAAGTTGAGATATTCTAAAAAGATAATAATTGCCATTAAGAGTAAGCCATACTCCGACATATAAGATAATAAGGTGTTTATTTCCATTATAAATTCTCCTTTATAATTTAATATATATTGCGAAATGGATATCTTGCTTATTTGTACTAATAGAATAACTTGTAAAAGTAAGTAAAACCTATAGAGAAATCTTAAGAGAGGAGTAAGGCACTAGGATAAATATGTAGACAAAAAAAGCAGCCGCTTTAGCGACTGCTTATGAAAGTCATAGATTGATGCATTATTCATTGCATCTTAAGATATGGCGATATAAAAAAGCCGCAGTACTTCCGTACTGCGCTATTTTATTTATTTGTATTCAGCTATAAGTTTTTCAAAGGCTGGTAATGAATCTACGATTTGTGATTGTTTCACACAATAAGAGATTCTTACGTAGCCAGGGCAACCAAAATCATCACCAGGTACTAGGAGTAATTCATATTTTTTAGCTTTTTCACAGAAAGCATTTGCATCTTCTTCAAGTGCTTTTACAAAGAGGTAGAAAGCGCCATCGGGTCTTACACAGTTATAGCCAAGTTTGCTGAGACCATTATAAAGGATATCTCGATTTTCTTTGTAGGCATTGATATCAGAAGTTGCCTTTACGCATTTAGCAATAACTTTTTGGAATAAGCTTGGGGCACATACATAACCAAGCGCACGGCCTGCACCACAAACTGCAGCATAGACATCATTGCTATTTTCCATTTGATCAGAGACAGCTATGTAACCGATACGTTCACCAGGAAGTGAAAGGGCCTTGCTATATGAGTAACATACTAATGTATTTTTATAGTAGTTCATTGTATAAGGTACTGTGATGCCATCGTATACTATTTCTCTATAAGGTTCATCTGAGATTAAGTAAATTGGATGACCATATTCAGCTGATTTCTCTTCAAGAATTGTACAAAGCTCTTTAATTGTTTCTTCTGAGTAAACTACACCAGATGGATTATTAGGTGAATTTATAATAACACCTTTAGTTTTAGGAGAAAGTAAGGCTTTGAAGTTTTCAAAATCAATTTGGAAGTTATCTGTATTTACAGGAACAACTTTAAGTTGGGCACCTACTGATTGAACGAATACACGGTATTCTGGGAAGAAAGGTGCAAAGGTAATGAATTCATCACCTTCTGTAGCAAGAGCCTTTAATGAGATACATAGAGAAGCAGCAGCACCTACTGTCATATAAATATGATTTGGTGTAAGTGTTGTATTAAACCTTTCATTAATATAGTCTGCAATGGCAGTTCTAACTTCTACATCACCTTGCGCAGAAGTATAGCCATGAAGAATGGCTGGGTCTGTAGAGCTTAAAAGTTCCATAATCGTTTCCTTTACGCATTCTGGTGCAGGTACGTTAGGATTTCCGATACTAAAGTCATAAACATTTTCAGCACCTATTTCAGCAGCTCTTTTTTTACCATACTCAAAAAGCTCTCTAATAACGGAACGTTTTGTTCCTAATTTAACCATTTCATTTGAAATCATATGTTGTACTCCTTGTCTTATTAAAATTTGTTTCGAAAATACTGTATATAATATAATTTAACAACTATTTTAGGGTGTTGACAAGTTTTTATTATAAAACAAAGAAAGTTTTATTTATAAAGAAGAAACAAAGTAGGAATTTAAACATTCTCATGGATTTGTTAATATTTGTACAAAGTGAATAAAAAAAATGAGGTTTGATGCCGGTATATGTAAAAAATATAAAGAAATGGTTGACATATTTGAAGCTATATTGTATTATGTTAATATAATTAATAAACGGATTGTTACTGGTAATGCAGGCTATACCATTTTGTGAAGGGATAATCTTTATCCTGTTATTCGCGGAGGTGGTGTAGCCTTTTTTGATAATTTGGCGGTGACCGTCTTAATTATTAAGGATATAAAGGAGGAATACACCGAAGATGAAAGTTGTTAAAGTCATAAACAATAACTTAATTAAGTCCGTAGATGACAAGAATAATGAAATACTAGTAATGGGATGTGGACTTGGCTTCAAAAAGGTAGCTGGTGATGAAGTTGATGAGAGTTTAGTTGAAAAAGTTTATACTTGTAATGAAAAAACAAGCTCAAGTCAATTAATTAGTCTACTTGAAAAGATTCCTCTAGAGCATATCCAAGCTACTAATGAAATTATCAGTTTTGCAAAAGCCTCTTTAGGCAAAAAGTTAAATCAGAATATCTATATTACTTTAGCGGATCATATTAACTTTGCATTAGAGCGTCAAAAACAGGGGATTCAAATCAAAAATGCCTTACTGTGGGAAATCAAAAAGCTTTATAATCACGAATTTTTAGTAGGAAAAGAAGCTTTACATATTATAAAGCGTCGTTTAGGCATAGAGCTTCCAGAAGATGAAGCAGGTTTCATTGCACTTCACTTTGTAAATGCCTTAATGGATGATTTATCTATGGAAAAGACCACAGATATGACAAAGATGATACAAAAGATATTAAATATCATCAAGTATCACTTTAATCTAGAGTTAGATGAGTATTCAATTCACTATGAACGTTTTATTACACACCTTAAATTCTTTGCACAACGTATTTTTACAGGTGTCACAATAGATGATCAAGATGATCAGTTCATAGAAGTACTAAAAAGAAAGTATAAAAAAGAATATGAATGTACCCTTAAAGTAAAAGATTACATTAAACAAGAGTTTGATTGGGATCTTACAGAAGATGAAATGATTTACTTAACTATTCATATCAATAGAATTACAAACATATAAAACTAAAGATTTATAAACACACATATTTATTAAAATAGGGTTGTTACTTTGAGTAGGCTATACCTAAATAAAAATAAATTAGCAAAAGAAGCTAGTTAATTTTTGTTTAGGTATTTTTTATTACTCAAATTACCCTTAGACCTAAGAAATAGGGAGGAAATACGATGAATTACAAAAGTTTAGCAGAAACTATTCTTGGCCTTGTAGGCGGCGAAAGCAATATCAAAGCACTCGTACATTGTGCAACTAGACTACGTTTTACTTTAAAAGATGAGAGTAAAGCGGATACAGCAAAATTAAAAAATACAAAAGGTGTTATGGGCGCTGTAAGCAATGGTGGACAATATCAAGTTATTATTGGTAGTGACGTATCACATGTTTTCAAAGAAATCATGGCAATGACAAAGCTTGATAATAGCGAATCAGGTTCAGAGCAAAAAGATAACCGTAAATTAGGGGCAAAAGTAATTGATACAATTACAGGAATCTTTACACCAATCTTGCCAGCAATCACAGCGGCAGGGATGATTAAAGCAGTACTTGCATTGCTGATAGCAACTAATGCACTTTCAAATACTTCACAAACATATCAAGTACTTAACTTTATGGCTGATGCAGGATTTTACTTCTTGCCAATTATATTAGCAAATTCAGCAGCTAAGAGGTTTAAAGTGAATGGCTACTTAGCAATGATGATTGGTGGCATGTTATTACATCCAAACTTTACAGCTATGATTAGTGGTGCTAAAGAAGCTGGAACCGGCATTGCAGTATTTGGATTAAATATTCCGCTTGCAAGTTATGGTTCAAGTGTACTTCCAATTATTCTTGCAATCTGGTTCATGTCTTATGTAGAACCATTTGCAGATAAAATTTCTCCAAAAGCAGTTAAATATTTTACAAAACCACTTATTACATCATTAATAGTAGGTATTGCAACATTAACACTTATTGGGCCACTTGGTTATATGCTTAGTGATAAAGTAGCACAAGCTATTTATGCAATTGAAAGTTATGCAAGTTGGTTAGTACCAACAGTACTTGGTGTATTATCACCAGTCTTAGTTATGACAGGAACACATTATGGTATTATTCCAATCGGTATTAATAACATTATGACAGTAGGATACGATACATTTGTAGGGCCAGCGATGATGGCATCTAACGTTGCTCAAGGTGGAGCAGCACTTGCAATTTCTTTAAAAACAAAAGACTCAGATTTAAAACAATTAGCAAGTACATCAGGGATTACAGCATTATGTGGTATTACAGAACCAGCATTATATGGTGTTAACTTAAAAACTAAAATAGGTCTTTATGCATCTATGATTGGTGGCGGACTTGGGGGATTATTCTTCGGAATCTTTAGCGTAAGAAGATTTGCTACAGGTTCACCAGGACTTTTAACATTACCAGTATACATTGGTGGAGAAACAATGAGTAACTTCTTCTATGCATGTATTGGGGTAGCAATCAGTATTGTTGTTGCATTTATCGTAGCATATGTGATGTACAAAGATGCAGAAGGCGTAAAATTAGCAGAAACAAAAGAAGAGAAAACAGAAAAAGTAGCAGTAGCAAAAGAAGGGATGAACGTAGTTTGTTCACCATTAACAGGAGAAGCAGTTTCTCTTGGACTTGTAAATGACCCAACATTCTCAGAAGAAATCATGGGTAAAGGAATGGCAATCATTCCAACAGAAGGTAAGGTAGTATCTCCGGTAAACGGAACAGTTGCAATGATTTTTGACACAAAACACGCTATCGCAATCAAAGATGAAAATGGCGTTGAATTATTAATTCACATCGGATTAGATACAGTTAAATTAGGTGGTAAATACTTTACAGCTCATGTAAAAGCTGGCGATAAAGTAGAAGTAGGTACACCACTTGTAGATTTTGACTTACAAGGTATTAAAAATGAAGGATATGACTGCATTACACCAGTTATCATCACAAATACAGCAGAGTACGCAAGTGTACTTGCTATTGATGATAAAGCTGTTAAATGCGGGGAAGAAATAATAAAAGTAGTTGCGAATTAGGGCGATCTAAGTGGGCTACTAGGAATAAGGGCAGCTGAACGCTACTGTCTTCGTAAATTGTGACAGTCTAAGCTCATATTAGGAAGCAACGGTGGAAAACTCGCTTCGCTCAGACACTCCACCTAAAAGCGCTTCCTAATATTTCACTAAGACTGTCAACAATTTACTCCGAAGGTAGCTTATCAGCGTCCCTTACTCCTAGCTAGGCTATGTTAGATTGAATTCTCCACTGGGTAGAAAAGCGAATTGGTGAGCTTGAAAAGAAGAGTGGCTTTAAAATAGGATAAAATGAGAGGTGAGAGAGGGATCGTGAAATCTCACTTACCTCTTTTTTGTTAAAATAAGGAATTTGTGTTATAAGAGTAAAATACAGCAGATTTAAAATATAAAAGGTTAAGATATTAGAAATTTAGTTTATAAATTATATAGAAAGAAATGAGGACGAGAATATGAGTGGATTACCAAAGAATTTTTTATGGGGTGGCGCTACAGCTGCTAATCAGTGTGAGGGTGGATATTTAGCTGGAGGAAAAGGATTAGGAACAGTGGATGTGATTCCTCATGGTGAATATAGAAGAGCAATTATGAAAGGTGAAATGCATTATAAAGATTTACCAGAAGATAGCTATTTCCCTTCTCATGAAGCTATTGATATGTATGGTAACTATAAAGAAGATATTGCGTTATTTGCAGAAATGGGATTCAAATGTTACCGTTTTTCATTTGCATGGTCTAGAATTTTTCCAACAGGTTTAGAAACAGAGCCAAATGAAGAGGGACTTAAATTCTATGAAAACTTTATTGATGAGTTATTAAAATACAATATTGAACCAGTCGTTACAATTTGTCACTTTGATTTACCACTTGTACTCTTTGAAGAATATGGCTCATGGAAAAGTCGTAAGGTCATTGATGCTTATGTAAGATATTGCCAAGCAATTTTCAAGAGATTTGATGGTAAGGTTAAATACTGGATGACATTTAATGAAATTAATATGCTTATGCATTTACCATTTATGGGTGCGGGGATTATGTTTGAAGAAGGAGAAAACAAACTTCAGGTACAATATCAAGCAGCACATAATGAACTTGTAGCATCGGCACTTGCAACTAAACTTGCGCATGAAATTAATCCAGAAAATAAAGTGGGTTGTATGCTTGCAGCAGGAGATTACTATCCATATAGCTGCAAACCAGAAGATGTATTTGCAGCCATTGGCAAAGATAGAGAGAACTTCTTCTTCATTGATGTGCAATCAAGAGGAGAATATCCAAATTACGCTAAGAAATTCTTAGAACGCAATAATATTCAAATTGAAATGGGTGCAGAAGATGTGCAAATCTTAAAAGAAAACACAGTAGATTTCATTGCATTCAGCTACTACTCATCACGTGTTGTAAGTGCAGATCCAACAGTCGGTGAGAAAAGACAAGGAAATGCTTTTGCAGGTATTAAAAATCCACATTTAACAGAAAGTGAATGGGGATGGCAAATTGACCCACTTGGTCTTCGTATTACAATGAATACACTATATGACCGTTATCAAAAACCACTATTTATCGTAGAAAATGGTTTAGGTGCGGTTGATACACCAGCCGAAGATGGCACAATTAATGATGACTACAGAATTGCTTACTTAGAAGCACACATCAAGGCAATGATCGAAGCAGTAGAAGAAGATGGTGTAGATCTTATTGGTTATACACCATGGGGTTGCATTGATCTCGTAAGTGCATCAACAGGCGAAATGAAAAAACGTTATGGATTCATCTACGTAGACAAAGACAACGCCGGCAACGGAACACTCAAAAGATCCAAAAAGAAAAGTTTTGACTGGTACAAAAACGTTATTGCAAATAACGGATTATAAAATAATTCCCCAAGGAGCTACCTCAAAAGGTAGCTCCTTTTTGCATCGAAATCTTCATGGGGACAGGTCTCTAAAGTTGCTGTTAATAGAGTGGGGACAGGTCTCTAAAGTT
>DYCF01000008.1:0-26318 GCA_019418225.1 Clostridiales bacterium | reverse complement strand
CTCTAAAGTTGCTGTTAATAGAGTGGGGACAGGTCTCTAAAGTTGCTGTTAATAGAGTGGGGACAGGTCTCTAAAGTTGCTGTTAATAGGGCGGGGACAGGTCTCTAATATTGCTGTAGTAGCTAGGGCTGCAGACTAGGATGTCTTGGATAGGTTGTAGAGGAATGAAGTCCAGTAAAGTATCTGTGAGTGGGGAGCTGACAATCGCCAGATCTATGAGGTCTTTTTGAACGAGGTCTAAGGTTTGCGTAGTGTTATCATTGAAAAGATGGACTTGTAAAGTTGGATAGGTTTGTGTGAATTTAGAGAGTAAAGGGAGTAAGAAGTGAGTGCCTAGAGTAGAACTTACACCTAATCTGAGTTGGCCTAAATCTATGTTTTTGAGTTTAGTCAGAAGTTGCTCACCTTCTTCGATAGAAGCAAAGGCTTGGCTAAGATGTTCATAAAGGAGTTTCCCTTCAGCAGTTAATGAGACACCTTTGGAACCTCTTGAAAAAAGCATAAGACCCAGCTCAGTTTCTAATGATTTCATAGATTTACTGATAGCAGGTTGGGAAATATAAAGAGCTTTGGCTGCATGAGAAAAATTTTGATATTTACAGACTGTGTAAAAAATTTTATATAAGTTGAGATCATTTAACATGATATTCCCTCCAGTTATATCAAATATAAAATATCGATATTTTTATTATACAAAAGGATGATATAAAATGAAGTTAAATAAGAAATAAAATTTAATAAAAAATAAATGAGAGTGGGGAATATTAATGGGAGAATGGGATGCAAAAGCTTATGGAAAGTTTGAAAAGGAAAGGATTCAGCCTTCGATTGATTTAGTGAGACGTATAATGATAGAAAATCCAAAGAAAATAATAGATATTGGCTGTGGTTCAGGCATGAGCACAAAAGTACTTGCAAATAAGTGGCCAGAAGCAGAAATTATGGGGATAGATAATTCTAATACGATGTTAGAGCAGGCGAAACGATTAGGCTTAAATGTAGAATGGATATTTAAGGATTGCAATGAGTCTATTAAAGAATTTGATAAAGCAGATATTATATTTTCTAATGCCAGTTTACAGTGGCTTAAAAATCAAGAGCAAGTTATAGGGGACTGGTTTAGAAATTTAAATTCAGGCGGCGTTGTAGCTGTGCAAGTGCCTCTTTTTGAACAAATGAAGATGAGAAAATGTATTAATGAAGTGAGTATGCAGAAAAAATGGCAACCTTATTTCAAGGAAGTGGGGAGTAAGAACTGTTATAATTATAATCCAGAAGCCTATTATGACATTATTTCAAAATACAGTCATCAAATAGAAATGTGGGAAACAGATTATTATCATATTTTAGACAGTCAAAAGGCAATCGTTGAGTTTTGCAAAAGTACAGGGCTGAGACCTTACTGTAATGCGCTTAACGATGAAAAATTAGAAGCAGAATTTGTAAATCAGATTTTACAACAGGTAAAAGCTTATTATAAAGTACAAGAGGATGGTAAAGTACTTTTCAAATTTAAACGTTTATTTATAATTGCAACAAGTTAGAAAGTAGGAGGTTATAGTTAGTGACAAATACAAATGATGTAGATATAGAAGAAGCATTTTACATTTATGATTTGGCAATAGGGCAGGTAACGATTGCTTGTGATAAGCAGGGCATTACATTGGTAAGTTCAGCTAAGGAAAAAGATTTACCTGGCAGCAAGTGTAGAACAGTGTTACTAGATGAGGCTGCAAAGCAGCTAGAAGAATATTTTAAGGGAGAACGTAAACAGTTTGATTTACCTTTAAACCCAAAAGGAACACCTTTTCAGAAGCAAGTTTGGGAAGCGTTATGTAAAGTACCTTATGGGGAAACAAGGAGTTATAAAGAGATTGCAATTATGATTGGCAATCCTAAAGCTTGCCGTGCAGTCGGCATGGCCAATAACAAAAATCCTATTATGATTCTAATACCATGTCATAGAGTTATTGGAGCAAATGGCAAATTAATAGGTTATGATGGCGGTTTAGAATTAAAAAAATACCTCTTAGATTTAGAAAAATAGAGGGGGACAAAATAGATGGGGACAGGTCTCTAAAATTGGTGTTACACACTAATTTTAGAGACCTGTCCCTTTTGTTAATTTCTTTTGTTGTATATGGAAATATGTGTTTATGAAGTAAATAAATACAATTATTTACAATACATACATAAAATTAAATAGAGTACAAATATTAAAATAAATTAAAGAATATACTAATATATGTATGGGAAAAAGATAGAAAAGAGGTATATTATGTTTTTATTTGGGAATATTACGTGGCAATCGGCAATTATGTGGTTCATAGTATTAGGCATCTTGATGCTTGTAAACGAGGCTGCACGTCGTAATAAGTATTTTTCATTATTTTTCTGTATTGCATTACCTATATTTTTAACTATTTTTGTTTGGCCTAAGACAGCTGGGGCTGATTCTAGTACAGGAACATGGTTCCATTGGGTAAAAGTATATTCTGCATTAGCAGGATGCCTTATGTTTATGGGTATTCGTTACATAAAAGGATGGAAAGATAATAAATATCTTTTAATGTTACCAGCTATTATTTTAGCTGTTAATATTATGGAAGCTGTTATTCGTGATTTTGAATGTTTTAGTTATCAGACACCTGGTATTGTAGATGGTGTATGGATGTTAGGTGGACCTTGGAATATTATGAATGGTATTGCAGGAATATTAAATATCCTTACTATTTCAGGGTGGATGGGCATCTTTGTAGGTAAGGATAAAAATAAAGATATGTTGTGGCCAGATCAATTATGGTTTTGGGTAATTGCATATGATTTATGGAACTTTGCATATGTATATAATTGTGTATCAGACCATTCATTCTATGCAGGGGCAGCATTATTATTATCATGTACAATTCCACTTATTATTAGTAAAAGAGGGGCTTGGATTCAGCATAGAGCGTATACTTTAGCTGCTTGGATGATGTTTACAATGACATTCCCAAGTTTCGTGGATACATCTAGATTTGCAGTGCAGTCATCACATAATACAACAGCTTTATTTGTAGTAAGTTTTATTGCGCTTATTGCAAACATTATTGTGTTTGTATACCACTTTTATAAAATCTTTAAATATAAGAGAAATCCTTTTAAGGTGGAAGTGCATTCAGATATAAAAGCATATCAAAAAGTAATTGAAGAAAGTAAGTCAGCAGTGGCTTAAGAGATATTAGCTGTGATACTAACTATAAATGTTAGTATTGCAGCTTTATTTATTAGTAACAATTGAAAATAAAAGATAATAAAAGTGCAAAGTATATTTAATATAAATGAGAAGTATTTAAAATACAAAGTGCTATATTAAAGGTGTACATAGAAAAATAGAGGGGCGTGTAATATGAAAAAGTTTTTTAGTAAGGCAGTTGCATGTGTAGTAGTAGCAGGGAGTTGTATAAGCATGATGGGACAAACACCTATCTTTGCAGAACAGGTAGTTTTTAATAATGAGGTAAAACAAGCAGTAACGAATTACTTACTGATTAATAATGAGGTATATGTTCCCTTTAAGTGGATGTTAAATGAAGTGGGAATTAAGGATTTTAAATGGGAGAATGGTAAGAAGGGTTCAAATACTAAAGCGTATATCACAGTAGATGCACCAGCTTACTTTTGGGGCAGCTATTATGCAATGTTAGAAAGTGCATTCACTGTTTATGATGCAGAATATGAAGATACACTTACACCATTACCAGAAAGTCTCAAAGGCTTTTTGAAACCTGAAGAAGAAATAAATAATGATGAAGTAAAAATAACGACTTTAAATGAAAGGCCAATTGAACTTACGGTAACAAGTCAAGGTTATGAAACAGGAGAAATGATTTATAATTATAAGATTATAGATGGTACATTATATGTGCCTGTTAATGAAGTAAAAGGTTATTTTGGTATAGACGGTGTAACCATTGATAAGGCTAGCAATAAGGCAGTACTTCGCTATACATCACAAGTAGAATTACAGGAACAGCTTCAAAATGAAATTGCTAAGTTAGAGCAGAACTTAAAACTTGAAAAAACAGAGGATGTATTAGCTGTATGGATTAGAGCCCAACAAACGAGAAATGGTGCACTTCAATATAGTATGCTTTGTAATGATGCAAAACAAAATGTTTTACCAGAAGTCAAAACAAGAGGTTGGGTAACAGGTGGTTCAAGTCCTACACTTAGAGGTGGCAAAGTGAGTATTAAGAATAAAGAGAAATTAGACGATCAGACGATGCGTTATACAGTAACTTATGAAAGTATGTTACAGGGCAAGGTTTATGAAAATCTAGAGCAAGTAATTACGATGAAAGCTTATGAAGAAGAGGGTAAGACATATTGGTGTATTAGCAAGGTCACGGGAGATAGAGATTATTATACGTATGAAAGTGTGGGGAAATAAAGACAAAAAACAAGGAGATAAAGCAAGAAGATAAAACAAGAAGATAAAATAAAGAGATAAAACAAGGAGATAAAACAAGAAGATAAAATAAAGAGATAAAACAAAGATAAAAAATGAAGACAAAAAATAAAGATAAAAGATAAAAGATAAGGAGAAGACGTTATTAGGACTAGTTTATGAAGATAAGCTAGCTTTAATAGCGTCTTTTTGTATGCGAAGTTTTTGATGTAAGTAAAGATAAAAACAAACAAAAACTAAAAATGTTTATATATTATCAAACAAAAAATAAAAATGTTTATAAAATTGGTTGCGAAAAAGTTTAATCTCTCTATAATGTAAGTATAGAGAGTAATATACATTTCACATTTATAAGTTTTAGTTATTCATGATTTTTAGTCATGTGAAATCATTGAGAGAAACCTATTTACGTACATGTATATTTCAAGTTTTTAGTTGGTTTCTCTGTATGATTGAACAAAAGAAGCTAGCAAGTATTGCTATGAATAAATAGGAGGTTAGATATGGGAGAAGAAAATAAAGAGTTATTTTGGGAGGCTTCTATTGAAGAAGTGAAGCAAGGGTTTATTGAGCAAGAAGACCAGTACAGATGTATTATTTGTGAGGAAGGATTTGTTAAAGGACAGATTTATCCAATTGATGACAAATTATTTGATGCAAAAAAGGCAGTGGCACTTCATATTGAAGAACAACATGGTTCAACGCTGGCGTATCTTCTAGGTATGAATAATGGTTTTACAGGGGTTTCAGGGGTTCAATTAGAATTATTGAAATTGATGGCAGCAGGTTTATCAGATAAAGAGATAGCTGCTAAATTAGAAGTGGCACCGTCTACAATTCGCAACCATCGTTATAAACTTAGAGAAAAAGAAAAGCAAGCAAGACCTTTCCTTGCTATGATGGAGCTCATTGCAAGTGACACGAAAAAAGATGTGAGTATATTGGAACAGGGTATATTATGTGATGCCCATAAGACAGCAACGACTTTAGATGACAGATACAATATTACAGATAAAGAACGTGAAACAACGATTAAAAATTATATGGATGAAAATGGGGCGATTAAAACTTATCCAGCGAAGGAAAAGAAAAAGATTATTGTGCTTACAGAGGTTGCTAAAAATTTTGTGAAAGGTAAGAAGTACTCAGAGAAAGAACTCAATAGGATATTGGCGCGCATCTATGAGGATTATGCAACGATTCGAAGAGCACTTATCGAATATGGCTTCATTGAACGCTCTAATGATTGTACCACTTATTGGGTCAAGGAATAAAAAAAGTTCAGTGGCATAATGAATAAATTGCTAACAGATTAAGAGAATGAGATAAATGTCAGACGTAAATACTAGTTACAAAGAAAGGATGTGTAGCTAGTGAAATTAGGAAGCAAACCAGGTTTAAATAATCCTATGCAAAAAGGTAAACGTAGACAAAAGCTTCATGATGAACAAAATAATAGAGGAGAACCACAGAAAAAACCACAATACCGTGATTTTGATGGCAATCCAGTAAAATAGGGAGATAATAACAAAGTATTTTAAATAAAAAAGTCCGATATAACGCGTGTAAAGCTTAGGGTTATATCGGACTTTTATGCATTTTCTAAAAGCTAAAAGTTTTAGCATTAACATCAATTTCAAGATGGTATTGAGGTGACACAAATCTAAGCTGATATAATAATTATTTTTTCTTAGTGGAAACACGAGAGGTTTTTTCCCAGTGAACCTTTCCACTTTTTTTCATTTTAAAATAACCGAGGAAACCTTTAAATAATAAGAGGATAAATAATTGTGAATAGGTGAAGTACATGATACTACTTACAAGTAGGTTGGTAGGTGTTAGTGTATCGTCATACCACTGGGCAATAATGAGCTGCATAGTGTAGGTGAAGTACGCAATGAACCAGACAAACAAAAAAGGAAATTGGAACCTCAGAGACAGGAGTTCTAACAATCCAAGAATAAAGATAATATTGGAGACTAGAATTACAATAGGAAATAAAATATATACAGAAGCGTAATGATAGAGATGATGGAGGCATTTTTTAGTGTGCCAAGCTGGTGTCCTAAAAAATTTAAACATAATATAAATATTTCCTTGTACCCAACGTGTTCTTTGCCCAATGAGGGACTTTAAAGTTTCTGGTTCTTGTTCCCAAGTAATGGACTGCGGAACAACACTAATAGTATACCCTGCTGCAGTGATTCGAATGGTAAGTTCAGCATCCTCTGCTAGGGCATATTCATCATAACCTCCTAGAGAATCAAGTGTCTTGCGGCTTAGAAGCATATTAGTGCCAGGCAAGGAACCGATTTGATTAGAGGCCCATCTACCAGTTTGTAAGATAAGCTGGAAGACTTGAAATTCAATGGCAATCATTCTGGTAAGCAGGTTGGTATCGGCATTGATTGTACGCACGATACCAACGGAACCTACACAATTTTTATTTGTTAATACGGCTTCTGCAAGGAATTTAACCGCATTAGGTTCAGGCTGATTATCGCCATCATAAATAACGAAATAAGGACTATGCGAAATACTAAGCCCATAGTTAAGCACTCTTGATTTACCTTTAGGCTCTCCAGGAGGAACTTCAATGTGAAATATATTTTTATAGGTTTTAGCAAATGCAGCAGCTATTTCACCTGTATTATCCACTGAGTTATCGTTAAGTGCATAAATATAGAGATTGCCAGGATAGTTGAGTCTTGCCATAGCAGATAGAGTATCAGTAAGAACGATGCCTTCATTATGGCAAGGGATTAAAATATCTATATCGGGATATTGCAGATTCGTAGGTTCTGGCACAGGAGCGAGCTTAAAGAATAAACCCTTGATAGTTAGGAGTGAATACTGAATCATAACAGAGAGAAATAATGCAAGCCCTAGTAAAAATAATAGTCTAACCATAATTATTTACCTCACAATATTCAAAGGTAATAAAGCGTTCAGCATGTTCAAGGATTTGATTAATATTAGTTAAAATGCGATTTTCTACGGTTGTTACGCCAGAAGAATCTGTACCTTGAAGGAGACATACAAATTCGGCTTCATCTACTTTTTTTATTAAATCATAATGGCTACGTAGTGTATGAGAGAGTATATTGGATAAAGATTCGGTAATAGCATTATAAACATATGAAGAAATATTATGTTTTACTTTTACCGTCAGATAAAAACATTTTTCACCACGTACTTTTGAACCTTTTAAGACTAATTTACTGCGTTCTTCAAATTCACTAGGTGTTAATACTTCTGTAAAACCTTCTGTTTTTCTGAGTTGTTCTACAAGCGTATTAAGTTCTACAAGGCGAGCTCTTAATTGTTTTTCTGAATACATTACGTACCAAATGGTAAGCATAGTAACAGTGTAGAGAACATAATAAATTAAGAGTGTATTTTGTTTAAGAAGCACCTGCTTAGTAGCAATTAGGTAACCAATAATTATAAGCCCTGAAATGATAATTGTGGCAATGGTGGCAATAAGAGATTTATAAGTTTTATCTAAAAAATAGCCTTCTATACCACTTAACAGCAGTCCAAGGAGGAATAAGGAGCTCCATCTAAGCGGAGCTACTTTAAATAATACTAGAATTAAAAAGAGCGTTATGACATAAGCTATTCCAATAATTTTATTTTTCATGTGACTTCCTCAGTATAGTAATTAATTCATAGATACAATTGTATAGATTGTTTTTCTATATTAGGATGTGATAATTAGGAGAAAATATGCTACTATTAAGTTAAAAAGAATTTAGGTAACTATAAAGCATTTATTTAAAGCTAAATAAAGTAAAGGAGACAAAATGAATTCAACACTTATCATTGCAATTGTAGCTATTACATTAGCACTTGTTTTTTATACGATTGGCGTATTTGCAGAAAGAAAGTCTGGGACACTCAAAAGCTGGCATGTAATTATTTTTTGGCTTGGTTTAATTTGCGATACAACGGGAACTTATTATATGAGCCTTATTGCAAAGGCAAATACAGGAGGAGGCTCAGGATTACATGGTATTACAGGATTAATTGCTATTATCCTTATGTTATTCCATGCATTATGGGCAACTTGGGTACTTTATAAAAATGACAATAAGAGAAAACAATCTTTCCATAAGTTTAGCATTATCGTATGGCTCATTTGGCTTATTCCTTATTTTATTGGAATGTACATTGGGATGATGGGATAATAGGTAAAGTTAGTAGAGAGGGAGGCTAGAAGAAATGTTTGGAAGAGAAGATAACACATATAGTGAGATGATAGAAAAGTCAACGATGCAATGGCTAGAGGAAGTTGTAGCAGGTGAAGATATAGTAAATAAGCATGGCGCTAAACTTACTATGGAGTATATTGGACATCTCAATAAGAAGATTAAAGAGCTTGAAGATAAAAATGCTCTTAAAGATGAATTTTTAAGAAGGCTTAAAAGTAAAGAAAAGAAATAAGGTGATTAGAGGAGATGCTGTGAAATAGATTTCGCACATCTCCTTTTTTAGTGAGGGTAAAGAGGGTAAGACCTTGACATAGAATAATTACAAACTTATTTCAAGAGGTATAAGAGGCTTATATAAATCATATATATTCAGTAAATAATGCTTAGAGGGGGATTTCATTATGAAAAAGAAGTTTGTTAGCCCAACTATTACGGCTTATCAGTATGCAGTTGTTACACAGTTTGGAGGCTCAGGGGGTTCAGGCGGAAATGGGGGAGCTCATGATGCTGGGCATGGCGGAGCGCCTTGCGCAATGACAGCAAGTAATGGAAGTAAGGGATGCGATAAACCAAGTGTAGCTAATAGTGCGCAGGGAATAGCTTGTTACTTTTAACTTAATAAGATAGAAGGTGGGGGGTGTAACTAAACTAGATAGGTAGTTTTGAAGCATCCCCATCTTAGATTAAGAAATGAGTGATTAAATGTGAATTGGTATCAGATTGCAGGGATAAATATAAGCATTTCTTGGGAGAAGGAAGAAGAAAAGCAACATATTTATGCGTATCATGATTGTATTATTTTGCCTAGAGTTATGGAGGCATTTGGCATAAGGCAAATCAATAAGGCCCAAGTTTTAGGAACAATGAATGTAAGAGTACATGGTATAGAAGAAATAGAAATTAATGCAAAGAGTAGACAAGTATATAATCAGAGATGGCAGGAGACTGAGGATAAAAAAATACTTACAATGTATGACTTGGTTAGAGGGGATCAGATGGGGTATTCAATTGTGATGGCAAAGGATTATTCGCAAGTTGATTATTTGCCACATTGCGAAGAATACAATCATTATGATTTGCAGTGGCTTATATATCCTTTTGAATGTAGGATGTTGTATTTAGGAGGAATAGTACTTCACGGTGCAGCTATAGAATATAAGGCGCAAGGTATTATATTTTCAGGTGTTAGTGGAGCGGGAAAATCTACGCAGGCTCATTTGTGGCAATATTATCGTGAAGCCTTGATTTTAAATGGGGATGCACCAGCGATTCATGATATGGATGGCATACCTAGGGTATATGGTACGCCATGGTGTGGAAGTTCAGGAGAAGCAATAAATAGGAGTATACCACTTAAGGCTGTTATATTAGTGAAAAAAGGAGAGGTCAATAAGATAAGAAAGTTAGATGAAAGGGAAGCTGTCTTGGCCCTATTTTCTAATACTTTTCATATGAATTTTGATCTGGCAGTAATAGATTTTTGTATGGCATACATACAGAAGCTTGTGAAACACATAGAGGTATATGAATTAACTTGCAGGGTGGATGAAGGTGCAGTTGAAGTAGTCCAAAGCGCTATATTTAAAGAAAAATAATAGGTTAAATAATAGGTTAAATAATAGGTTAATATGAGAGCGGGGGAAAAGGATGAAGGTTAAGGAAGATTTAATGCTTAGAGAAGTCATGAATGAATGGATGATTATCCCTATGGGTGAAAGGCTTTTGGAGTTTAATGGCATATCTAAGCTCAATGAAAGTGGTGTGTTACTTTGGAAGATACTTGAGAAGGGAGCCGAGAAGAATGAATTAGTTAGTGCACTTCTCGAAACGTATGAAGTAGATGCCATACAAGCAGAAGGAGAGGTTAATAAGTTCTTAGAAGCACTTAGAGAAAATAAGATGCTGGAGGAGTAAACATGACACCAGAATTTATAGAAAATGTTATAAAAGACATGGAGATAAATCGTAAGTGGAATCAATTCATTAAAGGATTTAATGTAGATGCGAGAGATAAGGGCTTTTTTCAAGGGGCAACTTTTGAGCTTACAGCTTTTTGTACTTTGAAATGTCCTATGTGTTTTGTAAGAATAGATAAGCAGACAGGCGAAGCATTAGGGGGAAGAATGCGTACAGCCAAAGAATGGATTGATATGGCAAGGCAGTTTAGAGATCAAGGGGGGATATTTCTATTGCTAACAGGCGGAGAAGCCATGATGCGACCTGATTTTGCGGAGATATATGAGGAAATATCCAGAATGGGTTTATTGATTTCATTATTTACTAATGGTACGACTGTTGATGATAAGATGCTTGAAATGCTTAGAAAGCGTCCGCCTTCTATGATGGGGCTTACTTTATATGGCGCATCTGAGGAGACTTATCGTAAATTTAGTGATGGGGAAGGAAACTTTAAAAAGGCATTAGAGGGGCTGGATAGATTATTAACTATTCCAAACTTGGCACTGGATGTTAGATTTACAGCTTGCACAGAGAATTATAAAGACCTTAAGGCAGTTTGTGAAATAGTAGCTAAGAGAAATAAACTTATAAATTTTGATTATGGTTCATGTGCACCTGTTCGAGGGGCTTGTGCTAATACGAGACATTTACGTTTAAATAAAACGCAAATAGAAGAGGTGGATGCAGTATTAGCTGAATTTAAGGCGCCTATTATTGAAGCATTAAAAACATCACATAAGAAGGAAGATGCCCCTGTAAGTATAACAAAACAAAAGAGTAGAGGATTAACTTGCCAAGGAGGAAAAAATAGTGTTTACATAGCATGGGATGGCAGGATGTATCCCTGCGATATGGCAGAATTCCCATATGCATTCCCATTTGAACAGGGTTTTAAGGCAGCAGCATTTGATATCAGGCAGGAGATAGATGATTTAGTGATGCCTGAAAGGTGTATGACATGTGCAAATCAAGAAACAATTTGCACATGCATTCCTAAAGCATTAAATGAGATGAAAGACTGCGCAAGAAAGGGAGAAAAGTGCAGTTATGAGCCTAAAGATATAATAAAAGAGTAATTTGTTTTAAGAGTCAGGGCGGTTAGAATCTACGGCAAATTGTTTTTGATAAGCACATTTACTAAAGTGTTGCTCCGCTGCTTCTAGAGAAAGGCCAGGAAATTGAATGCCCTTGCCTTGTTTAAGGTCAAAGGTACTACGGCCTAAGCCTTTCTTAATAATCTTATGAAGATAGTGAACGGCTTGAGGCTTGAATCCAAGCAGACGCGCACCAATGACATCAGTACTTAGGGCATCCGTACCGCATAAGACCATATCAGAATGAATGGCGGTGCCTTTATGTGGACCTGTACCAATCATGGCGGGGCTAGCACTTACAATAGAGACGTCGATGGTAAACTTTTCGAACATAGCAGCAATAAAATCATGTAGTTCATCGTGGATACCTAAGTCTTTTTTAGGATAACCCTGTTCTTCACCGCTAGGCCAGCCCATAGCAATATTTTTGATAGCAGCAGATACCGTAGCTTCTTCATGAATTTTAAGCTGAGTAAATGAAATGAGAAAGGTCATTTCTTCAAAAAGTTTATTCACAACAATGCGAGAAGGCATATCATGATTAAGTTCTAAATAAACAAAGGGGCCTTGATTAAGATTGATAAATTCTACGCCTTCTTCGTCTATGACTTTAGCAAAACCTACTTTTTCCATAAGGTCGGATACATCTCTTTCGGCAGGAGCAGTAGCAACGACAATGCGTTTAGGATGACAAGCTTTAACTTTTTGAATGATGCACCTTAAACTTTCAGGGCCTACAACGCGGCCGCTAGCAGGGGCAGCAGGTGTTACCCAGTTAGGTGTAATAACTACCACATCCTCCTTGCGAATCATAGAGGAAAAGTGGATTAAATCCAAGCCTTTTGAGATGGCTATGGATTCATTTGGATTTTGGGTGATGGCAACGATAGGTTTAATTTCTCTTCGAACTCTCATAGAATTTCCTTTCTATTTATAGGATTATAAATTATTATAGGATTATAAATTATAAAATTATAAGTGGTTATAGTGTGTGTATTTTAGAATGTTTTATATCTTACCTTTATCAGTATGAGTAATATGTGAGGGAATCATGTAAGTCTAGGTGTTTTCGAATGGTTAGTTTTAAAGTGGGCATAATGAATTTAGAGCAATAGGTACTTTGCTTGTTTGTCAAAGCCATGGAGACTATGGTAGTATATATAAGCATATAATAAATTAAAAATTGACTAGAACGATTGGAGATACCAAAATGGAACATTTACCAAATTGCCCAAAATGTAATTCAGAGTACACATATGAAGATGGTGCACTTCTTGTTTGTCCAGAATGTGCACACGAATGGACACCAGGTTCAGAAGAAACAAACGAAGATGTAAAAGTTTTCAAAGATGCTAATGGAAACATCTTACAAGATGGTGATAGCGTAACAGTTATCAAAGACCTTAAAGTAAAAGGTAGCTCATTAGTAGTTAAAATCGGAACAAAAGTTAAAAATATCCGTTTAGTAGATGGTGACCACGATATCGATTGTAAAATCGATGGAATCGGGGCTATGAAATTAAAATCAGAGTTCGTTAAAAAACTGTAAAAAAAATATAAAGAGGTCAGGTTGCACAAGAGTGCTACCTGGCCTTTTTTTAGTGGAGGGAGTGGGGATAAGTTCACATATATTTTTTGCCATCTCCCTCGCTACGCTGGAAGTCGAGCTCAAAAAACATATGTGAAATTATCCCCACAAACAGGTGTAAGGGAAAGGCCGTGGTGGCACTCTTGTGAAGAGCTCATATGTGGAGAGAGGGAGGAAACATAGGGAAAGGAAATATATTTTTTGCCATCTCCCTCGCTACGCTGGAAGTGGAGCTCAAAAAACATATGTGAAATTATCCCCACAAACAGGTGTAAGGGAAAGAACCTGGTGGCACGCTTGTGAAGAACTCGTATGGGCTAAGTGGGAGGATGATGTATAGTTAACTACTTGAGAGGAGAAGATAAGAGGGTTGAAATGTTAACTATAATCAAGAAGGAGTCAGGAGCACCGAGAGATGAGGGAAGTAAATTGTTTAAATCTGACGGACATTATTCAAAATCTATATACTACGGAATCAGATCCTATAGTAGGTTTTGATACTATTATAAAGAAGTGCAACGAAACAGCAGGATTTGAGAGATGTGAGCGTATTTATATCGGTTCATATTTCTGTGGTCAATATTTTTTAAATTTGCCACCGAAGGTTATTGAAGACGTAGCCGTATTTTGTGGGTCTGAGAATGTGAAATTAACTTTAGTTATTCCTATGTTTACAGAGAAGAATTTAGATAAGGGTAAAGATAAGATAGATGATATAGTAAATGCCCTAAAAGAAATTATTGATGAAGTTACCGTTAATGACTATGGCATGCTAGAGTATATGTCAAAGCAATATAAACTAAAGTGTAATATAGGAAGGCTATTTATGAAGGATTATCGCGACCTCAGATATCCAGAATATTTTAATACCACATTGCACCCTAAAATTTTCACGAGCTATTTCAATAAGTTAGTAGAAGCTTACGATATAAATGGCATAGAGTTTGATCCAACCCACAAAACAGTAAATTTAGAGACCTGTCCCCCAGGCAAAACAGCAAGTTTAGAGACCTGTCCCCCAGGCGAAACAGTAAGTTTAGAGACCTGTCCCCAAAATTTGGTGGTGGGGATACACAGGCCTTATTGTTATATGACTGTGGGGCAAATTTGCGAATTTGCTTCTATTCATAAGGAGATTGAAAAGAAATTTAGGCCCAATGAGGTGTGCCAGGGGGAATGTAATAGCAATGTTTTTCGCTATAAATTCAATGATGGACATGAATGGTTACGTGTAGGTAGAGCAGTGTACTTTGAGAATAGAGCGTGTGAGGTACAAGGTATAGACAGCATTCGTAATATTTATTTTCCAGTAGATTTGGTGGTGAAAAGATGAGAGCATTAGTCCCTTTAAATAATGTGGAACATGTGGATGATTATATTCGCTGTGGTGCGGGAGAGTTTTATATGGGGTTCCATGATGAAGCATGGCGCAAGGCCTTTGGTGAATTTGCGGATATTAATCGTATGTCAGGATATAAGCAAGCTTCCAACCCACATACTTTTGAAGAAGTATTGCAAATTGTAAAGGATATTAAGGCCAAGGGAAAATTAATTTATGTGACCTTTAACTCGAGCATGTATTCCGAGGAGCAGTATAAATTCTTAAGAGAATATATGGAAAGGCTAAAGGAGGTAGGCATAGATGGTGTCATTGTATCCTCAATAGAGCTGGTATGTTTAGCAAAAGCGGTAGGTGTCCCTTCTGTAGTTAGTACTATTGCCGGTGTATATAATAGAGAAATTGCAAAGTTTTATGCAGAAAGAGGGGCGAAGCGTATTATTTTACCGAGAGATTTAAGTACAGAAGAAATCGAGCAGATTGTAAAGGCTGTTCCAGAGGTAGAATATGAAGTCTTTATGATGCGTAATGGCTGTGCCTTTTCAGATGCAAACTGTTTGGGAATGCATCGCAGTGAAATGTGTTCGATTTGTGGTTCATTAATGAATGCAGACATAGAAATGCTTATGCAAAAACAAGATTTCCATACTCAAAATGCAGTAGAGCTTAATGATACGCTTTATACTAAGTCATTTCATAAGTTTGCGTGTGGGTTATGTTCCATCTACCGCTTTGTAAAGTTAGGCATTACGGCAGGTAAGATTGTTGGAAGATCTGATGAATGGCAAAATATTTGCCGTGACATAGAATACATGAAAGACAATATCAATATTGCAGAAAGATGTGACTCAGAGAAAGAGTATCTAGAAAAGATGATATTACCTGAGGAGAGAAATGTAATGTGTAAACTAGGATTATCTTGTTATTATCCTGAAATTAGATATTAAAATAGAAGTAAGTGTCATAAATAACGATTAAGTATGTAAAAGTATAAAAGAAAGCGTCCCTCAAAAGATAGAGATTAAAAAATATCTATCCTTTGGGGGACATTTTCCTTTTAATATAAATAAAAAAACAGTTCTGACACTTTATTTAGTATAAAAAACACTCAATTTAATTCAAAAAGTACCAATTTAATCCAGAAAATGTTAAAATCTGAGTAATAGAATATTTGAATTAATTTATTTTATACGCTGAAGTTTGGATGTAATAAAAGGAGATTATATGAAACATATATTATTGGTGGATGATAATCTAGCAAATTTAAAATTAGCTAGCAATTTGCTAAAGGATTATTATAAAGTTAGTTTAACAAAATCTGGAATGCAGGCGTTAGAATTTTGTAAGAAAAATAGACCGGATTTAATATTGTTGGATATTAATATGCCAGATATGGACGGATTTGAAACGATTAAGGCACTTAAGAACAATATAGCAACACGCAACATTCCAGTTATCTTTTTAACAGCTAGCAATGAGAGTGAAGTAGAAGCAAAGGGGTTTGAATATGGTGCGGTAGATTTTATTACAAAACCTTTTGCTAAAAAAAGCATGCTACATAGAATAGAGACCCATTTACAATTATTCGATTATCAGCTTCACTTAGAGTATGTAGTAAAGGAATTAGAAGATAGTATTATTACGAGCTTTTGTGAATTGATAGAGTGTCGTGATAATGAAACGGGTGGACATATTGAACGTACTAAAGAATATGTAAGGTTAATTGCTAATGAATTAAGGGCTGCCGGAAAATATACAGATATATTAAGTGATTATTACATAGAAATGTTAGTACGTAGTGCACCACTTCATGATATTGGAAAGATTGGAATCAGAGATATTGTATTATTAAAGCCAGCCCGTTTAACAGATGAAGAATTTGAAGAAATGAAGAAGCATACGCTTATTGGTGAAGAAGTCCTTAATACAATTATGAAAAGGATGCCTTCTCAAAAGTATTTAGACATTGCAAAGGAAATTGCGGCAAGTCACCATGAGCGCTTTGATGGAGAAGGCTATCCAAATAGACTTAAAGGAAATGACATTCCACTGAGTGCTAGAATTGTTTCGGCAGCTGATGTATATGATGCGCTTATTACCGATAGAGTTTATCGTGAGGCAATGCCACATGAAAAGGCCTGCGAGTTGATCTTAAGTGGGAAGGGAAAACAATTTGACCCAGATGTAATAGATGCCTTTATGAATATTGAAGAAAAGATATATGAAGTATCAAAGAGTATAAGAGAAGACAGCTTATTAAAATAGATTATTAAAACAGCTTATTAAAATAGATTATAGAGAAACTAACTAAAAACTTGAAATATACATGTAGGTAAATAGGTTTCTCTTAATGATTTCACATGACTAAAAATCATGAATAACTAAAATTTATAAATGTGAAATCTATATTAAAATAGAGTATTGAAATAGATATTAAGATGGATGATGTTAGTAGATTATAATCAAGGAGGATATATTGAGACAGTTACTAATAGACATCAGGGATAGATATTTTGGAGAGAATATAAGTATTGAAGTAAAAAGATTAAATGTTTATGGGATAGGCGGCATAATTATTTCGCTAATGAATGTAATATTAGCATATATACAAGGAAGAAATTCTTCTATTTCATTGGTGAGCTTATGTATGGCGTTAATAAGTATAGTTGTATTTATAAAGATTAATCATTTTAAGTATTGTAATAAGTGTCCATATGTGATTTGTGGGTTATTAAATTTAATTGGATTTCCTGCATTATTTATATTTACTAATGGGTTAGAGGGTACAATTCCATATTATTATATATTTGGTATCATTTTAACGTTTATGATGATAAGTGGAAGAGGCTTATTGTATATGTTAGCACTAGAAGTAATAGCTGTTGCAGTAAGTTACAGTTATGTATATTATCATTTACCTATAGCGGAGCAGATGTTACAGCAAAGTAGATATATTAGTAGTTTCATCAGCGTCGTAGCTGTAAGTAGTGTAGTTGGTATAGAATTTTTTGTTCAAACAAGGATGTATAGCAAAAAAGAATTAGAAAACCAAAGACAACGACTTTTGCTAGAAGAGTATGTCACAAGTATTCAGGCTGCTAAAAATGAAGCAGAGCAGGCAAAACAAGATGCAGAGAAAGCTAATGTAGCCAAAAGCCAATTTTTAGCCACTATGTCTCATGAAATCAGAACACCTATGAATGCCATATTAGGAATGTCTGAGATTATACTAAAGGATGACATTGATATGGAAATGCGAGATAGAACACAAAGCATTCATAGAGCAGCTAAATCATTACTTGCTATTATTAATGATATTTTAGATTTAACGAAGATTGAATCAGGTAAGATGGAGCTTATAAATGTAAGATATCAACCAACTTCATTATTTAATGATGTGATAAGTATGATACAGTTTAGATTAGAAGACAGGCCTATTGAGCTTGTAGTAGATGTAGACAACAGTATGCCTTGCGAATTATACGGTGATGAAGTACGCATTAGACAGGTTTTAATTAACTTATTAAACAATGCAGTAAAATACACTAATTGTGGAACAATTACTTTTAGTGCGAGATGGAAAAAATGTAAGGGTAAAGCCAATATTGAAATAAGCATTAAGGATACAGGAATCGGTATTAAAGAAGATGAGATTCATAAGTTATTTAGTACCTTTGAACGATTAGATAAGCGAAAGAATTATGCACTTGAAGGTAGTGGATTGGGGCTTAGCATATGTAAGCAGATTTTAGACTTAATGGGTGGAACGATTACTGTTCAAAGTGAATATGGTAAAGGTTCAACATTTACGATTTCAATTTCACAGCAAATCATTAATTCAAAACCAATACAAAAAATGAGCTATAAACCAGTAGAAATACATAAAAATACAGTTAACTTTGTGGCGCCAGATGCGAATGTACTTATTGTAGATGACAATGTTGTAAACCTTAAGGTAGCTGAAGGACTTATGGCAAGTCATAGGTTCAATATTGATACAGCTTGTAGTGGTGAAGAATGTTTGGCTTTATTAGAAACAAAACGATATGATTTGATTTTCATGGATCATATGATGCCACATCTAGATGGGATTGATACGATGCGTCTCATTAAAGAAAATGGTGAGAAGTATGGATATAACCTTTCAGTCATTGCTTTAACGGCTAATGCTGTTGCAGGTGCGAAAGAATTATTTATGCAAGAAGGCTTCTGCGATTATATGTCAAAACCTATAGATGTCATACGATTAGAACGTATTTTATTACGCCATTTGCCAAAACATCTTGTTCAAAAGGCTACAAAGATAGAAGAGCAAGTACAGGAAATGGAAATGTTTATAGATGGCGTAGATACGATAGTGGGTGCTAAACAAGCGAATGGCAATATTACACTATATAAAGAAGTTTTAGCAATGTATCATAAAGAAACGTCTAGGTTACGTAAGGATATTAAAGAACTTATAGATAAGGACATGGGATTATTTATTATTAATATTCATAGTATCAAAGGTAGCAGTCGTAATATAGGTGCACTTGAACTTGCAGAACTTGCTGAGGAATTAGAACTTGCAGCAAGAACGGAGGATATAGGCTATATTAGAAGAAGAATAGATAAGTGCATAGAAGTAATAGATATGGTACTAGAGGGTATTGATAAATACTTACAGAGCTTAAATAAAATTGAGCGTTCAGTTCATAAGAAGGTAAAACACTCTTTGAATATGGAAGTATTGCAAGCTTTACTAGAAGGCTTCGATAACTTTGACTTAGAAGCTATTGAAGAACAAATTAAAGAATTAAAGCAGTATACATATTCACAGGAAGTTGAAAAGTTTATAGAAACTTTAGTACAGTGTGCAGAGAATCTTGACTATGAAATAGGTAGCAAGGAAGTAAAAGAATATTTGAGTTCAGTTTAAAATAATTTTATTAAAAAAGGAGTCTGAGATCACGGTGATATGCTCCCCTTATGGTAGACAGTTTTATTATTTAAACTGTCTACCATAAGGAGGAGTATATCACAGATTATACAGGCTCCTTTTTTATAGTTAAATAATGTTTACATAAGCAAAAAGACATTATATACTACTAGATGTTGGTAAAAAATGTAAATGAAATTCAATTGCACCAATGCAGGGGAAAAATAAAAAAGAGATTATGATAAGGTGGAAATACATGAGAAATAGGATAACAGTCGCAGGCAAAATTATAGCACTGACGAGTATAGTAATTTTGCTTCTAAACTTTGGTGGAGCAATATTTTTAATTAATAAGTCATCAAAAAATGTAACTAAGAACTTTATACATGAAAGTGAAGAGTTATTAAAAACCATCGCACTTAGCATTAATAAAGAACAGTTTAAAGAAGTACTAGAGACCAAGGATATGGAGAGCGAGTCGTATAAAGCATTACAGCGTTATTTGCAAGAAATAAAGAATGAAATAGATGTTAAATTCCTATATACATTAGCGTATAACGATAATAAGGTGTCATATTATGTGGTAGACTCAGAGAAAGTTGATTCAGAGGATTTCTGTCCATTTGGTAAAATAGATCAAGAGGGAACAGATGCATATGATAATTTAAGTGCAGGGGGATATATTGCTTCAGAGATTACAACCACCCAAGAGTGGGGCGAAATCATGAGTGTAGAAGTGGGGATTTTTGATGAGAATCATAATATGCTAGGAACAGTTGCAGCAGATTTAGATGCCAATGTAATAGCTGCTGAACAAAAGTCATATGCTATTGAGACAATCATTATTATGATTATCCTTGCAGTACTTCAATTAACGATTGTGTACTTATGTATTCAGAGAATGGTAGGTAGAACATTTAAAACGATTAATAAAATTGTAGATGAGACAACACAGTTTGACTTTACAGAGTTATCTTTAGGAAGTGAACTAAGCCATCGTCAAGATGAAATTGGTCAGATTATAAGTAATTTAATGAACATGAGACAAAAGCTGAGAGATAAGGCACATGTAGTAAATAATATTGTAGAGAATATGTTTGAAGTAACAGAAGATATGCATCATAAATTAGATGCATCAACTGCAGCAACAGAGCAAATTAATCTAAGCATTACAGAATTAGCGGAAGGTGTTAATAATCAGGTAACAAGCACGACGGAAAGCTATGAAATGTTACAACGCTTAGGAGAAAAAATCGAAGAGCTCATAAAGCATATCAGTCATATGAATAGGTTAACCGTAGCCACACAAACTGCTAGTGAAGAAAGCAGTCACACATTAGAAGAACTAGATAAGACAGTACAAAACAGTCAATATATCTCTAAGCAAGTACAGAAAAATATGCAAGTATTAGACCAACATTCTAAAGAGATTGGAAATGTTGTAGAGGTAATTGAAACAATTACAAGACAGACTAATTTACTTGCCTTAAATGCAGCAATTGAAGCAGCGAGGGCTGGTGAAGCTGGAAAAGGGTTCGGTGTCGTATCAGATGAAATTAAAGTGTTATCTGAGGATACCATTAAATCAACAGATACAATTAAGGCTATCGTTACAAGTATTATAGAAGATATAAAGAATGTAGCTCAAGCTACAAGTGAATTAGGAAAAAGCAATATACAAATGAATGAAACGGTTGAAACAGTAAATGATGCCTTTAAGCAGACAGAAGAAACGATGCAACAAATGCTTCAGGTAATAGCATTACTTATAAGTCATGCAGAAGATATTAGAAGTTATAAGGAAAATGTTAATGGGACAACGCAGCAGCTTACAAATCAGGCACAACAATATGGTGCAATTACCGAAGAGATAGCAAGTACGACAGAAGATGAAACTGTTATTACACGCTCAATTCTAGAAATTTCAGAAGAACTGAAGTTAGCAGCAGGACACTTACGCGAAACAATTGTTGAGTATAAGCTGTAAAGTATGGAAAAGATATAAATTGCGTAAAGGGATTGACTGTATAAAAAGAAAGATATATGATAAAAATATATTAATATTAAATCACAAATAGTATTAGTATCCAATATATTAGAGAATATAGGAGCTACTATAATTTTAAATTATATAGCATATAAATAGGTGGTAGCTTGTTAAAATAAGAAAGGTGGAATGATGTTTGTTAACCCAATTTGTTGAGGTAAAAGAAAATTAATTAAATATGGCCAGTTAGATACAGTTCTTAAGAGACTTACGCTTATAGAGTGAGTCATTTTAAGCGTTTTAGATCATAGTTAAGCTATGGTCTGTTTGCAGATAGCAAAATGTATCTACGGCATTAATTTCTGCCTTTTCAAATTGCTAAATAAACACCATTTACGGATTATTATAATCATGTAGAAAAGGCATAGCATATACGCTATGTCTTTTTTATAGAATAAGAAGTTCAATTTTTAACTTTATGATGTCTAATGCAACATTTAAGATTAGAATTTTGAAACGCAAATTTTGTGTTTTAAGTATTAAACCTTAGATATTGAGACTCCATATTTGGACTCAAGATTAGAAACTCAAGATTTGAGTCTCAAATGTTGAGTTTCTAATCTTGAGTTGGTAACACGATGCGAGTCGTTTTATTTTAGACTAGGAAAGTTAATATTTGAGCTTATATATTCTAATGTAAGTCGTATAAGATTATAAGTCTGGTGGGCCACATAGAAGCAATATGTCTTTAGTTAAGGCAGAAGCTTCTATGTGGCCTTTTTGCAGCTAAAAAAGCAGCAGAGAATTAAATAAAGAATTAAAAACTAAAAATGAAAAGTTAGTGTAAATGCCAAAAGGAGAGAATAGAATTGAAGAGTATAGGTGAAGTATTGGAATTTAATCAGATTTTAGAGCGACTTAGTGAGCTTGCAGTATCGCAGAAAGCTAAGGAGAAGTTACTTAAGTTGGAGATGATTTTAGATGAGAAGGTTTGTGAGCTTAAGATGCAGGAGACGACAGAGGCAAGGAAAATCATTGATAGCATTGGAATTCCGCCAGTAAGTTCTATGCAATTTATGGAGAAGATGATAGAGCGTGTACAGGTTGGAACAATGTTAGAACCTGAGGAGCTAATGCTTGTCGTATCATTTATCAAAGGATGCCACAATATGAAGCGTTATCTAAGTAGAGCAGAATACTTAACATGTAATCTAGCAAGCTATGGAAGAAGTTTTGCAGATTTAGAAGTGTTAAGAGAACTTATTGAAATGAGCATTCGAAATAACGAAGTAGATAGTGAGGCGAGTACGGCACTTAGAAATATTAGACGTACTATTGAATCTAAGAAAGAAAATATTAAGTTGAGATTAGAAAAGGTTATGCAGAGCAAACGAGCCTATTTAGCGGATGGCTATATTTTGCAGCGTGGTGGACGATATGTGATTGCAGTCAAGAAAGAGTATAAGCACCAAGTAACAGGAACTGTTTTAGATGAATCACGTACTGGAAATACTGTGTTTATAGAACCATCCTCTGTCGGTAAGCTTCAAGAAGAACTATCGCTTTTAGAAGTTGAGGAAGATAATGAAGTAAGGAAGATTTTATATAGCTTAACGAATGAAGTGGAGAATTTCATTCCAGAGATAAAAATTAATATGGAAGTTATGGAAGTTCTAGATATTGCCTTTGCTAAAGGAAAACTTTCAATAGAGATGAATGGGCGAAGTGTGCCAGTCGTAGCAGAAGGGAAGTTAAAGATTAGAGATGGCAAACATCCATTATTAGACCCAGGAAAGTGTGTTCCTTTAGACTTTGAGATGGGGGAGGCTACAAGAGGAATTATAATTACAGGACCTAATACAGGTGGGAAAACTGTAACACTTAAGACAGTAGGGCTTTTAACAATGATGGCACAATGCGGACTTCATGTACCTGTAGGTAAAGGTTAAAATATCCGCATATAATAAATATGCTAGTATTCCATAAGGACTATTTTCATTTTATTATCTTTATCTACTACAATTTCTTTGATATAACTTCTTAATAGCATTCTTTTTTCTTCTGGTGTAAAAGAAGTATATAATTCAGCATATCCAGATGCTAAAAAATCGTTTATCCATGTCAAATCTTTTTCTTCTTGACTATCGTCTTTTGTATTTAATAAGGTTGTTAAATTATCATAATCTTTTTTGTACATATCCATATCTATTAAATCATTTATATATAATTCCTTTAACCTTTCAAGCTTCGCCTTTATATTTGATTTATTTACTTTTAGAGTTTTATTTTTTTTGTTTTTAACTTCATATTTTTTTTGATATTCAATTAAAGTTGGTTCCAAGTTGTTAAGTATGAAATTTTCAACAGCATTTTCGTAAATTACTTTTTTATGCGTGCAGAGATTAGCACTGTGTTGCATGCATCTATAATAAATATAGCCTTTATCTTTGCGTTTTTGAAAGTTAGCAATAAGGGTATGATTACATTCTTTACATTTTAGCAAGCCTGAGAAAATATATGTTCGGCCTGATTTATTCGTTGCAATGCTTCTGCTATTCATCATTTGTTGAACCTTATTAAATGTATCATCACTTATTAACTTAGGACAAAAGTCATCTATACCACAGTAAGTACCATTGTAAACCTTGTTACGTAATGCATTTCTGATTGTTCGAGATGTAAGCGTTGTATTATATCGATCTTTTAATTCTGTATATACTTTTAACGGTGATTGATACTTAACATATAGGTCGAACATTTCTTTAGCTACTTCAGCATTCGAATCATCTATAACTACTTTTTTATTTTCTATCTTGTAACCAATGGGTAAAGATCTACATATTGCTTCGCCATTTCTTAATTTGTTTTGGAAAACAGCCTTAATTCGTTCACTTGTCCTGTCAGCCTCATCTTGAGCAACGGATAACATTATATTTATATGTAGCCTTCCGTTTGCAGTACTTGTATCATAATTTTCATTTATAGTTTTCCAGTTGACCTTGTTTTTTTCTAAAATAGCTTGAATTTTATAGTAATCACTTATATTACGAAACCATCTATCAAGTTTTGTAAATATAATAAGGTCAATTTTCCCAAGCGACACGTCATTTATAAGTCTTTGCATATTTGACCTACCTTCGATTTTCTTTCTTGCAGTCTTTCCCTCATCAATGTAATAGTCTACTATTTCATAATTATGCTCTTTTGCGTACTGGGTAAGGCTGGATTTTTGTGTTTCTAGAGAGAGCCCGTGTAGGGCTTGTTCCTCGGTACTTACCCTAATATATATCGCACATCGTATCATATTGCACTCCTTGCTTTTAATTCTATTTCATGTATGTCGCATGAGTTGTTTAAGTCATTGTTTCTTATATGCCTAAGCTCATGATCTAGAGACTTTTTCATTTCATAATTGTTAAGTCTACTATTTAAATAAATTGTATGAGTTCCATCTATATTTTCAGCTACATTAGCCTTTATGCTGTGAGGCATATCAACCAAATAAATATAAATGTCGTCTAAGTCGAAACTCATTATTACACCCCTTAATATAAGTCTATTCTGCATTTGATTTAAAATTTTTTATCATTTCATATACAAGTTTCATATCTTCTTTTTTTATATTTTTACTCGCATCAAAAAGAAGTTTTAAGTCTTTATTTTTTGCAATTTCTTGAGCATATAAAGCAGTCTCTTCGTTTAAGTAATAAAGTTTTTTCTCTTCTGGACTATAAGGAATAAATTCTGTTACATCATTATTAGTCAAATATTCAATATCGCAATTTAAGGCTTTTGATATTGCTTGAATTTTTGCAACGTCAACCTTACTAGTCTTTCCATTCATAAAGTCCCTTAATGTATTGTATTTAATGTCAGTTTTTTCTGAGAGGGCTTTTGTAGACAATCTCTCCTTAGCCATTAATATCCTTATTTTCTCTAACATAATATCCATCATTTTTATAACTCCTTGTGTGTTCCCATATAGTATCTGCTGTTTATTGGTTAAATATTATAAAACGATTTTATTACGGAAATCCGTCAAAGTCAAATGCTTTATTGAGGATAATAACGGAAATCCGTTAAAAAAATCAAAATATCTATGAATAAGTAAAAAAAAGGAATAAAAGGGTTGAAGTTTCGTATAAAAAATGAGAATATATTACTAGTAACGGAAAACCGTTATATAAACCGGAAAACCGTCATATAGACCGAAAAACATTACATATTGAAAGGAAAACTTCATGAGGAATAAAAATAATTCAGCGTACCCTAATTTAAAAGCTGAGATGTCTAGAAAAGGTATTTTGATAAAAGATATAGCTTCAAGTCTTTGTAAGACAGATGACTGGGTAGATGGTAAGTTAAGAGGCAAAACGGCACTTAGCGTTGTTGATGCCATAAAAATTAAAAATACTTATTTTAAGGAAATCCCATTTGAATATTTGTTTTCAGATACAGCGATTATCCCAATACATATTAAGGAGTAAGTCATGGAAGAAAAACACGTGAAAATGTTTTATGACACAATGGCAAAAATACTAAGTGAAAAGTATGGGTTAGATATAAGATTTTATGTAGAAAAGAAAATTCCTAGCAAAGAAAGTAGAAAAGACAAAGGTAATATTAATTCAATTAATGCAAGTCAATTACCAATAGACTCGATGGGAAAAGGAGCATAAAGATGAATTCATGCCAAGGATGTACCAAAAGAAGTTTTATGTGTCATTCGACTTGTGGTGATTACTTTATTGATTCATTACTTAATGAGA
>DYCF01000079.1 GCA_019418225.1 Clostridiales bacterium | reverse complement strand
TAGGTTGAATTATACATTGTAGTATTTGTTTTTCAGAGTATAAGAACGAGTAAAGGCATCCGATAGGATGTCTTTTTTGTTATAGCAATTTAATAAGCCGATTAGTGAAGAGAATAAAAATGATTTTAATAGCACTGTCTGATATGAAAGGAATTATTTATTTAAATTTACTTAAATTGAATTTATTTAAATTCATGAAAAAAACAACTTGCCTTATGACAAGTATGATGATATAATCTCAACTAATATAGATTTCCAGAGGAGAGACAAATATGAAATTTAGACATTTTTTAGCTTGTATGACATTATTAAGTGTTGCTTTAGTAGGTTGTGGTAGCAAAACAGGTACAGAAACTTCAAGTGTAGCGACATCTGAAGGGACAATGGAACTTAAAATTTTAGCAACAACAGACGTACATAATTATTTAATGAACTATGACTACTACACAACATCAGATTCTGATAAATATGGAATGGTTAAGCTTGCAACTTTAATTAAAGGTTACCAAGCAGAAACACCAGAAGTAGATGATTTAGTTTTACTTGATAATGGAGATCTCCTTCAAGGAAATCCGTTAGGAGACTACTTTAATAAAGTTGATGCAGTAGAAGCGGGAACAACTCATCCAATTTATGAAGCATTTGAAGCAATGGGATATGATGCTTTAGGACTTGGAAATCATGAGTTTAACTATGGATTAGATTATTTACATCAAATTATTGAGGATACAACAATCCCAGTAATCAATACAAATGTATTTAATGCAGCTACAAATGAACATGAATTTAATCCGTATATCATTTTAGATAAAAAAGTGGTAGATGCAGATGGAAATGAAAGTGATATTAAGGTAGGGGTACTTAATGTTGTACCAGAACAAATCTTAAACTGGGATAAACTTCACTTAGAAGGTAAAGTAACAGTACAAGATATGAAAGAAGCAACAGAAACATATGTAGCAAAACTTAGAGAAGAAGGTGCAGATATTGTTGTTGCCTTAGCTCATACAGGATACGGTGATGAAAATTATGTTGAAGGTGCAGAAAATGTGGCAGCAGCATTAACAAAAATCGAAGGATTAGATGTTGTAGTTGGTGGACATTCACATGAAGTATTCCCAAGTCAAAGTTATGAAGGTGCATTTGAGGATGTAGATGTAGAAAAAGGGACAATTAATGGGACATTAACAGTGCAACCAGCAAAATATGGCGAAGGACTTGGCGTTGTGTCACTTAAACTTACAAAAGACGAAAATGGTAAATTTACGATAGTAGATGGAAAAGCAGAAAATGTAAGTGCGGAAGGTGTAGAAAACGATCCAGAAATTGAAGAATTATTACAACCTTACCATGAGCAAGTTATTGAATATGTAAGTGCACCAGTTGGAGAAATCACAACACCACTTACAAGTTTCTTCTCATTAGTAGGAGATGATGCTTCAGTTCAAGTAGTATCAGATGCACAAATCGCTTATGTAACTGAATTAGTAAAAACAGCACCGGAACTTGCAGCATATAAAGAATTACCAATCTTATCTGCCGCAGCACCATTTAAAGCAGGTCTTTCAAAAGGAGAAACAAATCCAGCAGATTATGTAGATATTGAAGCAGGAAGTATTGCAATTAAGGATGTATCTAACTTATATAAATATCCAAATACATTAAGTATCTTAAAATTAACAGGAAAAGATATTAAAGAATGGTTAGAGATGACAGCAGGTATGTTTAATCAAATAGAAGAAGGTAAAGAAGGACAAACATTATTAAGTAATGATTTCCCTTCATTCAACTTTGATACAATTGATGGGGTAACATATGAAGTAGATATTACAAAGCCAGCAAAATATGATGCAGATGGTAATATAGCTAATGAAGCATCTGAAAGAATTGTAAACTTACAATTCCAAGGTCAACCAATTAATGAAACACAAGAATTCTTAGTGGTATCAAATAACTACAGAGCTGGTGGTGGTGGGAACTTCCCAATCTTCCCAACAGGTGAAGAATTAATTTACACATCGGTAGATGAGAATAGACAAATTGTTGCAGATTATATTGCAAATCAGGGAACATTTACACCAGTGGCAGATAATAACTGGAAGTTAAAAACTTTAGCTGAAGGAACAAAAGTAACATTTGTATCTAATAGTAAAGCAGCTACTCTCTTAGAAAATTATCCAGCAATTACAGTGGGTAGTGAAGTGGGAACAAACCTAACAGAATATGTTTATGATTTAAGTAGTACAAAGTAAATAATATATATTGAAAACCTTGAGATTATGATGTTCTCGAGGTTTTTTTTATATAAGAATTAGAAGAAAATTTTTTTATGTTAAGCTAAAATTAAAAAGCAAGAATAGGAAAGTTAAATTGTTGTTAAAAAATTATGAATTATACCTAAAATCCTAGAACAAAAGATTATTATAACTATATAAAAGGCATATAAAAATTAAATTGGAAAAAAATAGATAAAAATTTGTGCTAATTAAAAACGAAAGTAGCTGATTTAATTAATTATAATCACAATAAAAATAATTTTTAATATATAAATACAAGTTTGACAAATAAAAAACTTTGGACTATACTCATAAACGATTTAAGAATATTAACTTTAGGGAGTTGATTATTGTGAAACAAACAAAGAAATTAATTGCTATTTTATGTGTATGCTTAAGTGCTTTAGCAGTAGGTTGCGGTTCAAGTGCAGCAGGCGATGCAACAACAGAATCTCCAGCAGCAACAGATACAACAACAACAGACGGTGCTACAACAGATGGGGCTACAACAGATGATGCAGCTACAACAAGTGATGCAGCAACAACAGAAGCTCCAGCTGAATCAACAGCTACTAACTAATTTAAAAATAGCAAATGAATAAGAACATAAATAAGAAACTGCTACATTAATTATTTGGATTAATGGGGCAGTTTTTTATTTTTTTATATGCTAAAATAAGAAATGAATTTAAAAATGAGCAGAGTTTATATAGAATACCTCTAAATGGATATTTCTGTAAAAATATAATAGAAATACTGAGCAAACTATATTATATTTAATATAGAGGGTAAAGGGGGACTAAAGATGAATATAGATAATACATATGTGATACAAGATAAGCAGGATATAAGCAAATCAAGTTTGAGTACAAACTATTTAACGATTCCACTTAAAAGTGGTAGTACATATATAATGGATAGAAATTATCAATTATTTAAAACAGCTAATATGCAAAATGTAGCCGCCACACAGTCACAAGTTGATGAAGATGAGATTCAGAAGATTATAGCTGAGACACAAGATATGGCAGAAGAGAAATTAAGCCAAATGAAGAATGGAAGAACGGTTACAGAAATCAGTAAGTATACAATGACCTTGAGTCAAATGCTACATACACAGGTGGCTAGTTATCCAAGAATTAATAGAGGAGATGGTTGGGTAAATGCTACCTTTGAAGAGGTCAAAAAATATGTAACACCTGGAGGTGAAAATTATGAGGCTAATAAATATCAATTTTTAGATCTATCTTCGCCAGCAGGACTTACAAAAGAAGAGGCTAACAATTATCTTAAGGGAAAAGGCATTTTAGCTGATAAGGGAGAGTATTTCGTTATTGCAGCTAATAAGTATAATGTTAATGAAATTTATTTAATGGCACATGCTAATTTAGAAACTGGTAATGGGACAAGCAAGTTAGCAACAGGATGTGTATATAATGGAACAGTTGTTTATAATATGTATGGAATAGGCGCTGTAGATAGCAATCCAGTTCAAAAGGGTGCAGAGTATGCGTATAAAATGGGATGGACGACTCCAGAAGCAGCTATTGTAGAAGGTGCTAAATGGATTTCTGAGAGCTATATTAACAGACAAGGGAATAGACAAAATACATTATATAAGATGAGATGGAATCCAGACAAACCAGGAACTCATCAATATGCTACAGATGTGGCATGGGCGATTAAACAAGCTAAAATGATACAAGGTATATATAGTAAATATACAGATGCAAATCTTATATTTGATTTTCCTACATATGCAGGTGAATAAGTACATACAAAGTAGTGGAAAGGAAAAAAGATAATGACTAAAGAAATCTCTCAAGAGATGCTAAAAGACTTAAGTGAATTATTTATTGAGGCATTTAATGCACCACCATGGAAGGATAAGTGGCGTATGGAAACTGCTAGTAAAAGATTGCTGGATTTTATAAATACACCAGGCTTTTATGGTTTAGCAAAATATGAGGATGAAAAAGTAGTTGGCATGATATTAGGACGTAAGGAACAATATTATGATGGCATATATTTTCAAATTCTAGAGTTTTGTGTGGACAGTACAAGACAAGGACAAGGATTAGGAAAAGAACTTTTAAGTAGAATGCTTGCTAAATTAAAAGAGCAGCATGTTAAGAAGGTATTTTTACTAACATTACATGATGAATCTACAAAAGGATTTTATGAAAAATGTGGATTTAAGTTAGATGAAATGACAATCATGATGAATAAATCATTAGAGAGTATATAAACTCATGTAAAGAAAATTATATGAGTATAGCTAAAAATAAAATATAGACCACTTGGCAAAAAAATATGAATGAAAGTATTGACATATGTAAGTATATAAGTTATATTATATACATCAAGCGGCGCTGAAACAGTGAAGCAAAAATGCGCGAGTGGCTCAGTTGGTAGAGCATCTCCTTGCCAAGGAGAGGGTCGCGGGTTCGAGTCCCGTCTCGCGCTCTTTTTAAAAGGCGATTAGATTAATATCTAATCGCCTTTTTCGTATTATAAAAAAGTAATGCGTATATCTAGTAACGATTATATTGGGGGGAGAAAAAAGATAAGCAAGGCTTATAACATGTTTTTCCATTTTATATTAGGTATTAAAACAGCCATAAAATATAATAATAATTAATGCGATAGAACAAATCGCTTTTACAATACTGTATGCGTATAAATTATTTTTACAATATTAGTGCTACTGTATAGAGGAAAGGGTCAATAAGAAGTAATAAACTCCAGTGTATCAAGGAGAATAAGTAATATTACAACATAGAAATAAAAAAAATAATAAAAAGTAGTTGACATATGTATGGGTATAGTGTAATATTATAAAAGTCTTCAGGAGAACTGAAGGAAATATTTTTGGTGATGATGCGCTTAAGGGAAACACCCGTTCCCATCCCGAACACGTCGGTTAAGACTTAAGCGGCTGATGATACTTGGCTGGAGACGGCCTGGGAAAGTAAGTGGTTGCCAAATTTATGGTGGGTATAGCTCAGTTGGTAGTAGCACTGGATTGTGGTTCCAGGTGTCGTGGGTTCGAGCCCCATTACCCACCCTGTTATGAAAATCATAACTTGTAATGTAGGGTTATCGCCAAGCGGTAAGGCACAGGATTTTGATTCCTGCATTCCAAGGTTCGAATCCTTGTAGCCCTGTTAATTAGCTAAGCTAATTATAATTGAATAAGCAGAGATGGTCGAGTTGGTTTAAGGCACCGGTCTTGAAAACCGGCGAAGGTAACACTTCCCTGGGTTCGAATCCCAGTCTCTGCGTTACATATAAAGAGGTCATTCATAATGAATGACCTCTTTTGTTGTTTACTCTTTTAGTACGATTAACACATAGGAAAAGACTTTTTACGTATATAAATTGACAAATGATTTTGATATTTTATAATTGTCTTAAAGGGGAAATAAACTTTAAGGGAGAGATAAAATGAAATTATCGAAAAAGCTTTTAGTAGGGACATTAATAATTAGCATGGTAGCATTAAGTGGATGTGGTAAGACAAAGGAAACAAGTACAGAAACAACGCCAATATCATCTGAATCAGTAGCACCATCTGAATCACCAAAAGAAGCGGAGACAGAAGAAAAACCTGAGGCAAGCCAAGAAGCAGAAAGCAAGGAAGAAGTAACGCCTACACAAACTACTACAGAAGAGAAAACAACAGCAGATTCAGAAGGTGATAAGTTGCCTATTGAATCAGAAAAATATGCAAAACTAGAGGATTTAGAAGGAGATAGTTATCGTACTAAAATTCCTGAAGGTTGGAAAAAAGGCGGAAGTACTAAAGTAGATGCCAGTGTAGAAGCTTATAATGTTATTAGTAATGATAAAATAAATGGAGAAATAGTTATAACAGAGCAAGCTTTAGAAGGGGCAGATACTATCGACATGGATTCTTATATGGCAGATCATAAAAAGGCTTATAATGAACAAAGTGAATCAACAGGTGTATATGTGTTAGATGCTGGAGGAAAAGAGTTAGACGCAGTAAAGATTGGATATATGAAATGCGAAATTAAGATAACTGAGCAAATGGTTAAGAATGCTATAACAACCGGCTCTGTAACACAAGAAGAAGTGGATGCAGCAGGGGGGATGGAAGCATATATAGCGCAACAAAATACAGTTCAACTTCAGATTTATGTACCCAATAGAAATTGTATGATTACAATAGCTACAAAACTTGAGGGAGACAATGCTTCAAAAATAGAGGAAGCAGCATATAACTTAGCCAATATCATGTATCTAAAATAAAGGGGATAGTAGTAATATTATAAAAGTAAATTAAGAGTTAGTAATTTTAATGTATACATATAAAGCAATATAATCAAGACTATCTATAAGTGATAAGTTAGTAAGCACATATAGGTAGTCTTATTATTTATATATAATGTATAGGGAGGTGTAATGAGGATACTCCTAAGAAGAGAAGTAAATATGAATAGAATTAATTTTAAATTCCACACTAAAAGAGATAAATAAAAAGAAGTGGAGTTATTACATGAAGGTACGTATAAAAAAAGAGTGGTTTTTATTTGTTATTGGTCTAAGTATACTTACATTTGGTGGAAGATTATTGCTATTAGCAAACATTGGAACAGGTGGGATTGATGCATTCGTTATGGGGCTATTTAAATTGCTAGGAGGGACATTAGGATTATGGATTGACATTGTAAGTGTTATATTGGTACTAATAGGAACATTTCTTCGAAAGAGTAAAATAGGATGGAAGGCCATTGTTACCTCTTTATTCTTAGGACTATTATATGATGTTTGGGGAATTATACTATTTAATAGATTGCAAGTGCCAAAGAAAGAATTTGTTCAGGGTATGGTATTTTTAGCAGGAATTCTTATAGCGCCATTAGGATCTGCTATATATATACATTCAAACCTCTCAACAAGTTGTGTAGATTATTTAATGCTATCTATAAAAGAAAGGTTCCATTTATCAATGGGCGTAAGTAGAGGATTAATAGAAGCAGGATTTGTAATAGGAGCTTGTATAGTAAAAGGACCTATTGGAGTAGGGACTATTATGATTATGCTCTTATTTGGAGTTTTTTTGCAGTGTTATTATAAAATGATTGGTGCGATCCTAAAAAAGAGTAGATTATATATGCATAAAATAAGAAATAAGAGAAAAACTAATTAACATAGAGGAAAAAGTAATTACTTTTCTTCTATCTTAGATGCCATGAATAAATACTTCAAAGGTGATACTAGTAAAACGGTGGAAAAGTGGATAAAAAACAGGTGATTTATACACAAAATGTGGAAATCTCGGTTGATAACATGTGAGTAAAAAATAACATCAAAAATAACCTAAAAAAGTTGAAAAAACCTGTTGACGTATAGGTATTCATAGTGTATTATTAATCAAGTCAGTGGCGGACATGCTGCTAACAACGACACAATTACTTGAGTCGTTACAAACAAATGAACTTTGAAAACAAAATAGTAATCATATAAACCAGTCGATTCATTAACTAC
>DYCF01000078.1:7819-7898 GCA_019418225.1 Clostridiales bacterium | reverse complement strand
GGAGACCTGTCCCCAAAGATAAAACAGCAATATTGGAGACCTGTCCCCAAAGATAAAGCAGCAATATTGGAGACCTGTC
>DYCF01000078.1:0-7719 GCA_019418225.1 Clostridiales bacterium | reverse complement strand
CCCAAAGATAAAACAGCAATATTGGAGACCTGTCCCCAAAGATAGAACAGCAATATTAGAGACCTGTCCCCAAAAGTAAAACAACAATATTAGAGAAGCGTTCCAAAATAGTTTTGGAATAAAGTACAAAGGAAGAGAATATATATATAAATAGAGAGAGTTAGTCCAAATTTATGTGGACTGTATATATAAATCTTAGGAGGGGGAAAAAAGTATGGCAGTGGAACTTGTAAGAAAGCCAGTTACATTAGAGGGCATGACAAAAAAAGAAAGTGTGCAAGTAATTAAAGAGCGAGATATTATTGTGCCAGACGGTAAGCCTGATATGCAAAATGTCGTACAGCTAGATGGCACAGTAATTCTTGACCAGATTGATGTAAGCCAAGATAAGGTAATGTATAGGGGGAAGATTAATGTAAATATTTTATATACAGCCCCTAACAATCCTAGTTGTATCTATACCATGAAGAGTTCAATTCCTATTGATGACTTTATGATTATGGAAGGTGTAGATAAGGAGCAACGCGTAGACTTTAAGTATGATGTTGAACATATGAGTTATAACATTTTAAATGAACGTAAAATAAATGTTAAAGCTATTATGCAGAATGAGGTTTATGCAACGGGTAGTAGTGAAGCTTTATTACTTACAGGCGTTGAAACAGATGATCCTATTCAATCAAGGGAGCAGACAATTGAAATTGTCAGCTTGGCTACAGAAAAGGAAGATAAGGTAATTGTTAAAGAAGATTTAACTGTAGCTCAAAACAAGCCAAGTATTGGTGAAATACTTAAAACATCTTTAGTAATTCAAGAGGAACAAGTTAAACGTACAGAAAGTGAAATCAAATATAATGGTATAATTGAGGTTACTACAATGTACAAGGCTAATAATGATGAAACAGATGTTGAAATTATTAACCATCGCGTACCTTTTGAAGGTAACATTGAAAATCTAAAAAATGAAGAAGAAGTTTATTGGGATTGTAAGCTTAGTGTAGAACCTTCTTATATGCAGGTTACGCCAGACTATGATGGTGAAGATAGAGTTATTGAATCTGAATTTATCGTAACAGCTAAATATACTAAATATAATCGTGCAGAAGAAACATTAATTTCAGATGTATATTGCCCAGGCAAGAAGGTTTCAGTTAGCGAAAAAACATTAGAGTATATGACACTCTTTAACCGCAGTGAACTGTCAATTCCTAAAAAAGATGCAATTTCTATTGAAGACTTTCCAACAGATAATTTAGAAGTGTTTAGTGTAGAGATTAAACCGACGATTGAAGAAAAAACTATTTCAGATGACAAGCTGACAATTCGCGGTATGCTTGAGATGCGTGCAATGTGTCTTGTTAATAATGAAGTAAATAGTATTGAGACAGCTATTAATGTAGTACCATTTAGTCAAGAAATTGAAGTTAGAAATATTCCAACTAAGGCTTTAGTTATTCCAAGTGTAGTTATTAAGGATGCAAAACTCTATGCACAAACTAAGAAGGAGCTTGTACTTGAATACTTATTAGACTGCACAGCAGAGATTTATACTAAGGAAGCAGTTAAAGTTCTAGAAGAAGTAAACTTAGAAGACATGTCTCTTGAAGAACTTGATAAGTATCCAAGTATGACTGTTTATCAAGTTAAAAAAGGCGATAGTCTCTGGGAACTTGCAAAAAGGTTTAATACTACAGTCAAAGAAATTCAGGAAATCAATGATATAGAACTCACAGAAAATCTTAAAGATGGCCAAAAAATAATTATCCTTAAAAAAGTTAAATTTTAAGGTTATTATAAATTAGCCAAAAGGGATGTTACACAAAATTTAATGTGTAACATCCCTTTTGCCATACCCTAAGGAAATGATTGTACATCATGTATTTTCCATTTCAAGCAGCAAATCAAGATCTTTTAAGTAGTCAGATATCCTTCAGGAGGCGTCAAGGCGCGGTGGGCGTAAGAAGACTTACGGGGGTGTGGATAATAGAGAAGCATATTTTGATCCAGACCTCGACTAAAGGAAGTGAGAAAGGGAAATATACTTCTTAATTATTCGTGCTCTCATAGCCTCAAAAGCATTCCGCCTAGTACCCTAATCAAGCCAACACCTGAATATTGTATACAGGAAATACATTCTGATTGACTTTGTATTTTAGAAGAGTTTATAATAATATCAAATAAGTCAATGATGTTAAGGGAGCGTACTATGAATTCGATTATACTCAAAGGGAGAGCGAAAATTAATTTAACACTAGATGTAGTTGGTAAAAGAGAAAATGGATATCATGATTTACAAATGATTATGCAGAGTATAAATCTATATGATACTATTCAAATTCGCAAAACAAAAACAGAAGGTGTTCGATTAACTGCAAACTATTCGTGGCTTCCAACAAATGAAAAGAATATTGCATATAGAGCAGCGCAGTTATTCTTTGAAGAATCAGGGATTCGTGGTGGTGTAGCGATTGAAATTACAAAGAGAATACCAGTAGCAGCTGGGCTTGCAGGTGGAAGCACTGATGCAGCAGCTACATTAGTAGGGCTTAACCGATTATATGAAACATATTACTCAAAGCAAAAACTTATGGAAATGGGACTTAAATTAGGAGCGGATGTGCCATTTTGTATTTTAAGGGGCACAATGTTAGCAGAAGGAATCGGTGAAGAATTAACAGCATTACCATCTATTCCATATACACATGTTGTTATTGTCAAACCGCCAGTGAGTGTATCAACAGCAGCAGTATATAAGAGTTTAAACTTAAACAATATAAAAAGACATCCAAACACAGAAACAGTTATACATGCATTAGAACAAAGGGATGTACAACAAATTGCTCATAATATGGCAAATGTATTAGAAGAGGTAACTATTCCAATGCATCCAGTTATTGAGGAAATTAAAGAAGGACTTATGGCACAAGGCGCGATGGGTGCGATGATGAGCGGTAGTGGTTCAGCGGTATTTGGTTTATTTAGTACAAAAGAAGCTGCTCATAGAGCTGCGAAATACTTCAAGGTGAATTGCGGTATGAGAGAAGTATATGCAACTACCACTTACTCAAAACTTGAACGTAAGAAAAAACGTGGAAGAAGAAAAGGCGAAAGCCAAAAGAGGGGTGTTAAAGAATGCTAGAAGATACTTATAATATGAAAATTAATGAATACTTACCGTTACGTGATATCGTATTTCAAACGTTAAGAAATGCGATTATTACAGGTGAACTTCAACCAGGAGAACGTCTAATGGAGACACAACTTGGTGAGAGATTAGGTGTGAGCCGAACACCTATCAGAGAAGCAATTCGTAAGTTAGAATTAGAAGGACTTGTAGTAATGGTACCAAGAAAAGGTGCACAGGTTGCTCAGTTTACTGAAAAAGATATTCAGGATGTATTAGAAGTTCGTGCTGCACTAGAAGCGTTAGCAGCAAAGATTGCATGTAAACGTATGGATGACCGTTCATTCTTAAAGTTACAGCTTGCTATTGCAGAATATAGTTATGCGGCTAAAAATAAAGATTTAGAAATGATGATTGAGAAAGACGTGGAATTTCATGAAATCATCGTTAATGCAACACAAAATGATAAGCTCATTCAGATTTTCAATAATTTAAGAGAGCAAGTAAATCGTTATCGTATTACTTATTTAAAGAATACAGAGGATGCAGATGCTGTACAGGCCGAGCACTTAGAAATTTTAGAAGCACTTAAAAATAAAGATGAAGAGCTTGCAAGTAGCTTAGCTTCTAAACATATTCAAACACAATGTGATTCAATTACAGATTATGTGCGTCATCAATATAAATAGAAGAAGTACTAAGTAGAGGATTAGTTAGACGTCTGTTGAGGAGATGAGCTCCTCAACTCGTTTAACGCATAACTATTGTTGGGTGCAAAATTTTTTTTGAAATTCGAAAAATAATTTTGGTGTTTTTAAAGAATGTGCAAAGTAGTTAAGAAATATAATTATAAATTACATATATTGGTAAAAATGATGGATGGACAGAAAGATTGCAAAAACGAATGTGAGCGATTAGTCTGTCCTTTTTGAGTGTTCAAAATAATTTTTAGAAAAAATATTAAAATAAACAATATTTATAAATTGGTGTTTTTGAATAGTAGCATTATGGAAAAATTAATGATAGAATATAGGCATTAAAAAATAAATAAGCTTTAGCCGAGGAGGAGAGTAATAGATGGATTACAAACAAAGCTATCAACAATGGTTAGACAGTGAAATGATAGATGAGGAAATTAAAGCAGAATTAGCAGGTATTACAGACGAAAAAGAGATTGAAGATAGATTTTATAAAAACTTAGAATTTGGAACAGGTGGACTTAGAGGCAAAATTGCAGCTGGTACAAATCGTATGAATATCTATACTGTTGGCAAAGCAACACAAGGGCTTGCACAGTATTTAGTAACAACTTTTGAAGCTCCAAGCGTAGCAATAGCATATGATTCTAGAAATAAATCAGATGTATTTGCAAGTGAAGCAGCTAGAGTACTTGCAGCAAATGGTGTAAAAGTTTATTTATATGAAAGTTTACGCCCTACTCCAATGTTATCATTTGCAGTAAGACATTTGGGTGCACAAGCAGGTATTGTAATTACAGCATCTCATAATCCTAAAGAATACAATGGTTATAAAGTATATGGCAGTGATGGTGGCCAATTAACAGATAATGCGGCAAATACAGTACTAGGTTATATCAATGAAACCGATATCTTTGGTGGAATCAAGACTATGAACCTTGAAGAAGCTGAGAAACAAGGACTTCTTGTTTACATAGGTGCAGATGTAGATAATGCGTACTATGAAAAAGTTGCAGGGCTTGTTATTAATAAAGATCTTGTAAAAGAAAGAGCATCTGAACTGAATATTATTTACACACCAATTCATGGTAGTGGGAATATTCCAGTTCGCACAATGCTTAATAAATTAGGATATACAAATGTACATGTTGTTAAAGAACAAGAATTACCAAATGGGAACTTCCCAACAGCACCATATCCTAACCCAGAGAATCCACAAGTGTTCGAGATTGCTATCCAAATGGCTAAAGAAATTGGGCCAGACCTTATCTTTGGGACAGATCCAGACTGCGACCGTATCGGTGTAATCGTCAAAGAAGATAGCGGTGAATATAAAGTATTAACAGGTAATCAAGTAGGGGTACTTTTAACTGATTATATGCTTAATGCTAGAAAAATTGGTGGGGTTTTAAGTTCTAAGGATACAATCATTAAAACAATCGTTACAACAGAGATGGCTGCAAGAGTAGCTGAATCTTATGGTGCACAGTTAATGAACGTATTAACAGGATTTAAATATATTGGTGAAAAGATTGAAGAGTTCGAGCAAACAGGATCAAATACATTTGTACTTGGTTTTGAAGAAAGCTATGGTTACTTATCAGGCGGTTTCGTAAGAGATAAAGATGCTGTTATTGCATCAGTTCTTATTGCAGAGATGGCACTTTACTACAAAACACAAGGTAAAAACTTAGCACAAGCACTTCATGATTTATTTGAAAAATACGGATTCTATAAAGAAGCTCTTGTATCAATTCAAATGGAAGGTAAAGATGGACAAGAAAAGATTGCTGAAATGATTACTGCGCTTAGAAATAACCCACCATCAGAGGTTGCTGGTGTAGCAATTAATGTAGCAGAAGACTATAAACTTTCGACAAGAGTTAATAAAGTAGCTGGTACGACAGAAACAATTAATTTACCAAAATCAAATGTACTTAAATTTATCTTAGCAGATGACAGTTGGTTCGTAATTAGACCATCTGGTACAGAACCAAAAGTAAAAATCTATGCATCAGTAGTAGGTACAAGTGCAGAAGATGCAGAAGCTAAAAGTGCGGCATTTGTGGGGGCAATTAAAGAAATCCTTAATGTATAGGCACTAAAAAGTGGTGGCAGCCTTTTTGGAAAGGGGGGAGAAGAGCGTGTGGATAAGTCGCATATATATTTTTCCATCTCCCTCCCGTTGGTCGAAGTCGAGCTAAAAATATATATGCGACTTATCCACACGCTACTAACGTATAGGAAGGCTGCGGAGCATGACGTTTTGTAGTGATACAAACAGGGGAGAGAAAAGAGTATGTATTTTTCCAACGCTCTCCTGTTGATTGAAGTTGAGCTAAAAATAGATATTGTATATGAATAGAAGTTAGTTCCGCTGAGGGGCTCCTATCAGCTAGGAGGTCCTCAGTTTTTTTTATGAGTACAGCTAGAAGATACTAGATACTGAGAGTAAATCGACGACTTAAATAAGGATTGATATAAGGCACTAATATGAAATCTGACAGAAAGACACATGTATGCAAGTTTAACAGCATAGGTGACTAGAAAGCACATTTATAAGGACAATGATATATTAACTAGATCTATGAAAAACCAACAATTTGATTAATCAATCATATGGGAGGCATATAGATGTTAAAGATAAGTCCAGTGTTTAAAGATTATATTTGGGGCGGCAACAAACTTAAGACGTTATATGATAAGAAAAGTGATTTAGATATAGTAGCTGAAAGCTGGGAACTTTCAACACATAAAGATGGTCAGTGCACCATTGCCGAGGGACCAGATGCAGGTAAAACATTAGCGGAATATATTAAAGAAAAAGGTGGCAATGTATTAGGCTATCATGCTGAACATAGTGATGAATTACCTATTCTTATTAAACTAATAGATGCTAGAGACAACCTGTCAGTTCAAGTACATCCAGATGAAGAATTTGCAGCAACTTATGAGGGAGACCATGGTAAAACAGAGATGTGGTATATCCTAGAAGCTGAAGAAGGGGCACAACTTGTTTATGGTTTTAAAAAGGATATGACACGTGAAGAATTTGAAGAACGTATTAAAAATAATACGCTTACAGAGTCACTTAATTATGTAGATGTTAAAAAAGGCGATGTATTCTTTATTCAACCAGGTACAATGCACGCTATTGGCAAGGGAATTCTTATTGAAGAGGTACAACAAAGTTCAAATGTAACTTATCGTGTATATGATTATGGCAGAAAAGGTGCAGATGGCAAACCTAGACAATTACATATTGATAAGGCTGTACAAGTTACAAATTTAGAAAAAGCACATAAGGCAAAAGGGGAGTACACATTAGAAGAGGAAGATGGCTATTCAAGAGGTGTACTTGCAAAATGTAAATATTTTATTGTAGAGCGTTTAGATATTACAAAGGAAATTGCAATGTATTGTGACGAAAACTCTTTCCATTCTCTTTTGATAACAGAAGGAAAGCTTAGAGTCTATTCAGATACAGAATCTCTTGAAGCTAAAAAGGGGGATAGCATTTTCATCCCAGCAGGCTCAGGCAACTACAAAATTCAAGGCAAGGGTCAAGTAATCTTATCGACTATCTAAAAATAAGAAATATTAACCTAAGCATAACACAATCAAAATATAGAAATCCTAGAATATAAACAGCCTTAAAAGGAGGACTATATTCTAGGATTTTACTTCTATACAGCCAGTACTTCACAAATCTGAAGAATAAGAAAGAGCGAGCAGGAAAAATACATATGAAAAAGCGATATCTATTGAAAGAATCTGTAGACTAGGAAAGGAAGTGGCAATCCTAGGTGAAGCCAAGCCAAGCACTAGGCGGGTGTGGATAAGTAGCATATATATTTTTATCGCGACTTCGACCGCAGGGAGGGAGCAGGAAAAATA
>DYCF01000077.1 GCA_019418225.1 Clostridiales bacterium | reverse complement strand
TCAACCCACACTCGGGACTTTCACCCGTTAGACTACGCCCATGCTGGGCACACTACAAAAAGGGACTTACCCGTAAGTAAGTCCCTTATATACGATGGTTTCAAGTTTTTTAAGCTATTAGGATTGTAGACTTCTATTAAGCTCAAAAATATTCTCCACTTCATTTCCTGTTTCATCATAGCATTTTACTTCAGCACCTGAAATATAACCTTTGCTATCCCGATCAAGTACTGTAGCTCTAAACTTCAATAGTGCCTCTTCATCCATAGGGAGTTCAGCTTCCTTTGTTTCACCATCTAAGTTACAGACCATTTTTACTTTCATATTGGCATCCCCTTATTTGTCTATAATATATAGTAATATATAGTATGCCTCATTCTAGTCTGTTTTACTCTCTCTTAACCCATCTGTCAATTACATTTCTAGTTCTAGTTCACCTTCAGGTGTATTGAAAACAGTTTGGTCAACCATCTTATCTTGATGTGCTACAATCGTTGTACATACTGCATCTCCTGTAATATTAACAGCTGTACGTGCCATATCTAAGAGTCTGTCAATGCCCATGATAATACCAATACCTTCTACTGGTAAGCCTACAGAAGCAAATACCATAGATAACGTAATAAGCCCAACGCCTGGTACACCTGCTGTACCAATTGAAGCAATTGTAGCTGTTGCAATAACTGTTAAATAATCTGCTGGTGTTAACTGAATATTAAAAGCCTGTGCAACGAATACAACAGCTACCCCTTGCATAATAGAAGTCCCATCCATATTAATCGTAGCACCTAGTGGAATAGTAAATGAAGAAATTTTCTTAGAAACGCCCATTTTCTTATGTAATGTTTCAATAGAAAGTGGAATTGTTGCATTTGAAGTAGCTGTTGAAAATGCAAATCCCATTACTGGTACAAATTTCTTAATAAACTTCACTGGACTAAATCCTGTAAATCCTTTTAACATCAGCATATAAACTACAAAACACTGAATAGCTAGTGCTAGAAGCACTGAACCCATATACTTAAGCATCGGAGCGAAACCATCAAATCCAATAGCTGCAAATGTTTTAGCAATAAGGCAAAATACACCTATTGGTGCTACTTTCATTACCATCATTGTCATATCCATCATAATATTATTTCCTTGACTAATGAAGTTAGAAACTGTACTTGCACGTTCTCCTTGTTTTGCTAAAATAATCCCGACAATAAGAGCAAAGAAAATAACTTGTAACATATTACCTTGTGCTAAAGCTTCAATTGGATTAACTGGAATAATGTCTAAAATAACGTCTGCAAAAGGTTTACTCTCTGCTACAGTTGTTTCTGCTATAGTTACCGCACTCATATCTAAGTTTAAACCTGGATTAATAAGATTTCCAATTCCTAATGCAACTGATATAGCTAACGCTGTGGTAATTAAATAAAATACTAATATTTTCACGCCTACCTTACCAAGCTTCTTTGTATCACCAATAGACATAGCACCACATACTAATGAACAAAATACTAAAGGTACAACAAGCATACGCATACCACGTAAAAAGCCATTTCCTAACACATAAAAAATACCATTTATGATTACAGTGTCTCTTACATAACCTTCTGGCACTAGATAGTGTAGAACGAGTCCCACAACAGCTCCTAATAGTAATGCAATAAAAATAACCGTAGTAAGTCCTAATTTTTTCTTATTTGTTTTTTCCATATAACTCTCCTTATCGATTCATATATTCTGCTAAAGCCACTTTCCAATGTGGCATCTCAGTATTTTCTAAAAGACGTAACATCAGATTATCTAAAATAGTATATGCTGGTCTTTTGACAGCTACCTCATCTTCTATATTGCTTACACCTTTAATAGTGATATCTAGTCCTGCTAAACGTATTATCTCTCTAGCAAATTCATCACGGCTACAAGTACCTTCACAAGTTGCATGATAGATACCATATTCATTACTTTCCATTAATCCTATTATAAATTGTGCTAATGCTTTAGCACTTGTAGGACTGCCAAATGCTTCATTTGAAATATGTATTGTTTTCTTTTGCTCTGCTAGCTTCAATAAATCTTTAATGAAATTTTCACCTTCACCATAAACCCAGGTACTACGGATAATAAAATAACGTTGTGCAAAATCTTTTACAAACTGTTCACCTGCTAACTTTGATTTGCCATAAATAAGACTTGGTGTAGGTATATCAAATTCACCGTAAGGTTTTGTACTCTTTCCATCAAATACATCATCTGTAGACAAATGTATAAGCTTTGCACCAATACGTCTTGTTGCAATACTTACATTCCTTGCACCTACTGCATTGATTTTATATGCTTTTTCTAAGTCATTCTCACAAGCTTCTACAGAAGTCAACGCTGCACAGTTAATAATGACATCCGGACGATTCATATCTGCAAATTTAGCAACTTCTTCTATAAGTGTAATATCTACTTCTTCTACATCTGTATTTAAAACTTCTACCTCACGTCTGTCTAATAATTTATTCAGTGTTCTTCCAATCTGTCCATTGGCGCCTATAATCCACACTTTATCTACGTTTTTCATTTGTTTCCTCCTCTAAGTCTTGATTGAGCTGTTCCTACTTGACTTAAGTATATACTAATTATTATGTTAATTGCAATACTTTGTTTTACAATTCAATCAAATGATTGTATACAATTATACACATTCATATTGATGCACAAGGCATTCAATGCTCCTTTAATTAAGTAAATTTTTCATCCCATCTTTCAACGCCAGGAGAGTTAGACTTTTAAACTCAAAAAAAATGCCATTCACTGCTACTGAGTGAACGGCACTAAAACTTATATTTAACTTTATAAAAGGTTATTGATTATTTTGCTTGAGGTACAATAACTTCTTTACCACCCATATATGGTCTAAGTGCAACTGGAATATTTACTGAACCATCTGCATTTAAGTTATTTTCAAGGAAAGCAATAAGCATTCTTGGTGGTGCTACTACTGTGTTATTTAATGTATGTGCAAAGTATTTGCCCTCTTCACCATTTACACGAATTTTAAGGCGACGTGCTTGTGCATCACCTAAATTAGAACAGCTACCAACTTCAAAGTATTTCTTTTGTCTTGGAGACCAAGCTTCTACGTCAATAGATTTTACTTTTAGATCAGCAAGGTCACCTGAACAACATTCAAGTGTTCTTACTGGAATATCTAATGAACGGAATAAATCTACTGTGTTTTGCCATAATTTATCAAACCACATTGGGCTTTCTTCTGGTTTACATACAACAATCATCTCTTGTTTTTCGAATTGGTGAATACGGTAAACACCTCTTTCTTCAATACCGTGAGCACCTTTTTCTTTTCTGAAGCATGGTGAGTAACTTGTAAGTGTTTGTGGAAGTGATGCTTCTGGAAGAATAGTATCAATGAATTTACCAATCATTGAGTGTTCACTTGTACCGATAAGATATAAATCTTCTCCTTCAATTTTGTACATCATAGCTTCCATTTCATCAAAACTCATAACGCCAGTAACTACATTGCTACGAATCATGTAAGGAGGAATACAGTATGTGAAACCTCTATCAATCATGAAATCTCTTGCGTAAGAAATAACTGCAGAGTGAAGTCTTGCAATCTCTCCCATTAAGTAGTAGAAGCCGTTACCAGCTACTTTTCTAGCACTATCAAGGTCTAAGCCATTAAATTTTTCCATGATTTCTGCATGATATGGAATTTCAAATTCAGGAACAACTGGCTCACCATATTTTTGAACCTCTACATTTTCGCTATCATCTTTACCAATTGGTACACTTGGATCGATGATATTTGGAATTGTCATCATAATTTTTTTGATTTTTTCTTCAAGCTCTGATTCTTGTGTTGAAAGTGCTTCAAGACGTTCTGATTCAGCTGTTACTTGTTTTTTAACTTCTTCAGCTTCTTCTTTTTTGCCTTGCGCCATAAGTGCACCAATTTGTTTAGATATTCTATTTCTATCAGCTCTTAAGGCTTCAGCTTCTTGTTTAATTTTTCTGTGTTCTTCATCTAAAGCAATTACTTCATCAACTAATGGAAGTTTTCTATCTTGGAATTTGTTTTTAATATTTTGTTTTACGATTTCTGGATTTTCTCTTACGAATTTTAAATCTAACATAATCTGCCTCCTGATATTTTAACTATGAAATAATATATGCTAACTTTTATGACTATGGCTATAACTTTCCTACTTACAAAAAAAGTTCCTTCGCCTCATAAGTATACAAATAATCATATACTTATGGGACGAAGGAACTCCGTGTTGCCACCCAAATTGCTAGTTAGACGTCCTACAGCTTAATCTTCCTAAAAATAGGGACATTAAACCTTGGCAAGTCCATATGAACTAACCACTTCATTAGTAGGATAAAGGCTACCAACCTTTCGATTCATCACCGACAGCTCCAAAAGTGGAAAGATTTAACCTTTCACCGATTTGCACCAACCATCGGCTCTCTAAAGAAATTTATAAATCGTAGCTTTTGTCAAACGCCTATTTGCAATATATTATCTCTCATTTTCTTTATTATATTGTTTTTTCTTCCAATACACAAGTAAAATTTTATTTTTTTATATTTTTTGTGCGTGTAATGGTAGACCTATCGTTCTTTTCTTTAATCTTCATTCACCTTCATCACTACAAGGACAAATGCTATGCATCAAGTAAGCAAGTTCTTCGTTAGATAAGTTTTTGCAATAAGCATCAAAATGTGCCTCACAGCAGAAGTATCCAACTTTATGATGATAACTTTTGTCTACTACTATAGGTGCATGACAGTACATACATTTTTTCATTACCTTCTACAACCTTACTTCTAAAGTGCTTTCTTTTATCATTGCCACTTTTCTTGTTTATATACCTATTTTTTATTACTATTTAAGCGATCTATATAGGTATTGATATATGGTGATTCTCCTTTAAATTCATCTATCACCTGCCCATTGTGTGCCAGATGTATAATGGCATTACGTCGAATCACATTTTTACCTCGCCAACCACATGAAGTACTGCTAATTTTTTCTTTGAAATATTTATTATCCATATGCGCATATACTTCTACTTCTTCTCGCATATAAGCAAGTGTTGCAAAATCATCCAGTACACTTGTGACCACATTTTCATTATACGGACATTTTAACTGACAAAAGTCACAGCCAAATATATTCCCCTTTAGCAGGTGCATTTCCTGATTTGTGATATCCTTTTTCTGCGTAATATACGATAAACAGATGTTTGGGTTACAATGTGCCTTATTAATGGACTTTGTCGGACATTCACTGATGCAAGATGTACAATCACCGCATTCCACATATTGACTAATTTTCTCTCCTATGCGTTTTTCTTTACATTCAATCTCTAAATCAGTAATAATCTCGCCTAAAAATACATAGGAACCGTACTTCTTAGTAATGAGCATATTATTTCGCCCAATAAAGCCTACACCCGCTAAATAGGCAATATACCTTTCCGGCAAGGCATTACTATCTACAAAACTCATTGTCTTACCACCTAATGACATTATATAATCACTTATTTGCTGTAAATATTTTTTAACTACTCTATGATAATCTGGCCTTTGGGTATAGATTGAAAAACCATTATTAACGGCTTCACTTCCATCTTCACAATTATCATCTTTATGATAATAAGGAAAGGCTATAGATAAGATTGTTTTTCCTTCTGGCATATAAAGATATGGGTTAATTCGCTTTTCAATCTCTTTTTCTTCAAATTCGTTTTGTAAACCTAGGTTTTGTCGTGATTCATAAACCCCCTGTAGTTCTGTAAATTTTCTACAAGGCATAAATCCTACACAGTCTAATCCTAATGTACTACAAAATTCTTCTATTTGCTTTTTTAACATATTCCTCACTATTTTCTTTTTATATTTTTTAGCCTCATATAGATTTTACCTCTATACTTGTTTATGTTCATTTAAATTTGTCCATAGTCATTATACACTAAAAGACAAGGATGCAAAATCTATACTTATAATTATTAAGAAATAAAGATAATATTTAAAGGGCCGTATGCTTCTGATATGTGCCTTTCTAAGTAACAAGTTTTTGTCATTTTGCTTGTCTACCTAGAAAGGCGCCTATCAATCTCATATCAGCTCTTTGCTTAAAGATTTTATTTAACTTGTTCTACTGTATAGCCTTTATTTTTAAGATTTTGAATGACACCATCTTCACCAATATAATGCCCTGAACCTACTACAACAAAATATGTCTTACCCTTTTCACCATTTAAAAGGCTCTCGATTTTATCTGTCATTTCAGCATCTCTTACTGTCCAAAGTTTATTATTATATTCATCTAAAAGTGCCTTTTCTTTTTCACTCACACCTTCTTGGGTTGTTTTTTTAGTAAATGTTTTTTCAAAATCTTCTAGGTCACCTTTTTCCCAGTACTCTAGCCAATTTGCAAGGATCTCTTCACTTTCATCACCTAAATCCTTATCTAAAATCATATCTACTGTATTAGATAAATAGTATTCTTGTAATTCTGGTGAAAAGCCATCAAGCAATCCAGCTTGATAAGCATAACCTTCTAATTCATAAATCGGTACATCATTTACAAGTGCATCTGTCATAAAATAATTATCAATGCCCAGAAGCGCTGCAACTTGTTTTTCTTCTACTGAGCTAGAACCTGACATTGCTGCTGAAGAAAATGTATTTGCCATACACCATGGTTTATAAAGAGAAATATCTGACTCTGCCATTCCAAGCTTTTGGGCAGCTTCTATAACTTCCTCGTATAAATCTGGTGAAATGTGATCTTTTAATGTCGTTCCATCTGAATAAACGGCAAGTTGATTATAATCTGCAATGCCTTCTTGGCTATAAAAGTTTAATTCTACCCCTAAAACATCTGCTGATGCATATGCATCTAATATACTCTCGTTAAAAGGATAAATACTATAATTGGCTAGGTGCACAGACCCTAACATATATACTATATTATCGTCCTTTTGTACCTTCCATAACAACCCTTTTGAACCTGCATTTAAGTCTTCATAAAAAGCTTTTACAATACGTGTACCAAAAACAGCAGCTTCCTCTAAAGTACATGTTTTATCTAAATTAAGGTCTTTTCCTGTTCCTTTAACAATTTCTTTTTCTTGCATATAAATTATTGCATCGTTACCTAAATCAACAACTGCTGGATACGTATACTGATTCAGTACTGCATAAATCCCCTCTAAAACTTCTCCTCTTGTAACCTGGCTAGATTCTCTATATGCTAAAGCTGTAGCATCTTTCTTAAGAGATATACCTGAAATAGCTTCTAACTTTTTACCAATTGCATTGCAAAACGTTTCAAGATCCTGTGAATCCATTTTAGCTTGCATATCATCATACCATGCCAGTGGATAAATGCCATACTTCTCTCCCTGTATTAATGTTGCTGTAGACCAATCGTGCCAAGCTACTTCTTGCGCCATAGCTGGAAAGGCATAACTCACCAATATACTCCCTACTATTGTAGCTGCCACCAAATGGTGTTTCTTTATTTTATTCTTTAACATCAAAATATTACCCCCTATTTGAAATTTCATTATATATTCATATTAATACATCTATCATATTTTTTCTACAATGGCATTAAAATAATATCCATAAAAATAAGGGGATTAATTTACCAAAAATTAGTAAATTAATCCCCTTATTTTACGATTTATTTAATCATGCCTTTAGCTCTTAGGTACTCGCCTAACTTTTTCTTTTCTGTATGTGCAAAAGTTTCATTATAATCTTTTGTTACATATTTAATAAGACCGCATTCACGTGCGCCACGTAATATTTCTCTTACTTCATCACGAGAAACTCCTGTACGTTTTGAGATTTGTGCCATGCTTTCGCCACCAAAATAAAATGCTTTAAGTACTCTTACTGTTTCATTAGTGTTCATTGCTGTATCCTTTCAACTGCTTATTTAAACTTTATTTTAACCTAAAATACCAAAAATAAAAAGCCTATTACCTCTATAAATTTTATTTCTTTTAAATATACATGTCAATTTTATCATTTATTTCTTTTACTCACCTCAGATTACTAAAATATAGTAAAAAAGTATAATAAAAAGGTATATTTTATATATAATTACTT
>DYCF01000076.1 GCA_019418225.1 Clostridiales bacterium | reverse complement strand
TTTTTATTATTTTTGTTACTGGAAAGATTTAGTTTTAAGTTTACGCTTATGATAGGTATATCAGAAAAAGAGAAAAGAATCAAAAAGCAACTTATAGTATGATAAGTAGACTATAAGTTGCTTAACGTGGCGGAGCCACTTTTTTTATTTAGGAAAGATAATATTTTAAAGAATGAATTATATATACAATACTATTTAGTTACTAACTAAAATTTCCATTCATTTATAGTATTAAAATATGCTGTGTAACTTCAAAAAAGTAATTTTTATATTTACCCAGTAAAGATGAATAAACTAATAGCATGCTTAGTTTAATAGTATGTTTCTGAAGTGAGTTCCAGTTGATAAGAACTATAAATTTTTCAAATAAGGTATGTTCTATAAGAATGTTGAGTTTTCAGCATGGTGATGGAAGTGATGTGGTTCACATTTAGGATATGTAAAATCAAAACCTATATAATTGTTAAAGATATTTTCCATACAACCCTTTAAATCTATTTTGAAATCTAGTATCATAACCACGTAATACCAGGTTTACTAGGGTGTTAAGATTTGAAGAAGGTACCTGTGCAAAAGATAACTTCTCCATTTCTTCATCTTGAGGATAGACTTGTCCTAGGATTGGATCAATAATATATTTACAAGCAATCACTATTTTTGCCTCATTAAAGATCCATTGTAATTGTTTGCTATTGAAATTCATCTTTTGATTCACTTCATTCAGCTGTTTTGTCTGTGATTCGTGCTGAGATGTCAAAGATTCGGCTAACTACAGATGCGAATAGCTCTGTATCAATGTACTCTGATATTTCAACTGCAGAATTTCCTATATGTACAATCATAAAAGGAATACAACTCTTTTTAGATACATGACGAAAAACTTTAAAAAATTATATTTAGAAGTCTTAATAAAGATTAAAATAAGACGATGTATAAATAGGGAGAATATAACAGTTGATACAAATATTGATACATTAACAGCAATAGGGTATTTGAATAAAGCAAATAATAATTTATCTAAGGCATTAGAATGATTATCATCAGGATATAAATTAATTCCACGGGAGACAACCTAGTAGGATTGATAATCGCAATAAATGGGATATATAGTCACAGGGTTGAATCAGGGAGAAAAAATACATTTGATGATAATTCACTTCAGATTGGCGTTAAGGGATAAGTAAATAAGGAGGATAAAGCTTTATATTCTTAAAATTAAACAAAAAAAATATATATACTAGCTGTGAGGACATAATAATGAAGAAAAAAATTTTTGTTACGAGGACATCTATGCCGACATATGAGGAATATATTGAAAAAATACGGCCTCTTTGGGATTCACATCTTATTACTAATATGGGGGTATATCATAGGGAGTTAGAGGAAGAGTTACGAGAGTACTTACAAGTTCCATTGTTGTCTTTAATGGTAAATGGTCATATGGCACTGGAAATGGCAATTCAGTCATTTGATTTTCCGGAAGGATCAGAAGTTATAACTACGCCATTTACTTTTATTTCAACGACGCATGCAATAGTTAGAAATCATCTTTGTCCAGTATTTTGTGATATTAAAGAAACTGATGGGACTATAGATGAATCGCAGATTGAAAATTTAATTACGGAAAAAACAGTAGCTATTCTGCCTGTACATGTTTATGGAAATGTCTGCAATATAGAGGCTATAGAGCATATTGCATGGAAATATGGGCTTAAAGTGATTTATGATGCAGCTCATGCATTTGGAGTAAAATATAAAAGTAAAGGAATTGGTGCTTATGGAGATGCTTCTATCTTTAGTTTTCATGCAACAAAAGTATTTAATACTATAGAAGGTGGAGCAGTTACATTTTCAAAACCTGAAATATATGAAAAATTATATAATTTAAAAAACTTTGGGATTCGTGGCGAAGAAATAGTAAGTGATATTGGTGCTAATGCTAAAATGAATGAATTTTGTGCAGCAATGGGCTTATGTAATCTTAAGTATATTAATAAAAGCTTATCCGAAAGAAAGAAGAAATATGAATATTATAAGAATGCATTAATGGATATCAAAGGTATAACTTTTTTTGAGGAAAATGATGATGTTTGTAGAAATTATTCTTATTTTCCTATTCGTATTACTGAAGAATATCATATAAATAGAGATCAATTATATGATTTATTAAAGGAAAATGATGTTTATTCAAGAAAATATTTCTATCCTTTAACAGCTGATCAAGTATGTTTCAAAAATAAGTACAAATATAATGAACTTAGTAGAGCACGAAAGATTGCATCTCAGATTTTAACTTTACCATTTTATGAGGAAATTCAACTATCAGAAATGGATAAAATTATATCTATAATAAGTAGATAAAGATAAGTTATGAAGTTTTTTTCATAATAAGATATGAATTAAAGAGAAAGGTTTTACTTAATGAATACAATAGGTTGATTTAATATAATTAAGTATATTTTTAAAATTGAAATAAAAAGAGGGTATTTTTATGAATAAAGTTCGATTAGCAAGTACATCACTAATGATTACTGAGTTTTGTACATTAAAATGCAAGCTATGTTTAGCATATGTACCATATTATGATAAACCAAAGATGTTATCTTTTGAAGAAGCTCAAAGTGTGTTAGAAAATTATTTTCAGATTATAGATACAGTTGACAAATTTTCAATCACAGGAGGAGAACCGTTAATCAATCCATATATTAATGATATTATCCAGTTAATATTTAAATATGAGGATCAAATTAGTAAAGAGATAATACTGATAACAAATGGTACGATTGAATTATCAGAAAAACTGCTATCAGTATTATCACAAAGTAAAAAAATAAAAATAGTAGTTAATAATTATGGAGACCTTTCAAAATATGCAAAAACAAATTATATGAAATTGAAGGAACATAATATAAATGCCATTTTATATACTGAGGAAAATCGAGTTGAATGGATAGATTGTAGAGATCATAATTTAAAACATGCTACTAAAATAGAACGTGAGAAACAGGCTAGTAGTTGTTACTTTTTTACAGGAAAGAAGTATATTATCAATAGAGGGCAATTACATACATGTACGCGATCTTTTTACAGGATATATAAAGAATTGATTCCGTTTACAGATGCAGATTATATAGATTTGTTAGATGAAGGGATAAGTACTGAAGAAAAAAGAAAGCATTTAGGTAATTTATTAAGGTGCAAAAGTACGACAGCATGTGCATACTGCGATGGAAGAACGGAAATGACGCAATTGTATCCAGCAGCTGAACAAATTAAATAAATAATATTAAAATAATGTAAGGAGATATTGTGTGAATAAGAAAACAGTCTATATTTATTTGCAGTCTTATGAAAGTGGATTTAAATATTTAAAAAGAGCTTTAGATAGTATAAAAGAACAGACATATGAAAATTTTGTATGTTTAATATACGATAATTGTTCGGGAAGTGATACAAGAGATTTTCTTAAGGAATATGTTAAAGAAGATCATAGATTTCGCTTGACTTTCTTTGATGAAATTAGTGAGCAACCTATTGGATGGAGGTATGGAATTCCTGAAATATTAGCGTTATGTAATGGAAAAGAGGGATACTATTGTAGAGTTGATGCAGATGATACACTAGAACCTAATTGCCTTGAGACTATGATTAATCATATTGAGCAGGACAATCTAGATATGGTGTGTGGTAGTAGTAGATTTTTAGATGCAGAGAATGATACTGAATTAAGTGTACGTTCAATAGAAAAAAATATTATTCTTGAGGGAGAGTTATTTGGAGACTTATTTAAAGAATATTATCAAATTATGAGAACTCATTGGGGAAAGCTGATTAAGTTGTCTGTACTAAATGAGATGAATTTATCAAACCTTACAGTTGTTCCTTATGGGGCAGATACTTTATTTGTTAGGGAAGCATTATTAAGATGTAAACGAGTAGGGATTATTAAAGATGTAATATATAATTACTATTTATATAATGAAAATCGTAATTATAATTCTGATAGAAAGAGGATTATTGCTCCTCAGATATTGTTTGATAGAGATTCTAGTTATTTGATGCAAAAGTGTGGGGAAGTTTCAAAAGCTAATACGAATCTTTTATTGCACGTATATTATTGTGAATCTAAAGATGTAATAAATCTCATTATTTCTGGAGCATTTGGTGATGTAAATAAGATTCTTTTAATGTATGATGTAATTAGCTGTAATGCAACACGTTCATTATGTAGGATAGGGTATAGTAGTAAATATGCTGAAGTTGGTGAATGGTTAATAAATCAAGATGTTTTTGAAAATGAGGAAGTTACAAGGAAGGCAGCAGAAATGTTCGCTATCATTCATTATATTCCTAAGAAATTGGCAATGTATGATGGAATAAGATTATATCAATTATTGGTTGATATCTATAAGTTTTGGGATTGCCCTATGCTGAAAGTAGCAATTGAGAATTATATACTGCAAATAGTAAGACAAGAAGCATTATTACAGAGCAGTACTCTTTTTTTCGCTACTCAATATAAGCAGTTGATTAGTGCTGTTTTAAATAAGCAACTTAATGAAGGCGTGGCCTTAGTTAAGGAGTATTTAGAAAATGAACAAGGATATGTAAATAAGAGTAGAAATATTCTTATAGAGCTTGGATTAAATATTGCAGCACTTAAAGAAGATGAGAGAAACTTCATTTATATGAAAAAGAAACAAATTGAACTATTTCTAAAGATAGATAGAGAATTTGCGGAGAAAGAATTATATGACTATCTGGAAATATTACCTGGGGATAAAGAATTATTAAGTATGAAAGCAGTGTTAGAAGATGAAAAGTGATGCTGAAAATATATAGAATTTTAGGAAGAAGAGTATAAAAACAATTATCATTATAATTATTAAGTTAAAGGAGTTTTTATGAGAATTGCCATTATGCAACCATACTTATTCCCTTATATTGGATACTATTCATTGATAAAGAACTCAGACCATTTTGTTTTCTTTGATACACCACAATATATTCGAAAAGGATGGATTAATCGAAATCGTATACTTAGTTGTTCCAATGAGCCTATTTTTTTTACAGTACCTATAAAAAAATGTAGTAGGAATACTGCAATAAACGCTGTATATATTAATGATTCTATGTCATGGAAAGAAAAAATCTATGGTCAATTAAGTATATATAAAAATAAAGCGCCATACTATGATGATACACTAGAACTGATAAAAACAGTTCTAGAATCAGAAGAAAAATCCATGTCAGAGTTAGCCATTAATAGTATAAAAATTACATCAGAATATTTAGGGATTGATAAGAAGTTTGATGTCTTTTCTGAAATGGGAATGAATGATATCCAAGTAGATGCACCAGATGAATGGGCATTGTATATTACGAAACGGATGGGGTATGATACATACATTAATCCACCAGGTGGAAAAGAATTTTTTGATTCAATGAAATATGAGCAAGAGAAGATTAATCTATTTTTTTTAGAACAAGAAATTATTCCTTATAAGCAGATTTATGGAGATTTTATACCTGGATTATCAATTATAGATGTTTTAATGTTCTGCAATATTGATGAAATTAACGATATGATGAATTATTTTAAGATGATTTAAAGTAGCTATAGAAATAACATATATGAGAGAAGGAGAAATATTATTTTGAAAGTAAATGTAAAGAGAACAGCATTGAATGTTGCGGGCGCTTGTAATCTGAATTGTAAGAACTGCTTAGCATTCATTCCGTACTATAAAGAAAAATGGGTTATGAGTTATAACGAAGCAAGTAAAATACTAAAAAGATATTTTGAGGTAGTAGATACAGTTAATAGGTTTACAATAACAGGAGGAGAACCACTGTTAAATCCGGAAATAGCAAGAATATTAAATGAGATGAATAAGTATAAAAATCAAGTAAATGCAAGTATAGATTTTGTAACTAATGCATCATTAAATATACCTGAAGAGGTGCTAGATTTCTTTGAGAATAATAAAGAACATACACGAATTATTCTCAGCAATTATGGACCTGATTTATCTGTAAAAATAGATGACATAGAAAGAGAATTAATAAGAAGAGGTATCACATATAGAATCAGCAAATTTACTGGAAGTGGCTTGTATTATGACGGATGGATTGATTTCTCTGATCACACATTAAAACATAAAACACTCGAGAAAAGAGATGAGAATGGAGCAAAATGTTTACATGGATCAGGAAAGTACTTTGTAATCAATGATGGATGTATACATAGATGCTCCAGATCTTATTGGAGAATCAGAAATAAACATATTCCAGCTATTGAGGGGGAATATGTTCCTCTTATGGATGATTCTGTATCCCTTGAGAAGAAAAAGGAACTATTAGTTGGAATGCTAAATCAAGTAAGTGTGACATCATGTGCGTATTGCGTTGGGTTTAGAAATGATGTACCTAGAGTGGAACCAGCAATACAACTTAAAAGGTAAGGAGGATTTTTAGTATGAATAAAAAGATATTAGTTACTGGTCTTTGTACATTGCATTGGGGAAGATTGCAATATGGAAATGTGGGTAATTATTATATTGTAGAACCATTATTTCGCTTATTACATTCATTTTTCCCAGATTATGAGATAGTGACTACTTTTCAAATGGACGATGAATTTATAAAAAATGAAAAAATTAATGTATTACCAATGGAACTATATTATTCTTGGGATGGGAATGATGTGACAAAAGCATTGAATGATCTTCAGAATACTTATGATATCTTAAAATTAGGTGAAAATGGAAAGACAATTGAAGCAAATCCTTATGTGAAAATTGTAAGTGAATGTGAATATGTCATAAATGTTTCAGGAGATATGTGGGGAGATAATGCGGAGCATGTAGGTAAAGATCGACTTTATGTTGATTGTTTAAAGATGCAAGTAGCACAGCTTCTGGGTAAAAAGACTATTTTATATGCAGTTACTCCAGGTCCTTTTCAGAACGTAAAAGGCGCTGATTTAGCTAAAGAAGTATTTGAAAAGTTTAGTTTAGTTGTGATTCGAGAAAAAGTGTCCTTAGAAAATTTAAAAAGATGGGGATTAAAAACAGACCATGTTATTTATGCCCCTTGCCCATCTTTTTTATTTGAGGCAGATTGTTCGTATGAGTCGAAGTGGACTAAGATGATAGATCAAGTTAAAAGTAATGATCGGACAGTTGTGGGGATGACCTTTGGCGGATTTAATATGCCAGAGGGACCATATGATATGTGGCCACGTTCTGAAAGTCAATATGAGAATTTTAGAGAAATTGTAGAACATGTTATTAAGGATTTAAATGGAGACATCATATTATTTTCTCATACAAATGGATTTGATCTTCCACCTAACTTTAAGTTAAAGAATGGAAGAGACTTCGATATATTAAATGATTTTTACCACATATTAATAAAAAGTAGACCTGAATTAAAGAAACACATCATATTAGTTAATGAACCTTTAGTGCCTAAGAGACTTAAAGCAGTGATTGGTAAGTTTGATATGCTTATAACTGGAAGAGTACACGCATCTGTAGCAGCTATAAGTCAGTATGTACCTACTGTATTTGTTGAATATGATCAGCGCATAATATATAGTGATAAAATGTTTGGTTTCTCTCAACAAGTGGGATTAGAAGAATATGTTTGTGCTCCAGGAAATTTAAATGAGTTTAGAAATAAAGTTGATCGTTGTTTTGAGGAGAGAGAAATGATACATAGAGACTTATGTGTTATAATACCAGAATTACAAACGGCAGTTAAGAAAGTATATGAGGTTATTCAAAATGTTTGAGGTTTCTTTTAAATGGTGTAGTGGGGAATTATATAAAAACAAAATAGAAAAGTTTTTATATGAGATAGATGAGCACATGATTCCTAGTTTATCTTCCCGTGTAAGTATTTTAAAGTATGCTGATAAAATTGCTAAATGTGCTGATACTGTGTTTGGATACTCTGATAATTTAGGTGAAGAGGTAGCAGCCTGTTCAGTATACTGTAATAATGAGATAGCTTTTATTACTTCGTTTGCGGTAAAAAGAGAATATACAAACAAGCATATTGGATCAATACTCATGAATGAAGTGGTTAGACGTTGTAAAGAGAGAAAATGTGTGGAAATACAATTAGAAGTGTATGATGAGAATAGATATGCAAGGATGTTCTATATGAATAGAGGATTCATCGAAATTAAGTCGTTGGAGAGAAGCAAGATATTACAGTTGGTACTTTAAAGATATACAATTAGAGATTTAGTGGATGTGAACTGACACAAGACATATACAAAAAATAGTTTGGAGTGTTTTTAGTTTTATTTCAAAAATAAGCCAAGAAAGTCACTTAAGACTAAAGCTTATAATTGAGATAGACTATAGAGGAGTCTCATTAATTATAGTGAATGCTAAATAAGGGTAAGAGAATTCTCCAGATGTTTAAATTATATTATCTAATTATTTTAAGAAACAAGATAAGATAGTAAAACACTTACAAGACATTGTGCCATCTTACAAAGAATGTGCTAAGGACTTAAAAATATAGTAGATGCTAAATAGAGGCGCTTATAAAATGTTGACAGCGTGTTTTGAATATGATAGAATAATATCTGTTAAAAAGAATACTGTACCGCAGACAGTAGGTGCCGATAAGGCATAACGTATACAACCTACCGAGGTCTTATATAAATGGACGGATGTATAGCCACTTTGCCTGCGGAAAAAGAGCAAAGTGGTATTTTTTTGTTTAATATTAAATATTTGTGCCAGTAAATATTAATATTAAACTTGGTATCAAATCAAGGAGGTGCAACAATGGCAAAAGTAGAACAAAAACAAGTGGTTGTTAACCAAATTAAAGAAAAACTTAACGGAGCTTCTT
>DYCF01000075.1 GCA_019418225.1 Clostridiales bacterium | reverse complement strand
CAAATCAACAAATTGAAATTTGCTTAAATGGTGTATAATTAAACTAAGTATTATATAAAACAGATGAAGTTATATGTATAGGGGATTATATATGGCTAATTTTGATTTTCTTAATGAAATAGTTGAATATAAAGTTTTTGCAGATGCAGCTATTGAGGCGGAGCGTGTATTTCACTCATCACCATCTATGTGTGCAATTGGTTGTCGTAAGGCGTTAGAATTAGCTGTCAAATGGGTATATACAGCGGATACTAGCATAATTATGCCTTATAAAGATAATCTTCAATCACTGTTACATGCTAAGTCCTTTAAAGATGAGTTGCCTGAATCTTTGTGGCGTGAATTACAACCAATTGTAAAAATGGGGAATTTGGCTGTCCATTCTGATACCAAAATTTTGCCAAGAACAGCGATTATTTCACTACAAGCATTATTTAATTTTATTGAATGGATTGATTATTGTTATGGTTATAATTATGTAGAGCGTACATTTGATGAGAGTGCAATTCCTAAGGCTATAGTTCCAGTAGATGTTAAGAAAATCAAAGAGCAAGAAAGTTTAATTGCTCAAAATGCTCAACAAATTGACAATCTGTACTTAGAAATTGAAAAGCTTTCAAAGTTATTATCTGCCTCTAAATCTGAGCATATTGTAAATCGTAGTTTACCTAAAGTTCCTGAAACAGAAGCTGAAACACGTAGATGTATAATCGATGTTGATCTTAAATTAATGGGGTGGGAGTTTGAAGGCCCTAATAAAAATGTGTTTGAAGAGTTTAAGGTCGCAAATCCATACATTCCAGGTGGTTCAAATCTTAGTGTAGATTATGTGTTAATAGGGCGTGATGGTAAGCCACTCGCATTAATAGAGGCCAAGAAAACTAGCCGCAATATAAATGATGGTAAGACACAGGCATTAGCTTATGCAAATGCATTAGAACGTAAATATGGGCAACGTCCGATTATTTTCCTATCAAATGGATATGAGACACATATGTGGGATGATTTTGAATGGAATATGCGGCGTGTAAGTAGTGTATATGGTGTAAGTGATCTAGAACGACTTATTGTACGTAGAAAACTAGATAAGCCTATTTTAAGTACTATTCCAATTAATGATAATATTTCAGCACGCTCGTATCAAAAGGAAGCGATTAGGGCTGTTTGTCAAAATCTTGAAAATAAGGTTAGACGAAGCTTACTTGTTATGGCAACTGGCACAGGTAAAACTAGAACTTCAGTAAGCTTAGTTGATGTGCTTTTCCGAAGTAACCAAGTGACGAATGTATTATTTTTAGCAGATAGAATTGCATTAGTAAGTCAAGCGAATGATGCTTTTAGAGAACATTTACCGTCTGCATCGTTATGTAATCTTTGTGAAAGCAAAGATGATAAAAATGCCCGTATAGTTTTCTCAACATATCCTACAATATTAAATGCCATTGAAAAGTCACTCGATGGAGAAGGTAAACGCTTATTTACACCTGGTCATTTCGATTTAATTATAGTAGATGAAAGCCATCGGAGTATTTTCAAAAAATATAGAGCTATATTTGAATACTTTGATGCTATTCTTGTTGGTTTAACTGCTACACCTAAATCGGAAGTGGATAGAAATACATTTGATTTCTTTGAGGTTGAAAACGGAGTTCCTACATATGCATATAGCTATGACGAGGCTATAAGAGATAATTATTTAGTTCCATATTATAACTTTGAGATAGAATCAAAGTTTTTATCCGATGGTATTGTTTATGATGAACTTTCAAAAGAAGACCAGGAACGACTAGAAGATGAAGCTATGGAGCAAGCGGGAGAATTTCAAGGCGATTATTCTGCTACAGAAGTAAATTCTATTATTTATAGTACAGATACAATAGATCATGTTCTCAAAGAATTGGATCAGAATGGTATAAAGACTCATAATGGAGATTCTTTAGGTAAAACAATTATCTTTGCTCAGAATAAAAAGCATGCTTATTTAATTGAAGAGAGATTTAATTTGTTATATCGCTCTTCAAAAGGGAAGAAAGCACGTGTTATTGTTAGCTCTGATCAACATGCATTACATTTAATCGACCAGTTTAAATTTTCAGATGGTGAACCGGATATAGCCATTTCAGTCGATATGTTAGACACGGGAATTGATGTACCAGCATGTGTTAATTTGGTATTTTTTAAACGTATAAAATCAAAGACCAAATTCTGGCAAATGATAGGTCGTGGCACTCGACTCTGTCCAGAAATGGAGTTTTTTGATAAAAATAATGGTGATTATGTAGGTAAGAAGTACTTCTATATCTTTGATTACTGTAAAAATTTTGAGTATTTTAGAAATCAAAAAAATACGGTAGAAGTAAAAGGGAATAGTGCTACATTAGGTGAAAGAATCTTTGCTAAGCGTGCTCAAATTATTGCACGACTACAAACTGAAAAATATGGCAGTGAAGAATATCAAAGCTGGCGTTCAGAACTTGTAGAAGAGTGCTATAAAGAAATTACTGATTTAGAAGTAACAAAACCGGTTGTCCGTTTACAGTTAAAATATGTAGATAAATATAGTGTAAAAACGTCATTTGATTATTTATCAAAGATTGATGAGCATGACTTAATTACTTATATTGCCCCTTTAATTTGTGCTGATGTTAAAGAGAATTTGGCACGAGGATTTGACAACTTTGTATACGAAGGAATTTTAAATCTCTTTAATGGTCAATCTCTTGACTATTTTAAAAAACGTGTAATAAGTCTTTCGAATACTTTATTACAAAAAATTAGTATCGAACAAATTAGAAAAAAACAAGATTTTTTGAAGTTAATAAAAGAAGATACATATTGGCAAATTGTTGATGCATTACAGCTAAATCATCTACGAAAAGAACTCAGAGATTTAATTCAGTTTCTTGATGTTGCAGAAAGAAGGGTTATTGTAACAACAATTACAGACTCAGTATTATTAACTAGAGAAGGCGATACTCTTATGCCTGAAGTTTTCGAAAGCTATCAAGAAAAAGTTGAGTCATATTTCTTAACGCATCAAGATCATCCAACCATTCAAAAACTTATTAATAATAATCCGATTAATGAAGAAGACTATAAAGCATTGGAATATATTTTTATTCATGAATTAGGTAGTAAAGATGATTATGAAAAACGCTTTAAAGGTAAAGAGTTTGGACTAGTTGTTAGAGATATTGTAAAGATGAGCCCACAAGCTGCTGAAGAAGCCTTTTCAGATTTAATTAATACCAAGTCTATGAATAGTGATCAAATTAACTTTATTAAACAAGTTATTAACTATATTGCGGTTAATGGATATATGGAATCTCTGGATATGTTAACGGCACCTCCACTTGATAGACCGTTTGATTTTTGGAAACTTTTTGAGCCTGTTGAAATAGAAGAAATTGCAAATATAGTTGAGCAGATAAAAAGTAATGCCTGCATAAAATAGGTATTTTACTAGCAGCCATATATAAGGGGGTCTATATGGATATACAAAAGCATACAAGTGATTTTTCTGCAGAAAATTTACGTAAAAGTTATATCAATAATACTCTTAATAGAAATACTCATATTCATAATTTTATCTACATGTTATTAAATATTGAGAAGGGTGGAGTTATAGCTATAGATGGTGAATGGGGTAGTGGAAAAACGCATTTTGTTCATCAGGTAAAATGGCTTTTAGATTCTGCTAGTGAAAATATTACTAGTGATGTTAAAACTGTATTAAATAGCACATCTCCAAAATTAGACAATTTTATAGGGCATAAATATAAAGCCTTTTATTATGATGCTTGGAAGCATGATAAGTCTAATAATCCTTTTTTTACTCTACTAAGAACCATGATACTTACTTTTGGTGGAATTGATTATTTTAAAGAAGAGACGAGTTTTATAAAATCACTACTAAAAGGTGCTTCACATATTGTTAAAGGGGTTACACCGATTGATGCGGAATTGATTTTTAAAGGATCCAAAGAGCTATGTGGAGTTAATGATGAGGAGCGGTTTTCAGAGTTGGAATTTATAGAACAAATGGATAATCAAGTTGACTCTTTTATAGATTATATATGTGAGGGTCAATATGATAAATTAGTTGTATTTATAGATGAACTTGACCGCTGTAGGCCTAGTTTTGCTGTTGAACTACTTGAGATAATAAAACATTATTTTAATAATGATAAAGTAATTTTTGTGCTTTCTACAAACTTAAGTGAATTTCAATACTGTATAAAGCAATATTATGGAGATGGCTTCAATGGTTGGAAGTATTTAGATCGATTTATAGATTTAAGACTTACAGTACCAACTATTTCTACAGATGAATATTATAAATACCTATGGCAGAAAACAGGGACAGACCGTATTGATGATATTTCTATAGCATGTGCCAAATATTTTGAATTTAATCTAAGAGATATTCAACGTTTTAATCAACAGGTTAATATAGCCTTTCATAGCTATATAAATACTATATATCAAAATAATGATTTTTCTGAGGAATTAGACTCTTTATATGCCGTTTTTACCCCTATATTATTAGCTTTAAAGCTTTATTCTGTGGAAGAATTTAAAGATTTTATTTCGGGAAAGAAACATGAGATTATAAAAGGACTATTAAAAAAAGATAGATTTAGAAGAAGTGCATTGTTTTTCATTTTATCAGCAAATCAAGATTTATCTTCTGAACGAGAAGAGTTATTAGAGAGAGCACTAGAGTATTGTTACAACGAATTATTTAATCATGAAATTAATTACTTATCTAGTAAGAACAGTATAGATAATTTGATGTTAAATTATTTTAATATTGACAGTAATACAAGAGGTAATCTTTTAAATATTATTAATCTATTCTCAGGAAAAGCTAAATTTGATATTTGAATATTTATTTAGATAGGCTTTTGTTGTATCAGGGTTATAATAAATTTTATATTTTATTTTAGACTAATTTTGTAAGAGTCTCTTTAAGGTGTAAATGATACTCTAAGAATGTACAAAAATGATGATATAAGAATGTATATTTCGATTATGTGTTTAAAAGGGAAAAATATGAAAGAGGAAGTGCAATACAGAATAGATAATGCATTAGAGTTAGATGATCTATTAAGCTTAACAAATGGCTCTCATGTAGCCCGATAGGAGTAAATAGTATGTCTACATGGTCCGGAAAACGACATAAGTTAGAAACAGAATATTTAGCACCTAGTTTGCGAGGCCATATTCAATATTTTGCTACCTCGTATAGTAAATCACCTGATCATGAGGGCAGGGCGGCTATTAGATATAATGGGAAGGAAATTATAAAGGGTAATTATTGGAATCAATATGTGAAGGCCCATCTATTTCCTAAAGATGATACATATGAACAGAGAATGCATGAAGGATTTCCGTTTATAGACAATACAGCATTAGAATTAGGCGTTTTTGATCAGCGGTGTTTTTATCAGGCTTTTGAAGAATTTGACAATCAAAATATTGATAAAAGCCTATCTAGTGACAATCTAATTGTACGTATTTTTGCCATTTTAGATAGACGTGTAGGAAAACGTAGACTCTTTTCTATGAGAGAACTTATGGAGAATCAACCTTCTGTATTTCAAGAGTTTTATGCTATTCGTATGCACCATGAAGGTTTATAAATGAAAACACGGAAGAGAATTGTCTAATTCCCTTCCGTGTTTTGATATGATATAATTTATATCAAAGTGAGGCATAAATGGTTTGGACGCCAGACTTCGCTTCTGATTTTTAATATTGAAGAAACGGTCTGACTTCACTGTCGGGCCTTTTTTCATGCCACGATTAGCAAAGGCTGGACCCATTTAGAGGCCTCAAGCCCAATATAGTCTTGTTAATAACAAAAGTAAATAGATTAGAGGTTCCTAATAGTCACCTAGGTGACTATTAGGAACCTCTTTTGTTATCATTTTATTACTATATATATACATTACAATATACAAAATATAGTTAGTGTGTATTGAGGAAATCTTATGTTTAGAAAATCTTTGTTATTCGGTGGTCTGATTGCTATACTGTGTTTGAGTGGTTGCAGCAATGCTAATGAGTTGCCTGGGTATAATGCAAAAGTTAAGCATTCTAGTGCTGATTTTTATAAGAATGATTTAATGGATAGTATTCTTAGTGAAAAAATATATAATGCTACTAGTGCTGCGGATATTAGTGATGCAACTAGATTGCTATATCGTGTTGATGAGATGAATGCTGAGCAGCGTAGAAATTTAAACTATTCTATGTGGCGTGCCCAATATAATGCTGTAACCGAAGTCCATATGCATACTGATAAGGGCGGGCTTTCCTATACACTGCCGTTTCCAGCTTTCAAAGGTGGCACACAATCTGTCCCTATTCCTGATGTGAAAGATACTAATACATTGGTGTATACATTTAATCATCCTTTTATTTATACTAGTTTATTTGTGGATAATCATCCGTATGAACAAAGTGCTCAATATTTGGGCAAACCCTATCATGAATTAAAGCAAGGCTATGTGCGTTCTGCATTGCAGGAAAAATGGTCACATATGAATCAAGATATGTTTGATATATCCAGTATTGATGGTAGTACTTTCAAAGGGGAAAGGGTTATTAATGGCCGTTGGAGCACCATGAAAACTAAAGGCGATCCTACCTTTGTAGCGAATGATATTTCTTTTGCCTTAAATAATGAGCCTGATACGCAATATGTACTTACCTTGATGGTTAGAGAGGATGGCGAGCGAGGTATTGGCAAACGGGGCATCGAGGACATTATCGCTAATTACATTGTGCCTAATATTACTTCATTAGATCGGTTAAATAAGGATAGTCATTTTGAAAGCTTTAATAACTACAATTATCGAGTATTAAATGATGCCGTTGAGGAAGCATCCGGTAATGAGCATATTAAAATATATAAGGATCCTACAGGTATTTCGCAGATGATAGAAGTATATCCTGTTGAGCATAAGGGGGAAATCTGGGCTAATCTTGTTGACATTGTCACAATCTCTGAAGCACAGTTAAAAGCTAGAAAGAATATGCGTAGTGGTAGCCATACGTATATATGGAATGATGGCGTTCCTGGCGTGTTGGTAACATTTGAATATGAAGATGGTATTGGTGAGTGGCGATTTAGCACGCAAGATGCACATAATCTTTATATACATACAATCTATTATAAATACGATGCGAATCGAAAGTATTTGCCAGCACTAGCAGGAATCGCCTCTGATGCGAAGATTTCAAACTTGGGTGATACATATAAGGGCGAAGTAGATTTTTTATGATATAGTTGATATCAAAGTGAGGCATAGATGGTTTCGTCGCTAGCTCTCGCTTCTCGAAAAAGTATTTGAAGAAACGGTCTGACTTCACAGTCGGGCCTTTTTTCATATTTAAATGTAGGTGTCAGCTGTGAAGGTCCCTCTTGCCATACATTTTTAAGACTATAGCAATTATTGTATTTAATACAAATAAACCTGCAAAGCATACTAAAGCCATGGAATAGCCATATCCGGCTTCGTGAAAGTACGATACAATCATGGGACCAGCAATGCCGGCTAAGCCCCAAGCTGTTAGGATACGGCCGTGAATGGTAGAGAGTTGGCGTATACCATAAAGGTCTGCAAGATATGCTGGCATACAAGAGAAGCCTCCACCGTAACAGGTGATAATGAGGAGTATTAAAATCTGGAATGTTAATGCACTATTGGTTTGGGACAGTAAATAGAAGGCAATGATTTCCATGATAAAGAATAATATATAAGTTTGTGCTCGCCCAAGGAAATCAGAGATAGTGGACCATACAATGCGACCACCACCATTGAAAATGCCAATAATACCGACTAGAGAGGCCGCAGCTGTTGGTGTCATACCAATGGTTTCTTGTGCCATTGGGGATGCTAGAGATAGGAGCCCAATACCGCAGGTAATATTAACAAAGAAGACCCACCATAGAGCACTGAATTGCCATGTTTTCATAGCATCATTAGCTAGCATACCGTGATTATGTACGTACATGGTAGATTTATCTTGATTAGAGCGTGTTGGTTCTTTTGGAGTAGGTGCTTTCAAATAAAGGGAAGAAGCACTCATAACTATAAGATAGGTGATACCAAGGATAATGAAATTATTTACTAAGCCCACATGAGCCACAAGGTACTGCATAAGAGGACCTGCAATAAGGGAGGCAAATCCGAATCCCATTATAGCTAATCCGGTAGCAAATCCAGGACGATTTGGAAAGTATTTTACGAGCGTAGAAACTGGTGTGATGTAGCCGATGCCTAGTCCAATACCGCCAATGATACCGTAGAATAGATATAGTAAGGTAAGGCTATGGATGCTAAGTGCATAGGCTGTACCGAATAGACCTGCCACCCAAAATAACATGGCGAGGAGACCGCTTTTTTTAGGACCAATCTTCTCTGCAAAGGATCCAAGAAAACCTGCAGATAGACCAAGCATTAGAATGGCTAGTGAAAAAGTCCAGGTTGTTTGTGATAAGGTAAATCCCATATCTACCATGATAGGGCGCGTGAGCACGCTCCATGCATACACGCTACCGATGGATATGTGCAGTCCAATAGCTGCAAGTGCGATAAGCCAACGATTTCTCATAAAAAAACTCCTTTCATATACGTGAGATTATCAAAAATTGATAAAGAAGCATTTGCTATGAGATGGCAATAAAAAAAGACCATCTGAACAAAAGCTTGCCCAGACGGTCGGCTATCACACGATGTGTGCTACTGTGCATGTAGTCAATTCTACGTATCCGTCAGCCCAGTAGGAAGATGAAATAAATATACCAATTGACAATATATTTTGTCGGTGATATAAGTCACTATGTTACTAAACTATTACAGAATGCTTTAATTTACATGAATTTGTTATAGGGTTATATTACTTATAAGTGTTTTTTTGGGATTCGTGGTGGTTTTATATGTTTTACAATTACGATAGATATAGCAATTGTAAA
>DYCF01000074.1 GCA_019418225.1 Clostridiales bacterium | reverse complement strand
TAAATTCTTGTTTATTATATATGGTGGTAAATATTAATTTTATGAAATACTCATTTTTGATAATAGAGGGAATGTAAATATATTTACAAGAGAGTTATAGGAATAAAATTAACTTTTTAATAGGGGTGAATAGTAATGCTGAATTTTTTTCGAGAGGAAGATTATGAAAAATCATTAATTGAATTATTTCAGAATGATTTAGAGTATGAATATGTGTATGGCCCAGATATAGAAAGAGATTTTTATAGTCCCTTCTATGAAGACGTTTTAATTGAGTCTTTATATCGTATAAATCATGGTGCAACTAATGATGCGATTCAGGATGCATTATTTAAACTTAAAAATTTTGAAAATGGGGAGCTTGTACAGAAGAATGCCATCTTTATGGACTACTTGCAGAATGGTATTCCTGTAAGATATTTTTTTGATGGAGAAGAACGTTCTTCAATTGTTTATCTTGTGGATTATAAGAACCCTGAAAATAATTCATTTGTTGTAGCTAACCAATGGACTTTTATTGAGAACAGTAATAAACGCCCTGATCTCATTCTATTTCTAAATGGTCTACCAATAGTATTAATGGAACTTAAGTCTCCTTCTCGTGAAGAAACAGATGCTTCTGAGGCATATAGACAGCTTCGTAACTATATGCAGGAAATTCCATCGATGTTTATTTATAATGCTATTTGTGTTATGAGTGATCAATTAATTTCTAAAGCTGGTACAATTACTTCCGGCGAAGACCGTTTTATGGAGTGGAAAACCAAAGATGGTAATTATGAGAATACTCAGTATGCACAGTTTGATACATTTTTTGAGGGAATATTCCCAAAAGAACGATTGCTTGATATTATTAAAAACTTTATTTGTTTCTCACATGAAGGAATAAATAGCTATAAAATCCTTGCTGGATATCATCAATATTTTGCAGTAAAAAAAGCTATTGAATCGACTAAGCACGCTACTGTTACTGATGGTAAGGGTGGAGTTTTCTGGCATACTCAAGGTAGTGGTAAGTCTCTTTCAATGGTATTCTATGCCCATTTGTTGCAGGAGACCCTAGATAGCCCTACTATTGTTGTTCTTACTGATAGAAATGACCTTGATGATCAACTCTATAGTCAGTTTGTAAAGTGTAAAGACTTTTTACGACAAGAACCGTTACAAGCAGAAAGTAGAGAAAATCTTAAAACCTTACTAGCTGGGAGACAGGCAAATGGTATTATTTTCACTACGATGCAAAAGTTTGAGGAATCGGATGAACCTCTATCTGAACGTCATAATATTATAGTTATGGCAGATGAAGCACATAGAGGGCAATATGGGCTTGCTGAAAAAATTAAGATTACAAAGAATGAATCTGGTGAGGAAGTAGCAAAACGTGTTATTGGTACAGCCAGACTTATTCGCAATACATTGCCTAATGCTACATATATTGGTTTTACAGGAACACCTATTTCTTCAAAAGACCGTAGTACGCGGGAGGTCTTTGGCGATTATATCGATATCTATGATATGACACAGTCTGTTGAAGATGGTGCAACACGACCTGTTTATTATGAAAGTCGTGTTATCAGATTGAATCTTGATCAAGCTACATTGAGGTTGATTGATGCTGAATATGATTTGATGTCTTTGAATGCAGATAGTGAAGTTATAGAGAAAAGCAAACATGAGTTGGGACAGATGGAAGCCATTCTTGGTAATGATAATACTCTAGATTCTCTTGTGCATGATATTCTTGATCACTATGAAAATAATAGGGAGTATTTACTTACAGGCAAGGCTATGATTGTTGCTTATTCTCGCTCTATTGCCATGAAAATCTATAAACGTATTCTAGAGCTTCGACCAAATTGGGAAGAAAAAGTTGCTGTAGTCATGACTTCTGGTAATAATGATCCAGAAGAGTGGCGACAAATTATTGGCAATAAGCATCATAAAAACGAACTTGCTAAGAAATTTAAGGATAATAATAGCCCTTTAAAAATTGCTATAGTAGTTGATATGTGGTTAACGGGTTTTGATGTTCCTTCTCTTGCTACCATGTATATTTACAAGCCTATGACTGGACATAATCTAATGCAAGCAATTGCTCGTGTTAATCGTGTATTCCGTGATAAAGAAGGCGGGCTTATTGTTGATTATGTAGGTATTGCTACTGCATTGAAGCAGGCGATGAACGATTATACATCTCGTGATAAAAAGAATTATGGTGATACGGATGTTTCTATGGTCGCATATCCTAAATTCTTAGAAAAATTGTCTATATGCCGTGATATATTCCATGGATATGATTATTCTAAATTTAAATGTGGTACGGATCTTGAAAGAGCTAAAACTATTAGTGGTGCAGTAAATTTCATTATGGATAAAGAGCGGATAGAGGATAAGGATGCATTTGTAAAAGAAGCTCTTATGCTTCATCAAGCACTCTCTCTTTGTTCGTCTTTGGTTAATGAAGACGATAGATTTGAAGCAGCATTCTTTGAAGCTGTTCGTGTACTTGTTTTGAGACTTACTAATACTGGCGTTGGTAAAAAGATTTCATTACCAGAGATGAATACAAGAATAAACGAACTTTTAAAACATAGTATTAAAAGTGAGGGGGTAATTAATTTATTCTCTGACATTAAAGAAGAGTTCTCTTTATTTGATCCTAAATTCCTACAAGATGTTGCTAATATGAAGGAAAAGAATCTTGCGATTGAATTGTTGAAGAAGTTAATTTCCAACCAAGTTTCTGTTTATCGAAGAACCAATGTAGTCAAGTCTGAGAAATTCAGTGAAATTATGCAACGCTCTCTCAATGCTTATTTAAATGGGTTGCTAACAAATGAAGAAGTTATTGCAGAGATGCTAAAACTAGCAAAACAAATCGCAGCTGATAGAGAAGAAGGAGAAAAACTTGGTCTAACTGCAGATGAGTTAGCCTTTTATGATGCATTGGTAAAACCACAGGCTATAAAAGATTTTTATGAAAATGAAGAACTAATCTCTATAACGAAAGAATTGGCGGATACACTTCGTAAAAATAGGACAATAGACTGGCAAAAACGTGAATCAGCAAGAGCCAAAATGCGTATGATCATTAAGAAACTTTTGAAAAAGCATGAATACCCTCCAGAGGGTATGGATGATGCGGTTCAGACTGTAATAACACAATGCGAGTTATGGACGGATAATTATGATATGGAAGAAGAACATAAGGTTTATTCCTACTCGATGCCAATAGACGAACGACTATCTATGGTTGCTGATGATATAGGAAAATATAATTAATGTGATCTATGGAAGAGCGAAAGGATAAATATATGGCAAAAGGAATAATATATTTAATGACTACAGTTGTTTCTGGTCTTATCAAAATTGGCAAAACTAGAAATGACCAATTTGAAAAAAGAATGAGGGTTTTAGAAAGTAATGGATATGCCAATATTACAGGGTTAAAAAGGGAGTTTGCTATAGAAGTAGATGGATATGATGACAAAGAAAAACTTATCCATGATATCTTTAGTAAAAGTAAAATTGCCGGTACTGAGTTGTTTGCATTAGACATAGAGATTGCTAAATCCTTATTAGCTTCTTTAGATGGCAAACAAATTTATCCTAAGGATAAAAGTAAAAAAGAAGTGTTCAAGGAATCTACAGAAGAGATTAAACTTAAATCTGATGTAGGATTTATTCCGGATGGTGATTATGTATTAAATCGTAGTATAAAAGGTTTTGGAAAAGTAAATGGGAAAGCTACCGTTAAGGACGGAGTATTTAAAGTGTTAAAAGGAAGTCTTTGTGGCAAAACCGGTAAAGGATATATCCCAGTTATCAGAAGGAATGCAAAAATAAAAGATAATATATTACAAGAAGATATTGTATGTATGACTCCATCGAGTGCCGGTTGGATAGTTATTGGAAAGCCCAATAATGGATGGCTAGAATGGAAAGATTTACAGGGGAATTCTATTGAAAAATATAGAGATAAAGAAAATAGTTGATATAAGTTAGCTATTATAAAAATAACGAGAAGGTGCTTATGTCAAATTTAAAAGCAACAGAATATAAAAAATTTGAAGATATAAAATATGTTCGGAAAGACGGAAGCGAGTATTGGAGTGCAAGAGAACTGGCTGGTGTACTTGATTATTCTCAATGGCGAAACTTTAAAAAAGTCATTGATAGAGCTATGATTGCTTGTGAGAACAGCGGTCATGAAGTAGCATACGATTTTGCTGAGGTCAGCAAAATCGTGGAAGCAGGTGCTACAAGCAAGTCTATAAAAGATTATGAACTTACGAGATATGCTTGCTATTTGATTGTGCAAAACGGTGATCCGAGAAAAGAGGTTATTGCACTTGGACAAACATATTTTGCTATACAAACATATCGCCAAGAAATAGCAGATCATTTTAATCAGCTTGATGAAGACAGAAGAAGGCTTGTTGTTCGTGGAGATATTAAACAATGGAATCAGCTTTTGGTGGAAACAGCACATGATGCAGGAGTTATCACAAATGAAGAATTTGCTATATTTCAGAATGCAGGGTACATGGGATTGTATGGTGGGTTAGATGTAGAAGATATACATGACAGAAAAGGCTTAACCGCAAGACAAAAAATTCTGGATTATATGGGAAGTACCGAACTCATTGCTAATTTATTTAGAATTTCACAGACCGAAGAAAAGCTAAGGAAAGACAAAGTTGAAGGTGCAGAAGCTGCAACAAAGGTTCATTACTCAGTAGGAAAAGAAGTTAGAAGTGCTATTGAAAAAATTGGTGGCACTATGCCGGAAGATTTGCCTGTTCCGGAGAAAAGTATTCAACAGATAGAAAAAGAGCAGATGAAGCGTCTAAAGGATAAAGCCAAGAAAGGCAAATTGATGTTGGATGAATGACGTGTTTTATTAGGTAAATTACCGTTACTGTAGTATCACTATTGATACTGTTTTGATACTAAAAAACTCAAAAACTATAAAAAACAGGCATAAAAACACTCAAAAATAGAAATAAAACGGATACTATTATACGAAATAAGAAGTAGATATGCTATGGTAATTATTGTGTGGGAATAAAACTTAATTTAATACAGAATTTAGAGTCTTATAAATATTTAACTTATAAGGCTCTACTTTTATTTGATTAAGTTAATTATGTCTTATAAGTTATGATATTTATATGGTGAATAAATTTAAATAGGTTAAATAGTTTTATAGAAATACTAGTTATTAACAGAATAGTTGCTTTATAAAAAAAAAGTAATAAAATGTATTTATAAGAGTAATTGCTCAAAATTTTTATATAGATAATATGTTTGTATAATTATGTGTGGGGGCTGACATGGAAACAAAGTCTGAAACTAAAAAAAATCTTCCATTAGAGAGTTATGATTTGGAAGAGCAGTTTAATAAGCATATTGCATCATATGGTTATAAAAAGGCTGTGACGAAGAAAAGTAAAGAAGATGATGAAACTTATCGCACATCCTTAAGAAGACAACGGGATAAAATATTATATACTGGTGGATTTCGGAGGTTGCAGGATAAGACTCAGGTAATTTCTGCTATGGTTGAGGGGGATCACAGAACCAGACTTACACATACATTAGAAGTTGAACAGATTGCTATAAGTATAGCTAATGCTCTTCGGCTTAATGTTGATTTGGTATCAGCTATAGCTTTAGGTCATGATGTTGGGCATACACCATTTGGACATGCTGCTGAACGGAAGCTAAATGAATTGTTAGAGGAAAATGGCGGATTTCATCATCCAATTCAAAGTATTAGATATTTATGGGAAAAATATGGCTCTAAAATTGAATCAGTAATATATGAAGGAATCTTGTTACATGATTCAGATATGTTTGACATAGATAAAACAAAAGCTGAAAAGCAATTATGTTATTTAAAAGAACCTTCATATAATGGAATTAAGTTTGATAATCATGTAAAGATAAATGAGTGGTTAAATGAATTCCCTACAACATTGGAGGCACAGGTGGTTGTCTGGGCAGATAAAATTGCATATATAACTCATGATTTGGAAGATTTTTTAAGATGTACCGCATATATTAATTTGAAGAAAAATGATAATACTATAGAAGAAAAACTATGCAAACTATTAAGTAATTTAATTGGCAAAGAAATTAAATCATTAAGAGAATATGAGTCAAGAGATTTGATCAGGAATATAATAAGTAAATTGATAAAGGCAAGTGCAGAAAATATTAATTCTGCTATTGCTGAGACCGGAAATTTCAACCAGAGTCATGTTAGAGATAAAACTAAAATGAAAAGTACGAATAATGAAACCGATAGTCAGAATAAGAAGTATCTTAATGGCTTATTTATAAATTTTGATGATACTTATAGAAATGAATATTACTCATTAAGAAAGTTCTTAGATCAATATTATATATTTAGTCCTGAAGTTCAAAAAAGCGATGCAAAAGCAGAATATATTGTAGAGTGGCTTTTTGAAAAATTAACCAAGAATTATAAGCTTATGCCTCTAGAGCTTAGAAATGAAGTTGATACCGCAATTATAGCTAATCTTGATAAACATAAGTGTTTAGATAAAATCTATAAAGGTTTACCAGCTACTGAAAATAGTGTGTCACATTTGGATAAGGCTATTAAAGACAATAAAGACCCTTGTATTAAAGATTGCTATAATTCTATTAAAAATGATATTATTTCTAGAAAAGTTGCTAGTTATATTGCTACAATGTCAGATTCATATGCTGAGGGTATGTATCGAAATTTGATAGGAAGTAGTGTGGAGTTTAATTTATAAGAGAGCGTTATGGTGAATTTATTAAAAGATGATAAGTTATCTTTTATGTATGAGCATATGGGGTGTAATATAGCCAGATATATTAGTATTGCTCCTGATATGAGTATTCGATATATAAAGATTGACACAGATTATATATATAAAGATGATTTAAAATTAAAAGAATGTATTCTTGATCTGATTGAAACATCTAATTCTAAGTCTGTTAATATTAGAAGTTTTAGTATAGAGTCAATGAAAGGTCATAGTCTTGTTTATGGAAAACAAGCGAATGAGATTGATGAAATACTCAATGTAATTCAAAAGAATTGTAATGAAAACAAATATTCTATAATTAATGAGACTATAGATGTAAATGATGGTGGTGTTTCAGGGGTTATTTTAGGAAACATTATTGAATTTGCTCCAAATGATACACCTAAGTGTGTCGAAAAACCTGATATTTGTTTTTTAGAAAAAAATATGGGAATGTATGTATTGAAAACAGTATATGGTTTTGCACCTGAGTGTGATTTTGATGAAAGTTATAGAGTTGAATTTAGCTTACATCCTCATAGAGAAGGCCTTCGTAAGAGTCATACGATTATTTGGGAATACGAAAAATTTACAGATTATGAGTATGATATAAAAATAAAATGGCCGAATAAGTTTTCACGCTTTATTGGTGATAAGCCTTTTGGTTTGATTATAGCTGATTATTTAGGATTTAATATCCCATATACAATGGTTATTTCTAGAAATGTTCCCCCATTTTCTTTTGGTCGAGAAACCGGACTAAGGGAAAAGTGGATACGTACTGCTCCAATCGTTAAAGAGCCAGGTAAGTATTATACTGGAGACAAATGGACTGATCCATTTATCTTAATGCAGAAAGAAGAACTTAAAGGGGAGAAGGAAATTAACATTGCTTCTGTTTTAAGTCAAAGTGCAGTTGAGGCATTTTATTCAGGTGGAGCTATTGTAAGTGAGAATCAGGCTAATGATGTTATAGAAGGTGTTGCTGGAAAAGGCGATAATTTCATGGTTGGCACAGATTATTTAGATTCTCTGCCTGATAGTGTATTAGTAAAATTAAAAGCAGTATTAAATGAAATTCGTAAATATCATTATCTTTTAGGTGATGTCTCGATTGAATGGGTGTTTGATGGTACTAAAATTTGGTTAGTACAGTTGAATCAGATTAAAGAGAAGGGACTTGGAACTACAATTGTTGCGGGTGAACCAGCTAAGTATGAAAAGTTTTTTGTAGAAGATGGTTTAGAAAAATTGAGATCTAAAATTAAGGGCCTTAAAGACAGTAATATTGGTATTGAATTAATTGGGGATGTAGGTCTTACTAGCCATTTTGGTGATGTTCTAAGACATGCAAATATACCATCATTTATTAGCAAAATAAGTAAAAAGTAATATACTTTTAGTCTTATAATAAGTCAAACCTATTAGTCTTTGATAAAATGAAGCACATGATTTTAAACGTGTAAAAGCGTTTTATTATGTGCTTTTTTGTTTTATGTATGATTTTCAGTCTATAAACGATCCATTAGCATTGTGAAATACATGATAAAATAGTATAAGAATAGAATTATTAATGAACAAAATAAACTCGAACTAATTGTGAATTAGCCTCTAGTCTTGTTGGATTCATAACGAGGTACTGAAAATAACAAAATCTTTTTGCGAGTATCCAAAAGATTCTCTCCATGTTGCGAGGGTCCCAAAAAAGGATTGAGTTACCTCAGTATCAGCAGAAATATAGTGAAGGTGAGTTTGAGGTCATTACGGAGACCTATAAATGGGGACGAGCTGTATTACAAGGTTGGTTGTAGATCAAAGTGCGTCCTCTACACTGTATAATGAATATATACTTTAAAGGAGATATGGTATATGTAGTTGATAAGGTCTAAAATGAGCGATTTAGATTTTACTATTTGCTGTACAGTTACTTTCTACAGCAAGAAGAGGAAAACTCCACCGAATCTGAATAATGGGAAGTATTGCCCTCATTTTGTTATAAAGGGCTTTGATCAGTTGTTAGGTGTAAATTTTATTGAAGGTGAGGAAGTTATCTTTAAAAATAAATAGGAGCTAATGCGTTGCTACTTTATGAAACTGTAGATTATGCGGCTCTACAAGCAGGTATAGAGTTTCTTATTATGAAAGGTGGCAATATTGTTAAGGAAATAAGGGTATGGAGACTATAAAAGAATTTTTAGATAGTGACATATATTTAGATATTCTAAAAGAACTAGGTGTCGATAACTTTAATCAAGACCTACAGAGTGTTGGAATAGAAGAAGTAAAAAATCGATTGAAACAAAGACAATTCTTATTAGAAGGGTTTAATTGTAAGGTGCTTTCAGATAAAGAGATGGTACAGTTTTACAAGCAAATGATAGAAGAATATCGAAAAGATATTATCATTTGGAGTAAGAAGTTTTGGCAATATAGCGATGTTACTATTGAGGCGTATCCTGATGGTGAGTTTCCTATAGGTGAGGAAATATCTGAAGATGATAAATCAACTACAATTGAAATAGGAAAATATTCTATAACGAGTGTTGGTTTGTATATAATTGAATTTGATCTTCTGAAGAATCATCAAGAAATATTAGCTGACTATTATAAAAGAATAGGTATTCCTCGGGCCGTGAAATATGCAAAAGATATGATAGCATTTTATAAAGGTGTTTTTAGCTAAAATATTTAAATATAATAAATCTATATACATAAATCCAATGGGAGATAGTAACGATGGGCTATAAAAACATATGTATCAATTGTAGGATCTCCTTGTCGGAGGGCACAAACTACGAGTTGTTTAACACCAATAAAACCTGTCCCACATGTAAAGGTAAGATGTACTTTGTGAACGAGAAGTTCAAAGCCCCTAAAAAATCTAATGA
>DYCF01000073.1 GCA_019418225.1 Clostridiales bacterium | reverse complement strand
ACAAAAAAATATCCCGTATTTATACGGGTTACGGCGTTTCGCAAACGCCTATTACCCTAACTATAAGGAGGAGATTACATGGAAAAAAATTTCAAAGCTTTTTTGATGACTTTTGTAATGCTCATGTCATTGCTTAGTTTGATGCCACAAACAGCTTTTGACACTTATGCGGCAACTACTACTGATTTTGCAGCACAACTTGTCCGTATCACCACGGCTGATGGTAATCGGAATATTAATGTCTCTGGCCTATCCGATGGCTCAGCACTTAATACATGGATTACTAATGGGGTTCAAAATGAAAACTGGCGTTTTGACTACGTTACAACAAACGTCTTTCGTATTGTTAATATGGGAACAGGGATGGTTCTTTCTGTTTCAAATGGCAGCACTGCTACAAATACCTCTTGCATTATTGAAGGGAATACCAATACCACTTATCAATATTGGTATGTCACACCTGTTTCACAAGATGCACTAGGTAATGACTTATATTATAAAATCACCAATTATGCAGACACTTCTAAGGCACTTACTTATAATGCAACTAGTAATACCATTACACTTACCAACTATACAGGTGCATCTAATCAGAAGTTTCTTTTAAATACTGCTGGACTTCAAGGTTTTGCTGGATATGGGAAAGATACTTCTGGCAATACAAAAGCATCTACTATTGGTGGTCTATTAGGTGAAACTGTTTATGTTAGCACATTTTCTGAACTTAAAACTGCTTTAAGTGATGATATACCTCGCACAGTTGTTGTTACAGCTAATATGAGCTATTCTGGTAGTTCCACTACCGATAATGAAGGTCGCAAAAAAGTATCTACTAAGATTTATATTGGTAATCATAAGACACTTATTGGCAGTTATAATGCAAACACCTTACATAATATCTATTTAGGTACTTATTATTCTGGTAACGATATTATCATTAAAAATATTACGGCTACCCACGATGGCAGCTACAATAGTGATAACTTATGGGAATTTGCAAATGGCAATAACCTTTGGCTTGATCATATTAGTTTCATAGGACATAGCACTATCAATACTGCTTCTGTAGGCGGTGACATTGATAAATTCATTGCCATTAAAGGGGAATCCAATTACAGTACAATTTCTGATTGTTCTTTTGGTAAACATGAGTATGGCCTACTTTTTGGCTACCCAGCAGATACCGATGCTATTTTAACCTCATATAAGGGAAAACCTTGTATTTCTATGATTACAAATTACTTTGATGGTTGTGTTACAAGAGCCCCTGGTTTAATGCGCTATGGCTATTTTCATACCCTTAACAATTATGTCACTAATTTTGACCTGGGGTACACCATGCATACAGCCGCTACAATTTATGCAGAGAAAAACTACTATAATGGTGGTACTGGTAAAGGTTCTGTTGTGAATGATAATGCACTTGGCCTTACCCAAATTACAAATGCTAGCGTAAACAAAGTTGGCCCTTGGTATACAGATAGTGGCTCTTTAGCTACTAACTGCTATAGTAACAATAATGTTGCTAATATTAATTCATTAACAACCGCATGGCACCCAAGTACAAATTATTCTTATAAAACACTTTCAGCTTATGATAGTCCTAACTACTGCACGAAAAATTCTGGTGCCAAAGACACTAGGGCAGCTATGACTTATATGACATTTGCAACAACCGGTGTACCAAGTGCAAATTATTTAGTTGTCAAAAATACTTCTTCAGGTGCCCAAATGCCTGAAAATAAAAGTTATATGCTTAAAAATGCCAACAGTGGCTTATATTTAGAAGTTGAAAACGGTAGGGCCATTAATGGTACCAATGTCCAACAATGGGGTGCAAATGGCTCAGCTGCGCATAATACTTGGCGATTTGTTTCAGCGGGTGGTGGTTATTACTATATTTATTCTGCTTTAGGTGATGGCGTCACCTATCTCTTAGACGTAAATAATAACAGTGCTACTAACGGTACAAACATTCAAATTTATCAAAACACCAATTGTGATGCTCAAAAATATAAATTTAAATTAAATTCAGATGGTACTTATACAATCTATACAAAGGCCTCTAAAGACCAAAGCTGCGTAGAAGTCAAAAATGCCCTCACAACAAGTGGTTCTAATGTGCAACAATGGGAAATCAATGGTCACCCTTGTCAAAACTGGATTTTAGAAGCTGTGAATTAATTTTTCACTATACTTCCATAATAATTGGCAAAATAGTAGGTCGTCTCTTTGTTTTTTCATATAATAATGTTTCTACTTCTTTTTTAATACGTGCCTTTAAAACATACCATTCCACCATTTGATAAGCAAGACACATTTCTAATTCTTTAGTAGCAACTGCCTTGACTTCTCCAAGAAGTGCCTCTGAATCCTTGGCATAAACAAAACCTCTTGTAATAATATCTGGTCCACTCATAATAGAAAGAGTTTCCAAGTCGATTGCTGCTACCACAATGAGCATACCTTCTTCTGCTAAATGTTTGCGGTCACGTAGCACAATATTGCCTACATCCCCTACACCAATGCCATCTACGAGAATATTTCCAGCACGTACATGATCCACTACAGCACCGCTACTTTTATTGACAGCAAGTACATCGCCATCCTGTAAAATAAACACATTCTCTTTGGGCATCCCCATTTTAATTGCTAAATCGCGATGATGCTTTAAATGACGATACTCTCCATGGTCTGGCATAAAGTATTTAGGGTGAGTTAAGGCGTGCATAAGTTTCAGTTCTTCTTTAAAAGCATGACCTGAAACATGCACCTCTTCGATTCCCTTATAAACCACCTCTGCTCCTTTTTTATAAAGTTCATTAATAACCCTAGAAACTAACTTATCATTGCCTGGAATAGGTGAAGCTGAAATAATATATAAATCATCGGGTTCAATTTGAATAAACTTATGATTACCAAAAGCTATACGTGCCAAAGCTGCCATAGGTTCACCCTGACTCCCTGTGGTGATAATTGTAATCTTTTCACTAGAATAATCTTTAATTTCATTTAAGGTCATTAAGGTTGTTTCTGGAATCTCTAAATAACCTAACTCCCTTGCTACAGTTGAGATACTTTCCATGCTCCGACCACTAAAAGCTACTTTACGCCCATAAGCAATAGACGCATTGACAATTTGTTGAATACGATGAATATTAGATGCAAAGGTGGCCACAATAACACGTCCTTTCACGCCTGAAAAAAGACGCATCAAAGTCTTACCAATGGTCTCTTCTGAAGGTGAATGCCCTGGACGTTCTACATTTGTACTATCCGCCAACAGGAGTAAAACTCCCTCTTTGCCTAACTCACCAATACGTTCTAAATCCATATGTTGTCCATCAATAGGCGTATAATCTACCTTAAAGTCGCCAGTATGAAATATAATTCCCTCTGGGGTATGCACCGCAATACAACAAGCCCCTGCAATGCTATGGGTACTTCTTACGAATTCTACACTAACTTGCTTTAACTGCACTGTATCTCCTGGTGTGACATGATGAAGCATAGCTCCTTCTAAAAGGCCATGTTCTCTTAGCTTATTGGCAATAATCCCAAGGGTTAGCCTTGTACCATATAAAGGAATATTCATTTGCTTTAAAATATAAGGTACAGCCCCTATATGATCTTCATGACCATGGGTAAAGAAAATGCCTTTTATCTTATCTTTATTGGCTAATAAATAGGTGATATCAGGAATGACTAAATCCACACCATACATCTCTTCATCTGGGAACCCCATGCCACAGTCAATTACAATGATTTCATCACCATATTCAATAGCTGTTATATTTTTACCAATACTTCCAAGTCCACCAAGTGGAATCACTTTAACGACTTCATCCATATGCGTACCTTCCTTTATTAAATAATACAGAGCATAATTTATGATATAAATTATTATTTATAATACAAAGTATCATTTATATCACTTTAGTATCCTATAATCTTAGTATGGTTTAAAAGACTTCTAATGATACTTATTTAGATCATCAAGAAAAATGCTCTGTCTTAGAAAATATTAAGCCAAATAGATTAAGGAGGTATCGTGAAACTATAAATAATCTCACGATACCTCCTTAATCTATTAAAACTTCTTAATGTTAATTCTTTATGCTTTTACTCTAACTGGTAAGCCTTCATACAGATATACTACTAAGAATCCATTTGTGAAATAATATTCACCAAATTCATCTTTCTCCACCTTACCTTCTAGCCACTCTTGCTCATCTTCTTCAAAGATAACAATATCTTCTCCGCCTTTAAAATAAATGGCTTCATCAAATGCAAAGTACCCTTCTTCATTTCTTAAAAGCATGCCTTCTTTCATGTTGTTATCGTCTCCTGTCTACTTCTCTATACTTTCAAACTAATCATTTAGTAGTTTGATTTTATCTATTATCTAAATGATTATAACAAATATTATCTTAACATGCTATATCCTGTCATCATCAACTTCTCTTTAAACCCATAGTTATAATTTTAGCAATAATATAGCTGACAACTGCTGGTACAAGCCAAGAGAAGCCTAACTGGCTAAAAGGTAAAAAACTAAACCAATTAGTGTTCATACCAGCTAATTTACTACCTTCTTCTACAAGTACAATGATTAAGGTTACATAAACAGGCAACTGATAAACAATAGGGGATGGTACTGATTCTATTAAACTAATAACAACTAATACAATAATTAGCGGATATAAAATGTTTAAAACGGGTCCTGTCACCCCTACAATACGATCTACGCCCATGGAAGCAATTGCTACACCAATAAGAGAAGTGATGACCGCTACTGTGCTATACGAAACCTTTTGCTTAAACAAATCCGAAAAATAATTAGCTGCTGTCATAGTAAGACCAATAGATGTGGTTAAACAAGCGATTGCTACAGCGATTGCCAAGAGCACACTCCCAATATTTCCTAAAATCTGCCCTGCCAGTGTTGTAATAAGCTGTGTTTTTTCTATGTCACCGCTTATATGCCCAGTATGCGTTCCTAGGTACATAAGACCACCATAAATTACACCAAGCCCCACAACAGCTACTAAAGAGGACTTTAGCGTAACACCAATAATTTCTCCTTTTTCTTTATATCCTTTTTCTCTAATATTATTTACAATAATACTAGAGAAACAAACTGCACCTAATGCATCCATTGTTTGATATCCTTCGATAATCGCCCTTGAAAATACACTGTCAATACTGGCTGTTGTAACAGGTCCAATAGGTACTAAAATGCCTTTAATGATAAGCACTAATAAAATCACTAATAAAACTGGTGTTAAAAACTTTCCAATCACATCTACAATTGTACTAGGCCTTAAAACCAAAATAAGATTAATAATAAAGTAAATAATAATCACTATAAGTGGACTTAATGTCGGAAAGAAAGGTCTAATACCTATTTCATAAGTCGTTGCTACTGTTCTTGGAATGGCTAAAAAAGGCCCAATACTTAAAATTAAAAAAGTCATTAAAATGACTGAAAAAACCTTTCCAATCTGATGACTAATATGACTAAATTCACCACCTGCTTTGGCAGTTGCCATTACACTTAATAAAGGAAGACCTATACCTGTAATCATAAAACCTATGAGTCCTTGCAAATAGTGGCTTCCTATCATACGCCCTAAGTAAGATGGAAATATTAAATTTCCAGAACCAAAAAACATAGCAAATAAGGCAAATCCTATAACCCACATATCGCTAGCTTTACGTTTTTCTTTCATGATAAACTCCTTAACATCCTTTTTGTTTAGAATGTCCACTTACAGGATTTTTCATGTATACTTTAAGACGTATGATACTTCAATTTCTTCTCACTAATAAGCCAGTATTTCGTAGCTACTTTCTGTAATAACCACTGTTACTTCCCACTGTGCAGAAGGTTTTCCATCCTTTGTATAAATTGTCCAGCCATTTTTATAATCTTCCCGTACTCTACTTGTCCCCATATTAATCATTGGCTCAATCGTAAAAACCATACCAGGTACCATCATCATTTCTGTTCCTCTTTTAGAAACATAACTTACAAAAGGCTCTTCATGCATTTTTTTGCCTACACCATGTCCTCCGATTTCTCTAACAACTGAAAAGCCTTGGCTTCTAACATAGTCATGAATGGCTTGCCCCATATTCCCCAAACAGTGCCAAGGTTTTACTTCCTTTAGACCTACTTGAATGCTTTCTTTAGCCACTTCTACTAATCGCTTTGTTTCAGGTTCTATCTCTCCGATACAAATCATCCTGGAAGAATCAGAGAAGAAACCATTGTAAATAGTCGTAATGTCTACATTTACAATGTCTCCTTCTTTTAAAATATCTGCTTTAGAAGGGATTCCATGACAAATTTGACTATTAATTGAGGTGCAGCAGCTTTTAGGGAAACCACTATAACCTAACGTCCCGGGAATGCCACCAAATTCTTTAGTCTTTTGATAGACGATTTGGTCAATATCTTCTGTAGACATACCTACCTTTGCCGCCTTGACTACCTCATCTAATACAGCAATATTAATTTTTCCACTTTCTCTAATGCCCTCTATTTCTACTTTACTCTTAAGCAAGTTTTTATTAGGCACAATATATCCTTGCTTTTTAAACCACTTAAGTTGCTCTTCTATTTCTCTTTCGTTCATTCTTATCATCTCCAACATTTAATATACCAGCTATTTTCTAATTTCTCCTCAATAATGTTTCTGTTTAAGTTAATCCAACTTTTGCACTTATTTAAAATAATCGCATCACTACTTACAACGCCTTCTAAGTTCGACAAGACTGTATCGACTTCATTAATAACTTTTACTTGAACAGCTACTTTATACACTGCACCTATCTCTAAAATAAGTTGTTTAAGCCGGCCAGAATTTGAAACAGGTGCATCTAACCAAAAGCATACGCCGTGTATCCCTTTTTCATCTAATGTTTCAAATAAAACTTGCAACGCTAACCTTGTCTTATCGATGATACGATATGTTCCTCTAAGGCCGGCTAAATCTCTAATCGTTCCATCCATCCCTTCCATTAAAAGGCATTCTGATAAGGCCACTTCTAAGGTAATAATCGTATTAAATCCATCAATATGCAGGTATTGAACTGATTCTAAATGACCTTTTTTCTGCTGCCTTACCTCTAAAGCCTGCTTTGAAGAAATACTTCTTACAAGGGCAAGGCGTTGTCTTTCACTTAACATATAGTGATTGCCTATGAAGGTAGAAGCACCTTTTATCTTATACTCACGATTGAGCAAATAAAACAAGTCTTCACCTGCATCTCGTACTTTTTCTAATGCTATGCCGCTAAATTCTTTGATATCACTTGGTACATAGCCCCTTCTTGTGGTCTCTCCCATTGCTGAAGTCCTGGTCTCCTTTCTATACTGCTATAATCATGCCACCCTACACACCTATAGGTTCATATTTAATATGTAGAAATGGTCGTAGTTCCTTCTATCATCTATTTGCTTGTTCGTTTATCACCCATAAAAAATAATGCAACCGTTCCAGGGCCAGTATGTGCTCCTATTACAGTTCCAATGCTATTTATGCTAATCTTTCCTTTTAGCAAAGGTATCTTCTCTTCAATAAGCTGTGCAACCTTTAGCGCATCTTCCATACAAGCTGACTGAGAAATTGCACACTTTCCTGTATAAGTTTCACCTTCTTGAACATGTACCAGCATTGTCTCTACCATTTCTTCAATAGCTTTACGTTTCGTTCTTATTTTCTTTCGCGGAATGAGATGGCCTTCATCATCCATATTCATTAGTGGACATATGGACAAAATACTGCCTACTACAGCAGCAGTAGCTGAAATTCTGCCCCCACGTTTATAACTTGTTAAATCTGTTGAAAAGAACCAGTGATGCATATTAAGTTTATTTTCCTCAGCCCACGCATAAACTTCTTCCAAGCTTTTGCCTGCATCTCTTAAGTCTGCTAAGTATTCCATGAAAAGACCATATCCAGAAGATGCACCCAATGAATCTACTATTTTTATTTGCCTTTCTGGATATCTTTCAAGTAACTCTTGTTTTGCAATATTAGCCGAATTATAAGTTCCCGATAATCCAGAGGATAGACTCACATGTAAAATATCTTGCCCATTCTTTAGGAATGGTTCAAAAAAGCTAATAAAATCTTCACTATTTACCTGTGAGGTAACTGGCATCTCACCCTCTTTCATGGCCTGATAAAATTCATCAAAAGGAATCGTCTCCCCAAAATCATCTAGATATTCCTTCCCTTTAAAATTTAAATGAAAACATACATAAGGTATCTTTCTTTCTACAAAAAATTTCTTTTCTCGGTCCGCTGTTGAACAGCAACTTAGTATGAATTGCCCCATCTCACTACCTCCCTGTTATACACATTAAAAGTATAAATTAATTATAGAGAAACCAACTATAATTCTAAATGATACATCACATAAATAGGTTTCTCCTTATGATTTCACATAGCTATAATATAATGAATAACCAAATTTTATAAATGTGAAATCTATATTACGTATTTCTAAATAAGTATTTTAATATTTAATTGTTTTTAGAATTATACTATACATTATATCCTTTTTGGTACTTATATAGTATCTACTGTTAAAATTTTTTATCATCTAAAAAGGAGTGCCAATACTACTTATTTGGCACTCCTTTTAGATTTAAGTAATTCTAACTTAATATGTTATTGTCCATAGTATGCATTTTTACCATGCTTACGCATAAAATGCTTTTCTTTAATCGTATCAGGGGCTGGCCTTACATGACTATTCATCATCTCCGTCTGAGCTGCCATTTTTGATACCTCTTCTAATACAACTGCATGATATACAGCTTCCTTCGCATCTTTCCCCCAAGTAAATGGACCATGATTCATGCATAATACAGCTGGTACATATACGGGATTTAAATCTTTAAAGGTCTCTATAATAACAAGTCCCGTATTTTTCTCATAATCTGTTTCAATTTCATCTTTTGTTAAATTTCTTGTACAAGGAATACTCCCATAAAAATAATCCGCATGGGTTGTCCCATAGCAAGGCACACTTCTGCCAGCTTGTGCCCATGAAGTTGCCCAAGGTGAGTGTGTATGTACAATGCCCCCTATTTCTGGAAAAGCTTTATAAAGTTCTAAGTGTGTGGCAGTATCTGATGAAGGCTTATATTCGCCTTCTATTTTATTTCCCTCAAGATCCATAACGACCATATCTTCCGGCTTTAACTTTTCATAGTCCACACCACTTGGTTTAATGATGAAGTAACCACTTTCACGGTCAATCCCACTTACATTTCCCCATGTATAAACAACTAAATTACGTTTTACGAGTTCCATATTTGCTTCATACACTTGTTTTTTTAATTCTTCTAACATCTTCTCCACCTCATCTTAAAGATGCTACGGCTGCTTTTTCTATATGAAGTCCTTCTTCGTAGCGTTTCATAAATACTTCAAATCCTTCTACATCTTTTTTGTTTGGTGCTACTTTGCTTTCCTTTTGACCTACAAATACCTTTTGCTTCAAATATTGTTCCAGAGACTGGCTTTGATTTAATTCTACTTGATTTCTCATATAACCTGCTAATATAGCAATTCCCCATGCGCCACCTTCTCCAGCTGTTTCCATAACGGATACTGGTGCATTTATTGCTGCTGCTAAAATACGCTGTCCAACTTCCTTAGTCTTAAATAAACCACCATGTCCAAAGATTTCATCTACCTTTACGCCTTCTTCTTTCATTAGTATATCTAAACCAGTTTTTAAGGCACCTAAAGCTGTGAACAAGTGTACACGCATAAAGTTAGCTAAATTAAAGTGGCTATCTGGTGTTCTAACAAATAAAGGCCTGCCTGTTTCAAGCCCCGTAATGTGTTCACCTGATAAGTAATTATAAGCTAAAAGACCACCACAATCTCCATCTCCCTCCAATGCCTTACGGTAAAGCATTCCAAATAAAGCATTCATGTCTACTTTAATCTGGAAACTCTCTGCAAACTCTTTAAATAGATTTACCCAGGCATTTAAATCAGATGTGCAGTTATTACAATGTACCATCGCAACGAGGTTCCCTGTAGGTGTTGTAACAAGGTCAATGGCTTCATACACCTGAGACAATTCTTTTTCAAGTACCAGCATTGCAAATACAGAGGTCCCTGCTGAAACATTTCCAGTACGAGGTGCCACACTATTAGTGGCCACCATACCTGTCCCTGCATCTCCTTCTGGTGGACATAATGGAATACCTGCTTGAAGATTACCTGTTACATCTAGTAATTTAGCCCCCTCAGCTGTTAAATAACCAGCATTTTCTCCAGCCACCTTTACCTTAGGTAAAATATCTTCCAAACGCCATTGAAATCCTTTTCCACTAATAAGCTTATTAAACTGATTAATCATACCTGTATGATAATCTTTGAGATTTACATCAATAGGAAATACTCCTGAAGCCTCTCCTATTCCCAGTATCTTTTCACCTGTTAATTTATAATGTACATATCCAGCTAACGTTGTGATGAAATCTATATCTTTTACATGTTCTTCATCATTTAAAATTGCTCCATAAAGGTGGGCAATGCTCCATCTTTGAGGAATATGATAGTTAAATAATGCTGTAAGCTTTTCTGAAGCTTCACCTGTCATTGTATTACGCCAAGTTCTAAAAGGTACCAACAATTTTCCATCTTTATTAAATGGCATATACCCATGCATCATACCACTAAAGCCAATTGCACCTATTCTTTGAAGTATTACACCATACTTGTCTTCTACATCTTTTGCCATATCTTGATAACTACTTTGAAGCCCTTTCCATATGTCTTCTTCACTATAAGTCCATATGCCATTTTCTAATCTGTTTTCCCATTCATAGCTTCCTGAGGCAATAGGCATATTATTATCATTTACAAGTACTGCTTTAATGCGTGTTGAACCAAACTCTATCCCCAGTGCTGTCTTTCCCTCTTGAATAACTTCTTTTGCTGTTTTGACGAATTGATCTTCTTGAACCATCTTAATCCTCCCATAAACTGTTTTAAGTAGATTTTTTCGTTGTAACATAGATTCCACATCTATAAATTTGAGTTATTCCTTTTGTTTTGATTATGTGAAACCGCTTTATATTATTATACAATTAAAATATTTTAAAATAAAGTAAAATATTTTATATTTATCAACTTATTTTTACGTTATAAAATTT
>DYCF01000072.1 GCA_019418225.1 Clostridiales bacterium | reverse complement strand
TCACTTAATTTGTGAGTTTATTTTGGGAAAATTCATTTGTCAACAATCTGAAGAAAGCACTTAAAAAGTGCTTTCTTTATGTATACCTTATATTTTTTATTTACCTACAAACATTTGTACCCAGTGGTTACCGTTTGCTTCATAACCAATACCAATATGTGTATATTTGGCACTTAAGATATTTGCTCTATGTCCTGAACTATTCATCCAGCTGTTTACAACTTGTTGAGGTGTTGTTTGCCCCTTAGCAATATTTTCTCCTGCTGCTTTATAAGAAATGCCATATTTCTTTAACATATCAAATGGTGTACCATAAGTTGGACTTGTGTGGTCAAAATAACGGTTTTTATACATATCTGTTGCTTTAACTCTTGCAACATTTCTGATACTTTCATCCATCTGAAGTGGACTTAATCCTGCTTTTGTACGTTCAACGTTAACAAGTCTTAGAACTTCATTTTCAAAAGCTGTTTGATTTGATACCTCTTCTGAAGGTGTTTGTGTGTCTTCTGTATTTGGCGTATCTACATTTGGTGTATTTGTATCTGTATCTGGTGTGTCTACACTTGGTGTATTTGTATTTGGTGTATCTACACTTGGCGTATTTGTATCTGTATTTGGTGTGTCTACACTTGGTGTATTTGTATCTGTATTTGGTGTGTCTACACTTGGTGTATTTGTATTTGGTGTATCTACACTTGGTGTACTTGTATCTGTATTTGGCTTATTGACACTTGGTTTATTTGTTCCTGGTTTTACTGTTATACTTGTATTAGGTTTACAATTTTGACTTGTATAATATGTCTTTGACCAAGTATATGTTGTGCATTTCACTTTAGATGTTGTATTTCCTGCTTTTGCTTTAGCTACTGCTTCTGTCGTTGTAGCTTCACTTTCTGTATCACCTACACTGGCCTGTGTTGTCTCTACTTCATTTGATGCTGGTACTTCTTGCGCATATACGTTAAATGCTGCACCAGAACTCATAGTGATTCCTGCTACCATAAGTAACATTGCCGATTTTGATAATACCTTATTAAATAGTTTGTTGTTTTTCATTTTCATGTCTCCTCTTATCGTTTTTCTCAATTTGGATTCATTACTTTACATTTGCTATACGACATATCTGTAATAACTATGTAACAAATCTGTAACATTTATTATACATGTTTTTCCTAATTAATCAACCTTTTTCGCACTTCCATTTTATTCCTTCTTTAATTTATTACATATTTATTAAATAAAAAATATAAAAAAAGAGAAACTTAAAAGCTTCTTATAGCTTCTAAATTTCTCTTTTATTTCTATATAAATCATTTTGTAGAGCCTATCTATTATAAGTTCGTCAATTATTTAGTTCTTTCACTACTTACTAGACGATTAATATGCATTATTAAATATACCATTTCTTCTTTTGTAATATTATAGGTATAGTACTTATCAATATATACTTTAATCTTCTTAGTACATTCATATGCATCTGGATACTTTTCTCTTACTATATCAAATAAGCTATCATCTGTTCCTTCAAAAGTCTCATTATTTACAAGTCTTTGTGCAAAGAACTTAATATGTGTTAAAAATCTAAAGTAAACCAGTGATTCCTCATCAAATTCAACAATAAAATAATACTTTACGATATTTAATATATCTTGCATAACCTTTAGCATCTCTTCTACTATTGGCATTTTCTCGTGTGCTAAAGCATTAGCAATATGTAATGCAATATTACCCGCCTCATCAGCCGGTAACATGATTCCTATACGTTCTTTAATTAATTGTAATGCATAACAACCAATTTTATATTCTTCGTTATAAAATCTCTTAATTTCCCAAATAAGCTTGTTTTGCACATTCAAGTTCTGTTCACATCTTGTAATGGCAAAATGTATATAATCTCTAAGGGCTAGACAACCACTTTCATCAAGTTGTTTTCCTAATTGCTCTTCAGCATATTTAACAATCTCTTCTGATACAGTAACATATTCCAATGGCATTTCTTTAACTTGACCTTCTATGACTGTAACATCATCCTTATTTAAAATCTTCTTAACTTCCATCTGCAATCCTTTCATACTTTTTTATAGAGAAACAAGCTATAAAAATGAAATATGCATCTTGCAAAATTGTTTCTCCTAATGATTTCACATCCCCAAAATGCCATGAATAACTAACAAATTATAGATGTGAACTCTATAGAAAAGTAAAGTGTATTTATTTTCTTAATTATAGCTTTTTACATTAAATACTGTCAATACATCTCAAATTAACCGCTTTTTGGTCTATTTTTAATCTACCCTCTTTTCTTACAACGCCTTGACACGAACATTTGTTCGCATTTATAATAAAGTTATAGAGAAACCAACTAAAACCTTGAAATATACATGTAGTAAATAGGTTTCTTCTAATGATTTCACATTGCTAAAGATCATGAATAACTAAACTTTATAAATGTGAAATCTATAAAATCTATAGAGAAACCAACTATAAACTTGAAATATACATGTACGTAAATAGGTTTCTCCTAATGATTTCACATGACTAAAAATCATGAATAACTAAAATTTATACATGTGAAATCGATATAAATGTGAAATCGATATAAATGTGAAATCTATATTATCATAATGAAATCTTACATATATAGGAGTGAAATTACGTGGAACGTATTATTTTACATTGTGACCTTAATAACTTCTTTGCCTCTGTAGAATGTCTCTTAAATCCACAACTTAAAGAAGTCCCTATGGTTGTAGGTGGTAATGAAGCCGAACGTCATGGTGTTGTCCTAGCTAAAAATGAACTTGCCAAAAAACATGGTATTATCACTGGAGAATCTCTATGGTCCGCTAGGCAAAAGTGTCCCCAACTTGTCACTGCCCCACCACATCACGATATTTATGTTCACTATTCTAAACTAGCACGTGAAATCTACAGCCGCTTTACTGATCTTGTGGAACCCTTTGGTATTGATGAATGTTGGCTTGATATTACCGGCAGTACTGCCTTATTTGGCTCAGCCTCTCACATTGCCGAAACGCTACGTCAAACTATGAAAGATGAATTAGGTCTTACCATCTCTATTGGTGTAAGTTTTAACAAAGTCTTTGCAAAACTAGGTAGTGATCTAAAAAAACCTGATGCGATTACTTATATTCCTGCTTATGATTTTAAAAAAATCATATGGCCTCTTCCAGTGTCGGACATTTTAGGTGCTGGTAAAGCCACTACTAAGAAGTTAAATCTTTATAGTATACGTACAATTGGTGATTTAGCGCATGCTAAACCTGAACTTCTTAAACAACTTTTAGGTGAAAACGGCTTACAACTTTGGACTTATGCTAACGGTCTCGATCATTCCCCTGTGCATAATCTAAACACGAAAGAACCTATTAAAAGCATTGGTAATAGCACTACTCTAGCTCATGACCTTTCTTCCTTAAAAGAAGTTAATCATATTTTTATACAGCTTGCAGAAAAAATCAGTAGTCGTCTCCGTCATCAGGAGCTTTTAGCAAGTACTATTCAAATCTGGGTTAAAGATGCTAACTTTAATGCAAAGCAGTATCAAAAGCCTCTTACTTTTCCTAGTTGTACTGCTAAAGATCTTGCTATTGCTAGTATGGAACTTTTTGAAACCCATTGTAATTTTCATACACCTATACGTGCTCTTGGTATTCGTACCCTTAATCTTATAAGCCGCAATGAACCTGAACAAATGAATTTATTCGAACTTACCAGTAATAGCCGTAAAGTCGAAGCCCTAGAAAATTCTCTAGATGCTTTAAAAAATAAATATGGCAAAAATATCATACAAAAAGGAAGCAATCTACTTAAATAATAGTTCGATTGCTTCCTTTTTTATATCCTAGCTAATTATAGACTACAACCACGTCATTTTCTAATAGCATCGTCTTTCCACGCGGAATGATATTTTCTTCTCCTCGTTTTACCAGTGCGATTAACACATCATCCGGCAACTTAAGGTCTTCTATGCATCTTCCACACCATTTATGTGCCTTATCAATTGAAATCTCCTTAAGCTTAATTTCTTCGTTATCTTTATATTCAGGTATACTCAATATTATACTGTCATTCTCTTTAATTACTGTATCCCCTTTAGGGATAATATTTTCACCATTTCTCTTTATAAGCAATGCTAACGAATCTCCTGGAATGCTTGCTTCTTGTACTGTTTTATTCTCCCATCTATGTCCTGCGGGTATAAATACACGCATTAATGTAATAGATGACTTCTCCTGATAATCATTAAAGGTCTTTCTGACATCCTCTTCGGCATCTACCATATCTAGTTTCTTTGCTATAAATGGTAATAAAGAACCCTGAATTGCTACAGACAATAGTGCAATCATAAATACAATATGGTATAGGTCACTTTCTATATCAATGCCACTTGCAATTGCCATAATAGCAAATACAATAGATGCTGCCCCACGTAGTCCTGCCCATGAAACAAGAAGGCATTGATTTAATGATGCCTTAAAAGGCTTTAAAATACAAAAAACTGCTATTGGCCTAGCTATAAAGGTTAAAAATAATGCTATTGAAACTGCTAGTACCATAATTTGAGGAAGTTGATGTGGAAAAGCTAAAAGTCCTAATAAAAAGAAAATTCCTATCTGTGCAAGCCCAGTAAGTCCATCGAAGAAGTGTACTAAAATAATCTTATTTTTCATTGTACTATTTCCCAAAATAATACCAGTTAAATACACACTTAAATAGCCATTTCCACCTACTACTTGCGCTATACTATATGAACCTAATGCTAAAGCGATTATATAAATAGTTTCTACACCTTCTGTAACAATTTTTAACTTCTTAAGGATAAAAATACCAACTATTGCAATTACTATCCCTATTAATGCACCATATACTACTTGTGCAAATAACATATAACTTATTTTTCCTATGCTGCCTGCACCACTCATAAACATTAATGCCACCATAGTTAGCATATATGCCATAGGGTCATTACTTCCACTCTCAAGTTCTAATAATGATGACGTGCCATATTTTAAACTGAGGTTTTTAGATTTTAAAATAGAAAATACAGAAGCAGCATCTGTTGAACTGATTACTGCACCAATTAAAAAACTTTCTATCAATTTAAACCCTAAAATAAAATGACAGAAAACACATGTTAATATAGCGGTAATAGCAACACCTAGCGTAGAAAGTAAAACAGCTTTTTTACTCACTGACTTAGCTGTCTCCCACTTCGTTCCAAAGCCACCATAAAACATAATAAATATCAACGCAATTTCACAAAACTTTTCTGTAATCTCATAATCATCAAACGAAATTTTTAATAAACCATCGCAGCCAAATATCATACCTAATGTCATAAATAATAATAAGACCGGCATCCCTAACTTATCTGAAAACCGGTTTGCTATGACACATGACAAAAGAATTCCTGACCATAATAAAATCATCGCTATCCTCCTTATAAATTACTTCTCAATATAATTATAAATATTTTTTACCATTATACTATAGATTTCACATCTATAAATTTTAGTTATTCATAATTTTTAGTCATGTGAAATCATCTGGAGAAAACAATTTACGTATATGTATATTTTAAGTTTTTAGTTTGTTTCTCTATATAGATTTCGCATTTATAATTTTTAGTTATTTATAATCTTCAGTAATATGAAATCATCAGAAGAACACAATTTACGTCCATGTATATTTCAAGGTTTTAATTTGTTTCTTTATATATTTTTATATATTCTATATTTTATACAATGCTTGGTATATGTTTTAATCGTTGCTATACTGAATATATAAATACTTACACATCTAGAAAGGTTTGATTTTATTATGATTCAAAAACTTTTAAAATTTATTCTTGTACCTATACTTTGTTTCAGTACATCTATACTAATCGTTGGGTGCCAAAGTTCAGCCACATCCTCATCATCTTCTCCTAACACCCCTATAGCTAATGCTACCGAAACAAAACTTGTGGATGCCTATTTAAAAGCTATCGACCTTGTTTTAAACACTTCTCCTGAACTCAACAACGCACTTAAATATCTTGCTATTGATACAAGCGTTCTTATTAATTTAGATGCTACAAGCCGTAGCCAACTACTTGAGGGGTTAGAGCAATATAATGTTGAAGTTTTAGACTGCTCTTTTGAAGCCTTAGGTGAACAAGGCTATCTAAAAGATGCATTATTTGAAAATGGCCTTTTCTTAAAAATTGAAGATACACCCGTAAGTAATAATCAAATTCAAATCATACCAAGCAAATGGCGCTCTACAACTTATGCCGCTGGTCTTAGCAAAGTTATCCTAACCCTTCAAGACAACATCTGGACAGTCACAGAAGAAGGTATCCCTTGGCTTCAATAAATCTTCCACCCAAACAACGTACTAACATTACATAATCTGTAGAATAGGAAAGTTAAAAATCAAACTTTTCTATTCTACTAAAAAAGCTGATTACTACACTAAGCACACCTTAATGCAATAACCAGCTTTTTCTCTTTATTATCTCTATTTCGCTACATTTCCTGCTATATTAAGTGCATCCCATGTACGTGCAAATGGTGGTGCATAGCATAAATCAAGCATACCTAATTGCATTGTTGTCATCTTTGCATAGATAGCTGTTGCTAATACATTTGTTCGTTGGACTGCATCTTTTTTACCTACAACTTGTCCTCCTAAAATCACTTTTGACTGCGCATCATATATGAGCTTAATGGCAATAGCTTCTTGACCTGGGTAATAATCTGTTTGATTTTTATCTACAATATAAACTGTTTTATAATCTAAATTCATACGCTTTGCTTCTTCTTCAGAAAGCCCAGTTCTTCCAGCTTCAATATCCATAACCTTGATACAACTTGAACCTAATGTCCCTTCAAAGACCATATTTTTTCCACCTAAGTTTTCACCAACAATACGTCCTAGTTTATTGGCACTTGTTGCAAGCGGAATATATGCTGGCTCTTTCTTTAATAAATGTGGTACTGTTGCACAATCTCCTGCTGCATAAATATTAGAAACAGATGTCTTGCCTTCATGATTTACAATAATCGCACCATTTCCTAACATTTCAATACCAGTATCTTTTAAAAACGCTGTACTTGGTCTTACACCTGTTGCTAAAATTACAAGATCTGCTTGAACTTCTTCTTTGTCTGTTACAATGTGTGTAACTGCCTTTTCTCCTTTTAAAGCAACTACTTTTGTATTTGTATAAAGTTTCACGCCATGGGCTTTTAATTCATCTTCTAAATAAACAGTAATCTCTTCATCAAAGACTTCTTTTAACACACGCTCTTCAAGCTGAAATACAGCTACTTCTTTACCACATTTTTTAGCAGCTTCTACTGCTTCAAGTCCAATAAAGCCTGCACCAATAATCCCCACTGTTTTAATTTCTTCTTTTTGAAGTTTTTCTTTTAAAATATGTCCATCTTCTAATGAACGCATTGTGTGTACATTTTCAATCTCTAGATTTTGAATAGGTGGTACAATAGCACTCGCGCCTGTTGCAATCATCATTTTGTCATAATAATCTTCAAAGATTTCACCAGTTGCTAAGTTTTTAACTTGAACCTTTTGTGCTTCTACATCCACATGAATGACTTCATGTGCTGTTTGAATATTAATCCCTGACTGTCTAAACTGCTCAGGTGTTCGAACTAACATTTGTTCATGATTATCAAAAAATCCACCTACGTAATAAGGTAATCCACATGCACCAAATGATACATAATTTTGTTTTTCATAAACTGTAATCTCAGCTTCTTTATCTACTCTTCTAAGTTTGGCTGCTGCACTCATTCCTGCTGCAATACCACCTACTATAATAAATTTCATTATTTAATCCTCTTTCATTCTTATTAATCTATTTAATTAACTTTTATAAGTCTTATTATCTTAAACGATAATTATTATTATGTCTGTTTTTACCACTTTTAGCAACTATATTTTTAGTTTTTATATGTTCTTATAGAGAAAACAACTAAAACCTTGGAATATACATGTACGTAAATTGTTTTCTCTCAATGATTTCACAGGACTAAAAATCATGAATAACTAAAATTTATAAATGTGAAATCTATATGCATGCTACAATATAAGAGCAATATAAGAGGCACCTTGCCAAAACAATACTGTTTTCAGCAAAGTGCCTCTATATCAAAATTTACTATTAGGATTTAGTATATGAAAACGCTACAAAATTATAGAGAAACCAACTAAAAAAATATACATGTACGTAAATTGTTTTCTCTCAATGATTTCACATGAGTAAAAATCATGAATAACTAAAATCTATAAATGTGAAATCTATATATAAGTTGCCTTGATTAGTTAGATAGATCTGCGCCTAAGTTACGATTTGCAAAATTGCTACTTGATTTAATCTTGAATAAGTCACCAATATTAATAGAGCCATCTGCATTACGCCATAATGTATGCACATCTGTACCAAGTGCTGGTGTACTAAGTGTTACAAAATCATTTGATGTAGGTCCTGTGATTTGCGTTCCTCTCATAGTAGAAACATTTACATCCACCTCTTGACGTTCTGCAATGTTATACCATTTTCCACCATTATAGAATACACAGTTTTCAGCTTCACCTTTGTATTTATCACTACCTACTTTACCAGTGCTAAATGCAATACAGTTTTCTAAGATATTATAAGAATTTGTTTTATCTCTTGCGAAGTCAATATTGCTCTTTGCACCACCATCTAAAGCATTATTAATACTTGTGCAGTTTCTTACTGTAATAGTTCCTGGATTACTATTATCTGTGAAACCATGGTTTTTATTTTCAAAAGCAATACAGTTTTCTACTACGTGAGAAACTGCAATTTTAGAACCGCCTAATTTAAATCCATTACCATCACTATTAGCTGTAAATGTACCTTCTGTTGTAGAACCATTTCTAAATGCAATACTATTTCTAATTGTTACTGCACCAATTGGTCCTGTAGCTGCTTTTGCATATAAGTCCCAACCATCATCTACGTTATTATAAGAAATACAACCATCAAATACATTGCCATTTCCACATGTTAATTTAGCTGCAAAACCATCTGCATTTTCACCTGTTGCAGGGTCATTATTATTATATGATGTACAATTTAAAATAAGGTTATCAGATGGCCAATCTGCAAAGTTTGATAAGCTAGAGGTTCTTCTGCTAATTTGCATACCTGTATCACGGTTACCCTTTGCAACACAAAGCTCTAATGTATTGTTTTTACCTGAAATAAAGAAACCATTATCTGCTGCACCTTCTACTGTGATGCCTTTTATATACCAGTAGCTGCCATCTAATTGAAGACCACGGTCATTCAAACTTGTATCACTCATATTATAAGGCTCTGCTGAAAAATCTAATACAACTTCTGCATCATCTAATGCTACTATAGATTTTAATTTGCCTGCTTCACCATTATTTGTATATGGAATAGTTAATTGGCTATCAAAATTATATGTACCACCTTGTAAATAAATTGTGCCACCTGCTTCTACTTTTTCAATAGCTTTTGTAAGAGACATTGGTGAGACTGTTGTTCCTGCACCATTATCAGATGCTCCTGGTGCTACATAAATAGCAGTTGCATCTACTACTGGTGTATCACCACTATTTTCTTTCTCTACAATTGTTACATTAATACTTACTACTCCTGAGAATCCCTCTACTGATCCCATAACTGTTTGTGTTCCTACACTATTTGTAATTGTTCCCCATGTAACAGCTACTTGTTTAGTTGTACCATCGCTTAATGTAGCTGTTAATGTACTTGGTAAAGTTATATTTTCACCTTCATACACAGTCACACTACTTGGCATTTGTACACTTGTAATTGTTACTTCTTCTACAGGTTTATCTGTACTTCCGCCTTCTGAATCCTGAAGGTCATAAATCGTATCGCCGCTAGCATCTACAACATTAAAGTAATCTACTGTTACTGTTGCATCGCATACTGCAATACCTACATTTAATGTATCTGCTATAAGGGCTGTTGTATTATTTTTGCTTTCACTGTCTGTAAATGTTTTAACTGCTGCTTCTGTAAAGTCTAAGCTATCTGAAACATACATACTATAAGTATTGCCTTCTTTAACGATACGTACATATTTGCCCACACTTGCATTACTTAAACTACCACTTGTACGAGAAGGCAAACGTAATTCATATGCACCAGAACCACTTCCTTTAAGACCAGCAGAAATATGTGCAGAAGTTGTATCCATGCCATTACGTACCATTAAATACGCTCTTGTATTTGAACTAGTGTTTTCGAGAGCTGAAATCTTCATTGTAGCTGTAAAATCTCCAGCTACTGGCACATAAGAAAAATTAATGTTATCATCTGCACTTTGCATCTTGCCACCTTCAGCAGAAATTACCATTTTTTGTCCACTTATACTTTCTTCACTGCTCACATCTGTTGAACCAATTATAGTTGTATTTTGTAAATCTAAATTCGCCGCAAAAATTGCACTATTAAAAGCCAAAGTGCTAGATACAATCATGGATAATCCTAATAATTTCGCCATAAATTTTCTACTCTTCATATAAAAAACACTCCTTATAATTTTTAATAATTATATTAATTATTATAATATTTAATATTTAATATTCAATATTTTTTAGCAAACTGTACTATTTTTTGCACTAAGATGTCATTTTCATCTTTTTATATGCACAAATTTTATAATACTTTTTTATTTTTATTAGTAATTTTAATAAAATTATTATTCTCCTAAAAAACATTTCAATATCAAGTCCTTACAACACACTATATAATTACATTTTTTAACATTTACTTTAACTAAATAATATTTTATTCTAAAAGAATAGGAAACTAGAAGAAATTCAATTTCCATCTTTTTACGGGAGGTTTTAATGATGATTGAATTCGAACTAACCCCACCTATGGGTTGGTACAGTGGCTTTAGTAATGACCCTACAACGGAAAGTTCTTTACTTACTGCCACTACCTATATTTCAGAGTACCTTAAAGCTTTTGGTTATGAATATATTATTATAGATGACAGTTGGTATGCTGGGGGAGAAAGCAATGAACATGGTTTTTATATTCCTACAGCTACACAATTTACATCCGCTGAAAATGGCATTGGTTTCAAATTATTAGCGGATTATATTCATCGCTTAAAACTTAAGTTTGGTCTTCATATTTCACCCTATGTTCCAGATAGTGCTGTTTTAAAAAACATTTGTTTACCTGATGGAAAAACACATATTGGCGAAATCACAAAACTAGTCAATGATCAATACGTTATTGATTTTGATAAATTTGGCGCAGCAAGTTACTATGAGTACTTATTTAAACTCTATGCAAGTTGGGGTGTAGACCTTATTTATATAGATCTTACTCAATTTAACTATGATGATTTATCTTACATATCTGATGCACTTAAAAGCTGTGACCGTAATATGCTTTTATATGTTGCTTCCCCTATCATAAATTATGATGAGGTCGATTACATTAGTCAGTATGCCAATATGTGGCCAATCAGTGACACCTTTCTTAATGGTTGGTCTGACATTCTAAAGGCTTTCGAACTTTGTAAGCTTTGGAATCCAGTAGTAGGTAATAACTCATGGCCAATTTTGCCTTTTATAGCCTCTGAACTAAAAAATAGATTTACACCCGATGAACAAATGACCTTATTAACCTTATGCGCCATCTTTAAATCTCCTATTATATTGGATGGTAACTTTAAAGACTTGCCCGATGAAATTCAAACACTTCTTACAAATATGGATGTGCTGTCACTCCTTAAGCATTCCCATGCTGCTTATGAACTCTATCATACTGATGAACATATTACTTGGACAACCCAAGCACCTGATGGTTCGCGCTATCTTGCCATCTTTAATACGACAGATGAAAGTTTCGTAATTACAACCAATCTCGGCTTACCAAGTACTTATAAACTTTATGACCTCTGGACGCACGAAAACCTGGAAGAAGTCACAGGTAACTTTGCGCTAGAAGTTCCATCCCATGGTGTTCGCTTAGTTAAGCTTATCGCACAATATTAAAATAGGCATAAAAATAGAGGATAGATAACTATCCTCTCAGATTGTTGACAAATGAATTTTCCCAAAATAAACTCACAAATTAAGTGAGG
>DYCF01000071.1 GCA_019418225.1 Clostridiales bacterium | reverse complement strand
TAAAATCCTCCAATTTTTATGTTTTTTGAAATAAAAAAGGCTTCATAAGAAGCCCCAGATTGTTGACAAATGAATTTTCCCAAAATAAACTCACAAATTAAGTGAGGATTATTCAAGAAAATCTATTAAAATAGGGGTAAAAAGAGCAGTTTAGGTCCATTTTTACCTCTGTTTTCTATTTCTAGACTAGTAAAATACTATGGAAAAGTTAATTGTCTACAGCCTGAGCTAGCTTCTAAAAGAAGCTAGCTATTTCTTGTTCATTAAGTGTTTCTTTTTCAATTAAGCTTTCTGCAATAGCCTCAAGCCTATCTTGATAATCTAAAATTAATTCTTTTGTTTCTTCGTAAAGCTCTTCCATATATGAAATACTACGTTCCACAAATGCTTTATCATCTGTACTTTGTTTGCCCGTTAAAACATTTAGATTGACAAGACCATATGCGCCATCCATACCGTAACGCAGCATAATGTTGCGCATTGATTCACTGGCTTTTTCTATATCATTGCTGGCACCTGTTGTCACATGTTCTGCACCAAATATAATTTCCTCAGCAGCACGTCCTGCCAAACTGATTTTAATATTATTTAAAAGTTCCATCTTTGTAAGATACATTTTATCTTTAGGGATATTCATACTAAACCCGCCAAAGCCTTTTGTACTTGGAATAATTGTCACCTTTGTTACACTATTTTCTGGTGCAATAAGCTTTGTAACCAGTGCATGTCCCGCTTCATGGTAAGCTGTGATTCTTTGATCCATTTCACTGATACCACTACGGTCTTTCTTTTCTTTCCCAGCAACAACTGTGTAAAAGGCTGCATCAATTGACTCTTGGTCAATACAGCTTTTTTCCTTTGAAACTGCATAAATGGCAGCTTCATTTAAAAGATTTTCAAGCATTGCACCTGTAAAGTATACAGTTTGTTTCGCAAGTGCTGCAACATCCACATTTTCTGAAAGTGGTTTATTTTTAAGGTGAAGTTTAATAATCTGTTCTCTCGCTTTAAGGTCAGGATAACCCACCTCAATATGGCGGTCAAAACGGCCTGGACGAAGTAATGCGTCATCTAATGTATCAAGTCTATTAGTTGCAGCAATTACTACAATGCCCTCATCATTTTTGAAACCTGACATCTCTGTTAAAAGTGCATTTAATGTTTGGTCTTTTTCATCATTGCCTTGCATATTGCCATTGCCACGTTTTTTACCAATTGCATCAATTTCATCAATGAAGATAACAGCTTTGCCTTCTTTACGTGCTGTTTTAAAGATTTCTCTTACACGGCTCGCACCTACACCCACATACATTTGCATAAAGTCTGAACCACTTACTGAGAAAAAGGCTACCCCTGCTTCCTTAGCAATAGCTTTAGCAAGCAATGTCTTTCCTGTTCCTGGAGGGCCATAAAGAATAAACCCTTTAGGCATACGTGCACCCATTTTAGCAAATTTCTCTGGCTCTTTCATAAATGCAATGAGCTCACCTACTTGTTCTTTGGCTTCTTCATTTCCTGCAATATCACTAAAATCATGTACAAGCTCTTCTGGTTGTACTTTTTTATTTCCAATGCTCATCTTACCTTGTTGCCCTGTTTGACGTTTTACAGATTTATAAATAAATGCAAACATAGCAATCATTAAACCTGTGCTTATAATATATTGAATCGTTGAAACATTATTTTGTGCTTTCTCTATAACTTCTATATTATTTAAAAGTAATACCTCTTTTAAATCATCTCTTCTTGGATTATCTGTTGTATAAATTTTTTCATCATTTTTAAGTTTAAATTTTAAAGTAGAGGCATTGCTCATTTCTACTTTTTCAACTTGCTTGTTTTGTATATCTATTAAAAATTCATTATAACCTACTTTGTGCGCTATACTATGCTGTGCAAAAATCACACTAGCAAATAGCACTAATACACATAAACCAGCTATTAACATATTTCTTTTATGTCTTTTATCGTTTTTCATCTTACTACCTCCTAATGCCCTTTCCACTTATTAGGTGTAGGGGGTATGCGTTGAACCTATTATAACGTTCTTCTATCCCGTATTGCATTAGTAGGTCTATGGAAAAATAGTGGATTGCTGGCAAAAAAAATCGGAGAAAGACGACGGGTCTTTCTCCTTGAGAGAAGGTATTTTATTCTAGGGGTAGCAAATAATTAAATATTTGCTGTAACATCTGGGGGAAGTTACAAGTACATTATAGCAAGCTCGTGCCTGTAAGATTGCCTCAATTTTTTATTTTAATTTCAACTTTTTTATACAATTTTAAACAAAACATTTTTTCATTGTCTATTATTTATGTTTTTTTATGATTTTTGACTTCTAACTTGTTTTATTTGTCGAAACTACTTCCATTTATAGGTAATTTTTTACTCTTTTCTACATTTTCTACAATTTTCGATTTTCCCTATGCGCAAACTGACTAAAAACTTATAGATTCCGACATTTTTAGTGTTAAGTCCTTTTTTATACACAAAAGGTTACTTACAATATCCATTCGTCTTATGACAAATGGATATTATGAGTAACCTTTTCTAAATGGGCATTAATAAGCTCTTCTGCCTTATCGCCATCTCTATTTTTAATTGCTTCATAAATAGCACTGTGCTCTTCTAATAAGCCTTTTACCCTACCAGGTATGGCAATAGATTTCTTTCTTGTTTTCTGAATATAAGTATGAAAATCTGATAAAACGTGTTTGATAATTTTGCTTTTAGTTGCATTATAAATTGCGTCATGAAATGTATGATCTAAAGACTCAATTCGACTTAAATCGCCTTTGCTAGCATAAAATTCTGTAAGTTCTAAGATTTCTTGCATTTTTTCAAGTTCTTCTGGTGTAATACGTTCTGCAGCTAATCTTCCTGCAATTCCTTCTAGTTTGCTTCTTACCATGAAAATATCCTGTACATCTTCTTCTGTAATGCCGCATACTACCGTCTCCTTATTTGGAATTGAATACACTAGACCTTCTAATTCCAATTGCCTAATGGCTTCTCTTACAGGCGTACGGCTTACATTTAATTCATTGGCAATAGCTGATTCTCTTAATGTATCACCTGGTTTATATTTACCGTCTAATATAGACTGTCTTATCTTTTGAAATACTCTTTCTCTTAACGATGCTTTATCTGCCATATCAGATTCGTAGATCACTTTTTCCTCCTCGCCCAACTTATGGGCTATGTATAATGGTATACAATATATTTTAACAACTTTTATAAAACATTCAATACTAATTTACATTTCACTTAGTATTGAATCCATCTACCATCCTCACTTTGGTAAGCAACTATACTTTCTTTTAATGTACGATTTACAATTTGCCACCTTTCCTTCATCACATCTATCTGCGTATCCCATTTTAAAACAAGACGATAGACTCTATTTTCCATGCCACCTTCTACTTCTTCTCGGTTTGTAAGTTCTACTATTTCCATCATTTCTCCTTGTAAGTAGCCATCTCGTGTCACCTGATCTGCCTGAGTCTCTACCTTTAACTTCGCATTTTGAATATCTTTATCTTGAATAAACCATTCATTAAACAATTCTAGTTGTGCTGCCTTATTCCCTTCTGTAAAGTAGTCTCTTATACGGTTCGCCTCTTGCTCTTTAATATCCGCTAGATAATCATTATAAAAATCATTCACAAACATTTTCCATTTTTTCTTTCCATTTTCTGAAAGCTTTACATCTTCATAGTTTAAACTACAATTGGTATGCCCTACTGTAATCTCCGTCTTAAGCGGTTCAAGAACATCATAAGGACTCTTTATCGTTAATGTATATTCTCCTGGCAATATATCGCTAAAGTTTACTTTGGCCTTACCGGCTACTTTTTGAAGCTGACCTAAACTCACTTCCATCCCTTTAATAGTTTTAACCCCTACATTTACCATATCATAAGGTAATACTACCTCTGTTTGTTCTGGTATCTTAATCACCTGATGATAGTCCTTATAATCCGTTTCAGGAAATGTCACCTGTAACATATAATTTCCTGGTAACAAGCCTTCCTTGATGAACATTCCTTCATTTTGATTTGAAACGCTCTTCCCATTGATATAAACCTTGGCTAAAGCTGGTGCATAGATTGTCACATCTGACGTTTTAAAAGGGCTTACTATCTCCCATCTATTGCTATTCTTAACAAGCTGCAATTTATCTTCTTTACTTTGATTTTTAAAAGTATAGACAACCTTACAACTTGCTGTATTGCTGCCCTTTACAACAATGCTACCTACTTTTTGAACTTGTAATAACTTATTGGCATAAACCCCTTTATAATAATTAATCATTTGCTTTGACGTGACGCCTTTATCTATGCTTTCTTCATTTAATAATTTATAAGCTTTCTCATAGTTGCCGTTTTCTAGAGCCTTCGCATATCTTTCCACTGCCCTATTGGGTCCTGTATAGTAATTGTACCCAGCATATACTGCCTGCGCCGCAAAAAAAATCAAAAGGAGATATAATGCTCCTGTGATCATCCGATTATTCTTTTGCTTCATATCTCACCCCTCCTATTAGATATCTTATATATATGAGGGATGTCCATATTTTAGCACCAGCCTAAAAAACTCTTTTTGCTTATAATCTTATAATCTTATAACCTTGTAATTTTATAATCTTGTAACATAGAAAGGAGATGCACGAAATTTACTTCGCAACATCTCCTCCATTCAAAAGTGAAGCGCATCTTGCCGCTTCTTTAATTCTCTCTGCTTAGTGCATCACAAATTACTACTCTTTTTCATAGCTGGCACAATCGGCGCAGCCTGTATAAGTACCTTCTTGATTTTTTTCTCGTGCTACCTTAATTGCATTCAATGTACAATACTTTTCTGTTTTATCATGATATTTACACTCTGTAACCTCACAGTTAATACTCATGTTCATCATCTTCTAGCCACTCCTTCTATGCTACCTTATTTAATTAGTATGCATAATTTCAAAAGGAGTATACCTCCTTAATGACTTTTGGTAAATTTCTTAAAACAGTATGGTGCGCCAGCAAGCGCCCAAAGCATTACTATTGCATAGCGAATCATGTCAAAAGGCTTACCTGCTGGGAATATCTTTTTTAACCCTACTTGGAAAATAATAAGGCCTACAATTCCAACAATCACCTTTATGATTTGTATACGTCTTGGTTGTATTGGATTAAACCGGATATATTTCTGCTCGATAAATGCACCTACTGAAAAGCCCCAAATGCTGGCAATCGCTTTATATAAATCACCATCTACATTAAATATTAAGACAATAATAAAGGCAATGCTTGTCCCTAAAATATGCCATCTAGTAATCTCGCCTTCTTCATTCATAAGTCTATTGGCTACGATAATACTAGCAATCCCAAACAAAATGCCACCTACTACATCCATTGGCCAATGTACACCTAGGTACATTCTAGAAAGTGCTGTAAGTGCAATCATAATACAGCCTACCCAGATTACTGGCTTACGCTTTAAAACAAGCATGCTACTTCCCCAAAAGCTTGTAGCAGCTTGTGTATGGCCACTTGGGAATGAATAACTTGTAGCCGTTTGTACACGAATAGGTGATACCACACCTACTTGAAACGGTCTTGGCATCTTGATAATATTTTTTACAATACCATTTACACCTGTACTGCAAAAAATCATCCAAGCAAGACGTTTACTTTTAGCTTTATCCACACACCAATAAAGACTTGCAATAATAGCTGAAATAAACAAAGTCTCTGCCATCATGGTAATCATAGTCATTAAAAGTGTTAATGATTCCGTTCTTATCTGTTCGAGATACTGTAAAATTTGTATTTGTATTTCCATCTCATTCTCCTTTTATTCTACTATTCTAATCTTTTCATCTGTCCTTTTTATTTACTAATTGTTTAAATTTTACTTATTTTTTCCTATTTATATTGTACATCTTCTTTTTTTGCATTACAATATAGATAATTCAGTTAATTTAATTTGTTACTTTGTTTCTCTATATAGATTTCACATTTATAAAATTTAATTATTCATTACGTTATAACTATATGAACTCATTATTATTTCTTGATAAAGGAGGCATAATCATGCAAGAAAAAATCCTTACTATAGAGTGTACACCACATACATATTTTCAAAAAGCGTTATCAAGCGCCCATGAAGGTGCTATTGAAGAAGCTCTTCAATGCATTGATGCAGCTATTGTTTTTAGCAATAACTCTTCTTTTTACATTTATCAAAAAATGAAATTACTCTTTGATTTAGGCGCCTATGAAATCTGCACGCAATTTATTGCAATGCAGCTTGAGCACCTCTTCAAAAATGCTTCTCTTTATTTGGTATGTCGTTTCATTGATTATTATCAAAAAATCAATCAAGCCGACCTTACCCATTTACAAAAATTTTTAGAAGCAAAACATGTCCCATTTTGTTTGGCAACTGAATATAAAGATTTACTCTATCATCCTCATAAATCATTATTACCTCTTGCAAAAAAAGCATCCGTACAAGACCACCATACGCTTTGTATCAGCTACTGTGACCTTATTACTAAAACCCCTGAATTTACTTCTAATGCTGTCTACTTAAAAGCTTATTCCTATCATATGCTAGGTAATCTTACTAAAGCTAGACTCTGCTACTTAGAGCTTATTGCTTTAGAGCCTAATTCTGCCCTAGCATATAATAACTTAGGGCTTGTATTTATGGAAGAAGGCTTATATAAAGATGCGCTCAATGTTCTTCAAAAGGCTGTTTCACTTGCGCCTACCCATAAAGAATATCTCATGCATCTTGCTGAATGTCATTGCCGTTGTAAACAATATGGCGAAGCAGCCAAAATTTATGAAGGATTACACAAGGCTTTTCCTGATGATTTACAACCTTATTTTGACCTCTCTTATACCTATCGCAAATATAACAAAAAATTTTTATGCCATAAATATACGCAAAAAGTCAAAAAGAAACTTAAAATCCATCACCATGTGGAAAAGGACTAGTATCTCACAAAAGGAGTATTCTTATGGACAACAATGCGTTTGAAAAATACCAAATATTCACTGAAAAAACTATTGCTGATTTATCAAGCCAGATTACTATTTTAGAAGAAAAACTTAATGTTTTTACCAACCTGTTGGAAATAAGTAAATATATCAATCAGTATATCAAAAGTAAAGATCTATTTCCACTCATTAACGATATGCTTATTGGTGTATTTGGGGCTAAATATTCTACAATTTATATTAAGACCAACAATGACTATATTCCCGCTACGCCTAGTGAATTCTCATTTCCTTCCATTGAATCCGAGAAAAATCTGATTACCTTTCATCATGAGAAAGAATTCATTATAAATAGTAAAACCTCTATTTATCCTAGTAATCTTCACGCCACCCCCGTCTTCTCCTGCTTAGGCGTTCCTATTACCGTTAATAATGAAACGCTAGGTTTTATTATTATCCAGCATCAACAAAAGGCGTATTTTTCTGCACAACACGCTACTTTTTTATCTTCTTTAGCCAATCATGTCGGTGTAGCTATTGAAAACAACTTGCTCTATAACAAACTTAAAGAAACAGCTAATATTGATGTACTCACAGGTATTTTTAACAGGCGTTACTTTTTTGAAACACTCCATAATACTGCCCAACTAGATACTCAAAACTATACAATTGTCATGATTGATATTGATAACTTCAAGCATGTCAATGATACCTATGGTCACCTTTATGGTGATTTAGTTTTAAAGACAGTTTCTAAAATTATTAAAGAGCTCACCAGGCCAAACGACCTTATGGCACGTTATGGCGGCGAAGAAATTATTATTTTCTTTAACAACTTTACCAACTATACGGCTTTACTCAATCGTTTAGAAAGAATGCGTCAAGCGATTGAGACAACACCTATTTTAGATGCAGATGTTGCTATTTCCGTTACAGCTAGTTTTGGTGCTTATATTAAATATAATGAAACGCTCAGTTTTAAAGAAGTCATTGCAAAGGCTGATGCGAATCTCTATCTTGCTAAAGATAAGGGGAAAAATACAGTTTATATGAATAACCCATTATTGAGAAACCAACTAAAAACTTGAAATATACATGTACATAAGTTGTTTTCTCCCAATGATTTCACATTGCTTAAGATTACGAATAACTAAAGTTTATAAATGTGAAATCTATATAATACGATAAAAGGAGCTAACCCAATGGCTAGCTCCTTTTATCGTATAAGAAATTTTTATTTTTATATGTGATTTACGCAAGTTGTAATGCGATTTCCATCATTTGTGTAAATGTGTTTTGTCTTTCTTCAGCTGTTGTTTCTTCACCTGTAATAAGGTTATCAGAAATTGTTACCATAGCTAAAGCATTAACACCTGCTGCTGCTGCTTCCATGTAAAGTGCCGCTGCTTCCATTTCTACTGCAAGAACGCCCATTTTAGCCCATCTTTCAGTAGTTGTTGTATCAGCATTATAGAAAATATCAGAAGAAAGGATATTACCAACTTTGTAGTTAGCACCTACTTCTTTAGCTTTTTCTACTGCTTTTTCTAAAAGTTCATAACTTGCTGTTGCAGCAAATGTTCCTGGTAAGTTGTATTGTACAGCGTAGTTAGAGTTTGTACAAGCACCCATACCAAATACAATATGACGAAGTGGAAGCTCAGCACTCATACTTCCTGCTGAACCAATACGGATAAGATTTTTACAACCATATACATGAATAAGTTCATGTGAATAAATACCGATTGATGGCATACCCATTCCTGTTCCTTGAACAGAAATTCTTTTACCTTTATATGTTCCTGTATATCCAAACATATTTCTTACTGTATTGTATTGTACAACATCTTCTAAGAAATTGTCTGCGATGAATTTCGCTCTTAATGGATCTCCTGGTAATAAGACTGTTTCTGCAATATCCCCTGGTTTTGCTGCATTATGTGGTGTTGACATAGTTGTTCCTCCTAGAATCTAATATTTCAAAGCTTCTATGTATATATCATGTCCTTTTTTTCTATAGTTATGAAATAATAAGAATGCTTTTTTCGATTATACCATATTTTACTAAGGTTTGAATATAGTTTTCAGTTAAGTGTCTCCTTACCATTTAATATTCTTGTATTACAAGCCTTACAAACTTTTACCTTTTTATCTCCTTCTTTTACTTCCCATGCAAGTTTCACCCTAGGTCTATGACATACAGGACAAGTACCTCTTCCATATCCATCTCTTTTTAATGCTTTTCCCCTTTTAGTCTTTGCCATAAACATTGCCCCCTTATATCTATTAAACTTAAATATTTTATTATAGATTTCCCATTTATAAAATTTAGCTATTCATGATTTTTAGTCATGTGAAATCATTAAGAGAAACCTATTTATATAATGTATTCTTTAAAGTTATAGCTGGTTTCTCTATAAAATATATTAAAACTTTTTCCAAAAAATACTTGAAATAAAAAAATACATATGATATATTTATATATGTAATCGAACAAATGTTCGTTACAACATTTAAACATAAAATTACCTTAAATTTTACAAAAAAATTTTTATCAAACAAACATTCATAAACAAATATTCCAAACAACATTCTAACGTACAAATCAAAAAATAAGCCAATGGCTCAGCAGTTCACTCCCCAAGTTTTTCTGCTTACGCCATTGGCTTATTTTTCATATTATAAACTTGCTGCAAATTTGATTAACAAGGCACGTACATGCTCACACTTATAAGTCTTTTTATCCCATAGATTTCTTTGTGAAATAATATGTTTTTGTACAAGTGTGTCCACTGCTTTTTCATAGCTCCCCTCACCTGTTAATCTGCAAATAAGTGCTGGTGCATCTTTAAGTGTCATTAAATCCGTACGCTTCCACTTATTAAATTCTAGGGTAATCCCTGACTTTATAATCTTACTTAATGCATTAAATAAGTCTTCATCTACCGTGTTTGATAGGTCTCTCACATCATACTGTGCTAAATGATTGCTTTCAATTAAGCTGATGAGCTTCTGCGTATAACTAGGGTCTGTTGCATAACCGGCTTCATAAATATACTGGCAAGCTTTCTTATAATCCTTCTCACCTACAACTTTTGCATAACGCGCATTATAACGTAAAAAGTTACTGTGATCTTCAATACTTTCTTCCCAGCTATCATATGCCCTAAAACCTGCTAAAATGACCGTGCTATTTGCGTCATAATATTCTAGTGTATATCCTGTCCATACTTTACCACGCCAAGCTCCCGTAGCCTTAATGCCAAATAATGATTTTCCCTCTGTCGCTAGGCGGCTATTGCCATTATTGCTTTCAAGTATGGCTTGTGCAATCGTAAGACTTGCTAAAATATTAGAACGTTTACTGTCTGCCTGCGCTAAGGGTGCCACCTTTGCTATAAATTGCGCTCTCGTATATGCCATTTTTTCACCTTCCACATAGTATTATAGTCAAATAAGTTATTCTACTATACTATATGTCTTCTCGTTTTAGGACGTGCCACTGTATCTCCCTGATTGTTATACTAATTTACACTGATTTCTACCCCACCTACACTAATTTTATCAATCTCTGTTACTTCATCTGATAATTGATAAATAATCGTTGCTGTATCTTTTCCTATCTTTGTGGCATCTGAATATTCTTGTACGATACGCTTACCATCTTTCATGATAAGTGTAATAGGAAAATCATCTTCCATTTCTCTTTTAAATTCATCAAATTTTAAAACAACAGATAAATCTGTAAGGTCTACACTTTTTAACACAGGTTTTTCTGTCTCACTAAGCGTCACTGTTTGATCAACTTGGATGGTCTTTGCAGCCTTTGGTGCCATTTGTATTTCAAAGTCAAAACTATCTTCTGTTTTTACCTCAGCTACTATTCCGCTAAGGCACATTGTATATTGTTTGAGGTCTTCTATATCTTTGATTTTATAAGCCCTATAAGACATACATTTTGCCTTGCCATTTTCATCTGATTCACTTTGGCCTATGCCATAGGTCGTCTCAGCAAATTCACCTTGCTTATTCATAAATGCGATGCTATAGGACTCATCTTGGGTATCACCCATTAAGCGCATATGTAACTGCCCATCTACAAAGCCAATATTGTCAATCCAAAAATGTGGCATTTCCGCTACTAAATTCAGTTTTAACCCACCTTCAGTCAACAATACCTTTGGGCACTCTGCCAATTGCTGCATATATTCCTTATAATAGGCTTCATCTTCATCCTTTAATGCTGCTAAGTGTTCTGCTTCATATTCATCTATCTCTAGTGGCTGCGTTTTTAAAGCATCATTTTTATGCTCATTTAAATAAGCTACTAAATCCATTGCAGATGTATATTCTACATCTTTTTCTTCTAGATACTCGCCAAGACTTAGTACCATCTCCCCTTCAATCGGCTCATTTACACTGCCTTCTTTCAGAAAATATTTTTTATAACTTGGCGCATTCTCTACCTTATATTCCCCAAAGCTACTACTTGCAGAACCTGATATAAATTCTCCTACCATATCCTCTTCTTCTGTTCCACCATAGAGGAAGGCCATATACCCCTCTTCATCAACAGTACCATCTTCATTTATAAATGGCTTAAATGCTTCATCAATCTTTGCTAATGCCTTAACCTCTTCTTCTATGGTCACATTCTCAGGCATCTGCTCCCATAACTTCTGTTTTTCATATTCACTTTTACTCATCAAATCGTTGCCGAAGTTAAATGTACTATACACCTCTTCTAAAAAAGGTGTCTGATCCACATGCTCTACAGCTAAAAGCAGTTTATAAGTATATTGATCTGCCCAGATATACTCAGCAGTTACTTTAATATTTCCCATAGTTTTACTGATTCCTAAAGCTGTTCCTTGTGCTTTGATACGCTGAATCTTTGCCTGTTCTAATGCCTCATAGTCTATGTTTTCCCCTTCTTCTACCACTAATGTCTCACTCGACTTCTCCTCTACTACTGAGGCTGCTGTTGTTGCGGTTGCAACTGTTTTACTTACAGTCTCTTCACTTGCAAATACCATTGGACTCATTAATGATATACTCATTAAAAGCATTAATCCCCTTCTTACCTTCGCTAACTTCATTCTCATCCCTCTTTTCTTAATATATCTTTACCATGTAATAAAGAATGTATCGTTCTATTTTATCAGTAATAACAAGAATTTTCAATCAATATTCTTACTTCTGCAATCGAGTAGGAGGATAACCATTAATTGATTATCCGACCTCTCACACCACCGT
>DYCF01000070.1 GCA_019418225.1 Clostridiales bacterium | reverse complement strand
TAGTAATACATTCAGGTGACCAATACTAACGGTTCGAGGGTTTGACCTAAAAAACAGGTTGAATTATAATTTGTAGTATTTGTTTTTGAGAGTATAAATAAAATAGTATGCGGGTGTAGTTCAATGGTAGAACTTCAGCCTTCCAAGCTGACTACGTGGGTTCGATTCCCATCACCCGCTCTAAATTAAAGGAAGTACCATAAAACTTATTAATTAGTTTTGTGGTACTTTTTTTGGTTTAAAATAATATAGGGTTAGTCTAAGGAGACTTTATGAAAAGAAGATATATTTTTATAAGTATAATCTGTACAATTATTAGCCTTTTCATAATTGGAGGGAAAGATGTCAAGGCTGATATAGGGGGACAAGACGAGCAAATAGGAGGAAATCTAACAGTAGTAACAGCAGGACAAAATATTGAAAAATATATAGATCAGTTTAATACGATTTATCCTAATGTAAATGTAGAAGTAGTAGCATTAGGTGATTATGAAAATGAGATTAAGGATATGATTGACATAGGGGAGTATGGGGATGTACTTTTAATGCCTAGTTTTATTTCATATGATGATTGGGATAAATATTTTGAGCCATTAGGAGAATATAGTACACTTTCAAAACAATACTTGTTTATGAATGTTAGAGAAAAAAATGGAAAGGTTTATGGTTTTCCAATGTGTGCTAATGCACAGGGTCTTGTTTATAATAAAAAGGTGTTTGATGAAGCGGGAATAAAAAAATTACCTACAACGATAGATGAGTTTCTTAGTTGTTTAAAGATGATAGATGAGAATACAGAAGCAATTCCTTTCTATACTAATTATAATACTGCATGGGCTTTAATAAACTGGCAGAATTATACCTTCGGTGCAATGTCAGGGGATGAGGACTATAGGTTTAATAGATTTGCTCATGAAAAAAATCCTTTTATAGAGGGAAAAAATCACTATAGGGTATATAAGTTATTGTATGACATTGTGAATCAAGGACTTTGTGAAGAAGATGTTTCAAAGAGTGATTGGGATGAATCCAAAAGATTGCTTAATGAAGGTAAAGTTGGATGTATTGCATTGGCATCGTGGATAATACCTCAAGCTAAATCGGCAGGAGAGTATCCAGATAATATAGGCTATATGCCTTTTCCAAATAGTATTAAAGGTAAACAATATATGACTATTGATGCTGATTATGCATACGCTATTAGCATTAATAGTAAAAATAAAAAAGCAGCACGCGCCTGGATAGATTTTATGATTCAGGACTCTGGATATGCCAGGGATAATGGCGCTGTTTCTATTATAAAGGCAGATCCATTACCGACATGGTTAAATGAATTTGAAAATGTAGAATTTATTATAGGTAACTTTTCTAGAGATAATAATGGATATATATTAGGTCAGTTAGGGGCAGCTCTAGAATTAAATGATGGTCAACAACAAAGAAGGATAATCGATGCGGCACAGGGAAGAAGTCAAGAAACATTCGAAGATATTATGAAAGAATGGAATGAAAGATGGGAAAGTGCAAGACCTGAAGAGAGTATTGCAATAGAAGAGACAGAGATTTTTAGTCAGAGCTTAATTTTAGATGATTCATATGAGATATTCTTTTCCACCAAAGAAAAAGAATACCTTGCAGAGAATAAGGAAATTAAGGTAGGATACATAGAAAATATTAGGCCATTACAATATAAAAAAGATGAAATGTTTGTAGGAATCTCAGCAGACGTATTTGAATTTATAAGAGAGAAGACCAACTTAAATTTTGTATATCAGCCATTTGACACTTTTACCGAAGCAGTAAGAGCGTTACGCCTAGGAAAAATTGATGCTATTGCAGGTATGGAAAAAATTGAGTTGTACGAAGATGAATTAAGTTATTCTAAGGATTACCTGGAGTATCTAAATGTTATTGTAAAACAGAAGACAGTAGATATTAATAACTTAAAACAAAAAACGCTTGGGATGTTAGAGGGGGAATTTAAGAATTATAATCTGAATTTGAATCCAGATATAATAAGACATTATAGTACGACAGAGGAATGCTTAGAAGCGGTTAATGGTAGGGAAGTAGATTTTATTTTTAGTAATTATTATACAGTAAATGAATGTTTTAGAGAAAAAAATTATAATAATTTAGTCGTTCAACCGGTGATGGAACAAGGTAAATATTACGTAGCATTTAGAAGTGATGTGGATGTAAGATTAATGGCTATTATTAATAAAGTAATTTATAGCATATCCCCTGAGCAGAAACAGGCTATTGTACTTAAAAATACACAGGGAACATATAATCCACCTACATTAAAGGACCTAATAGAAGCATATCCAATGGTAGCACTGTTTACTGTAATTATAATATGCTGTATCATAATTGCAGTAGGATATTACTTAATGTATTTGCAGATTTCACATAATAAGGCATTGGCCATTAATGCGAAGAAGTATGAGCAATTAGCAGATATTGCAGGAGAGTATATTTTTGAGTATAATTACCAGCAAGATAGCATTATATTTGGAGAGAAGCTTAAAAAGAGGCTTTCTTTAGGTGATGGAGAGAAAAAATTAGGGGAGTGTACTGGACAAGCTGGCTTACATAGGTTTATAGACATCATAAGAAATACAAAGAAAGATGATGTTGAGCAGATTCAGGTAAGGTTATCTTTGCATAGTGAAGAACAAGAATGGTATCAGGTGATATATTCTATTGTTTATGATGAGCATAAAAAACCACTATTCCTAATTGGAAAGTTAATTAATATTCAGAAGCAAGTAGAGGAAAGAACATTGCTAGAAGAACAGGCTGAAAAGGATCAACTTACAGGTGTATATAATCGTATAGGATTCTATAAGATGTTAGATAAAAGTCGTATAGGGCAGCTAAAAAAGGGACTATCTGCTCTTTGTATTATCGATTTAGATGAGTTTAAGCATGTTAATGATACATTAGGGCATGCGGGCGGAGATGAACTTTTAGTAATGTTATCACATAATTTACAGAAGATATTTAAAAATGATGCCATCATTTCCAGGTTTGGAGGAGATGAATTTATGGTATATATTAAAAAGATAGATACTATAGAAGAATTACACAGTAAAGCAAAAGAGTTATGTTCTAGTATGGATACAGTGCTAGAGTATAATAATAATACGTGTAAGGCATCAATTAGTATGGGGGTTGCTATAGACCACAGGAATATGAGCTATGAAGATTTGTTAGATAAAGCAGATAAGGCGCTTTATAAGGCAAAGAATAATGGAAGAAACCAATATAATATTTATGAAAATGATTAAGAATAGGCACCTAGAAGGGTGCCTTTTATTATATATGCATAAAAATAAATAAAAAGCTTGATTAAGAAATAAAAATAGTATATCATATGTTTAAATATACAACAAAGTAATTAAATATAAATGGGGTGGAGATATGAAAAAGAAATTAGTAATGCTTTTAGCTATGGCTATGAGTATGAGTATATTTACGGTAAATACATTAGCTTGTACAGGAATTGTAGTGGGAAAAGATATGACAGCAGATGGGACTATTATGATGGGGAGAACTGAGGATATAGGTTCAGCATATAATAAGAACTTTGTTGTGGTAGAGGCGAAGGACAATAAGGTAGGTACATATTTTGAAGATTTAAATGGGTTTAAGATTGAAGAACCTAAACATACATATAAATATACAATGGTTCCTGATGTAGAGGAACATGGTGATGGGATATATGGAGAGGCAGGAATGAATGAAAAAGGCGTAGCAATGTCAGCGACTGTTTCAGCACAAATAAATGAAGCTGTAGAGAAATATGATCCATTAGTAGATAACGGTATAAGAGAAGCGGCAATGCTTAGTGTTGTATTACCACGTATTAGTTCAGCTAAAGAAGGCGTTAAGGTTTTAGGCGATATTGTGAGTAAGTATGGTGCCGCAGAAGGGAACATTGTTTTATTTGCAGATCAAGATGAAGCTTGGTATATGGAGATTTTAAGTGGACATCAATGGGCAGCAGTAAAGGTACCAGATGATGCATATGCAGTTATTCCAAACTGTTTTATGCTAGGATATATTGATTTATCAGATACAGAGAATGTAATGGCATCTAAGGATATTATTAATTTACCAACTAAGCAAGGTTTTCTAAAAGAAAAGGATGGCAAGTTTAATTTGGCATTAACTTATGGAGAGACATTAACAGAAGGGAATCGCATGCGTGCGTGGGGAGGAAAACATTTCTTCTCACCTTCACAAGACATAGCTTATGATAGCGAAGTCTTTGAATTATTTACAACAGCTGATGAAAAGATTAGTTTAGAAGATGTGATGGAACTCCAACGTTATCGTTATGAAGATACAATATATAATGTGAATCTAGAAGAAAATAAGACAAAGCGTGCAATAGGAACAGAAAATCAAGCAGAATGTCATATTTTCCAAATGACTAAGTCTTTACCTAAAGAGGTAGGTGGCGTAATGTGGATGGCAATGGGAAATGCGGAGCATTCAGTGTATTTACCAAGCTATAATATTATTACAGATACTGCAGATGCCTATAAGGTGCAAGGTGAGGAATATAGTGCGCAATCTGCATATTGGGCATTTAGAAGTTTATCTACTTTAGCAGAACTCAATCGCGAGGCTTATGGTGAAAGCGTAAGAGATTTCTGGAAAGCATATGAACAAAAATTAATAGCTAATCAAACAGCGTGCAATGCTAAAATAAGTGAACTTTATAAAAAGAATGCTAAAGAAGCAAGCAGTTATGCAACTGAGTTAACAATGGGGATTCAAAATGATGCGATAGATAAGGCACAAGTTATGTTTAGTGAATTGATGACGAAGGTGGCAAAGGATAAAGGACAAACACCTAAGAAGAATTATATGCCATCTATTGCGACAAGTTTAGAAGAAAAATAGAGCATAAGTACATAAAAGGCTAATCAAATTATAGGGTATGTTTAAGTTTAACAGCTAACTATGATTTGGTTAGCTTTTTTTATAAGTTGATTTAAAGAGAATTACGATTGACAAATAGAATTTTTGGAAAAATATTGACAATGCTAAAAGATAATATTAAAATGTTATTATCAAAAAGATAATAACAAACATATCATATATTAAACAAATCAAGATAGCTAAAATAGGAATAAAGGTAGGGATGAAAGTGACGGAAGCACAGTACTTAGAAAGCTATGATGCAAATCAGTATTATAGATTTTCAGTGGCAACTGATATTGTGGCATTTTCAGTATCAGAAGAGATTAAAACGAATTATAGGAAGTTACCAGAGAAGAAACTTAGAATTTTGATGATAAAAAGGGGTGAGTATCCTTTTAAAGGAGAGTGGGCATTACCTGGCGGTTTTGTGAGAGAGAATGAGACAACAGAAGCAACAGCAAGGAGGGAGTTAGAAGAAGAGACTGGGGTAAAAGAAACATATATGGAGCAGCTTTATACTTTTAGTGATCCCAAACGTGACCCTAGAACAAGAGTTATTAGTACAGCGTATATTGCACTTCTAAATACGAATCCTAGTTTAAAGGCAACAGAAGATGCAGTAGATGCAGCTTGGTTTGAAGTGAATTATGAGCAGCTAGAGGGAAAGAAGTATAAATTAATCCTTACACATGAAGATGAAAGATTGGGTGCAGAAAGATTAGAAGCAGATATTGATGGAGAAGACTTTAGCGCACAGGGGATTGCCTTTGATCATGCTAAGATTATAGCGGCTGCTATTGAGAGATTAAGAGGAAAAATAGAATATACAGATATTGCATTAAATCTTGTACCAGAGCGATTTACTTTAGCAAGTTTACAGCAAGTATATGAGATTATTTTAGATAAAAAATTATTAGTAGCTAATTTTAGAAGGAAGATATCAGAGTTAGTAGAAGAAACACAAGAGTATGCAGAAAATGGTGGACATAGACCATCAAAATTATATAAGAAGGCGGATGCAAGAAATGAGTAAATTATTAGTTGTAGTAGATATGCAAAATGATTTTATAACAGGAAGTTTAGGAACTAAGGAAGCAGAACAGATTGTACCAAATGTAGTCAATAAGATTGAAACATATCGTGCAGAAGGAAATGAGATTGTTTATACAAGAGACACACATATGGAAAATTATTTAGAGACGAGAGAAGGAAGCAATTTGCCTGTAGTACATTGTGTGAAAGGTACTTGGGGATGGGAACTTCAAGGGGATATTGAAAATACAAGAAGAGAAGCAGATAGAGTATTTGATAAGGGGACATTTGGGAGTACAGCATTGGGAGAATATGTGGCTGAGAAATTTAAGAAAGATAGTGAGTTAGAAGTAGAATTAGTTGGATTATGCACTGATATTTGTGTTATTTCTAATGCCTTTTTAATTAAAGCATTTTGTCCTGAGATTAAAATAGGTGTAGATGCAAAATGTTGTGCTGGGGTAAGTGTAGCAAGTCATGAGAATGCGCTAATGGCTATGAAGATGTGTCAGGTTGAAATTAGAGACTAATTAATAAATTATTTATTAAGGGGTGGGATATATGATTAAAGTAAATCAAGAAGAAATTAAAGTGGGGTATTTTCCAGACCAGACATTATTATTAAAGCATAGAACCAAGGGGAATATTGAGGTAAATAAGATTTATTGGTACTTTGAGAATAATGAAGAATTGATTGCAGTTTATTTTTTGTCAAAACATTTACGAGAACATGGTGTGAGAAAACTTGATTTAGTAATGCCATATATTCCTAATGCTAGACAGGATCGGGTAAAACGTGAGGAAGATATATTTACCTTGAAATATTTTAGTGAAATGCTAAATGGGATGGGATTTGATCATGTATATGTTTTAGATCCGCACTCAGATGTGGCGTGTGCATTAATTGATAGGGTGAAGAAACTGCCCGTTGCACCTTATATCGAAGAAGCAATTAGGAGAAGCGGCATTAATAAAGAGAAGGATATTATCTTTTATCCAGATAGTGGGAGTCAAAAGAGATATGCTGAGATGATACTATTCCCTAATGCGTTTGGAATTAAAAGAAGAGACTGGGAGAGCGGTGAAATCAAGGGATTAGATGTGGCTGGGGAGATTCCTAAAAAGCCTTTTAATGTGCTTATAGTTGATGATATTTCTAGTTTTGGTGGGACATTTTACTTTTCTGCTAAGAAACTTAAGGAACTAGGAGCTGAGAAAATTTATCTATATGTGACACATTGTGAAAATAGCATTTTAGAGGGAAAACTCATTGAGAGCGGATTGGTAGATGAGATTTATACTACAGATAGCATTTTTACAAAGGAACACGAGCTGATTAAGGTGATTACATTAGACTTGTAGTAGAGATAGAGGAGATAGTATAGAAATCAAGAGATTCAGGAATATAGATTGATTAAGAGGAGTGATGAATGATGATGAGAGTTGGGCTCAATCCATTGTTATTATTAGACTTTTATAAGACAACTCATGCGGAGCAGTATCCAAAGGAACTTACAAAGATGGTATCTTATTTTACCCCTAGGATGAGCAGGTTAGAAGGGGAGGATAAGCTTGTCATGTTTGGACTTCAGGGATTTATCAAGGATTATTTAATTGATGCTTTTAATGAAGGCTTTTTTAAGAGAGATAAAGCAGAAGTGCTAGGGGAGTATAAGCGGCTTTTGAATGCAACCATAGGAGAAGGTGCCTATAGCATTAAGAAGATTGAGGATTTATATGATTTGGGCTATTTGCCATTAGAAATAAAGGCTGTACCAGAAGGAACGCGTGTACCTATTAAGGTACCTATGATTGAGATTAGTAATACGCATCCAGACTTTGTATGGCTAGTGAATACGATAGAGACGAATATTTCTTGTAGCTTATGGCACCCAATGATTAGTGCTAATGTGGGATATCGTTATAGACAGATTGTAAATAAGTACTTTGATATAAGTGTAGATGATAATGTCCCTAGAAATAGAGCATTAGGAGATTTCTCAATGAGAGGGCAAGAATCTACTGAAAGTGCAATTAAGAGCAGTGCAGCGTTTTGTTTATCATTTTTAAACACAGCTACTGTACCAGCTATTAAATATTTAGAAGAGATATATCATTGCGATTGTACGAAAGAAGAAGTGGCCTTTGGGGCTATCAGTACAGAGCATAGTGTCATGTGTTCAAATTATACTGTTGATGGTGATGAGCTTACTATGATTAAACGCTTACTAACAGAAATATATCCTAATCAAAGTTTTTCTATGGTAAGTGATAGTTATGATTATTGGAATCTAGTGACTCATCTTTTACCACAATGCAAAAAGGAGATTATGGCACATAATGGTACGCTACTTATAAGAGGAGATAGTGGCGATCCGGTAGATATTATCTGTGGCACAAGTGCAACTTCTAAGAATACACCAGAAGAAAAAGGAACAGTAGAATGTTTATGGGAAATCTTTGGTGGGACAATTAATGAGAAGGGGTATAAGGTGTTAAATCCACATATTAAAGCAATTTATGGTGATAGCATTACTGTGCAGCGTGCCAAGGAGATTTATGAAAGACTTATTGAAAAAGGATTTGCTTGTAATAATGTAGCTTTAGGAGTAGGAAGCTTTTCAATGCAGTGTATTCAAAATGAAGATGGTAGCTTAAATCCATTTACAAGAGATACATTTGGCATAGCGATTAAGGCGACTTATGCGGAGAAAGATGGAGAGAAAATAGAAATCTTTAAAAATCCTAAAACAGATACAGGACATTTCAAAAAATCTCAACGTGGTCTTTGCTATGTGTATGAGGAAGAGGGTGAGATTAAATATGTAGATGGATATGGTACGACTAATAAAGCTGTTATTAAAGCACCTAATTTAATGGAGACGGTCTTTAAAGATGGGAAGTTCGTTAAGGAATATAGCCTAAAGGAAATACGAGAAAGGCTGCATGAAGGCAAGTTCTAGGAAGTGTGAGTGGCAGTAGGAGATAACAGGAAGGCGGGGTGGCAGGATGCATGGATTTGTGAAAGTTAGGGCGGCAGTACCGAAGGTAAAGGTAGCTGATTGTAAGTTTAATGCAGTGCAGATTATAGAGAAAGTCAAAGAAGCTTGGAAACAAAAAGTGGCGGTCTTGGTTCTGCCTGAGCTTGTTATAACGGGATATACGTGTGGTGATTTATTTTTCCAAAAGATTTTATTAAATGGCGCCATGAGAGGGCTAGAGGAAATTCTGAACGCTACAAAAGAAATGAGTATGCTTATAGCAGTGGGAATGCCTATTGCAATGGAAAGTGAGATCTTTAATTGTAGTGTAATGATTTTTGAAGGCAAGATTGTAGGCGTTGTCCCTAAACAATTTATACCTAATTATAATGAGTTCTATGAGAAACGTTGGTTTGCAGCAGGAGAGGATTTGAAGTGTAAGCAGATAGAAATCTTAGGGCAAGAGGTACCTGTAGGGTGCGATTTACTCATTAAGTTACCGGAGGTAGGTACAATTGGTGTAGAAATGTGTGAGGATGTTTGAGTACCTATACCACCTAGCTCTGTATTATGTATGGCGGGGGCAGAACTGATTTTAAATTTATCTGCCAGTAATGAAATAATTTCTAAACACAGCTATAGGCAGCAGCTTTTAAGTCAGCAATCTGCAAGATGTATGTGTGGTTATATCTATACCAGTGCAGGAATCGGTGAGTCTACTACAGATATTGTATTTAGTGGGCATAGTATGATTTGTGAGAATGGCGCGATTAAAGCTGAGAATGAGAATTTAATTGATGGTGATTATTTACTAGTGACCGAGATTGATGTGGAGAGATTACAAGCAGAACGTCAGAAGTGTAAAAGCTATAAGGATTGTGCAAAAATATATAGTAAAGAAATGCGTGTCATCAAAGTAGTGAGCCGAAAATTAAAATCAGGGATAAGTAAAGCAGCATTTGAAGCACTAGGCTGGGATAAGAAAGGAATTGTAGGGGTCACAATGCCTGGGTTTGGCACAACAGATAGAACTTATGATAATGCCATGATGCTGATGAAAGATTTAGGCATTACTATAAGGGAGATACCTATTCGTGAAGCTTGTATGCAGCATTTTAAAGATATAGGACATGATTGCAATGTGCATAATGTACTTTATGAAAATATACAGGCAAGAGAACGAACAAAGATATTAATGGATGTGGCCAATCAAGGTGGCGGATTCGTTGTAGGCACGGGAGATTTAAGCGAATTGGCACTGGGATGGTGTACCTATAATGGCGATCATATGAGTATGTATGCTGTGAATGCCAGTATACCTAAAACGTTGGTAAGGAGTTTGGTTGGAACGATTGCTAAAGAGAAAGGTGAGACAGCAAGAAATGTTTTAGAGGATATTATTGCGACGCCTGTAAGTCCAGAGTTACTGCCAATTAGTGACAAGGGTGAGCTGCTACAAAAGACTGAAGAAGTAGTGGGGCCTTATGAGTTACATGATTTTTATTTGTATTACATGATACGTTTTGGATTTAGTCCAAGTAAGATATTTTATCTAGCAAAACAGGCATTTAGAGAAAAGGAAGATGAAATAGACTGTGTATATGATGAAAAAGAAATATTAAAGTGGATGAAGGTTTTCTATAATAGATTCTTTAATCAGCAGTTTAAGAGAAGTTGTTTACCAGATGGCCCTAAGGTAGGAAGTATTTGTTTGTCACCAAGGGGGGATTGGAGAATGCCGAGTGATGCACAAAGTACATTATGGCTAGAGGAGATAGAGGCATTAGGCAAGGGCTGATGAGATATGTTATTAAAATAATAATAAAAAAATTAAAAAAGAGACTAGACAAACCTAAAAAGAACATGTATAATACAAGCATGTTCTGCGGGTGTAGTTCAATGGTAGAACTTCAGCCTTCCAAGCTGACTACGTGGGTTCGATTCCCATCACCCGCTCTAACTCATGGTGTTACAAACATTGTTTGTAACACCTTTTTTGTAAGATAGAAAAGTTCGATTTTTAGCTTTATTATTCCATAGATAACGCGATGTGAATTGCTTTGTTGCCAAATAGAAAAGTTAAAAATTTTAAAAGGAGTTGCTACAAAATACTTTGTAGCAGCTCCTTTCATATTATGAGAATTATATTAGAAGAGTTTAATATAGTTAGCAAGCCAACTTGGGTGAGCTGGCCAAGCTGGGGCTGTAACAAGGTTGCCATCTACATAGGAAGCATCCATAGGGACTTCAATATATTCACCGCCGCAAGCTTTGATTTCTGGTGCAACAGATGGGTAGGCTGTTAATTTGCGACCTTGAAGTAAGCCCGTTGCAACAAGAAGTTGAGGGCCATGACAAATAGCAGCAACAGGTTTGTTTGCGTTCATAAAGTATTTGACGATATTTACAACCTTTTCATTAAGACGTAAGTATTCAGGAGAACGTCCTCCCGTGATAAGAAGGCCATCATAAGATGCTATATTAATGGTGTCGAAGTCAGCATTAATAGCAAAGCGATGACCTGGTTTTTCGCTATAAGTTTGGTCGCCTAAAAAATCGTGAATTGCAGTAACAATGGTATCGCCTACTTTTTTATCTGGGCATACTGCATCTACTGTATAACCAATCATTTGGAGTGCTTGAAAAGGCACCATGGTTTCATAGTCTTCTGTAAAATCTCCTACTAACATTAAAATTTTTGTTGCCATAATATATCCTCCTTAAATATTAAAAAATATAAATAGAAACACATAGTTTATTTCGGAAAAGTGGAAATATTAATGATAAACAATGAAAGATTAGTATGAAAAAGATTAACGAATTGAGAGATAAGAGGAGTTATGAGAAGAAGATTAAAGAGTTTCGACAAGAAAAAATAAATTTCTTAAAAAAAACACTAGACAAACCTTAAAAGAGATGATATTATATCCAAGTACTCGGTTTTGCGGGCGTGGCGGAATTGGCAGACGCACTAGACTTAGGATCTAGCGCCGCGAGGTGTAAGGGTTCGACTCCCTTCGCCCGCACTAGGGTAAAAGCTTTGAATCTTTGATTCAAGGCTTTTTTGTTTTAATACATAGCTAAAATAGGCATGATAGGACTTTTGGAGCAAAATGAATAAGAGAATAGCTAAAAGGACTATGATGAATACCTTTTCAATGTAGAAAAGCAATTACCATAAAAATAAAATTCACATTAACAACAACAAATAGCGAAGGAGGATGTTTAATCCTCCTTTCGTTACCCAATAAGTGAATTTATATATAGAGCGGCAAAAAAAGCGGTAGGGCGAAAGTTCTACCGCTTTTTTTATGGTGTGCCCAGCATGGGCGTAGTCTAACGGGTGAAAGTCCCGAGT
>DYCF01000007.1 GCA_019418225.1 Clostridiales bacterium | reverse complement strand
TACTAATACTAATACTAATACTAATACTAATACTATTTATCATTAGACTTATACCTTTATTGGAACTTATATTCTTGTATTATTATATACTGCTTTTCTATAATTTATTGACTTCTTAATGTAATATTCCATTTTTAGAATACACCATCTCTTCTACTACTGCTTCCTTCTGATTCAAGAATTGCCTTTCCTATAAGTAAGTCTTCTTGGGTCGTGATTTTAATATTTGTGTAATCCCCTTCTACTATATAAACTTCTTTTCCATATGCTTCCACTAACATACTATCATCTGTTACTGCTAATTTTGTTTCATGTGCGAATTGATATGCTGATAATAAGGTCTTTTTATCAAAACATTGTGGTGTTTGTACACTCCATAATGTTTCTCTCTTTGGTGTATGTTCAATAACCTTTGAGTTATTATCTACTACTTTTATTGTATCCTTCACTGGAACGGCTACTACACATGCCTCGTTTTGCTTAACCGCATCTAAAGCTTTATTGATGGTCTCTTCTTTAATAAATGGTCTTGCACCATCATGAATCATTACATATTTAGCATTTTTATCTGTATTTACAAGTCCATTATAAACCGAATCCTGACGTTCTTTACCTCCTGCTATTATTTGTTTCACTTTATTGTATCCGTACTTTTCAACAATATTTTCTTTAGTACCTTGTATTTCATCTGCTCCTACAACTACTACAATTTCATCTATACAGGCACAATTATTAAATTTCTCTATAGTATGTGCAAGCACTTCTTTTTCATTTAATAGGATATACTGTTTTTTTATGGCCATTCCCATACGTTTACCACTGCCACCTGCGACTATAATTGCTGATACTTTCTCCATATTCTAACTCCTTATAAAAATATTTTATTATAGATTTCATATTTGTAAAATTTAGTTATTCATTATTTTATAGCTATGTAAAATCATTAGGAAAAACTTCTTTATGTGATGTATGATTTTAAATTATAGTTGATTTCTCTATCTATAGATTTCACATTTATAAATTTTAGTTATTCATAGTTTCTAGTTAGTTTCTCTATACTTAGCTTATTTTTATTACTATATTATACTTCATTAACCCTTTTCTATATAGGATTGTATGTATTATTTATTCCTTATTAATTATAATACCTCTCTTTACAGCTTTGAATCAATTTTCATATACGCTTCCACTATACCTCAGTAGACCTTTCTATATTTCTATATCTTTCTAGGGTAAGTTAATATTTAACAAAAAATTATTGTTAACTCCTAAGCTTATCTATATAATAATGAACTATATCATTTTTGACATCAAAGGAGTATACATCATGTCGACGAAAAACAAATATGGACTAGTAACATGTATCGCTATGATTATTGGCGTTGTTATCGGTTCAGGTATTTTCTTTAAAAGCGATAATATTCTTATTGCTACAAATGGAAACATTTTGCTTGGTGCATTAGCGTTCTGTATTGCGGCTATTAGTATTATCTTCGGTAGTTTAACTATTGCCGAGTTAGCTGCTAGAAATGATAAGCCTGGTGGAATTATTAGTTATGCTGAGGAAGCATATAATGGTGGAATTGGCTGTGCTTTGGGATGGTTCCAAACTTTTCTTTACTATCCTACACTTATTGCTGTCGTATGTTACATTGTAGGTGTTTATATGGAAATTTTATTTGGCATTGAAGGATCACTTGAAACACAAATCCTAATTGGACTTGGTACATGTATCATCGTTTTTGGTATAAATGCCTTTTCAGCAAAACTTGCTGGCTTTTTCCAAACAACCGCCACTGTTATTAAGCTTATTCCTCTTGTTTTAATCGGAATCTTTGGGCTTATTTGGGGCAATCCTTCTGCTGCGCTTCATGTAACATCTTCAGAAGTTCAAGGTGGAACTTGGCTTGCAGCTCTTGTTCCTATTGTTTTTGCTTTTGATGGTTGGATTGTTGCTACATCTATTTCTCATGAAGTAAAAAATTCAAAAAGAAATGTACCTTTAGCTCTTATCTGTGCGCCATTATTCATTCTTATTATTTATTTACTTTACTTCATAGGTATTTGTACATACTTAGGGCCTGAAGTAGTTATGGCGAGCGGAGATGGTCACGTTGACCTCGCTGCTAACCAGTTATTTGGTCCATGGGGTGCTAAAGCTATTTTAGTATTCGTTATTATTTCTGTATTAGGAACAGCTAATGGTTTAACAATGGGACTTTGTCAATTACCATATTCTTTAGCGCTTAGAAATATGTTCCCTTGTTCGGATAAGGTTGCTAAAATCAATAAAAAGTTTGATTTTCCTATTGCTTCTACTTTAGTAGGATTTATCATTACTTTATGTTGGCTTGCGCTTCACTATATCACTCAGAAATTCAACTTATTACCTAACTCAGATGTCTCTGAGATTGCTATTACATTAAACTATGTGGCATTTATTTTACTTTATCTTCAAGTGCTTCGTTTCGGTATTAAACGTGAAATCAAGAGCATTTGGAAAGGAATTGTAAATCCTATTTTAGCGATTGTTGGTTCTTTAATCATTCTCTATGTAGGTATGCAAAATCCTTTATTCTTACTTTATGTATTAATCTGTACCCTTTTATTAGTGACAGCTTATATTTTCTGGAGTAAGAGACAACCTAAAAATTCATAATAAAAAATACCGTGATATTAACATCTAAAGCTTGTTAATATCACGGTATTTTTTATTTATTACTATTTTTTTTATTCTTAAACCACTTTATTGCTAAATGAAATACTATGACTGCTAAAATAATTCCTGTTGCATCCGCTAACCAATCTACAAAGTCACATGACCTACCTTCAACAAAGTGCTGCATTACCTCTGTAGCAGCTGCATAGACTGCTATCCCACCCATAGCATATAGCGCCTTTGGCATATGTTTATGTTCATAATAATATTCACTATATAGACACAATGTTAAAAATCCAAACATGCCACAATGTACTACCTTATCTATTCCCGGTATTCCTACCGAAGGTATATCATTAGCCGGCATAAGAATGGCTATTAATATAAGTATTACTGCTACTATTGTAAATTTATAATTTACTATTGTTTTTTTTATATCCTGCATCTTTCCTCCCCCAGCGTGTATAATTTCTTATTGTCTTGCAGCAGCTCCCATTATTCAATTCTATTGTTTCACTACTTTTCCAGTTTACCAATTCTGGCAAATATCATACGTCCAGCAGATGTCTGCAAAACAGTATTTACAATGATACTCACGTTTTTACCTACGTATCGCTTGCCACCTTCTACAACAATCATTGTGCCATCATTAAGATAGGCTAAGCCTTGCTCCTCTTCTTTACCTTCTTTAACTATTTGCACATTCATTTCTTCATTAGGTAATACAACTTGCTTAATAGCATTAGCTAAATCATTAATATTAAGAACTGGTACCTTTTGAAACCTAGCAATTTTATTGAGATTAAAGTCATTAGTAACAACTTTACCTTGTAGCTGCTTAGCTAATTTTAAAAGTTTACTATCCACTTCCTCTATATCACTATAGTCAATATCTACTACTTCTACTGTAGCTGTCGCGGCATTTTTAATTTCATTTAAAATATCCAAGCCACGCCTACCTCTATTACGCTTAAGTGCATCTGAGGAATCTGCTATATGACGCAGTTCATCAAGTACAAATGAAGGAATAACTACCTTTCCTTCAATAAAACCCGTATTAATGATATCTAGTATTCTCCCATCTATAATAACGCTCGTATCTAATATCTTAGGATGCGTCGTATGTGTTAAAGCTTCTCCCTGCTTACTAAGCCATCCTTTTATTTCTTCTTTCTTAAGATGCACTAAATACACACCAAAGAAACCTAGCCCTAGATAAATTAGAAGAATAAATATTTCGCTAATCCTATTGTTACCAGTTATTTTAAAGGCTGTACTTGCAAGATATGCTACATAAAGGCCAATTCCCAGACCTATAATATACATTAGAATTTCTTGCATAGGGTATTTATCAATGGCCTTCTCTAATTGTTCTGCCATCTTTCTAGCTAAGGGGATGCTTATGGTTAAAAATATAATTGCAAATACTAAAATGAATATAATAATTTCTTTATTCATATATAAGTTATTAAATGCACCCTCTATAGTCTTTGGTATAAGGCCTATTACTTCTAATTCAGTAACACCTAATGCAATAAGTCCAGCTATTACTCCTGAAATAAGAATCCTAATAACCTGTTTCATTGCTTGCCCCTCTTCTTTAGTTATTTCTTGCCAAGTGGTAAGTTAGGTACTGCATTTAATGACATATCTGCTCTTGTTCCTTTGAGGTATTCGTAATATGCAGCGCAACCTATCATTGCGGCATTATCTGTACAAAGTTTAAGTCCTGGATAGTATAACTTTTTACCTGATTTTTCACAAGCTGCTTCCATTACTTCGCGGAGGCCTTGATTAGCTGCTACCCCACCTGCTAAAGCAATCTTTGAAATATTTTTTTCTTTGGCAAGTTGCATCGCTTTTTCCACAAGTACATCTGTCACACTTGCTTGGAAAGAAGCTGCAAGGTCTGCTGCATTAATTTCTTCACCTTTCATCTTCGCACCATTAACATAGTTAAGAACTGCTGATTTTAAGCCGCTGAAACTAAAGTCATAGCTACCGTCTTGCATAGCTCTTGGGAATTTGATTGCATCTTTATTCCCTTCTTTAGCAAGCTTATCAAGCTTAGGTCCCCCTGGATAAGTAAGCCCAATAGCTCGTGCTACTTTATCATAAGCTTCTCCTGCTGCATCATCTCTTGTGCGACCAATAATCTCATATTTAGTATAATCTTCTACATAAACTAAGTGTGTATGTCCACCTGATACAACAAGACATAAAAATGGTGGTTCTAAATCTAAGTGTTCTATATAGTTAGCTGCAATATGTCCTTCGATATGATGTACACCCACAAGTGGTTTATTTTTAGCAAATGCAATAGCTTTAGCCGCTACTACGCCAACGAGAAGTGCTCCAACTAAACCTGGTCCATAAGTTACACCTACTACATCAATATCATCTAATGTAATGCCTGCTGTTTGAAGTGCATCTTCTATGACTAAGTTAATTTTTTCTACATGCATTCTAGATGCAATCTCTGGTACAACACCACCATATAATTCATGTAATGGAATTTGTGTTGAAATACTATTTGCAAGCACTTCTCTTCCATTTCTTACGACTGCTACTGATGTCTCGTCACAAGATGTTTCAATAGCTAGTATTGTTACGTCTTTCATCTCTTGTTCCTCCACTGATATCTATTATTTTTCGTCTTTCCAGCTGTTAATTCTCCATTTACCATCTTCTTTAATTAAGCTATAAGTTCTTATGATATCACCTTTATTCGTGCTATGTTTTACTTCTACTTGTGCACTTGTATCACTGATCTCACCATTATTTTCAGCTTTAACAACTGTTTCAATTTCGCTTTGAATAACTATAAGCGGCTTTGTCTCCTCTCCTATGCGTTGCGCCTTGAACAGTGCTACTTGTTGCTCCATAGGATTAAGTTCTATAAGTTCTTTGGAATATAAAAGATTAAGATCCTCAATATATGCTTCTGTATATTCATCTTTCATACTACTACAATATGCATATCCCATAAGTTCATTATATGTCTGTATAACTTCTTTAGCTGTAGATGGATACTCTTCTTCTATACGCTCTTTAATCTCATCAAATTTCTTATCTACCTGTATTGCATTTACAACGGCTTCATTTTTAATACCTGATCTTGATTTGGCATAAAAGAAATATGCCACACACATCACTACCATAAATACGATAAGCCCAAACTTTTTCATAGAACACCCTCCTCAAAAAGTTAAAGTTTTATATCTTGCCCCAATATTATCCTACTACTATTTTAGTACTTTTTTCCTATAGTATGTCTATTAATTTTCTTTAAAATCTATAGTTGTTACCATACGGTCATAACCGGCAGTAGTGTTTGGAAAAATTTCCTTAGCACCACTTGCATCAATATAAGCATTTGGTACTGCTGGGCTGAAGTGTGTCAGCCAAAGTTCGCCTACATTAGCATTTTTAGCAAGTGTTGCTGCCTCTGAAGCTAACATGTGTTTATGTTTTTTTACCTGATCTAAATAACTATCATCTGTATACATACCCTCACAGATAAATAAATCTGAATCCTTAATGAGCTCCTTTAGAGGCTCTGTAGGTCTACAGTCTGTGGCATAAGCTACCTTAATGCCTTTTCTAGCTGCGCCTAAAACCATATCAGGTGTATATGTTTTGCCATCTAATTCTACAGTATTTCCTTGTTGAAGTTGTTTCCATAACTTTTGAGGCACGTTATTTGCTCTAGCTTTATCTACAATAAATTTAGGCATTCTGTGATTCTCAATAGTATAAGCAAAGCATTTTACATTATGTGGTACTGGCTGAGCTGTAATATGGAATTCCCCTATTTGTAAAGTTTGTCTTTCATATGGTAACTCAATTAAATTAAGTTCAAAGGCAATATCGCGACTTACAACCGTTAATCCTTCTACTACTTTACGAAGCCCTGGAGGCCCTATAATTGTAAGTGGTTCTGTTCTTCCTGTATTATTAATTGTAAGAAGTAATCCTGGAAGCCCCGTTACATGGTCACCATGATAATGGGTAAAACAAATAATATCTAATGTTTTATACCCCCATCCTAACATCCTCATCGTTACTTGTGTGCCTTCGCCACAATCTATTAAAAGTTTTCTGCCATTATATCTTGCCATCATTGCTGTTAAATAACGGTCTGGCAGCGGCAACATACCGCCTGTTCCGAGTAAACAAATGTCTAACATATTCTATTAATTCCTTTCTTTTAGCTACTAGTATTATATCCTTTTATATGGATTGTTACAATCCAATATACGATAAGCTATTTTCTCCGCCCTTATTTATTTATGAAATGCATTCACTGGAAATCGCCTTTCGTTGACAGCAATTTTCAACTACATTATACTTGTATTAAGAATGTTTTTCATTTTTATTAACAAAATGATATCAAAATTAAATACTTTATGATTGTTTTTATATATTTTACATTATTTATGAAAAGGGGTTTTAATATGTCACGTACACTTTGTGATTTACCATTAGGAGATTTAGCAACTATTTCACATATCACTGCACCACCAGCTATCAAGAAGCGTTTTATGGATATGGGATTTGTTAAAGGATGTGAGGTAACAGTCGAAAAGGTTGCACCTATGGGCAATCCATTGCAAGTATCTTTAAAAGGCTACAGCTTATGTATTCGTAAAGAAGATGCCAAATATATTTCACTTGCTTAAACATAATATAGATTTCACATCGTTATTTACTATGATTTAACCATGTGAAATCATTCAGAGAAACTCATTTATAAAATGTATATTCCAAAGTGATAGTTAGTTTCTCTATATCAACGACAACAGGAGGCTTTTATGAAAAGAGAAATTACTGCTGCCCTAGCTGGTAATCCGAATATCGGTAAGACCACCCTACTTAATGCCTTAACAGGTGCACGTTACACCGTAGGTAACTGGTCTGGTGTAACCGTAGAAAAAAAAGAAGCAAAATTTAATTATAAGGATACTACTATTAATCTTGTAGACTTACCTGGAACTTACAGTTTATCTGCGCTTTCATTAGATGAAAGTATTGCAAGAGATTATATTGTAAAAGAAAACCCAGACATAATCTTAAACTTAGTAGATGCTTCAAACTTAGAACGTAACCTTTATTTAACGCTACAACTTCTAGAGCTTGGTAAACCAGTCGTTATGGTACTGAATATGATGGATGTAGCTGAGGCACAAGGGACGAAAATTAATCTAGCTAAACTTTCTAGTTTATTAGATATTCCTATTATTCCCATTGTAGCTGCTAAAAAAACAGGTTTAGATGATTTATTAAAAACTATTACAAATGATAAGATACTTCACAAGACTTCTACTTATAAAGTCACTTATGAAGATGAAGTTGTAGATGAAATGAATAAAATCACTTCTCTCATTCATACAGATGGTTTAAAACTACCTACTCATTGGATTGCACTCAAAATATTAGAAGGTGATGCAAGTGTCCTAAACTATGTTTCGGAAACTGAACAAGTTATTCTGAAACAATATATAGATGAGAGTGACTTCTCTCTTGTTAATGAAAGCATTATTCATAGTAAATATACACATATTGCTTCCATCGTTAAAGAAGTGGTCACAATGCCAAAGGCGACTCAAACAACTTGGACTGATAAAATTGATAAATATGCCACACATCGTTTCTGGGGCTTCCCTATTTTCATTGCTGTGATGTGCGCTGTATTTATTTTTACTTTTAATTTAGTAGGAACACCGCTTACAGATTTATTTGATAGTTTCTTTAGCTATGTATTAGAACTTTGTAATAATGGTCTCATGGCACTTGGTATATCTGATTGGATTCGTGCACTCGTTGTAGAAGGTGCCTTAAATGGTGTATTTGGCGTTCTTACCTTCTTACCTAATATTGCAGCTTTATTCATTGCTTTAACAATCCTTGAAGATACAGGCTATATGGCAAGGGTTGCCTTTATTATGGACGAGCTTATGAAAAAGTTAGGTTTAAATGGTAAAGCCATCATTCCTATGCTTTTAGGTTTTGGATGCAATGTACCTGCCATTATGGGAACACGTACAATTGAAGATGAAAATGATCGTTTAACTTCTATTTTAATTAATCCATTCTTCTCTTGTAGTGCAAGACTCCCTATTTATACATTGTTTGCATCAGCCTTCTTCCCTGGTAAAGAAGGACTCATAGTAGCTTCACTTTATTTCTTAGGTATTGTTGTAGCCCTTGTGATTGCCTTTATCTTTAAAAAGACACTCTTCAAGTCAGACAGCATGCCTTTCATCATGGAGCTTCCTAAATATCATTTACCAAACTTAAAAAATACAGCACTTCAAGTATGGGAAAAGGTGCGTGGTTTCCTCATTAAAGCAGGAACTACTATCTTCGTCGCTTCAGTATTTTTATGGTTTATCCTTAACTTCAACTTCAGCGGACCAGTTGATATGGCAGATAGCTTAGGCGCATCTATCGGTCACTTTATTGCACCACTATTTGCACCGTTAGGATTCGGTAACTGGCAAGCAGCTCTCTCACTGATTGCTGGTGTAGTTGGTAAAGAAATCGTAGTATCAAATATGGCCATTGTATATGGCCTAGGAGAAGTAGCTACTGCTAGCAATTTCCACCAAGCTTTAGCTAGTTCATTCACACCACTTAGTGCCTATGCTTTCTTAGTATTTACGCTCCTTTACATTCCTTGCGTAGGAACACTAGGTGCTATCAAAAGAGAAACAAACAGCCTAAAATGGGTAACCTTCTCCGTAATCTTCCAAGTCGCCGTAGCTTGGATTGTCTCATTCCTAGTAATGTGCATCGGCCAATTATTCATTTAAAAATTACAATAGTAAATTAAATATACTTTAATATATAAGAGGGTGTTATGAAACTACTTAAATGTTTCATAACACCCTCTTCTTTTATGCAAGTTATATTTTTATCGCAACTTCCACCGCAGGGAGGGCACAGGAAAAATTCTATTTTCTCATTCTCCGCCCACTCCTAACTTAACCTCTACCATCCAGCCCAGAGTAATCTTTGCACAAATATGCTTTAGCCGCCATTCTCTTTGCCAGTAGAGTGTGGATAAATTGAAATTTTATTTTTATCGCGACTTCGACCGCAGGGAGGGAGCAGGAAAAATATAATTTCAATTTATCCACACGAACCCCCCTCCAAAAAAATAAGGCGATGCACATTTGTGCACCACCATTTTATCCTTCTATTGCCGCCTCTTTATAAGCTGCACTTAATATTTCTATTTCTTCTTCTGAGTAGACGTGTATATCTTCTACGGGATATTCTTCTACAGGGATATTAAAACTAGAAACCCACTTATCATAACATTGTTCACAGACATTAAAAACTTGCCTTGTTAAATCTTTTGAAGAAAAGTATCCCCAACTTTTCTCAATATGCAAATAATCCATTGGCACATTTCTCAAAGCCGTTTTCATAATTGGTTTTCCACAACAATTGCAATAGATTTCACTCTCTGAATGACTATTAATCCTTTTTAAATCATTCAATGACTGCACCCCCTAAGTATATTGACACGTTACATATCTTTATTTAGCCTTTTCATAAACCCTTTTTCTAAAGTTCTAAAGGGGTAAGCTTATTATTATTATAAGGCCTTATCCCTTATAAGTACATTGGTAAATATTATATATTCTGTGTCGTCTTAAAATGGAGCTTGCTTACTTTAATAAGTTCTTCTTGTCCATAACGCATCACAAACTCCCTAGCCGCTATAAGTGTCTGATTGCTTGCTCCCTTTGGAAATGTCATATCATATGTATGCTTCATCTCCTCCATCTTTCTCACAAATTCATTTCTAGCTAAAATACTAGCTGCTGCAACAACTATATTTTCTTCTCCCTTCGGACGCTGCTCTAATGTAATTTTCTTTCCTTTTTCCATGAGTGCACTTTTAATAAAATTCTCATTGCCAAATTGATCCGAAAGTGCATATGGTGCATCTACTTGCTCTAGCATATTTTCTATTACCCTTGCATGCCCCCATGCTAATAATTTATTTAAGTTATCTATCTTGTAATACATTTTATTATACGACTCATTTCCAATAACTACCATATTATATGGACAAATTTTTTTAATTTTTTCTGCAAGCTCTCCAATCTTTTTATCAGTTAAGGCCTTACTATCCATAGCTCCTATTTTTTGTAGTTCAATTTTACGCGCAGCATCAGCATATACACCCGCTATTACTAACGGCCCAAAATAGTCACCCTTCCCTGATTCATCTACGCCAATCAACGGATTTTCTAAAATATCTGTAGCAAATCCACTCTTTGCCTTATTACTGCTCATTTTACCTCTTGTAGTTTGTCCATTTATAAGCCCTACGTTATCTATATTAAATATAACTTCTTTTAATGCATCATATTTTACCGTTGATAAATCTATCTTAATGCCTTTTTTACTCTCATATATCCTCACTTTAGAAACCATATCATCAAGTTCTACATCGAATTGTAAGCCATAATTAATTTCCTTATACTCATATACACTAACGCCTTGTAATTCTAAAGCATTTCTCATCTCTTGATACTTCTCAAATTTATTCATAGGTAATCCTCTCCTTAACACATATCTATTTCTAAACCTTATATTTTATGTCTAAAATTTTATATAGAGAAACCAACTAAAAACTTGAAATATACATGTACGTAAGTTGTTTTCTCCCAATGATTTCACATTGCTAAAGATTATGAATAACTAAACTTTATAAATGTGGAATCTATAGAGAAATCAACTATAACTTTACACTATACATCACATAAATAGATTTCTCCTAATGATTTCACATCACTAAAACATGTGAATAACTTGTAAAACCTCTATTATATTTTTATCATATCATAATCTAAAATTTTATAAATTACCATATTTAGGTTTCATTTATTTTTAGCATAGTTTTTTCAGAAGGTGACATACTAACTACGAGATAGTTATGATTCCTCCCCATTCCAATTATCTCACAAACCCCAATATTATTTAAACAATTACTAACAGACAATATTTTTTCCAGCGATAGACCCCCTATCGCTATTTTTTTGTGTTCAGGAACAAATGTGGCGGCCTTTAGTTAGGCTATGTAGGGCATGGATAAATTAAGTATATATTTTTCCTGCTCCCTCCCTGCGGTCGAAGTCGCGATAAAAAATCCACACCCATGATTAGCGGTTAGACGGCCGGATTAGGGACATTTTATCCGAATACACCAATCTATAATTAAGTCGCTTTGCTCTATGTTGTGTTAAAAATGTATAAAAGTGCTATTTAGCTATGCTGCTGAGTATAACGTGATTGTTATAGATTATATTACATTAGCTAAAATAGCACTTTTATGTTTTTATTCTGTAATTGATGGTAGGTTACCTAAATTGTTGGACTCATCTCCATCTGCTAAGGAACGAATATATTCACTGCCATCTTTTGAAGTGGAAACACCTACATGGTCAAGCTGATTTGCTTTAGCCATGTTAATAGCTTCTGCTACAGAAACATGACGTCCTGAAGCAAGTTCATATCCAACGACTTCTCCATCATGTTTAATAAGCTTTGTAATTTGTTCAGCATTTGCGCCGCCTTCTGATACAACCTTATTCACTACATCAGATAAAACTAGATCACCTTTATATTCGTCTGACATCAGTTACCTCCTTTTGGTTAAATAATTATCATCTTACTCACTCAATACTAGTATTTTATAAATCTCAAAATTATATACCTAATAATACTTCCCGGTCTAAAGATTTTAATTTATATAATTTATTAAAATAAATATATTATTTGTATCAATATTAATATTCTGTTCAAATTTTTAGTTTATAGTGAAAATGTGTCGTTTTTATAATACAGTAATGCCAATTACATCTATTCAAGGAGGATGAACACATTGATTGAAGTCACTAATTTAACTAAGGTATATGGTAAATATACAGCTGTAAATGACTTAAGCTTCACTGTAAAAGAAGGAGAAATTTTAGGCTTTCTAGGACCTAATGGTGCTGGAAAATCTACTACCATGAATATGCTTACTGGCTATCTTTCTTCTACTTCTGGCACAATTAAAATTAATGGCATTGATATTTTAGAAAATCCAATAGAAGCAAAGAAAAATATTGGATATCTGCCAGAAATCCCACCACTTTATCTAGATATGACTGTAAATGAATACTTAAGTTTTGTAGCTAAGCTCAAAAAAGTCAGTGTTAAAGATTTAAAATCTCACATCGACAAAATCGTTAAACGTCTTAGTCTAGAGCCTGTAGCAGGTAGACTTATTAAGCACCTTTCCAAAGGGTATAGACAAAGAGTCGGCCTCGGTGGAGCATTAATTGGTTCACCGAAAGTGCTTATATTGGACGAGCCTACTGTTGGCTTAGACCCTAAGCAAATCATCGAAATGCGTGAGCTTATTAAAGATCTTAGTAAAGAACATACTATTATTTTAAGTTCTCATATTTTATCTGAAATTAGCGCAATCTGTAATCAAGTTATGATTATTAATAAAGGTACTATCGTAGCCAGCGACACAACAGAAAATCTTGCAAATATCTTTAATTCTACTTCTCAAATTACAATTCGTGTAGAAAAGATTAATGATGACTTCTTAGATGCCTTAAGCAGTATTGAAGGCGTTAATCAGATACAAGTCATTGGGTCGTTTGAAGAAAATACCCATGATATTACTATTGAAACAGACAAAAAAATAGATATTCGTAAGCAAATCTTTAATTTATGTTATGAAATGTATAATCCACTTCTTATGATGCAATCTAAAGCATTTTCACTAGAGGATATTTTCCTAGAAGTTACTAAAAACGAACCAACTAAAGTAGAGTCACCTAAAGGATTATCTGCCTTTAAACAGCGCAGGAAAAAAACTAAAGAAAAAAATCAGCAAGTAACTGCTGAAACAAAGAAGGAAGAAGGTGTTCAAAATGACAACCTTGCTCAGTAAAGAATTTAAATCTTATTTCACTTCACCTATTGGCTATGTTTTCATGTGTTTTTTCTTACTCATCTTTGGACTTTACTTCACTGCCATTAACGTATTCAGCCAAAATGGTGACTATACATATGTGCTTTCTTCTCTTAGTAATATGCTTCTCTTCACTGTTCCCATCTTAACTATGCGATTACTCTCAGAAGAACGTAAAAATAAAACAGATCAGCTTCTTATTACTGCCCCTATTACAGTGGCTTCAATCGTTATGGGTAAATACTTAGCTGCAGTACTTCTCTTGTTCCTTACATTACTCATTACATTTATTCATCCACTGCTATTAATGATTGTAGGTACTATTCCTTTAAGAAGTATTCTCTGTTCTTATCTTGGTTTCTTCTTATTAGGCTGTACACTTATTTCTATTGGCTTATTCATCTCCGCACTTACAGAAAATCAAATTGTTTCAGCCATTGCGACTATTGGTGCCTTTATGTTCCTCTTATTAGCCGATGGTATTGCAACACTTATTCCAACTTCACGTATGGCCTCATTAATCTTTATACTTGTTATAATCGTTATTGTCTCACTTATTATATATAATGCCGTTAAAGATATTTATATTGGCTTATTCATAGCATTCCTAGGTATTATTGTGTCATGCCTTCTCTTCTACTTTAAGGGTGAGCTCTTCGATGGTCTTCCTACTAAATTTTTACAATGGTTTTCTGTTTACGGGCGATTTGATTCCTTCGTTAATGGACTTCTCGATGTAAGTGCCATCATTTATTACTTATCTTTCATAGGCGTTTTTCTTTTCTTAACAAAACAAGTTATTGAAAAACGTAGCTGGAGCTAGGAGGGAATCAAGATGAAAAAACTTAATTTAAAAAATAAAAATATACGCTTTGGTGGTTATCAAACGATTGTCTGCATTATTGTAATTGCCATTGCTATTGCTGTTAACGTCGTCTTCTCAGGGCTCAATATTAGTGTAGATTTAACAGAAGAGAAATTCTTCTCGCTATCTGATAAAACTGAGGAAGTTGTAAAAGGGCTTTCTGATCCCGTTTCTATATACGTTCTTGAAGAAACAGGTACTGAATCTGCTTCTTTTAAAGAAATTTTAACACGTTATGATAAATTAAATAGCAATATTTCTCTTGTCTATAAAGACCCTGTACTTTATCCTCAATTCACAAAAAAATATATGGATGATAATGTTACAAAGATTGATACTGGATCTATTATCGTCGAGAATACTGCTACTGGAAAATATAAAGTCCTTTCACAAACTGATTTATATAACTTCACTACTTCTGCATACGGTTCTTCTTCTATTGAATCTCTTGCTATTGAAAATGCTGTTACTTCGGCAATCAGTTATGTAGCCACTAATGAAGACCGCATGATTTATATTACAAGTGGGCACGGCGAACTTGAACTTCCAAGTACCTTTACATCTCTTATCAGCAAAGCTAATATGCAAACACAAACTGTTAGCTTATCTACTGAAGACTTAGGGGATCCTGCTACAAGCACACTTATTATTTATTCGCCACACTCAGATTTTAATGATGTAGAGCTTGCAAAAATTACAGACTTTCTAGATGCTGGTGGTAAAGCTATGATTTTTGCAGACTATGATATGCCAGAACTTACAAACTTCAATCAGCTTCTCAGTTACTATGGTGTAAAACAGATGTCTGGTGCTATCGTTGAAACTTCTAATAGTAATATGCTGACTTCTTATCCTACATATTTAATTCCTGATTATACACAGCATGATATCACAAGTAGTTTAATTTCTAATAAGCTCCCTCTACTTGTTCCACTTTCTTCTGCCCTTACCCAAACTGGCAATGTACGTAATGGCGTAACGATTACACCTCTTATCTCTACTTCTAATGGTGCTTTTCTAAAAACACAATTAGAAGGTGCTACTACCGAAAAAACAGACACAGATATTGATGGACCTTTTGACTTAGCTTATGCGATTGAAGAAGTTAACTCATTAGATAGTTCAAACGTTATTACAACACGTCTTGTGGTCTTAGCAGATTCTTACTTCATCGATAATACAAAGATTAATCTTGCTTCTACAGGTAATGAAACTTTTGTAACAAACTGTCTCGGTTGGCTTCAAAATGATAGTACTACAAGCTTCGCTATAGAAGGCAAATCTTATAATGATTATTCTCTTCCTGCCATGACTACATCACAACTACTTATATTGGGCGGACTCGCTGTCATTATTATTCCTCTTATCATCCTCATCGTAGGTATTGTTGTCTTAGTAAGGAGGAAAAATCTATAATGAAAAAATCTAAATTTCTTATACTCATGACAGTTGTATTACTGATACTGATTTGCCTTGCCATATTTGTCCAAAATAATAAAACAGATACAACTGATGAAATATCTAATACAGATGCCATTGTAGCAAATCAAAGTAATATTGAAGTTACAAATTATACAAAAGAACAACTAAAAAGCATTCAAATTACCGAAGGCGAAAATAGCTTAACCTTCATTCAAGATGGTGAAAATTGGAGCATAGAAGGAGTAAATACTTCAGACAATCTAAATACTGCTGCGATTAAAGTGCTATGTGATAATCTTCTTACATTAGATGCTTCTCAAAAAATAGACGCCACTAACCTGGAAGATTTTGGACTCAAGGCGCCTTCTAAAATAGTTACTTATACACTTACAGATGGTGCTACAAGTCGTATTCTCTTTGGAAATGTGACACCTAATCATAAAAATGTCTATATTTTAAAAGAATCTACAAATGAAATCTTTCTTATTACAGTTTCTATGGCTGATAGCTTCTCTGGGGATTTAACAAAATTTAGAACTACTGAATTAGAGACTATTGATACAAGCACAGTAACTGCACTTAAGGCTTCTGGTAAGGATATTGAGACATTTGATATTTCTCTCAATGCAGATACACAGGAATATACTACCTCCTACTTATTACAACTAAGTGATGGTAGTATACGCGATATGAGTACGAACAACTTCTTAGAGCTTCTTAAACTAATTCCTTCACCTATTACTATTGAACACTTTGTAGCTGACAATGTTACTGATTTAACCCCTTATGGACTGGATGTTCCTACCCTAGATTTATATCTTCAAAACACTACCACAGATACTACGAGTGGGGAGTCCAAGGATGTCGTTACAGAAATCCATTACTTATGGGGAAATACTACTGAAGACGGACAAATCTATTTCATGAAAGCTGATACGCAAAGTATTTATAGTATGAATAGTGATTTCTTAGCACCTCTTCTAGAAGCCTTTGATCCATTTTATCTTTCTGCTAAGTTTATACAGCTCACAAACATAGCAGAAGTCATGCAAATAGATATCGTACTTCCAGATAGTAGCTACACACTTAAAATCGATGGTGAAAATTATACTCTAAATGATCAGACATTACCTACAGATACTTTCAAATCAATTTATAAAAATATTATAGGTATTTCTGCCGACACCGAACTTAAAGGGGCCACATTACCTACTAAAGCGCCTATTATTACCTTTACCTTCACTTCACCAGAAGGTGAAAAAACAACTTATAACTACTATAACTATGATAATCAATTCTATCAGACACAATTTAAAGGTCAAAGCATAGTAGGCTGCAGCATTAAACAATTCAATTATCTTAAAGAGTGCTTAGATAAAGCACTTGCTGAATAACTTTTTTCTAAAGAGACTGTTGCAAATGGCATACAGTCTCTTTTTGATAGTATGCTTTCTGCAAGGCAATACCAAAATGAATATAAAATGATTCCTTGCTCCTATAAAAGTTAATTTCATCCCACCGTATATGTTGTGGTGCAGAATTCCTATAAAATGTGCTGCTATTACTTCCTTGTATTAGTTTATCATCTGGCATGGTTTCTTCTGCCTCATTATCTTTGGCTATACTTCCTTCTAGTGCATCATCTTTAGGGCTATCTCCTTCTAGTGCATCATCTTTAGGGCTATCTTCTTCTACTTCATCATCTTTAGGGCTATCTTCTTCTACTTCATCATCTTTAGGGCTATCTCCTTCTACTTCATCATTTTTAGGAGTATCTCCTTCTACTTCATCATTTTTAGGAGTATCTCCTTCTGGCTTAGTTGGTTCCTCTACATCAGCTTCTTCTGCTTTACCAATATCACATTTATAAAGCTGTCCGCCACTTTCAAAACATAGCTGATATTTTCCTTGTGGCAGATGAAAATACATCTCCTCTCCGCCATCAATTAATGAAATATCTTGAAGGACTATATTTAAGGGGTCAATTGATAAGTTAAAAGGTTGTCCCACATCCTTAACACTTACCTCATAAGTTCCTTCTGTCTCTGCTTTTGTTTCAATACTGCTCATTGCAATAACTATAGCCTCCTGCCCTATGCTCCCACCATTAAATAAATCTATAGCTGCAATAGCATTGGGATTACTAGCTTTTCTAGCACCTTGATAAGCAATAACAGTTCCGCCTAATATATCAATACTGCTTTGGGTACTATCTTGCTGCGCGCCTCTTCCTATAGCACTAACCTCCATACCACCTTTAGCAATAACTTGTCCAGCATTAATACAAACATATTTAGTATAAGAATATCCGCCTCCACCTAATGCACTGGCTTTGCTTCCTCCTTCACAATATACATTCCCACCATTAATGGTTACACTCTCTACAGTTATAATATTTCCTTTACTTCCTGTACCAGTCCCTATGCCACACCCTCCACTATCTCCATATGCATAAATCTCTCCACCATTGATACTAATATGCCCTCCTACTGTATAATTACTTGTGCCAATGCCAGCACTATAACATCCACCTCTAGCCACTAATTTTCCAGTACTTCTGTCTGAAATTATAAGATTCGCTCTAGACTTTATAGAAATAGCTGCACTATAGCCACCACCTTGTAAATTATTTTCGCCTAATAACACAATCTCCGTAGGTCCCTTACCATTATCATTCAATGCCCCATTTATAATATCCTCTGGCAGTGTAATATTAACATTATCCAATACGATTTCCACATCAGTAGCACCTGTACTCACAGTTATGCTTGATGTTGTAGTTGTCCCCGTAATATAGTACTTTCCTGTTTCCGTAATCATGACATCGCCATCGGATATATCATACTTCACATAATCCTTATACCTCTCATCTATCTCCCTATCCCATGTGCTATAATTTACCTCATCAAGTGCCATTTCTCCTTCTACTGCCAATAATTTACTACTCAAATACAGTCCCATCAATATCCAAATTAACATCATCCCTACTCTTCTCTTAATCGGCATCTACTACTCCCTTCTCACACAGTTTTTTTTAAGTATTGCCATCATACACTATTTCATTCACCCCTCCTCAACTTAACTCCACACCAAATTCCCACACCACAAAAAAGACCTATTGCACAAATGCATATAGCCCTTCTATTAATGTATAACCACTCTTTTTCTACAATACAAAAAAGCTATAAAATCAAGGTTATCCTCAATCTTATAGCTTCTTTATCTATTAGTACTTTGTTAATGATTACAGACATAGCATATATCACAGTCTCTTCCATATGTTTTAAAAGTAACTCATTAACTGTTTTCTTTTCTTTTTCTCATGTGTTCCATAAATCTAGCTAGACACTGGCAGTACCCCAGTGTCTAGCGACTCATTTATCGAACACCTTCTATTTTTTTACTCGCCTAATCTTTCTTCAATGAAAGCTGCAAGTTCTTGTGCTTCTTTTTCAATAACGGCTTGGTCTTTACCTTCGATCATAACACGTACAAGTGGTTCTGTACCTGATGGTCTAATAAGTACGCGGCCTTCACCTTTGAATTTTTGTTCAAGAGCGTCAATTCTTTCTTGAATTTCTGGATCCTCAATATATGCATGTTTGTTTTCATTTTTAACATGTGCATTAACAAGCACTTGTGGGAAAATTTGCATACATTTTTTAAGCTCAGATAATGGCTTACCTGTCTTCTTCATAACATATAATAATTGGATTGCTGTGATAAGCCCATCTCCAGTTGTATTATAGTCTAAGAAAATAACGTGACCTGATTGTTCACCACCAAGGTTATAGCCATGTTTAAGCATTTTTTCAAGTACGTAACGGTCACCAACTCTTGTTTGTACTAGGTTGATATCTTGTTCTTTGCTCATGATTGTGAAACCTAAGTTACTCATAACTGTGGCAACAATTGTATCACGTTTTAAGATACCTCTGTTTTTCATATCTAAACCAACGATACTAAGAATTTGATCACCATCAATCATTTCACCATTTTCATCTACTGCAAGACAGCGATCGGCATCCCCATCAAAGGCAATACCAACTTCAGCTTTACGTCCTACTACTTGACTTTGAAGGTCTCCCATATGTGTTGAACCGCAAAGTTTATTGATATTCACACCATTTGGCTTATGATGAATAACTTCAACATCTGCACCTAAACGTGCGAGTGCAATAGGTGCTACTTCTGAAGCGGCCCCATTTGCGCAGTCTACAAGGACTTTAAGACCATTTAAATCTCCAGGGATTGTATTACATACATAATCAACATATTTATCAATTACTGAATGATCCATATCCCATGTACCAATGTTCTCACCTGTTGGTGCAGGAATATTATCACTTCTTGTTAAAATAAGGTTTTCAATCTCTTCTTCTAATTCATCACGTAATTTGTATCCTTCACTATTGAAGAACTTGATTCCATTGAATTCTAATGGATTGTGTGAAGCAGAAATCATGACACCGGCATCTGCACCGAGTTCTCTTGTTAAATATGCTACTGCTGGTGTAGGTACAACTCCTACTGAAATAGCTTTAGCACCTACTGAACAAATACCTGCTACAAGTGCAGCTTCTAGCATTGTTCCTGAAATACGTGTATCTCTAGCCACAATAATTTTTGGTTGTTTTTTAGTTTCTTTTGTTAATACATACGCACCGGCTTGCCCCACTTGATATGCAAGTTTACCTGTAAGCTCTGTATTGGCAACACCACGTACACCATCTGTTCCGAATAATTTACCCATTAAAAAAACTCCTCACTTTCTCTTTGAGGTATAATATAGTCTATCTCGTTTATTATAAACTGATTTTACTATTCTTACAATATTTTAATTCTCGCAAAGCATTGCAGCGCCAACGAGTCCGGCATCGTTTCCTAATGCTGCCACCTTAATATCGGTCATCAAGGTTCCACCAAAGACCATATTTTTTAATTTCTTTTTTAAAGGAACTATCAATCCATCCCTTTGCCTTGATACACCCCCACCAATTAATAAGACTTCTGGCTTAAATGCATTAATCATATTGTTAATGCCAATAGCCAAATACATTATATATTCATCGACTAACTTTTTAGCCACCTCATCTCCTTGTTTTGCAGCATCAAATGGTACTCTTGCATTCATTTTATCCAAATTTCCCTTAACTAATGTATTTAAAGAAGAGTTACTATGTGCCTTTGCAGCCTCTCTTGCCATATTCGTAAGGCCTGTAGCAGAGGCATAAGCCTCCAAACAGCCTTTATTGCCACAGCTACACTGCCTGCCATTATGTACAATGACCTGGTGACCAAGCTCTGCTCCACCAGGCTGACATCCACTAAAAAGCTTTCCCTCTATGACGATACCACTGCCAACGCCTGTCCCAAGTGTAATGACAATAGCACTTTCATATCCTTTAGCACCTCCAGCTTTCACTTCTCCTAAGGCTGCACAATCCGCATCATTTGCAACCTCCATTACGATTTTTTTACCTAATCTTCCAAGTTTTCTTCGCATATAATTTATAATATTAAAATCCCTTACAGCAATATTATTTGAATATACAATGCATCCCTTATTACGATCAATTGTTCCCGGAGCTCCTATCCCTATGCCAATTAAATTCATATCATCCAAACCATATGTCTCAATAATATGTAAACACATATTTGTAATATCATCACAAATGCGCCTAATCCCTCTAGCTTTGTAAGTGGGTTTTTGCATTTTTTCTATAATATGCCCATCTTCATCTACAAGTCCTACTACAATGTTTGTTCCGCCTAAATCTACCCCTATATAAAACATCTAGCTTCCCCTTTCAGCTTATTTGTTTATTTCTTAAATTATATCAAATTATAGTTATTATATCTTTAAATTTTTTATATTTTATCAATAAAATCAAAAAATGAGTCACTATCTTTTAATAGCGACTCATTTCTTCTCTATTAACTATTTATTTTGCCAACCCTACAGTCTTAATTTTTCACACCTTATTACTTCATAAACCCCAAGTTTCTTTTTATAAGCTCACACCTTTGTGCCACACATTCCACACTTCTCAGTGGATCTTGTGGCGTATTAAATGCATAATCTAATAACTTATCTACAGTTGTCGTAGCTACATGTAATCTTGTATCTGAAGAAGCATAATAAATATACACATCTCCATTTTCTCTTGCAATTGCTCCATTTGTAAAGGCTACATTGCTTACGTCCCCTATACGTTCTTCGCCATAAGGTGCAATGAAATAACCAGATGGCTCTGCAATGCATTTAGTTGGATCATTTAAATCTGTCACAAATACATAAGTTACATATCTTAAACCTGCTGCTGTATTTCTTACGCCATGGGCAATATGTAACCAGCCTTTATTTGTTTTAATAGGTACCGCCCCTGCCCCATTTTTAACTTCGGTAATCGTATGATACTTTCTTGTATTAATGATAACTTCCTTTTCTTTAATATAAGCATTGGTAATATCGTCACAAAGACCAAAACCAATACCTCCACCACTCCCAGCATCAATGAATCCATCTTGTGGTCTTGTATAAAAGGCATATTTGCCATTTACAAACTCAGGATGAAGGACTACATTTCTTTGCTGCTCTGCTTGCGTTCTAAGGTTAGGAAGCCTTTCCCATGTTTTAAGATCCTTGGTACGAACAATACCAGCTTGTGCTACTGCTGCAGAAAGGTCTGCATTACTTGGGTCTTTGCTCTCTGAACAAAACACCCCATAAATATAACCATCTTCATGTTTTGTAAGACGCATATCATAGACATTTGTTTCTTCCTTGCAAGTATCCTCTAGTAAGATTGGGTAATCCCAAAATCTAAAGTTATCCACGCCATTAGGGCTTTCTGCTACAGCAAAAAATGACTTTCTATCATAGCCTTCCACCCTGGCTACCACATAAAACTTCCCATTAAGTTCTATAGCTCCTGCATTAAAAACTGCATTGATGCCTAATCTCTCCATGAAGTATGGATTAGTTTCTGGATTTAAATCATATCGCCAGAATAATGGTGCATGCTCTCTCGTAAGAACAGGATATGTATAGCGGTCATAAATTCCATTATATTCATCTGAAACTACATTTCTGCGTGTAATAAGTTCTTCATATTTTGCAAGTTCCCTCTCGTAGTTTTCCTTAAACATTTTTATTCCTCCTTATAATCTCCATACACATACGTCCATTGTGATATGGACATTTCCAAGGCTCTACAATTGGACCTGGGAGCACTGGATTTCCTTCTTTATCCACCTGCCAACACCACTCTGAATCATCTCTTTTATCAATCATATATTTCTTGATAAATTCCCACTCTTCCTCCGCTAAAGCTAGAAATGATTTATCTCCTGTTTTTTCATAGGCATTGGTAAATCCCACAACGGTCTCAGCTTGTACCCACCAAATTCTAGTTGTATCTATAAAGTCTTCAAAACGTTCATTATTAAGTGCGCCATCTACGAAGGCTTCTTCCTTAATCTTATAGTCAATATCTACGGTATAAGCCTTAGTTGCTTTAATGATTTCTTCATCCCCTAACACTTCAGCTGCCCGATCTAAAAGCCAAGCGGCTTCAATATCATGACCATAAGAATGCATATCACAAATCGTATGCATTTCTTTGTCAAAGAATACTTCTAGTAAACGTTTTTCTCGATTGTAAACTTGTTTATCAAAGACTATAAGTAGGTCTCGTAATTTATTACCCACCTCTTCATTGCGGCTTACACGGTAAAGTTCCGTGTAAGCCTCTAAAATATGTAGTAGGGCATTCATTGTCTTTTCTGCATAAATTCCTTTAGCACATAAATGTTTGTTATCAGAAAGTTTATTTTCCTCTATGGGTGACCAATCTCTATTAAAAGCTTCAAGGTAACCATATTCATCTCTTGCTACAGTTTCTATCTTTTCAAAGATAGACATGGCAAAATCTAATGCTTCCTTGTCTTTGCTTGCATCATAGTAAGTTGATAAAGCATAGATTGCAAAGGCTTGATTATAGGTATGTTTCATATCCTCGACCACATTGCCTTTGTAATCTAGCATCCAGTACACACCACCATATTCTTTATCCAAACAGTGGTTTTTAAAGAATTCATAGGCCCATTTCCCATACTCTAAATCCTCAGTATTTTTCATCGTTAAGTATAAATTAGCGAAATACCACATAATACGCGAATTTAAAATAACCCCTTTAACTGCCTCTTTATTTAAAACTAATTCTTCATTCATATACCCATAGAATCCGCCATATTCTGGGTCTTTGAGATTCTTCCAAAAAGGATTGATTTTATAAAGTAAATGTCCTTTGATTTCCTGTACCATTTGTGGACTATTTATCATCTTTTAACGCCTCCCGCTTAATTCTATCACTTTCTAATTTCAAACCATTACACATCTAATCTCTAATCTATCTATTGCCAGAAGTACCTATCGCCTAAACTATTTAATACCTATTTGATCGTCATCACCCATCATATTGCTATGTTCTTTTACATAGCTTACAACCTCATCAATTGTTGTAAATGCAAGTCCTACATAGCTGTCTGCTGCACCATAGTAAATAGCTATTCTACCTGTATCTGCATCTTGAAGTGTCGCACATGGGAATACTACATTATTTACGAAACCTCTTTCTTCATACCATTCTTCTGGTGTTAAAAGGAAGTGTTGACAACGATATTTCACTTTAGATGGTTCATCAATATCTAAGATTGCTGCACTCATGCTATAAACATATCCTTGGCAAGTACCAGCTACTCCATGATAGAATAATAACCACCCTTCACTCGTTTCAATAGGTGCTGCACCGCCACCGATTTTAAGAGATTCCCACCAGTTGCTATAACCTCTTGTCATCACGTGTCTATGTCTGCCCCAGAATTCCATATCTGGACTTTCACTTAAGAAGATGTCTCCAAATGGTGTATGACCACTATCACTTGGTCTTGAAAGGAGCATAAAGTTACCATTAATCTTTCTTGGGAAAAGTACACCATTTCTATTAAATGGAGGGAATGGGTTTTCAAGTCTTACAAATGTTTTAAAGTCTGTTGTTTTAGCCATACCAAGTGCTGCACCATAGAAATCTGTACACCAAATGATATAATATGTATCCTCAACTTTTACAAGTCTTGGGTCATAGGCATAACCTGGATCAAAAGGCTCGCCTTTTTGATTAACAAAGTGAATTTTTTCTTCTTCATATGTCCAATGAATGGCATCTTCACTGTAACCTAAGTATAAATAAGATACACCTGATAAAGTTTCTCCTCTAAATACACCAATGAATTTGCCTTCATAAGGTACTACCGCACTATTGAAGATACGTGCCACACCTTTAAGTGGATTTCTAGGTATAATAGGATTTTCACTATAACGCCATACTGGTGTACTGCACCCCTCTGGTTTCTCTTGCCATGGAATATTTGGTAATGAATCTACGAACATTTTAACTTTTGACATATGTAACTCTCCTTTATAATATATATTTTTATTTATAATTGGCGCTTTGTTACCATTATAATCTTGTATCAATATAATCCTGTATAAAATTTGCCTTAAGCTTTAGAAACAAGTAAGCCTAATACCGTAAAGGTATCTGAAGCCTTGCCTTCTTTTAGCTTAATTTCAATCACATGTTCCTTACATTCTTCCTCTTCTATAAGCATTGCAGTTTCAGCATAATCTCCCCAGCCATCTGGGAATGAACTATCTACCTCTATTTTCTTCTCATAATCTAGTGTTATTTCAGCAACTCCCATTTGTTCACCTACATTTTTTCTATAAAGTAAATGAATATTTTTTGCTTCTACCTTACAAACCAGTGCTTCATTATGTGCCTGCTGCTCTACCTTCCATCCTGCGTTAAGTGTCTTAAAGCCCTCATTACAAGGAAGAAAGCTTCCTGTATAAAGTGGTCTGAAGTTATTTCGATTTAAAATCACGCCGTCACTATACTTCTTACTAAATAAAACTTCCCTAGGTAAGTCATATTTATATGTAGTTGGTACCTTCTGCTTATCCGCCACTTCAAATAAATTGCTTAGTAATCCAGCCACTATTTCATGACCTCTATCATTAGGGTGCACATTATCTGTCTCAATATCTTGCCATGTATATTCTCCCGCTGCTATACCATTAAAGATTTCTTGACGATAGCTCACCATAGGTACTTTGTAATGGTGACCAATTTGAACTTGTTGCGCTTCTGCACTTGTACCATCTTCAAGTGTCATCATGAGTTCAATAATAGCTGCTTCTGGTAGATGCTTGATAATTCCTCTTATCACACTTTCATAAGATTTCTTACTGCCATCTGTAGGTGGTACATCATTGGCTGCAAATTCTACGATGACAATATCAGGCTTATATTGCACTAAATCTTCCACCATGCGGTGTGCTCCAATCAAAGAACCTGTAGCCCCTATTCCTGCATTAATATACCTAACTTGGGTAGGTGCTAAAAATTCTTTCAGCCAGTTATAGGTTCTTACGGCATAAGCATTTTCTGGTACAGATGGATTGCATCCCTGCGTAATTGATCCCCCTAAAAAACCTATTGTAATGGGTTGGCCTTGATGCGCTCTTTGTAAAACTAAACTCAGTTTCTCAGTGTAATCATAATAATGATACTTCATTTATATCTCCCCCATTTAAGTTTTACTTCACAGAACCAGAAGTGAAACCATTATATATGTATTTTTGTAAGAGTAAAAATGCAATAAATGTAGGTATGACAACAATCATGATACATGCACAAATAACTTCCCACTGTGCTGAATATGGGCCTTTAAACTTAAAGAGTGCTGTTGAAAGTACATTGAGCTTCGTATTAGGCATATATAAGAATGGTGTATAAAAGTCATTATAAATTCCAACGCCCTTAATAATCACAACTGTTGCAATCGCTGGTTTTAAAAGTGGTAATATGACTTTGCGGTAAATTGTAAAGTATGATGCCCCTTCAATCATAGCTGCTTCATCCATGGAAATCGAAATATTATCCATAAACTGCAAGAAGATATAAATCGAAATAATATCCGTCCCCATATAAAGAAAGATTGGCGCAAGTCTTGTGTTATAGATGCCAAGTGCACTAATCACCTGGAAGGTTGCTACTTGTGTCGTTACCCCAGGAATTAATGTAGCCAGCAAGAATGCACCTAAAATAACTTTTTTAAACTTAAAGTTAAAACGATGCAGTACATAAGCAAGCATTGTTCCTATTAAAATAACACCTATTAAAGAAATTCCCATGATAATAAGTGTATTCAGGAAACCAGTTAACATCTTACCTTTTACAAAAGCTGTTACATAGTTTTCAAGGTTAAAGAAATTCTTAGGAAGTGCCAATGCACTTGTTGATTTAAACTCCTTAGAATCCTTAAAAGATGCAAAAAATACAACTAAAATAGGTACAAGTGCAATTAAACTTGCTAAAATAAGTGATGCATATTTTAAAATGCTAAAAAATATATCCTTCGCGCCTAGATGTCTTCTTTTAATCATACATTTCTGCCTCCTCTTCTTTAAAGAATATCTTTTGTATAATCGCAATAACAATAACGATCATTAATAAAATAATACCCATAGCAGAAGCAAGTCCCACTTTCTTAAATTGGAAAGCTGTTTCAATAGTTTGAATAACGAATGTCTTAGAACCATTAGCCCCTTGAAGCATAACGTATGGAATTTCAAATACAGCAAGTGCGCCATTAATTGCAAGTAATAAGTTGAGTTGTACAATACGTTTAATGCTTGGCATAATAATATATTTAAATTGTTGCCATCTATTGGCACCATCTAATTCTGCTGCTTCATAAATCTCGTCAGAAATGGACTGGATTGCCCCAATGAACATAATGAGGTTGTTTCCCATATAACGCCATATTGATACACTTGCTAATGAATAGTTAATAATCTTAGCATTTCCTAACCACTTTTGAATGCATCCTTCAAGTCCTAGTGCACTTAAAACCACATCTAATGTACCACCTTGTTTTAAGCAGTATAAGAAAATAAATCCGATAGCAACCCCATTAATTAAATATGGGAAGAATAAAAAGCCTTTGAATAAATTTTGACAGCGAATACCAGAAGTTAATATAGTTGCGAAATATAAAGCAAGTCCCAATTGAATAAATGAACCTACAAAGTAATAAATAGATACTTTAAACACCTGAAAATACTCTGGCTTCGTAAAGATTGTCACATAATTTTGAAGTCCCACAAAGTTTTTTTGTGGTGCTGTTCCATTCCAACTTGTTAAACTATAATAAAACATACTTCCGAGTGGAATAAAAGAAAATAAAATCAAAAGAACTAATGGAATAAAAGTAAAGGTAAAAATCACTAAATTCTTTTCTCTTTTTCTCTTCTTCTTATAATCAATAACTTTCTCACCATAAGCTGCAGTAGCTGTACTCATTCTCTTTCCTCCTATTGGTTTAAATCTAAATCACATCTCATTTTTACTTAGAAGCCTATTTTCAATTTATATTTGTCAAAGAATTTATATTTAAACTTCTAATCCTATTAATTGTAGTAACTTCTAAAAACTGCTTTTAATGAGTTGATATAAGGAAGGGTTTCCCCCTCCTTATAAGGAAATTTTAAAATGATTAACTATCTGATATTATTTATCAAATTCTGCTCTGCTAGCAGCCCAATCTTTATTCATCTGATCACAGATTTCATCATAAGTTTCACTTCTGTTGCCAATTGCTGATTCAATCATAATAAGCTTCCATTTTGGCTGCCATGTACCAACTTCTGAGCCATTGTCAATGCTGTCAAATAAGTCTTCTTCACCTGCTGGTGCTGGTGTAAGTGTCACAAACTCTACGCCTGCATCTTCAAAAGCTGATAAAGCTTCTGGGAAATCTGCATCTAATTGCGCTGGAATACCATCTTCATGTTGTGCATAACCTGATTTATCTACCATCCACCATAAGAATGCAAGTGCAGCTTCTGGATATTTTGTATTTTTGTTAACACCATATGCAAAGTCTGATGCAATTTCTGCATATTGTTTACCATCTTCTGCCGTAATAGGGAATGGCATATAGCCAATATCTTCTGGATTTTCTGCTAATGCTTTTACTTGTGAAACTGCCCATTCACCAAGCACCATAGTTCCAATTTCACCATCTGCAAGCATTTGTTTAGATGATTCCCAATCAGTTGACATAGGGTCATCTTCTACTAAACCTTGTTTAACTAAGTCATACATTAATTTATAGATTTCATAATGTACTGTCCCTTGTCCAAAAGGTGCATCGTCATGTGACATTTTAATAAGTATCTCTGGGTCACCATATGCACATCTATTAGCTTCCCATTGTGTGAGTGTCCATTGTGCTACATAGTTCGTATAGTAAGGAATAGCCTCTGTATTGTCTTTGATTTTTTGCATTGCAGCTAAGAATTCATCTGGTGTTTTAGGGATATCTGTAATTCCTGCTGATTCAAATACCTTTTTGTTATAAAGTACGCCTGGTGCTGTAAGCATTGAAGCAATACCATAAACCTGTCCATCAAAGGCCCTATCATTCATATTTCTATATTTTGTACTTAACTCATCAACACTTCCTAAAGGTATGAAGAAATTAGAATACTCATTTTTATTAATATCAGGAATCATTAAAACATCCCCATATTCTGCTGTATTCATACGCACTTTAATATCATCTTGATAGTTTGTAATCCCCTCTATATTTACTTTTACATTTGGATATTCCTTATTAAACTCATCAATGTATTCTTGAAGTAATGTATCTGTAATGTCCGTTCTGTGTGTAATAAAAGTAATCTCTCCTGAAATATCTTCTGGATTTGTTGTGCCTGTTTCTGCACTCGCTTCCGTAGTGGCTGTATTGTCAGTAGTTTCTCCTGCTGTTTCTTTTGCCGTTCCACCGCCACATCCTACAAGTGCTGTTGCTGCCATTGTTACTCCTAAAGCTAAAGATAATACCTTTTGTAATTTCATATGTATCCCTCCAAATAATATGTTCATACTGTCATTCCCTGTAGCTTATACATCTAGTTAATTTTAAGTAACAAATTCATTTTTAAGTAACTTTTATTTCCTAAATTTATTATAAATTATTAACTAAATTAAATCAACAATTATTTATTATATTATATAATTTATTATAAGTTTTAGATTTTTTAGTTTTTGTTTTGTTATAAAATAGCTATTCTTTTTATTTCTCCTCTTAAGTTATACTTGAATTTAATTTCTTTTTTACTTAACTTTAATCTGTCACATACTTTTTTCCTATACTACAAAAAAGCAGGTTACTGCTCCTAATTCATAGGTTACAGCAACCTGCTTCTTTATAACTTTTTACTTAATTTTTTTAACAGAGTCTCTATAAATAATATTACTTGTAATAATACGTCTTCCTAAAGATTTCTTTTCACCTTTAATTTTTCGTAATATGCTTGTTACGGCTACTTCTGCCATTTCCTCATCATTAATTGAAACAGTTGTAAGCGCTGGGCTAATAAATGTAGAAAACATATAGTTATCAAAGCCTACTACTGAAATATCCTCTGGTACATTAAGTCCCATACTTTTAAGTTTATTAATAAATACATAGGCAACCTCATCACAGTTACATACAAAAGCTGTTGGCATGTCCTCTGGCAAGTCAAACTCAATATACAAGCCATCTGCATCACGATCACAAATAACATATGCTTCATTTAATGGAATATGATGTTCTATGAGCGATTTGCAATACCCTAAATATCTGTCTAAAATGCTACTCGTTGCATGTATGTCTCCTATAAACCCAATCTTCGTATGCCCCTGGTTTATTAAGTGATTTGTTAGCATATAAGCACTATAAAAACTATCATTAATAATGCTATCATACTTAGCATCCTGATTATAGAAGTCTAGCAATAATATAGGGATTCCCGTATTATATAATCGTTCAACATAGTCATCATCCATTTGGCCTAATAAAATAATACCATCCACCTTATTCTCACTAATTATTTTAGGCAAATGATTTTTGTAGTGACGATCCAACAGCTCCAATATCCCAAAACTATTATTATCCTTTAAACTACTCGTGATATTTTGATATATTTTCCAATAAAATGAATTACCTGTTTCATTCATGAAATGTTCATGTACTAAAATACCAATATTAAAATATGTATCCTTACCTTCATTCTTATTACCGCCATTATAGGTATAACCCATTTGTTGTGCCATTTCTATAATTTGCTCTCTTACAGCCTGACTAACTCCTTCTTTGTTACTTAAGGCTTTAGATACTGTTACAGTACTTACATTTAATGCTTTACCTATATCTGACATAGTCACATTCTTCTTCATCTTATTCCCTCACTCCCCAAGCCTATTACTTTAAACATTATATGCTCCTTAGTCATGCCTCGGCCACTTCGTCTTACTTTTATATATTAATATATTATTACAACTTTACTTTATTTTCAATCTTTTATTAAGTAAATCAAATTGAACTTAATAGAATAAGAAGAACCTGCCACGAAATTACTTTCGTGGCAGGTTCTTCTTATTCTTGTGTTTGTTCCGTTGGTGTTGCTGTTGTATTATCCTCTGAAGGTGTCGGTGTTTCCTCTTCTGAAGGTGTTGGCGTTTCCTCTTCCGAAGGTGGTGGTGTTTCTTCCTCCACATTACTTAAGCTTACAAGCTTTACCTCTAAATCTATCGTATCATTCAACACTTTAAATTTAGCTGTAGTTTGTACTTTCAGTGGTAATGTATAATCCCCTTCACTATAGCCACTTAAATCCAACGTTGTCTTAAGCTCCGCCGCAATCTGTGCAGCATTATATGATAAGATTTCTTCTGCTGTTGCTGAAATACCTACCTGTATCTCACTTGTAAGTATTTCATAACTTAAACTACTACTAAGACCTGTCACTTCTACATTCAACATTGATACTGGAATATTATAAATATAGGTATTTTCCTTGTCTATTTCAATAGTTACATTAACTTCTTTTGCATTACTTGTCGTTACGCCATCTGGTAGCTCTAACTTTGCCGGTATAACTGTTGTTTGGGTAATCTCACTAATATCAATAGGCTCTAATGAAATTTCATTTATGTTATCTACAATTTCAGCTTTTCCTACGATAGTCACGATTTGTGGCTCACACTTATTTCCTACATAAACATATCCTTCTTGTGCGGAACCTGTTACACTTACTTTAAGTGGTACATTTTTAAGTTTACCAATCAAAAGCCTTACCTCTATATTCTGCGGTGATGTTACTAGACCTGTTATCTCATTACCTTCATCATCATATATGGTAACTGGCAAGCGTTGTACTAGCTTTTCATCTGAAAATGTACTGCCATCAATATTTACTACTACAGATGCGATATCATTAATTGCTGATTTAGCACCTTTAATTTCAATAGTTGTTGGACTTAGTACTGGGTCTCCTAGAAGTTCATAGCCATTTGTACTGCCATCTACTATCTGATACTCAACATTACGTGTTACAGATGCTTCACGCTCAAGCACAATACTTGTGAATTGTGGCTTTTTATCTGTCACTGTAATCGAGTGTCCATCTAGCATAATATCAATTGTATAATTAGCTAGGCACTGAATAGAATCTTGATTCAAATCACCTAGATATTGATTTAGATTTAGCGTTGCTGTAATTAGATTATTGTTATAAACCTTATCAATCTCTAAACGAGGTCCTCTGATTGTTACAGCAAAGGCTTGATTTTTAATCTCATCTTCATTTTTAAGTACATATCCTTGTGCCTCTAATGCATCAAGGCCTTTAATTGTCACAGGTACATTTTTAATGGTCTGAGGCTGGGTAGGATTCTGTGTATTAATAACAAATAACCATAATATCATTGCTAATGCTAATGATAAAATTTTCCATGAAAGGTCTTCTCTTGATATCTTATTCATCTTTGACCCTTCCTTTCCAAATAGCACGTTTTCGATCGAGTATCTTCTTATCGGTGCGTTTTTTCCTTCTTGTTGAAAGTAAAATCTTTCTAATCATGTCCGCATCCAGATTACGTCTGATTTTCCCATTTCTTACATATGAAATGGTGCCATTTTCTTCTGATACAACAATAACAATGGCATCTGTAACTTCTGAAATGCCAATAGCCGCACGATGTCTTGTACCAAGTTCTAAGCTAACGTCCATACTGTCAGTCAATGGTAAGAAGCAAGTTGCCGCAGATACCCTATTATTCTTTATAATGACTGCGCCATCATGAAGTGGTGTATTTTTTTCAAATATGTTGATTAAAAGCTGACTTGTAAGTACTGCATCTATACTAATTCCTGTCCGCTCTACATCCCCTAATTTAGTCTCCTGTTCGATTACCATAAGGGCACCTGTCTTATACTTAGACATATGAAGTGACGCTTTCACAATTCCCTCAATTGCTTCATCTGTCATACCATCTTGCTCATTATTATCTGTAATACTGAACACCGTCGCAAACATATTGCCACGACCAATCTGTTCAAGTGCACGTCTGAGCTCTGGTTGGAAAACAACTAATAGGGTAAATGCACCAAATGTAATGGTTTTAGAAATGACCCACCATAATGTATGCAGCTGAAAAACATATGCTATGATGGCCACGGCTAATACAACAACCACACCTTTAAAAAGTGCCCACGTTCTTGTATCTTTAATCCACTTGAGCAAAATATATATTAAATAAGCAACCACCAATACATCTATTATATCCCGAATGCCAATATGTGGGATGCCGATATTAGGTATCTTACTAATTACTTCTTTTATTACATCCACTGGCCAAAACTCCTTTATAATTTATTTACACTTTATTATAACATGTTTTTTTCGCTTCGTGTGTTTAAGCTTAGAAATATTTTTTATTTTTGTTAATCCGTCTATATAATATACATAAATTGAAAAAATAAAAGATACAAGCTCATTTTAGAGACTTGTATCCTTTTCATCTTCCATCATATTATATGGCATAGTTGTATTTTTATTCGGTTTATTATTATAAACACGCTTTACTTTGCGACTAGTCGTTGTTAGATAAATTTTAGGCACTACTTTAACATAATAATAGTTGTCATCATCTTCAAAGTTTAAAACTTCTGAACGTTCATAATCCAATACCTTAGAGAAAAACTCTACAATAATAGCTATTAAAGTATAAAGTAATGTTGTAAACAACATACTTGTTAAACTAACATCGATTTTTAAAAATAATATTGCTAAACTAAAGCCTACTATGTTCATAACAGCCCCTATACCTATAGCAATATAAGGAGCATAATCTACTGCCAATCTTCTAATAAAATAAACCGTACTAAAAACTACAAAAAATATAATCATTACACAAAGCATTGTTTGATCTACAACAATACTACTAACATTTATAGTTGTTAGATTTTTTGCTGCTTCCATTAAGGCCGCTTTACCGGTTCCTGTAATAACCACTGCTTCCGCCAAATTAGGAATCACAAACCACATGAATACACCTAACAGTATTCCTATAATGCCTATGTAACCACCTACTAATGCTGCCACAACGGGTACTAAAACTTCCATCTTTAGGGCAAATGCGGCTATTGTAAGAATAATTAAGATGCTCTCCTTAGGAAATAATCTCATAAATAATAAGTATAAAATCACCAAGAATAAAAATACAATTCCAGCTAATATAGGATTTAATGTCAAGCCATAAAGAGGTGTTAAAATTACGCTGCCTAGCAATATTCCCTTTTCCGGAAGTGCTGTTCCTATAAGGCTAATAAATAATACAATTATAGGATTGCTAAGGGCACCTTGATATCCTGTTTTTATGATTAACATATTTAGTATGATATAAATCATGATAAACTTTAAAATAGGTGCGGTAATATATTCATACTGCTTGTACCACTTAATGATATTTTGTCTTAACGTTAATAACCTTTCAATTGCTTTCATTTAACGCCTCCTCTTTACCACTCTCATAATCATCTAACTCCTTTAAGATTTTACGATACTGCCTTAGTCGCTTCTGAGACGCTCTGTATTTTTTACTATACACCCATGAAGAAACTAATGTATAGACCACAATTCCAATTAGCCAAGGCAATATATAGGGATTTATATAGGTACCCATAAACTGTTCTAGTGATTCTGGTATTATAATATTTTGAGTTACAATCTTTGTTGCTCCTACTACTAAGAAAAATAATACCACCAAGGTAAAACATACTCTCGTTTTAAAATTCTTAATATATATATAATCCTCAAGAAAATACTTGCAGCGCTTTCTATCTTCATTGCCGTATTTCTTATTGTACATTTCAAGCTTTGTCATAAGAATGATTTTATTTTGATCTATCAAAGAATCACATCCTTTATTCATCATCTAACCCTGCTTCTGTATACTTACCAGATGCATTCCAGAATAGCCATTCATCAATTCCTGCATCATAAGTTCCCTGAATTTGACTTCTGATCTGCTCTTCACCATAAAATTGATAAGGCTCCATTCCTGCTAATGTAAAATCCTGAAGCCACGGCCTAATTTGTGCTTTTCGTTCATCTCGCGGATTCTCCATTAATCTATCCTGTGCAAGTTCCATTGACCTTAATATTATATCATAACATTGTATATGTGGGTACTCTATTCCAAACGTTCCAGCTGCATAGTGAGAAGGATACACCATAGGACATATATAGTCTAAATGCTTACAGAGCTCATTAAAATCTTGTCCTACATTTTCTCCATCCACCTTACTCATTACTACAGCCCCCAATACATCAGCTGAAACACTTACACCATATTCTTTAAGGCTCTCACACATGTATGTTACAAATTCCGTAATAACCTCTGATTTACTTTTATCAGTTCCTAATTGTACCCTTTCTTCTGTCATAGATTCATGAAATCTAATATAATCAAACTGTATTTCCTTAAAACCAACTTTAATCGCTTCTTTACATACCTCTAATATATACTCCCAATTTTCCTTATTATAAGGATTAAGCCATTTATCCCCTGTTTTAGTCTCAAAAACTTCCCCCTCTAAATCCTTCATCGCCAAACCAGGAAAATGCTCCGTTGCTACATTATCCTTAAAGGTTACAATACGTGCAATAGGATAAATATCTTCCTCATAAAGTCGCTTCATAACCTTTTGAATATCCTCAATAGGCGGACTAGCAAGCACACATCCCCTATCTACAAGCTTTTTATTGCTAGATGCAAATGTTAAATAGCCCTGATCATTCTTGACATCTATAACAAAACTATTTACATTAGTGCGCTTTGCCATAGCAATATATTCTTCATAATCTTCTACTTTACTAGCTGGAATATAAATCCCCCTAACTTCCTGCTTCTGCTTATATAAGCCATATTCCACCTTATTACCGTCTATATAAATAGACTCTACATTTTTATTTTCTACCCTCTCTAAGTTAAGTTCTTTCAAATCTTCCCCAAAATCTTGTCTATTTCCTATGATGCCAAAACAAATAACACTAAAGCCTATAATCAAGAAAAGTAATCTCTTGAGCCAAATTTTTTTTACCTTGTAATGATAGTAACCATTCAGCGGTTTTATCTTATATTTTTTCATTTGTAGCACCCCTAAATATATTCAACTCATTATACCATAGACAGAATTAATATTCGATTATTTATATTTTACAATATTATTACGCATTTTTATAGTAATTTACAAAAATTTCTATTTTAAAAGGAGTGTTATAAAAACAAAAGTAGCAAAATGCCCCGTTGGTGCTTCTTAAATTTTCCTAGAACATAAAAAAGCTGTCCTATTTGAATCATGTCGTTTAGTTAAATGATCCAAATAGGACAGCTTTTTATTTATGTGTTATTTTAAATTTTGTGGAACATGTGTCTTATTATAGTGTAAAAATACTTATTTTAATCCTTTAACTAGTGGTATTAAAGCAATAAGCATTATAATTCCTATGATCCCAATGATAATTCCAATGATTAAGGCGTTCCACACCATAACTGAGCATAAACCTATACCTAGTAGTAGAATACCAATGATTGCTATAAGGATTGTACCCAACATTTTTAAGGAGAGTTTAATAAACGGTTTTCCTTCCATCCTTCTTCCCCCTCTCCGTATTTAAACTTATCATGACATTGAATGCCTGATTGGAATCTGAAGCTTTTCTGATTGCATCCTCTATCTTTTCTAATGGATATTCGTGAGTAATGATAGATTCAATATCCCATCTCTTGCTTTTCATAATTTCCATGACATCTCTAACATCCTCTGGCATATATCCGCCAGAACCAATAATGCTTTTCTGAGCATAAGTCATGTGTAAAAGGTCAAGATCTCGGATTGCATTATTTACTGCTACTGACACAAATCGGCTTTCAATCTTCCCAAAATCCATGAATATCTGTAGAATTTTTTCTGCTCCTGCTGCATCAATGAAACAGTCAATATCTGCTACTAATCCATTTAAAGATGGTGCCATACCAAAATAGGATTTTGCCACCTGCTCAAAGTCTTCTCTCGCTGTATTACACACAGTAAACCCCATATCCTTGGCAATCTTTAAGCGATAATCTGATCTATCACAAATCATCACCTGCTCTATCCCAAAGTAGCAAAGGGCAATAGCTGCCGCTATACCAATAGTTCCGCAACCAAAGACAACCGCCTTTTCTCCTGGTTTTGGTTGACTCCGTCTTGCTGCTCTGCAACCTACAGTAAATGGTTCAATTAAACATGCCATCTTATCTGTGATTGTTTCATCCACCTCATATAATGTAATGTCTCGTTTTGCATTAGGCGCCAGAATATACTCAGAAAATCCGCCAATTGTTCCAGCCCTCTTTGAATCACCTGTTACTAATCGTGGATAAGGATAAACTCTTTCCCCTACTTTAAAGTCTGTCACTTTGCTACCTACTGCTACCACTCGTGAAATTGTCTCATGCCCAAATTCCTGTCCTACGGTAATTTTATGTCCAGTACCTGGGCCATGTTCAAAGACTGCTACATCTGTCCCACAAATACTAGAATATATATTTTGTAATAAGACATCATTTTCTCCTACCTTTGGTATAGGTATGTCTTTTATTTCTATAGTTTCTTTTCCGCCATAAATTGCTGCTTTCATTCAATTCCTCCGCCTCTCTTGCTGATTATCACTTGCTTTCTTTATTATCCAATGCTAAAATATCAAAATCAACCATCAATACTCCAATTTGTGTTGGAATAATAAAGGAAAGAGTCATATGAATAAAAAAAATAACCAACGTTTCAGAGATATGGAAATTCGCATGCAATCCGCTATGTTAGAACTAATGAAAAACACAGCTTTCGATAAAATAACGGTTAAAAAAATTTGTGAAAAAGCCAATGTAAATCGCTCTACTTTCTACGCACATTTTATAGATATTTATGATCTTTTAGACAAAATGGAACTAGAATTAAGAAAGGAATTACTAAATAGCTATTCTACAGCCTCAAATGAAAGTCGTCAGATTTTTTCTGTCCAATCTTTCATTCCCTTTTTACAGCACATTAAAAAGCACAGTTACTTTTATAAAATCAATCTACAGACCAGACGTACCTTTCCACTGGAACAAGGATATGACAGTATGTGGCATCAAATTATCAAACCACGCTGTGAACATGCTGGCATTACAGATGAATCTGAAATGATGTACTATTTCATTGCTTTTCAAGCAGGATTTACCTTTGCATTAAAGCACTGGGTAGATAATGATTGTAAAGAAACCGAATCAAAAATGGCTGAAATCATAGGAAACTGCATTCCAACTATTTTGAGAATCTAAAAATGTGGCTCCTAAATATAATAATTTCTATAAAACAAAAAGCTAGCAAGATAAGTTAAACTATCTTACTAGCTTTTATTAGTATATTAACGAGATTAGTCGTTAAGTGGTTTCATTGTTGGGAATAATAATACGTCTCTGATTGATGCTGAGTTTGTAAGTAACATTACAAGTCTATCTACACCAATGCCAAGTCCACCTGTTGGTGGTAATCCGTATTCAAGTGCTGTTAAGAAATCTTCATCGATTTCACAAGCTTCATCATCACCAGCTGCACGAAGTTCTTCTTGACGTTTGAAACGACTTCTTTGATCGATTGGGTCATTAAGTTCTGAGAACGCATTAGCATGTTCACGACCTACGATGAAGAGCTCGAATCTTTCTGTGTATTCTGGATCTAATGGTTTACGTTTTGCAAGTGGAGAAATCTCTACTGGATGCTCTGTAATGAATGTTGGTTGGATAAGGTGTTCTTCTACGAATTCTTCGAAGAATAAGTTTAAGATATCACCTTTCATGTGATGTTCTTCAAATGCAACATGTTTTTCTTTAGCAATAGCTCTTGCTTCTTCTAAATCTTTAATTGCTCTGAAGTCTACACCTGTGTATTCTTTAACTGCATCTACCATTGAAATTCTCTTGAATGGTTTTTCAAGGTCAATAGTTACACCGTCATATTCAATAACAGCTGTACCATTAACTTCTTGAGATGCATTTCTGATAAGTGCTTCTGTGATATCCATCATATCATGGAAGTCAGCAAATGCTTGATATAACTCCATAATTGTAAACTCTGGATTATGTCTTACAGACATCCCTTCGTTACGGAATACTCTACCGATTTCATATACTTTTTCAAATCCACCTACGATAAGGCGTTTTAATTTAAGTTCTGGAGCGATACGCATGTACATGTCGATATCTAATGCATTGTGGTGTGTAATGAATGGACGCGCTGCTGCACCACCTGCGATTTCATGAAGTACTGGTGTTTCTACTTCGATGAAGTTTTGGTTATCTAAGAAGTTTCTCATAGAACGGATAATCGCACTACGTTTTAAGAATGTATCTTTAACTTCTGGATTTACAATAAGATCCACATAACGTTGACGGTATCTCATCTCTACATCTTTAAGACCGTGATATTTTTCAGGTAAGATTTGTAAGCTTTTTGATAAAAGTGTTACTTCTTTTGCACGAACAGAAATTTCACCTTTTTGAGTTCTAAAGATATAACCTGTGATTCCTACGATATCACCAATGTCATATTTTTTAAAGTCAGCATAATCATCTTCACCAATCTCATCTTTTCTAACATAAGATTGAATACGACCTTCTTGATCTTGGATTGTAATGAAAGATGCTTTACCCATATCACGTTTTGCCATGATACGACCTGCTACTGAAAGCATAGTTCTTTCTGACATTTCATGCTCTTCAAGTGTACCAGTAGCTTCTAAAGCTTCGAAATCTTTCTTAGCTGTTTCGCTGTGTGCTGTTACATTGAAGTTTGTCACTTTGAAAGGATCTTTTCCTTTTTCTTGAAGTGCAGCAAGTTTATCATATCTTACTTTGATTAATTCACTAACATTTTCTTGTACTTGATTTTGATCAGACAAAACTGATTCCTCCTTTGTGCTTTTACACTTATCTCTTAGTTTGTGATATCTAAGATTCTATATTTATCTACACCATCAGTAGTATCAACTTCGATTTCATCACCGACTTTGTGGTTAAGTAATGCCATACCTACTGGTGATTCATTAGATATCTTACCATTTACTGGGTCAGCTTCTGTTGAACCTACGATAAGATATTCAATTTCTTCTTCAAAAGTATAATCATAAAGTTTAACTCTATAACCAGGTTTTACAACCTCAACTTTTTCTTCATTTTCAATTACGATAGCATTTTTGAGCATTGTCTCAAGTTCTACGATTCTAACCTCGATTTCAGCTTGCTCTTCTTTAGCTGCATCATACTCTGCATTTTCAGAAAGGTCACCTTGTGCTCTTGCTTCTTTTAATTTTTCAGCTACATCGTTACGTCTAACTGTTTTTAAGTTTTGAAGTTCTTCCTCTAATGTTTTAATCCCCTCATATGTGAGTAATACTTTTTTGCCAGCCATATCTGTACTCCCTTTCTTAGCTTACTACTATATTTTTATATTTTAGTTTCTTATAATTTGTGTTATTATAGTACATTTTTTAATTTAACAATTATACCGTAGCTTGCTTATGTTTGTCAACTTAAGGGCTACATTTCATAACACTTTATAAGTAAGCTTGTGTATAGGTTGCCTTGAATTTAAAACTCTATGCACAAACTTATTTTTAGCGTCACAAAAGTATAGCTTATGAGAATTCCCTAAGCCTTGCATCACAGTATTCTAACATACGTTTTACATCATCATAAGTTTCTACCGATGTGAGTGAACGTCTTAGGTCCGTCGCACCATGTAAACCTTTTACATATGATGTAAGATGCGTGCGCATTTCACGAATTCCTACGAATTCTCCTTTATACTCTACAAGCATTTTCGCATGTCTTAAAATAACTTCGGCGCGTTCTTCAAAGGTTGGCTCTGGTAAAAGCTCACCTGTTTCTAAATAATGTACTGTTCTCTTGAATATCCAAGGGTTACCTTGTGCTCCCCTTGCGATTAAAACAGCATCACAGCCCGTATGATCTATCATGCGTTTTGCATCCTCTGGGCCTCTAATATCACCATTTCCAATAAGTGGAATACTAATATTTTGTTTTACTTCTTTAATAATATCCCAATCAGCCACGCCACTATAAAATTGCTCTCTTGTTCTACCGTGTAGTGCAAGGGCACTTGCACCTGCCTGTTCAATGATTTTAGCAACTTCTACTGCATTAATGTTATCCTCATCAAAGCCTTTTCTAATCTTAATAGTGAGTGGTTTTGTAAGTACGCTAGATACAGCGTGTACAATCTCACCAATTAACTGTGGATTTTTAAGTAGTGCTGAACCTTCTCCATTTTTAGTAATCTTAGGTGCAGGACAACCCATATTAATATCGATGAAGTCAACCGGGCTTTGCTCTACTTGTTTTGCCATTTCGCTCAAAATCTTTGGATCACTACCAAATAACTGTGCACCTATTGGGTGTTCCATTTCATCGACCGATAATAATTGATTTGTTTTCCCATTTTCATAAAGTAAGCCCTTTGCACTTACCATTTCAGTGGTCATCATCCCACAACCAAATTCTTTACAGATTATCCTAAACGGTAAATCTGTAATGCCGGCCATAGGGGCTAAAAAAACGTTATTAGCCGTTTCTACGGTACCAAATTTCATTTTTGTATCATCCTATCTATTTTTTTCGTAAATTAAAGCGAGTCCTTTTAAAGTCAGTAACCCGTCATACTTTGTAATTACTTTTGTGCCATCTTGAATTACTTTTGCAAGTCCACCTGTAGCAATTACTTTGAGGTCATCGCATCCCATAGCTTCCTTGGTTTTATTAACAATGTATTCTACTTGCCCTATATAACCATAGATAAGTCCAGATTGCATACTTGATACAGTATTTTTGCAATCTAAAATACCTTTTGTTCTTTTAATTTCCATATGAGGAAGCTGTGCTGCTCTTTGCCACAAAGCATCTGCACAAATTCTAATACCTGGTGTAATAAGACCACCAATGAATTCACCTTTGGCATTAACAATATCATAAGTAGTAGATGTCCCAAAGTCAATGGCCATACAAGGTCCACCATACATTTCATAGGCAGCTACACAGTTTACAATACGATCTGCCCCCACTTCTCTGGGATTATCCGTCTTAACTGCAAGGCCAGTCTTCACACCAGGTCCTACAATAAGCGGTTTATGATGTAGATATTTTTTAATACCATTATTTAGAGAGTACATAATATCCGGTACTACAGAAGACATAATAACCGCTGTAATATCATTAATATTAATTTTTCTCTCTCTTAACATCTCAACCATCATAATACCATATTCATCGGATGTACGTGGCGTTTGTGTCGTTAGTCTAAAACTAGCGATAAGGTCTAAGCCTTTCATAACCCCCATTACTATATTAGTATTCCCTATATCTATGGCTAATAACATCTTTCTACCTCTTTCCGTTTCTTCTTATGCTATCATTAAAAGTTCAAAGAAAGCAGGGCCAAATAACGTAACTTGCATCACATTATCAACTCAAGCTTTGAGTTTAGGCACCTGCTTATAATTATTTAAAATAGCACTTTACTTTATCTAGTATAGCATCTCCAAGATCTAGTTTTGACATTTGCGCATACTCGGTTATTTGTCCATTTGCTTCAATAAGCGTTGCAATATTGGTATCACCTTTAAAGCCGGCACCTTCTTTTGCAATGTTATTAGCAACAATAAAGTCTAAATGCTTCTTTGCAATCTTCTGCATTGCATATTCTATCACATTATCCGTTTCTGCCGCAAATCCAACTAATACTTGTTTCTCTTTTCTTTCACCTAAACTTTGAAGCACATCTGGATTTTTCACAAGTTCTAATGTCATTTCTTCATTATCACCTTTTTTAACCTTATGATGACTTTCTACTTTAGGCCTATAATCTGCAACAGCTGCAGCTTTTATTACTGCATCTGCCCATTCAAAATAATCATGGGCTGCTGCATACATATCTCTTGCACTTTTTACATTAATTACCTTTACGCCTTCTGGCACTGGAATTTGTACTGGTCCTGAAATTAAGACTACCTCTGCCCCTCGCTTTGCCGCTCTCTCAGCTATAGCATAGCCTTGTTTACCTGAAGAGTGGTTTGTAATATAACGAAATGGGTCAATGGCTTCTATGGTAGGCCCCGCAGTTACAAGAATATGTTTTCCCTCTAAATCTTGTGCTATATTATTAACTTCTTTTAAATTTTTCTTTTCATCTTCTTCTAAAGCTTTTAACACAAATGCTACAATCTCGTCGGGTGAAGCAAGTTTTCCTGCACCTACATCCCCACAAGCAAGCATTCCTGCTACTGGTTCTATAAATAAATATCCTTTTGATTTTAAATAAGCTATGTTTTCTTGTACAATTTCATTTTCATACATAGCTGTATTCATAGCTGGTGCAATAACAACTGGGCATTTTGCAGCCATTACAGTTGTCGTAAGCATATCATCTGCTATACCATGGGCAATTTTACCTATTACATTAGCAGTGGCTGGTGCAATTAGCATTAAGTCTGCCTTCTTTGCTAATGCAATATGCTCAACCTCCCATTTATGTGGTCTCTCAAAAGTATCTGTTACAACATAATTATTTGAGATTGTTTGAAAGGCCATAGGTTGCACAAATTCACAAGCGTTTTTGGTCATAATTGTGTTCATCTCATACCCAAGCTTTCTTAGCTTACTTTCTACATCTAGCATTTTATATACAGCAATACCACCTGTTACACCAATTAAAATATGCTTTTTCATATGTCACCTAACCTCATTTTACACTCTGTTTCTAAAGAATATTTGTCCAAGCACTTTACCTATTGCAAGGACTAAAACACCTGCGACAATTGCTTCTGGCACACCATTTATCCCGACAATACCCATAATCACACCAAATAAAGCGCCAAAGTCCACCCCTTTTGCTGCTGCATATGGTTCACCAAAGAATAAATAGATACCGCTCATTACAAAAATAGTATTTGTAAGTGAGCCAACAACACCAGCAACAATATATGCTGTAATTTTTGTCTTGTCAATTTTACTAATCCATTTGAAAGCATAGTATGCTGTAATACCAATTAATACACGTGGGACGATAGCTACCACTAAACTCATAAAGTTACCTGTCACACCACCTATTGTGATGAATGGTGAAAATACGAAAGAAGTAACTCCTGGTCTTATCGTATTTGTAATAACTGATAAAAGTCCAAATACGCCGCCTAATACTCCTCCAGCTACAGGTCCTAAGAAAATGGCTCCTATGATTACAGGAATATGTAATGTCGTCGCATTCATAAAGCCTAAGGGAATAAATCCTAAGGGTGTAAATGTAAGTACAAGTTCAATTGCAATTAATACCCCCATTAGTGCTAATGTCTTCGTGTTCTTTATTGTTTTCATGATTTTCCTCCTAGCTGTCGCTCATTTTAAGGTGAACGCCTAATATTTTAGGTTCTCGTTCACTTATGATGCAACGCTTAATTTTGACAGCCTACATTATATCACAATATTTTATACTAGTATATAATTACAGCTCTATTTAAAGCCATCATTAGAACCAAATCTTTTTCCTAATCTTCTAATAAAACTTGTACAAATTGACGGTAATCTTCACCATGTTTTTCTACAACTGCTTCAATGATTTCTGCTGGCGTTTTTCCTTCGCTTTGCATTAATAACACATCTCTCATAATCATGCCATTTGGTGTATGATAAATCATATACCACATTTTTATAGACTTAAAAGTCTCTGCTTCATCTTGCTGTAATTTTTTAATCTCAAGACTTGCTCCAATATCATCATAAAACATAGGGTCTTGTTGACGTTCCTCAATAAAGATTTCTCCATTTTCATAAAAACCAACTGTAATAATGCAGTTTGTTTTTTCTGCGATAACACCAAGTTTTGCACGAAGCGTTTCTACAATACCCTCTGGTAAATCCTTATATTTCTCATTTAAATAATATTTGTGCACATAAGGTGACACTGATATTAATACATGCTTATCCATTTTCTAATTCTCCTTCTTCTTTTTATACATACCCATAGATGCCTCGCACGGATACTTCACCTGATAAAATAGTATTTATCTCTCCATCTTCTGTTTTCACCACAAGACTTCCATCTACGTTTATATCTAACGGTGTTGCAACGTACTCCTTTATACTATCTATTATTTTTACCTTATCTGCAAGTGTTATACAGTATCTTTTGTAGATAGGTATAATCATTTCTAGTGTAGGCATCTCTTTATATGCCATATAATATGGTTCAAATTTTTCTAAAAATACCTTGATAATCTCACGTCTTTGATATTCTTTCTGTCCTTCTAATTTAAGTGATGTCGCATAAGATAAATTGCCTGGGAAATCTGTATTATTAACGTTGACACCAATGCCAACCACAATGTAATTAATTCCATCCATCTCAGCACTCATCTCTGTTAGAATACCACAAACCTTCTTTCCACTCACGACTATATCATTAGGCCACTTAATTTTAGCATCTAATCCTGTTACTAGGCAAATAGCTTCACACATAGCAAGTCCAGCCATAAGTGTAAGCTGACTTGCTTTATCTGGCCTGATTTGAGGACGCAATAATATACTCATAAAGATACTATTGCCACTTGGTGAATCCCAACTTCTTCCTAAACGTCCCTTGCCTGCTGTTTGCTTATCCGCAATAACTGTAACGCCTTCTACTTCTCCTGCTCTTGCTATCCTTTTAACTTCCTCATTAGTAGAATCAATTTCTTTAAAGTAGCGTATATCTCTTCCCAAACTTTTTGTTGTTATAATATTTAAAACTTCTTCCCTTGTAATAACATTAGGTGTTTCTATGAGCTTGTACCCTTTCTTAGTACTTGATTCAATCTCATATCCTTCATCTTTAAGCTTATTAATTATCTTCCATACACTTGCTCTAGTTACCCCTAAGCTTTTACTAATCTCTTCACCTGACACATAATCTGATTGACTTCTTAAATAGCCTAGTACTTTTTCTCTCATTATTCTTTCTCCCCACTATAACTAATTTAGTTAAAATAAAAAGCCGAAAACTAATTTCGGCTTTTTGACTTCTATTATTTACTTACTCTGTATCTGTGTTCTCAAAAGCATTTTGAATGGTAGAAAGTGTTTCATCATCTTTAGTTGCTGTTACTTTACCTTCTTTTTCTACTTCATCAATAGATTCAAAAATGTTAAACTCTGCTACATTTTCTTCATCTATTTCTTCACCCTTCATAATCTTTCTAAACTCTTGACCAGTAAGTTTTTCTTTTTTCATTAAGATTTTTGAAGCTTTATGAAGCACATCCATATGTTCTTGTAAAAGTCTTTTAGCTTGCTCATAACAATCTTCAATGATTTCACCAACTACTTTATCAATCTCTGTAGCTAATGCTTCACCATAGTTACGAGTATGGTTATAGTCTCTGCCTAAGAATGGTTCTGAATGTTCATCGCCATATTTGATAGGTCCAAGACGACTCATACCATAAGTTGTAACCATATCACGAGCCAGTTGCGTTGCTCTTTGAATATCATTAGATGCACCTGTTGTGATATCATCTAATACTAATTCTTCTGCTGCACGACCACCTAAGAATACGATAATGTGTTGTAACATCTTTTTCTTAGTGTAGAAGTTATCTTCACCATTAAGCTGCATTGTGTATCCACCTGCACGACCTACTGGAATAATAGAGATACTATGAACTGGTTCCATTTCATCTAATAACTCACTTGTAAGCGCGTGACCAACTTCATGGTAAGCTGTAAGTTTTCTTTCCGCATCTGTGATGATGTGGCTTTTCTTTTCTGTACCCATTGTAATTTTAATAAGGGCCTTTTGTACTTCTTCCATATCAATGGCACGTTTATTATGACGTGCTGTAAGAAGTGCTGATTCATTCATAAGGTTAGCAAGATCTGCACCTGTGAAACCAGATGTAGTTTTAGCAATAACATCAATATCAATGTCTTCACTAAGTGGTTTACCTTTTGAATGTACTTTTAAGATAGCTTTACGACCTGTGATATCTGGTCTATCTACTGTTACTTGTCTATCAAAACGACCTGGTCTAAGAAGAGCTGGGTCAAGTACGTCAGCACGGTTAGTAGCTGCCATAACGATAACACCTTCATTCGCACCGAAACCATCCATTTCTACAAGGAGTTGGTTAAGTGTTTGTTCTCTTTCATCATGACCACCGCCGAGGCCTGCACCACGTTTACGGCCTACTGCATCAATCTCATCAATAAATACGATACAAGGGGCATTTTTCTTAGCTTGCTCAAATAAGTCTCTTACACGAGAAGCACCAACACCAACGAACATTTCAACGAAGTCAGAACCTGAAATACTGAAGAATGGTACACCTGCTTCACCAGCAATAGCTTTTGCTAAAAGTGTTTTACCTGTACCAGGAGGTCCTACTAAAAGAATACCCTTTGGAATCTTAGCACCTACTTGTACGTAGCGATTTTGATTTTTAAGGAAGTCTACAATCTCTGCAACTTCTTCTTTTTCTTCATCTAGACCTGCAACATCTTTAAATGTTACATTCCCTTTATCATCAATAGTCATCTTCGCACGACTTTTACCAAACGACATGATACGGCCTCCGCCGCCTCCGCCACCTTGCATCTGTTGAACGAAGAATACCATAATGAAAATAAACATTCCCACTATAAGTACAATTTGTAAAATTGGTAACCACATATTTGCTTGAACAGCACGGGTTACAAATGTAAATTGTGATCTCACCTCAGGTGATAAACTTAAATAATAAGTACTAAATGCATTTTGAGGTGCTTCCACAGTTGATTTATTATTATCTTTATCGATAACAATAAATTCACCTAAGTCACCATCTGATACAACTTGTTCAATGCTTTTAATTTGCCCATTTTCAATAGCTGTTAGAAGCTCACCATAAGACATTGGATTAGTCGTACTAGATAAATCTCTACTTGTGCCATAGAAAATAAATATAATCAGCACAGCTAATAGCAATAAATATATATAGGTGCCTTTAAATTTTTTCTTCACTCGTAAATTCCTCCTTCCTCTTCCCCTCTTTTATTTTTTAACCTCTATTTACAGCAATATAAGGAAGATTTCTGTAATATTGTTTGTAATCAAGCCCATAACCGATTACGAATTCATTGCCAATAGGGAAACCTACATAATCCACATGAACATCTGTTACGCGTTCTTCTTTTTTATCAAGTAGTGTACATAACTTAATACTTTCAGCGCCTCGCTCTTGAAGCATTTTCTGAATACAGCTTAATGTTCTACCTGAATCAATGATGTCTTCTACAATTAATACATGTTTGCCAACAATTGGTTCATCTAAGTCTTTTAATACTTTTACAACACCACTACTTTTGTATTCATCACCGTAGCTAGATACTACCATGAACTCCATTTTTAATGGTACATCAATATGTTTTACAAGGTCAGTCATAAACATAACGCCACCTTTTAAAATACATAAAACAATGATTTCTTTACCAGCGTAATCTTTTGAAATCTGCGCTCCTAACTCTTTGATGCGTCCTTGTAATTGTTCTTCTGAAATGAGCGTATCTAAATTTAACATAATGCCTCCTATGAATTTCTGTAAGTTATTTGTATCTGTAAAATTTGTGTTGTCTGGTCAGTCACATAGTAACTAGTATTTAGTTTATTACTACCCACTACCCATACGATTTCGTCTCCTACTGCAATAAGTGGCACATAGTCTCTTTCTGCTTTCGGAATCTTCTCGTCTATAAACAACTTCTTTAACTTTTTACTGCCCATGCCTAGCTGAATGTAGTCATGAGGCTGTCTTGTTCTTATACAAAAGTCATTTTTCATTTTACCATAATCAATATATTTAGTATATATATTTTCGGCTTTTTGCTGAATTCTTTCACTTCCTACAATTCTTAGGTCAATTTCAAAATTCGCTTCCTTTATATACTGTCTACCCATATGAAGCAAATAGCTATATGCTTTTTTTTGTATATGTTCCTTTTTGAATATCAAAGTATCATACTCTCTTGTTACAATCGTTTCATACGGCAAGTGCACTTCTTTACCACTTTGTCCATATAGAAGACCTACTACAGATTCAATATGTTTAGAAGTAATATTCTTCCCATGATGCGTGAATGTATAAATAGCAAGCATAATTATACGTTTTTGCATATAACTATGATACGTCTTTAAAAGTTGAATCTGAAGCTGTATTGTATCATTCTCCATGTTGCTACAAGCTTTAAATAAACCTTCGGTATGCTCTCTTAAGAAGTCTTCTTCTTCTCTATAAAGTTCACTATGCTCACCTAATGTCCTGATAACACCTGGGCTCAGTTCCTTCTGAATATACGGCATACATTGCAGTCTAATTTTATTGCGTGTATAAATTGGTAAAAAGTTGGTATGGTCATCTTTATAGTTTAGGTCATATGCTTTACAATAGCTTTCAATTTCATCTCTTGTAAGACATAATAGTGGTCTTATAATCTCCCCTCTCTTAGGAGAAATGCCACCTAATCCTTTAATGTCTGTTCCTCTTATAAAGCGCATCATTAACGTCTCAGCTTGGTCATTCATGTTATGTGCTGTTGCTATTTTACCATTATGATTTAATAAAGATATAAAGAAATTATATCTTTCCTCTCGTCCCACTTCTTCTTCAGACATCTGTCTCGTTTTAGCTAATTCTTTGATATTACAATTATGTCTATAAAATGGGACTTTCCACCTTTTACATACTTCTTCTACATATAAAGCATCTGCTTCAGCTTCTTGCCTAATCCCATGATGTACATGTGCAACCTTAATCTGAATGCCATACTGCTCCTGATGAGAATATAGATAATGAAAAAGCATCATCGAATCTGCTCCACCAGATACACCAATGACAACTTCATCCCCTTTTTTCAAGAGTTCATGTTTCTCAATATATCTCTGGAGTTTATGTTCTATCTTTCTAGACATCCTTTGTCTCCTTTATAGACCACCATTTTCATGGCTCGTCTTTAGTATAGCCATATTTTATATTTTGATAGACTTATCTTATAAATTTGTATTAGTAAATGTTTACTCACTTGCTTTATTCTTTATGACTCTTTGTCCTTCTTTACTAAACTTCGGCTATCTCTTATACTATAAATCAAATTTAATCGTAATTTCAATACTTGTTTCCTTAAGAATATAATAACAATATAATCAATAAAATAATTTACTCTTTTAAAACTTGCCATTTTGAATAAAAAATATTCACTATCGTTTAATATTAATAACATACTTAGTATTTTAATCAAAAACAATCTTCTAAAATGCAATAAGACTCAAAACGCACTTTTGTTCTGAGCCTTACTTTCACCTATATTTCTTCATTTTTACATTAATGTTCCTTATCATGCTAAGTTATGCCATGTTGTTTTATATGTGCATTATAACATCACGCAAAAATGGCTATTGCTCTCCCCACAGTCATGCAATAACCTTCTCAATTGCTTTTCCTATCTTATGAAAATATCCTAACACCCAATAATATTACCGCAATAATGGCACTTAATATGCATCCATAAAAAAACAAATTAATATTTCGTTGTAAAGTTATTTGTGATTTCGACCTTCTGCTTTGAGGAACTTTTTTAAGATAACTTTCTATTAGCTCATCAGCATAAGAAGAAAGCTTATATGCCATGGGTGGGTTCTTGACATCATCCTTCAAAACAAATATAGCCTTCTTATACCAATCACTTTTCTTCCCATCTATAATAATCTCTTTTTTCATATCTCACCTCTTATCACTAAAAGATATACCTAAATAACCTACTCTTTTAAAACTTGCCACTTTTGAGTGAAACTATTCACCAGTGTTTAATATTACAGCCCCAAAATAAATACGGGCTGAGAACACTTCTATGTTCTCAGCCCCTTTGGTAAAAATTTTATCCAATTTGCTTATTATTTAATGGTCTTAATGCTTCTTGCTGTTTCCACACTCTTGCAACTAATACTGTCATATCATCCTGGTCGCCTCCACCTAAAAGGTCTACACATTTTTGCATTAGGTGTTTTGCCATATATTCAGGGTTATGGCTTTCCATCTCTAAAATGAAGTGTTTAAAAGTATCTTCTTTACTGCCATACTCATTTTTGCTTTCTAGCATACCATCTGTTACCATGACGATAATATCACCATCTTGAAGTTGCTTTTGATAAACTTCTACGTCAATATGCTCGAGTATACCTAATGGTAAGGAATCTGAACGAATAGTGGTCACTTCATTTTCTCTTAAAATAAAGCTAGATGCAGCCCCCATCTTCAGAAATTCTGCAATGCCAGTATATTCATCAACTATGGTGACATCCATCGTTGAGAAGCTTTCGATATCAGATTTCAGCACTAACATGGAATTGATCATCTGCACAGCAAGTGGTCTTTCAAATCCTGATGCCATCAAATCTTCAAATAGTTCCATCGTTGCCGTGCTTTCCGCTTGTGCTTCCTCCCCACTGCCCATGCCATCTGCTAGTGCCAGTAAATACTGACCATCTACAATTTGTCTATAACTAAAGACATCCCCTGACACCTTTTCCTTAGGCCTCATAACTGCACTAGCTGAAATACCAAATTGCTTCTGAAGTTTTAATTTGAAATAGCAATAACCTTTAGGCTGGGCATATTCGAACTTTTCCATTTCCACATGTTCATCTATTGCCGTAGCTATATATTTCACTAACTTTTCCTTTAAATCTTTATCAATACGATAATCTATAAATAGATGAATTGCCTCAACATGTCCTCTTAATTCAAGTACAATAGCATCTTGTACATTGATTCCCTTATTATATAAGTAATTTTTAATCATACGTTCATATTCTCTATTAAAATTAATATCATTTTTAACAGTGCTTGCTAGCGTCTGTAAACTAGAAGAAACAGCTTCAAATTGGCTACCAATTAAATTTCTCATTTCAACTAAACGATTTTTCCAAATCATATTACGTTTAAAAATTTCTAGACTAAAACTTAAACTAAAGGCAAAGTTCTCCGGATTAATACAGGATTTAGAAAAACGTTCCGGTATATCTGTAAGCTGCAATGTTCCCTTCTTTTCGATTAAATTAATCATCTCATAACCGCTTTTGTAAGTTGCTTGTAAATAATCTTTCCAGCAGAAGTTTTTCATAGCACAGTCCATACACATCTTTTCACCAGTAGATTCAATAATATCTTTAATATCCTTCTCATTTAATACTAACTTCTTATCTACAATCTTATCAAATGACTGACTCAAATCTGCAAACGCCTTAGAAAATCCATTTACCTGTTCAATCATAATATTTTGTAGCCTTAAGAAATATTGTTCATCTTTTGTACTTTCCTTCACCTTAAACCATTCTGCCATGCCAAAATAATTTCTAGGAATCACAAGGCTAATTACTGCTCCGCTTAAATATGCCCCTATAATGCTTAAATCCATCACTTGATGATTAAATAAGTTAAATCCTAAAATAAGTCCTAGTCCCATAGCAATCATAACACCTATGCGTCCTAGTACAGAAAATAACCCGCCAATAAAAGCTGCCAAAGCATATACAACCACCATTTCTGGTGATACATAACCAATCAGTACAAGCAAAATGCTTAATACCAATGTCAGTGTGGTTCCTGCATGCATATTTCCTAAATATGTAGCCGCAATCATAATGATAAAAATCACCACATCTCTAAAGAAAATACGATTAAACACTGGTACCTGTACATAAAAATCCAAAGTACCTCCCAACATGCAGGCTATTAAAAAAATCATACTGATGCTTTCTTTATCTGTCAGATGGGTACATTTCTTCGTATAAATAATCTCTGTACTATAACTAAATATAATGACAAGGCCTACACCTACTGCCCCCTCTAAAGCTACAATAAGCACTTTATATATAGTAGGTTCTGCTATAATCACTGCAATTAAATTAATAGCAAATATACATAAGCCTGTTATAATACTTTGATTTTGCGTATTAAACTCCATTTTACAAAGTCCCATATACCCTCTAATACTCCATAAAAGTAGAATCATAAGTATATATTTGACTGTTACACTTTGACCAAGTCCCATTGAAATGAGCCCTAGTATGCCAATAAGTGCTCCCCATCTTCTAATATCTTTGTCAAAAAACAATGCACCAATGTAACAAATACCCAAGGTATAAAAATTATCAAATACTGCTACACGGCTCATGAGAAACACACCAATGCATAGGATAATGCTTGTCCATTTTATCTGTCTAAGGACTTCCAATAATGTTACTTTTTCTTTTTCTTCTTTTGTATTTATCACTTATATCTCTCCCTCCTGCAGTATTTTAATTATACCGAGGAGTTGTCGTTAATTTTGTAAATATATGGTAACTTCTTCCAAAAATTTTCCGACAGATTGTGTGAAACACAAAAGTTTATTTCCCATTTATTCTAGAAAATCCTAGTATATATCATAATACTTTTGATATTGTTCTCTTTCTTTAGGACTTAAACGCTGTTTAAAGTTAGCTTTTATAGCAATAAAAAGCTCAATATCATTTAAAAATTGATAAAGCATGGCACGATTTTCAAATTCTTCTCTGTCCCTAGGTAATTCACTTTCCTTAAAGCCCAAACGCAGTGTTTCCAATATACGCCTAAGCTCTTCTACTGTCACTTTCCCCTTAGTAGACTCTGCAAGTTGCTTTGTTAATTCTCCAACTTTCACCCCTTGCTCCACACTCATAGAAAATTTGTCAAAATGCTTAATCATATATTCCATCACTTGAAATTGCCCACTTCGCATCTCAAAATACTTCTCATAATGAGCCATTTCATTGATAAAGTAATTATTACTGTGTTGATGTGCTCTTTTTCTTCCTATTTCTAGATAACTCTTAAGTTCTTCCATTTTATGGTTTTCACTCTTTTTTAATCTTTCGCCCTTAAGTGCAAGAGACATATCCATCAAAATTTCATACATTGATTCCTCAATATGCCTTTTATCTTCTAAAAGTTCACTTTCGATGCTAGGCATATATAAATTTAAAAGTAATGCAACACCAGCCCCCACAATCATCAATAACATCTCATTCATAATAAGATTTGCTGTCACATCCCCATTTCCTAATAAATGCGTCACAAGTACAGAAGCCGGTACAATTCCTTCTGTTACTTTTAGCTTCACAGCTAATGGGATAAATAAGATAATATAAATCCCAAACACTACAGGATGAAATGCCATCATTTCAAACAATCCACCACCAATTGCTAAAGCTACTACCGTTGCCACTAATCTTCTAATGGCAATCTCGCAAGATGCCTTTTTCGTATTTTGAATACTTAAAATTGTAATAATCCCAGCAGAAGCACTAAACTGTAGTCCCATAACCTCAGCCAACATCATAGCGCCTGCTGCCCCTATCCCTGTCTTAAGCGTTCTAAAACCTATCATATTTTTCACTAATGCATAAACCTCTCTTTTATATAAACTATTGTCTCATACTCTTATTTATCTTAAACCATATTCTTTCATCCTGCTACATCCTTCATCCTTTCCTAATAGAAAAAAGGTTAGGTTACTCCTCTAAGCAACCTAACCTTTTCATATCTATCTTACGTCTATTTTACGATTTCAATTTCTTTACTGCTGCCAACCCAAAGGACATTTGCACCAAGATTTTCTGATACATATCTGATAGGTACTAATGTTCTTGAATCTTTAATCAACATGCCATCATTACTATTTACAGTAACAACTTCGCCATTTAAGTTAATGTTAACTTGTTTTTTCTTACCATCCCATTTAACTTCGGCACCAAGGTTTTCAGCAATGAATCTCACTGGTACCATTGTGCTACCATTAATGATTTGTGGTGCAATATCATTATTGATATTACTGTCATTTACAACTGAAGTCTTATCGCCAATTGTCATATTGATTTTAAGAAGTTCATTTGCTTCTACCACTGCATAATTGCCAGTTTGATCTACTCTACCTGTGAATGTTTTTGTTTTTTCATCATAGCTACCGCCAAGTTTTACAGTAGTGACTGTGCCATCTTCTGCGATTTCATATCTTACAAGTGTAAGTTTAGATGGATTTAACTCAGTTACATTTGATAAATCAAAGCTTACTTTAGCTGGTTCTGTAAAGCTTGTTACTGCTTTATCTGTGTTTACTGTGATTTCCATAGTTGTTTTTTGGTCACCCATAAGTTTAAGTGTATCTTGAAGCTTTTTGTAATTTGCTTCACTTGTTGGTGCTACTTGTACTTTCATAGCTACTGCTTCTTTATTCACAATGCTATTTAATAAGATGTTGTTCATAGTAAGGCTTGTGCCATTTGCTGTGAATATTACATCTGATTTATTTGTAAGTAAACTTTCTACAGATTCTTTGTTTAAAGCTACTTGATTATTTTTATCTACTGCTATTGTAGGTACTTTATTATTCTTAATAGCTGCTTCAATGTTTTGTTTTTGTGCATCCCCAGTTGTTACCACAGTTGTAGGTTTGCTACTTGAACTACTAGAACCACCTGTGCTTCCTGTGCTTCCTGTACTAATTTCACCGCCAATTTGAATTACTGTTGGGTTTGGATTTGGTCCAAATATTGTTCCAACACCTGCTGGTGCATTAGATGTAAGTTTTAAGAAATCTCCCATGTCAATGCTACCATCTGCTGCAATAGTAGGCACTACAGATTCTAAGCTTTCAAACCAGCTATCTTCTACTTTATCACCCTTGCTATTTACACCATTTAAGTAGTTTGTTGTACTTTCAAGAGAATCCTGATTTTTAAGGTCTGTCGCATCACTTTCATAGCCTTTATATGAAATAAAGTTATCTAATTCCCATGTTGTTGTACTTGCATTTGTGTTGAAGTAAAGGTTCTTACCACCTTCAGATTCACTACCATTATTAAATGAAATAACATTACTTACTTTACAACTTGGATTACTATTACTGAATACCCCATTTTTAAGATTATCAAATGAAATACTATCTCTTAAAATATGTGCTACTGGCATGCTTTCACCGCCAAGCTTAAATCCATTTCCTTCTCCGATAATACCACCTGTTGTTAATCTACCATTTGCATAAACCACTGATTTCTCAACGATTACTTCACCAATTACTCCTGTTGTTGATTTTGCATATAAGTCCCAACCATCATCAATATTATGGTGTGCAATACAATATCTAAAGATATTACCATCGCCTACTGTAAGTTTTGCAGCAAAACCATCTGCATCATTTGCAAGTGCATCACAGTTATCATAAGACTCGCAGCTTTGAATTAAGTTATATGAAGGCCACATTTCTTTTGGTTCTGTTGCACTACCGCTAATTTGAATACCTGTATTTCCACTACCATGTACAGTTAATTTTTCTACTGTATTATGATTTCCTGTAACCTGTACTCCTTGTTTACCTGAATTCATAACTTCCATATCATAAATATGCCAGTAGTCACCACCTAATGTAATACCGATATCACTACATCCTGTGAAATCTAAAACTGCTCTTTCACTTGGATCAGACATAAGCACAATTGGTTTTTCTGCTGTTCCATTATTTCCTCTATTTACTGTGATTCCTTTAGACATTTTATATGTACCGCCTAAAAGTACAATCTCTTGTCCTGGCTGAGCATAATTTACAGCTGTATAAATATCAAGTGGACTTGCTTTTGTTCCTTTTCCTTCTGCTGTAGCTGTTGGTGAAACATATATTGCATTTGCCTCTGTTCCATAATTTCTATGATCTACAGTAAATTTAATTTCCATTGGTTCATATGAAGTTAACTCTTCATATTGACCAAGTAATTCTCCTTGGCCTTCTTTTGCAAGCGGTGTGTAAATAGCTGTATATGTATTTGTTCCTTTAGTAAGTTTTAAGTCTGCTACTGCTCTAACTGTTTCAGCATTTCTTGGGTCAACTGTGATATCTTTTGCCACAACATTTCCATTACTATCTAAAACATCAATTTTCCCAGCAAAGTCTGCTTTAAATCCAGCTTCATAGTTTGCGCTACCACTTGTTGTTGAACCATTAAAGTTAAATGATGGTTTAATGTAACTTACTGGTCTTTCTTGCTTAGCTTCATCATCTTCTGGTGCAATTGTTGTAAAATTAATATCTTTAACTGTTACTGTAATCTTACGGCTTACCGCCACACCTACATAATATTTATCTTTATCTTGTTGTAATAATAAATCTGGTTCATAACAAATAACTTCTTCTGTTTTTTCACCTGTTCTAGGGTCAATCATAGAAGCATGGAAACCAGTATTGCTTTTTCTAAGTGTTAATGTATATTCTTCTCCGTCTTCAAATCTTGGAGGATTAGAATTTTTAATTGTGCCATCTGGGTTATAAATTACATAATCATCTTTGTAATCCCAATCAAATGGTGCTGTATCAATATTTTTTCTACTACTACTTGAAGTTGTTGGTTTGCCTGTATAACCAGTTACGAAGTAACCACCTGGCGCCCCCATAATACTGCTTACTGCTCCATCTACTGTACGGCTATATTTTCTAAGCATCGCACCTGCTGAGTTAAAGTAACGTGCTGAAGAACTTCCTGCTTCAAATGTATCAATAGCCATTACACCAAATCCAGATTGATTATCTTTACTTGCTGAATCATCTACATGGAAAGTAGCTGTTAAAGTAAAGTTTTCTGTTTCTGGATTTATTTCTGTATAGTAGTAAAGGAAGCCATCTTCACTATCTGCAAGTTTACCACCTGAACCTGAACCTACTGGTACAGCTGCCATGGTTATAGAACCATCTGTATTTTCAGTAATATAACCTGATGCCCCTGAACCTACTTCTGCAGCTAAGAAACGTTCTTCCTTTTGTGCTAATACCTTTTCACAGGTTGCTTTTTTCACTCCATTACCATCTGTAGCTATTAATGTAAGTGTATATCGAACACCTGGTGTAAGATTTTTAAACACATATTTCGATTCTTTAAGATCTTTTACAACCTCTTCTTTTCCATCTTCACCTACTAAAGAAATTTCATATGATGTAGCATTTCTAACATCGTTCCAATCTACATTTAATGTATTGTCTTTACCTGTTTTTACATTCTCAAATTTAACGTCACCTAAAGGTAATACTACGTCAAGCATTGATTCGTTACTTGAATATCCTCTTGTCGCACCCTCTCTTATAGCTTCACAAACAAATTTATATGTGCCATTTTGGCTAGGAGAAAACTGCACTTTAGCTAAATCATTTTCTAGTTCGCTAACTTTTTGGCTAGCAACTAATTTATCATCTGCATCATACATTTTAATCCATAATTTATCTGTTTTAGCATCTGCAATTTGACCTTTAACAGTAACATCTATCCTATTACCATCTTCAGCATTTTGCTTTGCTTCTACAATTTCTGGTGTTGTACCATCTTCAAAAGTAATTTCTTCTGGTGTTCCCTCTGTTACACTCATGTAGTAAAGGTTTATATTTGCCTTTGGCATAATATAATATTTACCAGCTTTGTCTACAGTAATTGTCTTTACAGGCATTTTCTTATCACCTGTAAGATCCCCTTCACCTAACACAGTTACTGTTCCTTGTGACTTACCATCTGCATCAAAAACTTCTAGATCTCTAGCCGTTCCATTTGAAGTACTAAATGCATAAAGTTGTATTGTTGCTGGTCCACTAGTTTCAAAATGAATACTTCTATATTCTGCAGTCCCTTTACCACCTAACTTAATTCTCTTTGCAAGAGTATGATAATACTCACTAGTTTGTTCATTTTCATCTACTGTAAGAACTTTTTCTCCTTCTTTAATTTTTACAGTAAAATCTCCAACAGTAAAATCTTTGCTGTAATCGCCTGCTTCTACTTCACTGAAATCTAATACTTTCACACTAGCTTTTTCATGCTGATCGCCTGCTTCTGTCCCCCCACTTGTTGTTCTTTCTGTAGCTACTTCCTTTATGTATGTAGTTTCTAAATTACTATTGGTATCTGTTACATTTGCTACTACTGGCATGCTTCCTGCAATTACTACAGTACTAAGTACACCTGCCATTTTTCTTCTCATACTCTTGCTCATTCTATTTCCTCCTTAAGTCAACCATTCACCATAAACGTAGTTCTATCTCTCTACGCCTATTCTCATATTCTTCTTTAATCAGATTACTTGCATAGAACTTTCATCAAATTATACATTTTGTCTGATTTTAATATAGAATTCACTTGCTTTTGTTACATTATATACCAAACCCCTAAAACATAAAACACTTTTTTTGAATTATATTATATTTTCTATTATTTATCTTGTCATTTTATTTACTTTTAACAACTATTTCTACAAATAGTTCTATTTTATACCTCATTTTTTATAACTTATGCCTATATTTTTTGTGTAAATACTCCTACTTAAAATCTTCCACGAGTACTTTCTATAAATTTTTTTTAGATTTACTATTTTTCCTAGTCATTAGATTCTGTAAAGATAAGCAGTCACATCATTAGTCGCATACTTTTTACTTGTTTCATTGCTTTTTCCCTTATTAGACCAATTCCTAAAAAGATAAGAAATATGATATAAATGCGCATAACAAAAAGGCCTTGTCATTTCTGACAAGACCTTTTTTAGTAGTGGTCGCTATAGGGCTCGAACCTATGACCCCCTGCTTGTAAGGCAGGTGCTCTCCCAGCTGAGCTAAGCGACCATATGGTAGCGGAAGAGGGATTTGAACCCCCGACACCACGGGTATGAACCGTGTGCTCTAGCCAACTGAGCTATTCCGCCATATTTTTATTTGTTTTTCTTCCGTGCCTCAAGCACATATATAGTATATCCTATTACTTGTCATAATGCAAGTACTTTTTTATTTTTTTTACAAGTTTTTTTGTTTTTATGTCACTCAAATTTTTCCTTGTATGAGTTTTTATGTTTTTACTCATAATAAGATTGTAACACAAAACTTATATGTGCTGAGATTTCTACTAGGACTTTCACACATTTAACAATGTTTTATGTTACTCTTTATGCTTTTAGCGATCCCTCACCCTACGAAGTGGTAGTATATCAAATTCCCGGATGACCTCCTCAGAATTCTTATAATACCATACGGCATTATTATCTCAAAATATAAATGAGGCCACAATGATGTGACCTCATTTATCCTTTGAGATAAGTCCGCTCTATTTTATCTCTAGAAAAGCCCTTTCTCCTCTAACTCTTTAATTAATCTCTTATTATATATTTCAAATTCTTGCGTACTACGCTCACGATCACCAGGAATACTTGGTGAGTAAACTATATATTCCCTTAATACATCCAACTTCTCTTCTCTTCCATCTTCATAAATACGCCCATGCAAATGACCACGCTTTAAATTAATAGCATAATATTCTAAATAGGTTCCCTTCTCATTCTTTCCCATAACCCACTTAATTTGCCAACCACTACCATTAGACACTGTTTGTCTATTTCCAATAAATAGCTCCTTATCCTCAATAGTAATCTGCCAAGGTGCAAAAATTCTCTCAAATAAATGTTTGATTTGCTGCATAAAACATACCTCCAATCTCCCAACCACCTTTACCAATAATTTACTATTAGTATACGAGCTACCCGTCCACTTTTATGATTTTTATTTATTTTTCTATTTTCCTCACAAAACAAAACTTATTTTCTATACACTATGCACAACCCCATTTGACTAAATTGCCAAAAAAGACCGTAACATCAGCCTCATCCAGCTCACGCTACAGTCTCCCTTATTAATCCATCCTTATTTCCACTCCTACAACCACATCATCTTTAAACGTTATAATAAGCCACTCACTATCAATACTCATAAGCGCCCTTTCATCCCCTAAATAATATATAGCGTTATCTTCCTCCTATGTAAACAAAAAAGGCTGCAACTTCCACCTCTCTTCAGCTTCACTTGCAGTCTCCTCTAATCTTCTAACTAAACTATTCTATTTTCCAAAATACAGTTATTCTACTTACTCTACTTCAAAATGAACCAATTCGCTTTTCTTTTAAGCAAAGACATTCAATTAGAGATAGACTAGCCTACCATATCTACTCCCTCTACCCTATTTCAAAATCAACCCATTCGCTTTTCTCTTAGCGAAGGTACTTAAGTAGAAGTAGCCTAGCTGGGGGTGTTGGCACCGGCTAGTCTACCTTCAGAGAAAATTGATGAGCACCTTAGCGAGATATTTAAAGAGGTCTTAGTGCTGCTGTCTGAGCGCAGCGTGGTGAACCAAGCGCAGCGAGTTCATCCCGTTTCTTTAAATATCGAGCTTTAGGTGCTCACAATTTTCGGAGAGAGTAGCTAGCAGGCATCAACACCTCCAGCGACCCCCTACTCTACTTATTTACCGCAGCAATCTTTATATTTCTTCCCACTACCGCAAGGACAAAGATCATTTCTGCCAGTCTTTTCTTTTTTAACGATAGGTTTAGCGCCTAAGCTTTCGTCTGTATGATTTACAGCTACTGGCTCAGCAACTCTTTCACGTTTAATTTCTTTGTTAACCACTTTTCTAATGTGGTAAAGTGCTTTTACAGTTTCTTCTTGAATATTGTTTACCATCTCTTCGAAGATATCGAAACTTAAGAAACGATATTCTACAAGTGGATCCCTTTGACCATATGCTTGAAGGTTGATACCTTGTTTCATTTGATCCATGTTATCTAAGTGATCCATCCATTTTTGGTCGATTACTTTAAGAAGAATCACACGTTCGATTTCACGAAGTTCATCTCCGAACTCTGCTTCTTTTTCATCATAAATTTTATCTGCTGCTGCATTTAAATCTTCTTTTAATTTTTCTACTGTAAGTCTTTCTTGTTCTTCTTTTGTATAACTTACATCTTCAATAGGAATGATTGAACGAAGGTGTTCCATCATGTTACCTAAGTTCCATTCTTCAGCATATTCAATACCGTTTGTAGTATTGTCTACCATTGTAGAAATAACTTCTTTTGCCATCTCTCTGATTTTACCTGCAAGGTTTTCATTTTTAAGCACTTTATAACGTTCACCATAAATGATTTCTCTTTGTTCATTCATGATTTTGTCATATTCTAATAAGTGTTTACGTACACCATAGTTATTTCCTTCAACTTTTGTTTGTGCTCTTTCAATAGCTTTTGTAAGGATTCTATGTTCGATTGGTTCATCATCTGGAAGACCAATTGCATCGAACATTTTAAGTGTGCTCTCTGGTGTGAACAGTCTCATTAAGTCATCTTCAAGTGCAAGGTAGAATCTAGATTCACCTGGGTCACCTTGACGTCCAGAACGTCCTCGAAGCTGATTATCAATACGTCTTGATTCATGACGTTCTGTACCGATGATTTTAAGACCGCCAAGTTCTTGTACGCCCTCTTCAAGTTTAATATCCGTACCACGACCTGCCATGTTAGTTGCGATTGTTACCGCACCTTTTTTACCAGCAAGTGCAATGATTTCCGCTTCTTTTGCATGATATTTCGCATTGAGGACTTGATGTTTTACACCTTCTCTTTTAAGTAATTTACTTAAATGTTCTGATGTATCAATTGTTACTGTACCTACAAGTACTGGTTGTCCTTTTTCATGAGATGCTTTAATATCCGCAATAACAGCCTTAAATTTCGCTTCTTCTGTTTTATATACTACATCTGGATGGTCAATACGCTGAATTGGTTTATTAGTAGGAATTACGATAACGTCCATTCCATAAATGTCCCTGAACTCTGATTCTTCTGTTTGAGCTGTACCTGTCATACCTGCTTTTTTAGCATATTTATTGAAGTAGTTTTGGAAAGTAATTGTTGCAAGTGTTTGACTTTCTTTACGTACTTCTACGCCTTCTTTAGCTTCAATTGCTTGGTGAAGGCCATCTGAATAACGACGTCCATCCATAAGACGTCCTGTAAATTCATCTACGATTACGATTTCACCTTTTTCATCTACGATGTAGTCTTTTTCTCTATGCATTAAGCTATGTGCTTTAAGTGCAATATTGATATGGTGTTGAATTTCCATATTTTCTGGATCAGCTAAGTTTTCAAGACCGAAGTATTGTTCTGCTTTTCTGATACCATCTTGTGTTAAAGTAACAGTTTTTTGTTTTTCATCTACAATGTAGTCGCCTTCTTCTTCGATTTCTTCGCGCATTAATGTAGACATTGCTGTTTCTTCACCAAGAAGTTTACCTTTTGTTAAACGACGTGCAAAGATATCTGCCGCTTTATAAAGGTGAGTTGATTTAGACCCTTGTCCTGAAATAATAAGAGGTGTACGCGCCTCGTCAATAAGAACAGAGTCAACCTCATCGATTACAGCATATGCAAGTTCTCTTTGTACCATTTCTTCTGCATAAAGCACCATGTTATCACGAAGGTAATCAAAACCAAATTCATTATTTGTACCATAAGTAATATCGCAGTTGTAAGCCGCTCTTCTTGCGTTATTATCCATTTGGCTTAAGATACAACCAACTGTAAGGCCAAGCCATCTGTAAAGTTCACCCATTTCTTCAGCATCACGTTGTGCAAGGTAATCATTAACTGTTACAACGTGTACACCATTTCCTGAAAGAGCATTAAGATAAACTGGTAATGTTTCTGTTAAAGTTTTACCTTCACCAGTTCTCATCTCTGCGATACGTCCATTATGAAGTACGATACCACCCATTAATTGGACACGGAAATGTTTTTTACCAAGTACACGCCATGCTGATTCTCTACATACGGCGTAAGCTTCTGGTAAGATATCATCTAAACTTTCGCCATTTGCAAGACGACCTCTAAATTCCTCTGTTTTTGCTTTAAGCTGATCATCTGAAAGCTTTTGCATTGCTTCGTCATATGACTCGATTTTTTGTACGATTGGTTCAATTCTTTTGAGCTCTCTCTCTGAGTGAGTCCCAAAAATTCTATCGATTAGTTTCAAATTTTTCACCCTCTTTGTTTATTTAAATGCTTTTATGCTAACTCTGCCTAGTTCATTTAAGTCTTTTGTTTCTATTTTGAATGTCAGTGGCCCTCATTAATTAATAATACCTATTATTAGCCACTTCCTTGATTCCTAGTATCTATACTATTAAAATGTTGTAAATTTATAATAAACGTTAGCCTTAAGTATATCAAAAATTAAATTCTATTACAACCTAGTGATTCATCCAATTATAGCCATTCTATTATATTTCAAAAAATTCCTTTTTTCAATCATTTCTAATGATTTTTACAACATGTTATTTTTCACAACACAAGATAAACCGAATAATTCGTTTTATGGATATTCCTATTAAATATGGCAAAAATAACTCCTATATTAAATTAGTTAGGCGGTGACTTCTTTGCGCAAACTTTTACATTTCTTTAAACCTTATACAGTACTTATTATTACAACTTGTCTACTTCTTTTATGCCAAGCCATTGGTAATTTATCTTTGCCAAGCTTTCTCTCAAATATTATTGACAACGGTATTACATCTGGCAATATGAATTATATAATACGTATAGGTTTTTATATGATTATTGCTGCACTTATTACGGCTATTGTAGGTGCTACTGCCATGTATACCTCTGCTAAGGTTGCCATGTCCGTTGGGAGAGACCTTAGACATGCACTCTTTGAAAAAATAGAAAGTTTTTCCTTAGGAGAATTTAATAAACTTGGTACATCTTCTTTAATTACTAGAACAACTAACGATGTGTATCAAGTGCAACAATTAGTAGTTATGTCCCTTCGAATGATGGTTACTGCACCTCTTATGGCTATTGGTGGTATCATCATGGCTATTTCTACTAATGCTAATTTATCACTCATTTTACTTGTTTCTATCCCGCTCCTAGCACTACTCGTTTTTTTAATAGGTCGGCAAACGGTACCGCTTTATAATCAAATGCAAATAAAATTAGATAAAGTAAATCTTATTTTACGTGAAAATCTTACTGGTATTCGCGTTATTCGGGCTTTTAATAAGACAAAACATGAAGAAGCACGCTTCGAAGAGGCTAGCCAAGATTTAACTGATAATGCCATTCGCGTTAATAAACTTATGGCTATTTTAATGCCTAGCATTATGATTGTATTAAATCTCACAACAGTAGTCATTCTATGGTTTGGAAGCCGCAAGGTAAGTGCGCGTCTGCTAGAAGTCGGTTCACTAATTGCCTTTATTCAATATGTTATGCAGATTATGTTTTCCCTTGTTATGCTTACCATGATTTTCGTTCTTATTCCAAGAGCCTTAGCCTCAGCAACACGCATTGCTGAAGTATTAGATACCATTAACTACATTCAAGACAAACCTAGTAAATGTACTGCTCCAAATGGACATGCAAGGCTTATCTTTGATGATGTCTCCTTTGCTTATCCAGGTAGTAAAAAACCTATCTTAGAACACATTTCATTTGAGGTAGTCCCTGGTGAGACACTGGCTATTATCGGTGGCACAGGCTCTGGTAAAAGTACACTTTTAAATCTTATTCCAAGATTTTATGATATTACCTCTGGCAAAATTCTAATAGATGGCATAGATATTAAAGATTATTCTTTAACCGATTTACGCGAAAAAATAGGCTACGTTCCTCAGAAAAACTTCTTATTTAGCGGCTCTGTTTCTAGTAACTTACAATTTGGCAAGGCTGATGCTACGGATAGCGAAATTAATGCTGCTTTAACAACAGCACAAGGCATTGATTTCGTTTCTAGTATGGCTGAAGGCATTAATAGCCCAATTACACAAGGCGGTACTAATGTTTCTGGCGGTCAAAGGCAGCGTTTAGCTATTGCCCGTGCACTTATTAAAAAGGCCGAATTTTATCTTTTTGATGATAGTTTTTCTGCCTTAGACTTTAAAACTGACGCGAAACTTAGAAAGACACTTGCTAAAGAAGTTACAGACGCTGCCATTATTATTGTAGGACAACGTATTAGCTCTATTATGAATGCCTCAACCATATTAGTACTAGACGATCATACTATTGTAGGTAAAGGTACGCATAGAGAGCTTCTTAAGACTTGTGAGACCTATCGTGAAATTGCCCAGTCTCAACTTTCTAAAGAAGAACTCGAAGGAGGTGCAGCCTTATGATGAAACATGGTGGTCCCCACCCAAAACATCCTGGTGCTAAAGCCAAAAATTTCAAAGGTTCCTTAATGAGACTGTTAAGCTATTTAGCTCCCAAGAGGGTACAGCTTATTACAGTCATCATTCTTAACATCATCAGTACAATCTTTTCTGTTTTAACACCTAAGCTTGTAGGTAATGTCACAACGACACTGTTTACTGGTGCTGCCACAGGTACTTTTGACTTTAGGCAAATTACAGGCTTTCTCATTTGGCTTATTGCCTTTTATTTATTAAGCGGGTTATTTTCTTACTTTGCACAGTATGTTATGGCTGATGTAGCACAACAAACTGTCTTTAGCCTACGTCAAGAAGTAGATAAAAAACTAGGTATTTTACCTCTTAAATATATTGACAGTCATTCAACTGGAGACTTACTCAGTCGTGTTACTAATGACATTGATAATATCAGTACCACATTACAGCAGAGTTTAACTCAAATCATTACTTCTGTTATCACTATCATAGGTGTCATTATTATGATGCTCACTATTAGCCCAGTCTTAACTTTAATTGTTGTCATCACCTTACCCTTAGGTGCTATTCTAAGCCGTCCTATCATTAAGCGTTCACAAGTTTTCTTCTTAGACCAGCAAACAAAACTTGGCTTATTAAATGGACATGTAGAAGAATCCTATACAGGTCATGCAGTAATTAAAGCCTTTAACCAAGAATCAAGAAACATGAAAGACTTCGCTCAATTAAATGATGCACTTTTTGAAGTGAGTGTAAAAGCACAATTCGTTTCAGGTCTTATTATGCCTGTTATGAGTCTTGCCAGTAATCTAGGTTATGTATTTATTGCCGTTATAGGTGGCAACTTCGTTATTAACGGCAAAATTTCTGTAGGTGATATTCAAGCCTTCATTCAATATACAAGACAGTTTATGCAACCTATCAACCAAGTTGCTAATATTGCTAACATCCTACAGTCTACAGTAGCCTCTGCTGAACGTGTCTTTGAAGTCTTAGATGCGGAAAATGAAGTACCTGAACCTAGCATACCTCAAGTACCCACTCATGCCAAAGGTCAAGTCACCTTTAATCATGTCCGCTTTGGCTATAACCCAGAAAAGCCCCTTATGCAAGATATTTCTCTTTTTGTACGTCCTGGTCAAACCGTTGCTGTCGTAGGACCTACCGGTGCTGGTAAGACTACTTTAATCAATCTTCTTATGCGTTTTTATGAAATTCAAGATGGTAGTATTAATATTGATGGCATTAATATTACCCATATGCTAAGAGGAGATTTACGTAATTTATTTGGCATGGTTCTACAAGACACTTGGCTTTTTAAAGGAAGTATCAAAGATAATATTGCCTATTCAAGAGAAAATGCTACTTTAGAAGAAGTTAAAGCGGCAGCTAAAGCCGCCTTTGCGGATCATTTCATTGAAACATTACCTGATGGCTATGATACAATCATTAATGAAGAGGGTTCTAACATCTCTCAAGGTCAAAAGCAACTTCTCACCATTGCTCGTGCTGTTTTATCCGACCCAACCATCCTTATATTAGATGAAGCCACCAGCAATGTAGATACCCGTACTGAAATTCATATTCAAGAAGCCATGAATCGCCTCATGCAAGGACGCACAAGCTTCGTCATTGCACATAGATTATCTACCATTAAAGGGGCGGATATGATTTTAGTTATGCAACAAGGTAATATTGTAGAAAAAGGTACTCATGAAGAGCTCCTAAAAGAAGGCGGATTATACGCCGGACTTTATAATAGCCAGTTTGCATAGTCATGAATTAAAGCCGCTAGACACTGGGGCACTGATGGACTACACTCTCCGTAATCTGTGATGCTCTAAGCTTGTGTTTCAAAGCAGCGGTAGAAAACGCAGCGCTCCATTCCTCGTGCTTTGGACGCTCCACCTAAAAACACTTTGAAGCACTTCACGAAGATCATCATCCATTAATATCTTACTTGTATTAATGGATAATGGAATATTAGCTTTATATATAATAAAAAGCCATAAAACTTGAGATGGTCTCGAGTTTATGGCTTTTTTGTTATTGCTGATATTTTATTCTGGTTTGAGGTTTACGCTTCCTCTTGCTTTGTTGTAGGTAATATGTGCCTTGTAGGTAGTGTTACTTTTATCTAGGGAAATTTGTACTGTATAAGGTTCTTTTTGTGGCGTAAATTCTTGGCTGAAAATACTGCTTCCTTTATCGTCCTCTATATTAATAGCAATGCTTCCTTGCTTTACATAGACTTCTCCTGTTAGGCACTGCTGTGAATCAGAACTTACTCTGAATGTTTGTGTACTTTCACCATTTTTATAGTAAAAACTTTCTTCATGCTTATTGCCTATATTACTTTCCACATTCATTATAGCTAAATTATTTGGTGCATAGTCTACATTATGTAGAATATTAGCCATACCAAATCCACCTATAATTAGTATTATGATTACATCTAAAAAAGGCTGTGGCACTTTTGTGCCACAGCCTTTTCATATTTTTACTCTTCATCAAGCACTGGTTCGATTAAACCATATGTGCCATTTTTTCTTTTATAAACGACATTAACTTCTTCTGTATCAGCATCTAAGTATACGAAGAAATTATGTCCTACAAGTTCCATTTGGAGCACTGCTTCTTCAGCGTCCATTGGTTTGATAGCAAATTTCTTTTTACGGTCAATTTTGATTTCTTGATCTTTACTTTCCTCTACTTCTTCACGAAGGAAATCTGGTGTAAATTGACTAATACCATTTCTATGTTTACTTCTTAATTTATTTTTGAATTTATTAACTTGTTTTTCGATAACATCAACTGCATCATCCATAATATTATACATGTTTTTGCCTTCTACTTCGGCACGTAAAACTGAACCATTAAATGGAATTGTTATCTCAATGATATGACTTAGTTTCTCTACAATAAGGGTTACCTGAGCTTCAACACTATCATTAAAGTATTTATCAAGTTTCTCAAGTTTTTCTACTACTGCATTTTCTAATGCTTCTGTAAGTTCAATGTTTTTCCCAATAATATTGTATTTCATATGCATCTCTCCTTTCAACCACTTGTCCTTGCCTACGTCTCTTTCTTGTGAACTTAAAGTTTACTTGTAGGAGTAACTATAGTCTTATTTAATAGTTACATATCAATTTAGGAGAAAGTAGTTCATATTACTTATATATGAACTTCGCTAGCACTTTAGTCTAACTACCTTTGCTAGCTGCTTGTCCTAAAACAACTGGTTATATTATATATATTCGACGCCTCTCCCCCTTTTCCTTTTTTTCTATAAAAAAATATTATTATATAATTAAATGTTTAATATTAAGTAAAATTAAAGTTGTTTTCACATTAACTATAAATGCCTCAACTATACATGCCTCGTAATGTTACATCCTCTGTATAATTTCCTAAAACAAACTGATTTAAGGATTTGAATATAGTAAAAGGGCCAGATCACACTCGTGAAACCTGACCCTTTTTATTTCTTTATCTATCACAGTATCTTTTGCCGTTTTAATATTATCTGCTAATTTTATTAATAACCGCTTTGTAACGACTCATAATGAAATATACTACTGGCACACCAATAATGGATACTACAATAAATTCACCAATTGCTACATTTCCCATAAGACCTACAAGTGCTGTAATATTTTTAGTCATACTGCCTTCCATAATGCTGCATGTATAAATAATCCATCCTACAATAATCCCATTAAAAATAGTTGGCCATAAAGAAGCTATAATCATACCTTTTTTGCTTCCTTTAAAAGCTTTACCTGTATAATAAATAGCTATTACACTTAAAAGTGTTGCCATTGTACCAAATACGCCATCCATTAATAAGTAAGGTGACATCAGAATATTTACAATGAAACATCCTAATGTAAGACCCGCAATATAAATCGGATTAAAATATGCTAAAAATACCATAATCTCTGATAATCTAAGTTGTAATGGTGTAAAGCTAATGCTTGCAAATACTGCTGTCAGTACGGCATAAATAGCTGCAATCACTGCAATTTGAACAAGTTCCTTCGTTGTAATTCTCATAATACGCTCCTTTTATAATGCTCTATATTCTTATCTTGCATAAATAACCCGCTTACTCACATAAAATAATCCAAATAAAAAGGTCATTCATAAAGGTTAGAATCCCCCTATCAATGACCTCATTAACTACATTTTTCATAAATATAAAAGATTCTTCTTATATGTTTTATGAAAAACTTTCATCATTTATACCAAAGTATATTACCATATACTTTCGCAAACAAAAAGGGTGCAAGTTCCTTAACTCACACTCCCTATAAACATTTTTGATTTATAAAGCTATACTTTTCAATCTGTTTACCGTAGTTTTATTTTAAGACAGGAGGTTCACGAACTGTCTCTATGCAATTGTTCTCTTATTATACTAAGCTATTACTTTTTTTTCAAGTACTCACCTGATTACGTATGAAACTTTCGCTATTTTCCTGTACCTCTAGCCTATTTTAATATGCATATACTCTGCTAAAACAACGCTTAATAAAATAAGAAATGAACCTATCGTCATATTCACTGTTAAAACTTCACTTAACAGCATGACAGAAAAGAGTGTCCCAAATACAGATTCTAAAGAAAGTATAATCGCCGCTCTTGCTGCTGAAGTATACTTTTGCCCAATAGTTTGACAGAGAAATGCTACAAATGTACTAAACACACCTAAATATCCTACTGGTAAAAGCATCTCTATATTAAGCTGAGTGGGCGGCGCCTCTAAAAAGATGGCACATGTAAATCCTAAGATACAACATACAATCATCTGAATAACAGATAAGATACATACATCTATTTTCTTCGTATAATGACCTAATGCTGTAATCTGCCCTGCAAAGAATATAGCACCTACTACTGCTAATACTTCACCTATGCCCATACTAAATCCTGTATCCTTCGTCAGATTTAGAAAACCAAAACCGATAACTGCAATTATACTGGCAATAATATTATGTTTTTTAATATGCTCTTTAAAAACAAGTCGTGCTAAAAACGGTACAATAAGCACATTTAGAGCTGTTAAAAAGGCTAACTTACCTACACTTAAATACTTAGCAGCCAAGGTCTGTCCTGCAAAACCTAAAAATAAAAATGTGCCACTCCATATACCTGCCCATATATCATTTCTAGTAACTTTTTTTAACTTTTTTCCAAATACAATAAGCATTAATATACTTGCTATAAGAAAACGTAATGCAATCATATAGAACGGTCCTAGCGTATCTAGCGACTTTGCTACACCTATGAATCCTCCGCCCCATACTACTGCCGTAATGATTAATAATACATCGCCAACCCATGCTGGTACTTTTCTTGTTTTATTCATCGCCTCATCCTTGTTAGTCTTATTTTGTGTGAAACTCTACTCGCATGCCAAACTATGTTTCTCCTCTTATTCTTTTATGTAAGAACAACAGTAGTCACTTACCTCCTTTACCCGCAGTTCAAAGCTAGAGTGACCAGGTACTTCAAACTTGTCTCCTGTCTTGTAACTGACATAACTTTCGCTATCAGGAAGTTTGACTTCCATATAGCCTTCTACGATTTCCATTACTTCTTTATGCCCTGTTGTAAAAGTATATTCACCAGGAAGCATAATTCCTAATGTCTTTCTTTCACCATCTGGTAAAAACACAGTGCGACTCGTTACATTGCCATCAAAATATACATTTGCTTTTTTCATCAATGTTACATTTTCAAATTGCCTCATAACCTAGACCCCTTTATCGTTTTACTTTTTTTATATTGTACAATACGAATCCATTTTTTCTATACTTTTTACAAATATTGTATTATTTTTATTTAATTATAACCAACTTCTTCACTAAATTATTGTTATATTTTGCCTAGATTACTTTCTTTCACCTTTGTTACCACTTATATCATCAAATAAGCCTCTTAAAAATAGCATACGCTGCCATTCTTAAAAGGCTCATTTATTAGCTTATCTTGGCCATATTTTAAAAGAGAAACTAACTAAAATCTTGGAATATACATGTACAGTGACAAACTTATTTTGGTCTATAAAAAATACATGACAATACATATACCTAGTTCTGCCATTTCACAAATGCAGCCTAGTATGTCTCCTGTAATCCCATCTATTTTTTTATAAACACTTCTTTCAAAAAGCTTTAAAGCTAATGCTACCACACCTACTGCCAATGCCACCTTTAAAATTAACTGCCATGAAAAGGGATTGAAAATCAACACAACCCCTATAGTGAGCCCTGCTGCTAATCCTAATGCAATCCCCAGCGAAATGTTACTTACCTTGCCAATAAATATGTTTCCCATACCTTGTGTTCTTGGCGTCTTACCTTTATAGCAAGCTACAACTTGAAATGTTCTTGCAAGCACTGGCATAATAATGACAACCCATAACTTATCTTGTGCTAAGAGGCTTACTAAGAATCCTAACTTTAATAAAATCAAAAATAAAATGCTTAATAGCGCATTAGTTCCTAATCTTGAATCTTTCATAATTTCTAGAATACGGTCCTTATCTCTATAACTATAGAGCCCATCAAAGGTATCTCCTACCCCATCTAAATGTAACCCACCTGTTAATACCACGGTTCCTAATAAAATAAGTACTGCTACTATATAGTCCTCAAAAAATATACGACTCACAACGCCTATCAAATAATAACAAAGGCCTAAAATAAGTCCTACTAGAGGAAAGTACCTTGTACTCTTATGAAACTCCTCATCAAAACCTACATCTATCGGTATAGGTATACGGGTTAAAAATTGTATAATCCCTATAAATCTTTTCATTCTACTCTACCCTTCTACCTTATTGATTGCTTGCATATCCTTAATCTTCATCGGAATACCACTCACTACGAAATATACTTCGTCTGCCTGCTTAGCAATAAGCTGATTCATTCGTCCTATAATATCTGTATAAATACGCGTAAGCTTATTGGCAGCCACAGGACTCATACCTATTTCATTCGTTACAATTACAAAATATAAATTCGTCTTGCAGACCTCTTCAAGAAGTTTTTCAAACTCATTTTTAATATAAGCTTCTAATTTATTTGCCTCTTCTGGTGTTATGCAGTCATAATCAATATTTTCTTCAAACATTAAATTATTAACCATCAACGTAACACAGTCTAAAATAACTGTTTCATGTTTTGCTGCAATCTCTGAAATCTTTTCATATACCTTTTGATAAACTTCATAAGTTTTCCAGGTCCCCGGCCTCATTTCTCTATGCTTTTTCACACGGTCTTTCATTTCTTCATCAAACGGGATACTTGTAGCAATATAAGCTGTGCTATTATTTTGCATGCGGCATAACTCTTCTGCAAAACTGCTTTTACCTGATCTAGCACCACCTGTAACTAATATAATTTGACTCATATCTTACCTCTTTTCTTTTTTATTCTATTCCTACTTGGTCAAAAATCTAGCCAGAGTATCTCCAACTCATCATTTTGCCGCATTCCCTTATTCAAGTATCACTTAACAATTGCTCTCAGCACGTGTCGCCATGTTTTCATATACATAATGTGCAGCATCCATAATATTAAAAACAAGAATTCCACCTGAACCTTCTCCTAGTCGCATTTCTAAATTCAGCATCGGGGCAACACCTAAAAGCTCTGTCGCTTTTTTAGAACCTGGTTCTGCTGAATAATGAGATCCTATCATATATTCACGACTTAATGGGCATAAATGATAAGCTAATATTGCTGCCGCATACGAAATAAAGCCATCTAATACAACAGGTACTTTATATAAAGCCCCACCTAAAATAGCACCCGCCATAGCACCTATTTCAAAACCGCCTACCTTCGAAAGCACATCTAGTGCATCTTCTTTATTAGGTTTATTTAGTGCAATTGCCTTTCTTATGACATCTGCCTTATGTTTAACCCCCTCAGGACTTAAACCTGCACCTTTGCCTGTAACTTCACTAGGGTCACATTCTCCATACACAGAAATAATAGCGCTAGTAGGCGTTGTATTGGCAATACCCATTTCACCAATGCCAATGACCTTATAACCTTCTTTCACACATCTCTCTACAACCTCAATTCCGACTTCTAAAGAACGGATGGCTTCTTCTCGTGTCATTGCTGGCCCTTTAGCTAAGTTACTTGTGCCTTGTCTGATTTTATAATCTAAAACACCTGGTAGAGGCTCATCACATTTTACACCTACATCTACAGCTACAATATCTGCACCTATAAACTTAGCCAGTGTTCCTACACCGCAAATACCCTTTGCAAAATTTGGAATCTGTGCCTTAGTAATCCACTGTGGATCTACTGCCACGCCCTCTTCATACACACCATGGTCTCCAGCAAAACCTATTACGACTTTTCTAGAAATATCAAAGCTTGTTTCACCATAAATGCCCGCTAAAGTGCGACAAATATCTTCTAACCTTCCCATGCTTCCAAGTGGCTTACTTAAATTATCTAGCTTCTCTTGTGCTTTTTGCATTGCCTCTTCATCAAGAGGTGTAATATTATGTAAGGCTTCCTCTAATCTACTCATCTTATCCTCCACTTTAAATATCTTGCTAAATGCATAGTATACTTTTCTCTACAACGTCTACTATTTCTATTCTATCTATTCTTTCTATCTATTCTTTCTATCTATTCTTTCTATTGTATAAGTACCATTAGGCCTCTGAACGCTGCTTCTCATAATACTTATAAAGTTCTTTTTCTGTCCTAAATAACGGTAAGCCCATATACTTATGTACTTTCACTAACCATGGATTACTTAATCCTATCTCTTCCAATGTGTTATCTTTAGAAAAAACTTCTTCTATCTTTCCCTCACTAATGACTTTACCTTTTTCTAGAACATAAATATAATCACATATTTCATAAATAAGGTCCATATCATGGCTGGAAATAACTACTTTTGTTCCATCACTGGCAATCTCTTTTATAATCTGAACCATCTTGCGTACACTTCTAGGGTCAAGTCCTGCAGTAGGCTCATCCATTAATATCAGCTGCTGCTTCATTGCTAAAACTGACGCAATTGCTACTCTCTTCTTCTGACCATGACTTAAAAAATGTACACCGCGTTTTTGCCACTCTATACCGCCAACTCTTTCTAAGGCTTCTTCTATACGTTTCTTAATTTCAGTCTCATCAAGCTTCATATTGCGAAGTGCAAAGGCTATATCTTCATATACATTATCATAAAAAATTTGCTTATCAGGGTCTTGAAAAACCATCCCTACTTTTTTACGTAGTTCATATAAGCTCTTCTTATCATATCTAATTGGCATCCCTTCACAAAGAATCTCTCCCTTATCAGGTTTTAAAAGTCCTACAATACTCTGAAACAAAGTAGACTTTCCAGAGCCATTCACACCAATAACGCCAATAATCTTCCCCTTGTCAAAGTCCATATTCACATCTTCTAACGCCCTACATTCCTTATCATAAGCATAGGTCACGCGCCTAACTTCAATCACACCACTTCGCCTCCTTCCTTCTTAATGCCATCCTTCTAATTATCATTTTTTACTTTCTTTTGCCATCTCCATAATCAGCTTCATCTTTCCCATCACATGTTCATGTGCATTTAATCCATGTGTCTTCGTACACTTCATACAACTTTTAATACCCTTTGCTGTATATTCAAAGTCACCTCCACACTGATTTCCTAACGTATAAAGTGGGCAAAAGCAAAAAAGACAGTTAAATGTTTCAGTATTCTCCACCTTATGACAAGGAAAATATTCGCATTGTTTATTTTGTGTAAATTTATAGTGTTCCATTTTAATAAAAAGTCCCTTCATATAGCTTCATTTCAAGCGCCACGCAAAGTTCTTCATAACGCTGCATAATGCGTTTAAAAAGTTGACTAATCAGCATGCCAGTTGAATGATAAGATGTATATAAATCGGTATAACCAAATCTCATTTCTTGCGCTCTTTTCATTTCTTCCATCTCTTCTAAGAAAATAAAAATAAATCGGTACATTAAAATAAGCAGCTCAATAATCTCATGAGGCAAATGTAATTTTCTTAGTACTTGTATCAGCTGATTCATTCCCACGGTTAGTGTCATAAAATAAATGCAGCATATACTTGCAAAGCATCTTAAAAATAAATAGCACGCTGTACGTAGTGTCTCATGGGTTATACCAATAAATCCGCCAAATGCATGACATTTTATAACAAAGTTAGCGGCCTGCGTATTATACGTTATCAAAATCATCATGGTACTAAGCCCTAAGAAACTTACGGGAATCATGAGAAGCTTTAAATAAAACTTAAATTCAATACGTACGCCCACTAATATAAGGGCGTTCATTATAAAAATAATGAACGCTAATAAATAAACTGATTTAAAACTAATAGCTGCTATAAGAAGCCCCATGGCAAAACCACTTTTTACATAAGGGTTCTTATTAGCTAATGGGTTATTATAAGCAATATAATCAATCTTAATCATATTAATTTCCTTGAGTCATTGGCACAGCTGCTTTTCGTTTTTTACCTTGCTGATACCCTAGGTAATAACAAATAACTCCTGCTCCAAGTGCTGCTTGTAATGAAAAGAATAAACTTTCAATCTCCCCGCTAGCTGGTTCATAAAAAGGTTCAAACCATGGCTCATACTCTGGCGCAAGCTCTCCAATCACTTCTTCTGCCTGCCCATCTGAGCCGCCATACTCTGCATGTGGGTTAATAAATAATGGTCCAAAAATCAAAATAGCTGCTAATAAAATTAAAATAACATTTACTCTGGTATTATGCTTCATAATGTGTTACCCCCTCTTCTTCATGCTTATGTACTAAATTATAAACAACTGTTGTGAGTAATCCTTCACCAATGGCAATAGGAAGCTGAGTCATTAAAAAGACACCAAAGAATTTAATAACTGCACCCATTATCCCACTTGTACTATCTGGAAATGCTAAACCTAGCTCAATAGATGTAACTGCATATGTGGCTAAATCTCCAAGTGCTGCTGCTAAAAATACAGCAAATCCTACATTCATTTTAAGCTTACGACAAAGCTTATAAATACCGTAACTTACAAAAGGCCCAACTACTGCCATTGAAAAGGCATTAGCGCCAAGTGTCGTAAAGCCACCATGTGCTAAAAGTGCAGCTTGAAAAACAAGTGCAAGTAAACCTACTACAGACATAACTGATGGGCCAAACATAATTGCCCCAAGGCCTACACCTGTAGGATGTGAACAACTTCCTGTAACTGATGGAATCTTAAGTGCAGAAAGCACGAAGACAAAAGCGCCTACTAAAGCAATAAGTACTTTCTTTTGTGGACTTTCTTTAAAAATTTTTCTAAGGGATTTTAACCCTAATGCAAAGAATGGTAAATACACAATCGTCCAAATAATGGACCATTTCACAGGCAAAAAGCCTTCCATAATGTGCATTCCATAAGTGGTGACTGGAACCAGCCCCAAAAATAATAATGCGGTGACAACTGAATGATTTAATTTTTTCATTCTCTTATTCCTCCCTCTTTCCCTCCGAAAGTAGATTTTATATAAAAATAAGGCAGTTCTCCTGGCTCATGATTCATCTACTTAGCTTGCCTTCCCACAGACCTTCATCTTAGAGCTTCTTATAAACTTCTAAAATTTAATCTGCAGTGACTTTTTATGCGCTTCGTATCCTCAGTAACAGTAGCGGGGGCTGCAGCTCTTAACTTTCCCTATTAAGCCCATAAGGGCACCTTATTTTATATCATAATATATTTATACTGATTTATAATGTCCTATGCTAGCTAAATAGTCTATCACAGTCCATTATGCAGTAGCATTTAACATTCACTACGCCATATGTTCTTTCACAACTTTAAGTGCCTCAAAGCTTGCCTTAATTGTTGCTTCAATATCTTCATCTGTATGCGCATATGAGAGGAACATTCCCTCAAATTGTGCTGGTGGTAAAATAATGCCACGTTTCAACATTTCTTCAAAGTAAATTTTAAATAACTCTGTGTTGCAATGTTTAACATCATCGTAATTTTCAATAGGCCCTGGCCCAAAGAATAAGCATACTAATGACCCACTATGATTCACAGTAAAATTGAGGGACAGGTCTCTAATATTGGCTTCTAAGCCCTCTGCAAGGCGTGTTGCTTTAGCACTTAGTGTTGTATAAATTTCTGGGTGATCTCTTAAGATTTCTAGATTCTTTTTACCCATATACATAGCAAGTGGGTTACCTGATAATGTACCAGCTTGGTAAACTGGACCTAGTGGTGATACCATAGACATAATTTCATCTGTTCCACCATACGCACCTACTGGTAAACCTGCTCCAATGATTTTACCGAAGCATACCATATCTGGCTTAATACCGAAATATTCTACTGAACTACCGTAGGCAATTCTAAAGCCAGTGATAACCTCATCAAAGATTAAAACAGCACCATATTCGCTGCATAAGTCTCTAAGTGTTTGTAAGAATTCTTTCTTTCCTTCAATAACACCCATGTTACCTGCTACTGTTTCTACGATAACAGCTGCAATCTCCTTGCCTTGGCTTTCGAAGATTTCTCTCACAGCTTCGCAGTCATTGTATCTTGAAACTAATGTATCTTTTACAACATCAGCTGGTACACCAGGACTTGTAGGCACGCCAAATGTTAAAGCCCCTGAACCGGATTGAACAAGTAAGGCATCTGAGTGTCCATGATAACAACCTTCAAATTTAAGGATTTTATTACGACCTGTAAATCCTCTTGCCACACGAAGTGCACTCATAGTAGCTTCTGTACCTGAGTTAACCATTCTAACTTTATCAATGGCTGGATAAGCCTCTACAATAAGCTTTGCCATCTCTACTTCAATCTCTGTAGGGAAACCATAGCTTGTGCCTTTTCGAACCACTTCCTCAATGCCGCTTACAATAGCTTCTGGGCTATGCCCAAGCATAAGTGGCCCCCATGAACAAACATAGTCGATAAACTCATTGCCATCTACATCTGTTACACGGCTGCCATGGGCATGGTCAATAAATACAGGGTCTAAACCAACTGCTTTAAAAGCTCGAACGGGGCTATTTACCCCACCTGGAATATATTTAACTGCTTCTTCAAAAATAGCTTTTGATCTTTCATTTTTCATTTTTAGCACCCCTTTATCTTTTTAGCTAAATCTTTTGCAAAGTAAGTAATAATAATGCTTGCCCCTGCACGTTTAATAGACATGACACTTTCATAAATAGCATCTTCGCTTAACAGCCCATTTTTAACAGCTAACTTAAGCATTGAATACTCACCACTTACGTTATAAGCTGCAATTGGCATATTAAAGTTATCTTTAAAGCGTCTGATAATATCTAAATAAGAAAGGGCTGGTTTAACCATAATAATGTCTGCCCCTTCTTCACAATCTAAAGCCCCTTCACGTAAGGCTTCATCACTATTAGCTGGGTCCATTTGATATGTCTTGCGGTCACCAAAGCTTGGTGCTGAATGGGCTGCTTCTCTAAATGGTCCATAAAAACTAGATGAATACTTCGCACTATATGCCATAATAGATACATTTAAGTAACCTGCTTCATCAAGTCCTTTTCTAAGGGAAGAAATACGGCCATCCATCATGTCGGACGGTGCTACCATATCAGCTCCTGCTTCTGCATGACTTACAGCAATTTTAGTTAAATATTCTAATGTCTTATCATTATCCACATAACCAGATTCTGTTAAAATGCCGCAGTGACCATGACTTGTGTATTCACACATGCATACATCTGTAATAACGAACATTTCAGGGTCCCATTCTTTAATGGCACGTACAGCTTTCTGTACAATCCCCTCATGTGCAAAGCCTTCTGAGCCACATTCATCTTTATGATTTGGAATCCCAAATAAAATCACATAACGGATTCCTAAACTTTTTAGTTCCATAATTTCTTCTTTTAAACGGTCTATAGAAAAATGGTATACATCTGGCATAGATGAAATTTCTTCTTTGATATTTTCCCCTTCTACTACAAAAAGTGGATAAATAAAGTCTTCTACACAAAGCTTTGTTTCACGTACTAAGTTACGGATTGCCTGACTGCTTCTTAATCTTCTTGGTCTTTTAATCATTTTTAGACTTCCCTTCTTCTTTAATTCTCATCTGCTGCAATTGTCTCTAAAATACTTTCTATTCTTGCCTTAGGTGATTCTTTATACACCTTCATGCCTAATTCCTTCATCTTAGCCGAGGTAATCTCACCAATGGAAATAAGCCTTACCCCTTCAAGTTTATGAAGATTGTCTTCACCTAAAATCTCCATAAAATAAATTGCTGTAGACGCGCTTGTAAATGTAATATAATCTACTTCTTTATGGTCTAGCAGACTTATAAGCTCCTTGCGTCTTTCTTCCAAGCTGCTCACATTCTCATTTCCTACAAGAGAAGCTTTTGTCTCTATTACAGTTTCGTAAATTGGAAGTGATGTTACCTTGCAGATTTTCTCTAACGCTTCATGTAAGTAATCTCTTGCATTTATAGCTTGTGGTAGCAGTACTTTATCTTCCTTCTGAATCACCTTTGCCAGACTTTCATACAACGCTTCTGCTACTGCCTTTTCTGGCATGATATCTACTAAAATCCCTTTATCTTTAAGTGCCTTCTGTGTTACTGCACCTATAGCTGCCACTTTAATATTCCCAAGTGCTCGCGTATCTTTGCCCTCTTGTAATAAACGCTCAAAGAATATCTCTACTGCATTCTGACTTGTAAACACTAAGTAGTTATAAGTATCTATTTCTGCTATTGCTGCTTTTAAAGCTTCTTTTTCTTCATTTTCTTTGATATAAATCGTTGGGAACTCAATAACTCTACCGCCTTCATCTTGAATGCATGAAACGAGTGTACTGCTTTGTGTTCTAGCACGTGTCACCATAATGCTTTTTCCAAAAAGCGGCTTTTCCTCAAAGAAATTAAGCTTCTCTCTTAAATTGACAACTTCGCCTACTACAATAAGTGTTGGTGGTTTTACACCTTCTTTAAGTGCAGTTTCATAAATGTTTTCTAAGTTGCCTGTAACTACACTTTGATTGTAACGCGTTGCCCAACTAATTAGCGCAACTGGCGTCTTTTTATCTTTACCGTTTTCCATTAACTTAGAAGTAATCTTTTGCAGATTAGCTACACCCATTAAAAATACTAAAGTCCCTTGCAGTCTTCCTAAAGCTTCCCAATCCAGTTCACTATTTTCATCTTTTAAGTGACCTGTAATCACATGAAATGAAGAGGCACAATTTCTATGTGTAATTGGTATTCCCGCATAACATAAACCGCCAATAGCAGAAGTTATCCCTGGAATAACTTCAAAGGCAATCCCTCTATCATATAAGTACTCCCCTTCTTCACCGCCGCGGCCAAATACATAAGGGTCACCACCTTTGAGCCTTGCAACAATTTTACCTTCTGCTGCCTTTGTAGCTAACACTTCATTAATTTCATCTTGTGGCATTGTATGGTTGCTAGATGCCTTACCTACATCTATATATTCGCAGCCCGTTTTACCTTGTTTTAAATACTCACTATTAGCTAGACGGTCATAAACAATAACATCTGCTTTTTGTAAACATTCTAATGCCTTTAATGTTAATAATTTATAATCACCTGGCCCTGCACCAATGAGGTAAACCTTACCCTTTTTCATTTTCAAATGCCTCCTTTACCTCTTTTGCCAGTTTTCTTCCTAGCGCTTTAGCTTCTGTTCTTTTGCCACTTAAACTTCTTTTAATTAAAATATGGCCTTCCTCATCGCCATATAAGCCTGTTAAGGTAATGTTTTCACTTTCCACTTTACAATATGCCCCTACTGGAATATGGCAACTGCCTTCTAATGTATCTAAGAAGGTACGTTCTGCTTCTATTTGAAGCGCAGCAACTTCGTCGTAAATCGTCGCCATAAGTGCATCTACTTCTGGATTTTCCTTGCGCACTTCAATAGCAAGTACCCCCTGTGCTGGTGCTGGTAATACCTGTTCTGGTTCTAAGTAGCAGCTAATTTTCTCTTCAAGGCCGACACGTTTTAGCCCCGCTGCCGCTAGTACTACGCCATCTAAATTTTCTGTTTCAATCTTACGAATTCTAGTATCCACATTACCTCGAATCGGTACAATATTCAAATCCGGTCTTAAAGTTAAAAGCTGATACTTTCGACGTTTACTTCCTGTTCCAATAGTGGCCCCCTGTGGCAAGTCTTCTAAACTATGATATCCTTCTTTTAAAACTAAAGCATCACGTGGGTCTTCTCTAGGTGGTGTATAAGAAAACTTAAGCCCTTCAGGTAAGCTTGATGGCATATCCTTCATACTATGCACTGCAATATCAATGCTGCCATCTAAAAGTTTCATCTCTATTTCTTTAGTAAATAATCCTTTATCACCAATCTTATCAAGAGGAATATGTTGCACCATATCTCCCTTTGTCTTGATAATCTGTATCTCAAATTCTACACCTGGATTATGTGCTCTAAGCTGCTCCACAACCCAATTTGTCTGTGTCAGTGCCAATTTGCTTCCTCTTGTTCCAACTCTTACCTTCATCTCGCCTCAACCTACCTTTCTTTTCACTTTTCGTTGTTTATCGTAATGCCAAATAACTTTTCTACAACATCCATATAAGCCCCACTTTGCTGTTTTGCTTCTCTTAAATTAACTATAGGCTCACGAATGACCTTTCTAAGGGCGCTCATTAAATATTTATTAATAACCTCTTCTTGCTCCTGGGAAAGCATAACCTTTTTACTTATTTGATGCATTGTATGTTTACCAATAGTTTCACACTTTTCATTAAGCTGCCATATAATCGGATCTATGCGTAAGTTCTCTAACCATATCTTAAGCTTCTCCATACTTACCTTAATCATCTCTTCCGCCTGACCTACAAGCTGCTGCCTTAAAGCGTTGTTACTACTTGAAATTTCCTTTAAATCATCAATATCATATAAGTGTATACCTTCTAGCTCCTTAATAGCTGGATCAATATCTCTTGGCATAGCAATATCCATAATATAAAGAGGTTTATGAGGTACTTTTATATTTTCTTTCTTTAAAATCACATGAGGTGATGCTGTAGCTGAAACTACGAAGTCCACCTCTTCTAAAACCTTATAGCGGTCTTCATAAACTACAGGTGTAAGCCCCTCATATTTGTCTGTTAAAGCTTCTGCCCTTGCATGGGTGCGATTTGTGACATAAATCGTCTTTACCTTTTCAGCCTTTAAATACTTAATAGTAATTTCATTCATTTTACCCACACCTATAATGAGGGCCTTTTTATCTTCAAGTCCGCCTTGCATCTCCTTTAAAAACTTTACTGCAATATGACTTACTGAAAGCGGATGCTCTGACATTTTTGTCGCTGTTTTAATCTCCTTAGCTGTAGTGACAGCTTCACGAAAGACCTTATTAAGCACTTTCTTACTTGTTCCTTCTTCCATAGCTAATATCTGCGCGGCCTTCACTTGACCTAATATCTGATCTTCACCTAATACAATAGAATCAAGTCCAGCTGCTACTCGGTATAAATGTAACAGCGCTTCTTCACCTTGTTTGGCAAATAAATAGTTTCTAATCTCTTTTATATTAAAATAAGTCTCATAGAAATCCTGAACTAAACTAATCTTATCTTCAATCTGTGCATCACAAATATAAATTTCACTACGATTACAAGTAGATAAAACAACACATTCTTCCACACCTACAGCCTTAAAAAAGCTTAAAGCTTCTATTTTCTTACTTTCCGTAAATGCTACACACTCTCTTATTTCAATAGGGCAAACTTTATGATTAACCCCTATTACAGCAATCTCCACATTGCACCTCCTTCTAGCGTTTTTAGCTTTATGCCCTTTCTTAAAACGACTTATTCTCTCTTAAATCTTCTTAAGAAATCTCATAACACTTCATTCTTTTACCTTAAATCATACAATAGGCTACCGCCAAACTTTATAGTTTGGCGACATACCTTTTTTATACCTCTACATTGCAGACTTTGATACATTTTTATTAATAAGTATTGTTGAGAAATATGAAATTTTATCTTTTAATCCAACTTCTTTTAAATCTCTATATACAGCTTCACTATCCTGTGAAGAATTACTCACTAAGATAGCATACTCCAATAGATTATTTTCTTCAATCTTATTAATGATTTTATCAAAGTTACGGTAAACCTTCATTAGCACTAATGAATTATAATTTGCTAAAGCATAATCAATTTTTTCCTCTGCCGCAGTACATGGTAACACAATTAGCGGCTCTTTATCCATAACTAATGGAAAATTTTGGTTAGACGCAATATGAGAAAAAGATGAAATACCTGGTACTGTTTCTACTTCTATTCTCTCCATAAGGCGCTCCATAATGTATACATAGGTACTATAAATCATAGGGTCCCCTAATGTGATGAAACCTACTTCCTTACCATCTTCCACATCTTTTACGACTTCATCTGCAATGGCATCCCATGCTTTTACCTTTTCGGCTGTATTAAAAGTCATTGGGAAATGTCTTGTTTTAATTTCTAAGTTTTCTTTTAAGTGTGGCTTCACAATAGAAAGTGCCAAACTCCCCTCATCCTTACTTGATTCAGGTGTATATAAAATATCTAATTGATGTAAAACTTCTACAGCCTTTAGGGTGAGTAATGAACTATCCCCTGGCCCTGTTCCGATTCCATAAAACTTTGCCATAATCTTCTCCTTTATTAAAGTTAACTATTCATAGTCCTTACCTTATATCTCACGCATTATCCTATTCTATGAGCACATATTTTCATGGGTTAAACTTTCTTTAGCATGGACGATAAAACGTTGTTGTACCCCATGATATTCACCAAGACCTTTTAAGATAATCTTCACTTTATATCCCGCTTCTTCAAAAATAGTCTTCCATGAATCCTCTTCATCACTTGCCATATCATTAATCGCATGGTCTCCTGCTACTAACATAAATGGTGTTAAATAAACTGTCTCTATTTTGTCTTTCTTCAGCTTATGAAATACTTCATCAATCTCAGGATACCCTTCTACAGTCCCTACATAAACCTTCATATGTTCTTGGTCAAACATGTAATCAAGGGCACAATACGCAGCATGCGCTTCATGTTGTGTCCCATGTCCCATAAATACAATGCCTTCCCCTTTTTCTAACTTTGGCAGTTCATCTTTGATGGCTTCAATAGCCAATTTATAGTCTTCAATACGTGTTAAAAGTGGACGTCCTAATGTAATTTTCTTAAATTTATCTTTATAAGCTTCTACTTCTTTTTTTAACTTAGTAAATTCATCCCCACAAATAATGTGAAGTGATTGTACCACAACTTCCTCATAACCTAGTTCTAAAATTCGCGCTAATGCCTCCCCTGGATTATCAATCACTAAGTTTTCTACTCTCGCAATCTTTCTAATAATCATCCCTGATGTATAGGCTCTAAAAAAGTCATAGTCCTTAAAAGCTTCTTTAATTTCATTTTCACAGGCTGTAATTGTCTTTTCTCTTGTCTCTTTATAGCTCGTTCCGAAGCTCACAACTAATACGGCTTTTTTCATAATTATTCCCTCATTTTCTTTCTTAACTTCACAATCTAATCTAATCTAATCTAATCTAATCTAATATTTCATTTTTATCTTAATGTCTCGATACAGGCTATAAGTTCTTTAATTTCATGATACACACAAGGATACGCTAAACCTGCCCTTTTTATAACAATAGTCCTAATCCCTAGCTGCTTACAAGGTCTAATCTTTTCCAAGAACCCACCTTCATTGCCACTTTCCTTCGTAATCATGCAATCAATAGCATATTCCTTATAAAGAAGTGCATTCATTTCTTCTGAAAATGGCCCTTTCATCGCTATAATATGGTCTGGATTTAGTCCTAATGCTTCACATTCTTTAAGTACCTCACTCGTTGGTAACACCCTTGCAATGATATTTTTGTCTGGCAACGCTTTTATAAACTCGCCTAATGTTTTGCTACCTGTCCCCAGGAAAATATTTTGACCTATTTGTGATGCAACCTCACAGGCTTCGGCTGTATTTTGCACAACATATAGATTTTCATCCTTTATTGCTTCTAAAAGTGAAGGTCTTTCATAACGCACATATGGAATACTAAGTGCTTGGGCACTCATCATGCCATTTTTTGAAACCTCTATGGCATAGGGATGCGTTGCATCAATGATTAAATGTATGTGCTTCTCCTTCATAAAGGCTATCATCTGCTGATTATCCATTTTGCCTTCTAAAATACACGCTGTTACCTTAAGTGCTAATTGTTTGCCATACTCTGTTGTAACAGATACTATGTAGTCTAGCTGCAATTCATTTAATGCCTCACATATTCTAAGACTATCTGACGTCCCACCTAAAACTAAAATCATACAGTATATCCTCTAGGTGTAATCATTAAATCTCCTGCAATAAAAGTTGATTTATTTCCAATAATAACCATTGTTGTCATATCTACAACTTCATAGTTCATTGTATCGAAAGTACAAATAATCTTCTCTTCCTCCTTACGTCCTGCATCTTTAACGATGCCAACTGGGGTATCACCTGCTTTAAATTCTCGCATAAGTTCAAAGGCCTTTTCTAAATGGTCTTTACGTCCCTTGCTTCTTGGATTATAAAGACAAATTACAAAGTCTGCCTCAGCTGCAAGTCTTAAACGTTTTTCAATGACTTCCCAAGGTGTTAATAAATCGCTTAAACTAATATGACAAAAATCATGCATAATAGGTGCCCCCAAGATAGCTGCCGACGCAATACTAGCTGTCACCCCTGGTACCACCTTTACTTCTATATGTGTTTCTTCTTTACTGGCAAGCTCTAAGATAAGCCCTGCCATGCCATAAATCCCACTATCACCGCTACTTACAACAGCTACATTTTTACCACGCTTAGCAATCTCTATAGCTTCCTTGCAACGTGCTACTTCCTGGCGCATCCCATTTTGTAAAACTTCCTGATGTGTCAGCATATCCTCAATCAATTTAATGTAAGTCTTATATCCTACAATAATATCCGCTTTTTCAATGGCCTCAATAGCTTCCACTGTCATTGTTTCTTTACCGCCAGGTCCTATCCCTATAACTGAAATCATACGTTTTCTTTCTCCTCTTACTTCTTATTTTAAATTTTATTTCATTGCATTTTATTGCTTTTAATTCTTTGTTTTTAATTCTTCACTTTTAATTTTTTTTGCTCTTTTATCTTTTCACTTTTATCTTTTCACTGTTTTTCCCACTGCCCACGTAGTCCCTGCAATTTTTGCTTTATGTACCACAAGCTGTCTGCCACTCAGCAAATAAGCTACTGGTTCTGCTACACTATAAACGCCTACATTCTTCTTCACAAATTCGGATTTCTCAAAAAGGTCTTCAACCTCTAAAACTTCTTTACGGTCTATAATCTCAAAGGGTACCTTAAGCATATGCGCTAAATCTTGCATTGCCTTTTCATCTTTCTTTAAGTCAATGCTGCCTACTTTGTATATGGCATTTGCATCAATATCATTTTCATCCATAAACTGATAAAAGCTATTTATAAAATGTGTACTTAGGGTATTTCGCTTACAGCCCATTCCCAAAGTTAAGTCTCTAGGCACCACTTTAATAATCCTTGGCAGTTTAGCTCTCTCTATTATGTCTTGATTTTCCAATATCTTAAGCTGCTTTCGTGTAATATAAACTAATATCTTTAGTTCATTTAATAACACCGCTTGCCCTGACGCCTTAGAAACACCTATCCCCCTTGCTAAATCAATCTGCTCTAGTACAATAAATCCGCGCTGATCTATTTCATATTCTGGCACATCTTGAATATAAAGTCCTATCTTCTCATGATGAACCAAAGCATAGTTAACCTCTTTTACACTCTCTCTAAAGTCTGCAATATACCCATGCATCTTCTTAGCAATGTTATCAAGAGCTGCCACTTCATTTATATCTGTAGATGTGGTAATCACTGCATGGGCACTTATTGCCTCACTTATAAACCTTGTCAGTTCATTAGCACCGCCCATATGACCGCTTAGTAAGCTGATGACATTTTGACCTTGTTCATCTAAGACTACAATAGCCGGGTCTGTAAATTTACTTTCAATATAAGGTGCAATGCTTCTTACAACAATGCCTGTGGCCATAATGAAAACTAATGCTTCATAGTTTTTAAAAAGTTTGCCAACTTCCACTTTAAGGCTTTCTCCAAAGCTTATACTGCCTTCACCAGCAAGTTTCTTTGAAACGTAAATTTCTCCGCTTCCTATCAATTGTTTTAACTCATAAGCCAATGCCTTTCCCTTTTCAGTCACAGCAATGAAAGCTATCTTTTTAATATTAAGGTCTGAATTCATGTTTGAAGTCCTTATCATACAGCTTTGAATAATTGTACTCCTTGCCTAAGAAACGACCTACCATAATAAGAGCTGTTTTATTAATGCCTTCTGCTCTGACCTTTACTGCAATATCTTGAAGCGTCCCGCGAATTTGTTTTTCATCTTCCCATGTTGCCTTATAAACAACTGCTGCTGGTGTCGTCTCTGGGTAACCACCTGCTACTAACTTTTCTACTACCTTCTCGATTTCCTGTGTTGATAAGAAGATGACCATAGATGTTTGATGTTGTGCATAGGACTCTAATGATTCAAGTGCTGGTACTGGTGTTCTGCCTTCCATTCGTGTAATAATCACACTTTGTGAAACTTCTGGTACAGTATACTCTACGCCTAATGCTGAAGCTGCACCTAAGAAAGAGCTCACCCCCGGAATACAGTCATAGCCCACGTCATATTTTGCCAGCTCTTCTACTTGTTCACGTATTGAACCATAGATTGAGAAATCGCCTGTTTGAAGACGTACAACTTCTTTGCCTGCTTTAATGCCTTCCACAAATACCTTAGTGATTTCTTCTAAATTCATATAAGCACTGTCATGTAGCTCACAGCCTTCTTTGCAGTAATCTAATAATGCTTTATTAATTAAAGAACCTGCATATACAACAATATCTGCCGTTGATAACGCCTTATATCCTTTAAGGGTAATTAATTCTTTATCTCCAGGTCCTGCACCTACAAAATGTACTTTATTCATTTTCTTCACTCCTTTTCGTTGCTTCAATTAAAAATATAGGATTGTGGGGCTTGAAATATTCACCTTTTCCTAACTTCTCTAGCTTACATACGCTTAGCATCGTTGCATCTATATCTACAAAGCCATACTGTCTCATAAGACGTAAGCATTCATTAAATGTATCTAAAATAATAAAGTTTGCGACCACCCTGCCGCCTTCATTTAAAAGCTCATGACACCATTTTATGATTGCTTCTAGGTTCCCACCTGTCCCGCCAATGAAGATGCCATCCATTTTATCTTCTAGGGACACTGGGGCATAGCCCTCTACAATCTTTATATTTTCTAGCTGAAATTTTTCTTTATTCTTTTCAATAAGCCTCAAGGCTTCCACCTTACACTCAATAGCTACTACTTCTATATCCTCATATGTTTTAGCTACTTCTATACATACACTACCTGTTCCAGCACCTATATCTAAAAAGTGTTTTTTACCTTTTAAATCCAACTTATTAATCGCAATGGCTCTTACCTCTTCCTTTGTAATAGGCACCTGGCCTGTAATAAATTCACTATTCTTCATCTGCAATCACCACCACATTCATTTCATAATTTTTACGTCTCATTACCTCTTCTGGTCTTAACCTTGTAATGCATTCATTCTCATAAGATAAGTTCTCACCGATCCACATAACCTTTTTTAAGCCGCTCTTTATAATCTCATTTGCAATTTCATAAGGCCCTATTTTTTCATCTGTTACCATAGCCACCTTTTCGTGGGCTAATATAAAAGGAAAGTTAGGTGTTTTTCCATGACTGCTTGTGATATAAACATCATTCATATTCATAGGTATTTGGCTAAACATATACGTAATAGCACTGATGCCTGAAATAATCTTAAAACTGCCTTCTTCTAACTGCTCGCTTAAGTACTTACCTATGCCATAAGTCATAGGATCACCAGAAGCTACAACTGTTATCTTCTTCTCTTTACTATTTGCTTTAATAAACTGAAGGATTTCCTTAAGATTATTTCCTATTTCTAAAGTCTCACCGCTAAAAAGTGACTGTAGGCTTTCTAAATTACGTCTTCCGCCTATAAGTACCTCGCTTTCTATAATTGCTTCTCTTCCTTTAACCGTTAATAATGCTATATTTCCAGGCCCTAAACCTACAATCTTAATCATCTTTCACCTCCACCGCCGTCAATCTTACTATACTCCGCTAAAAGTGCATTCGTACTTTTTGAGCGACCTAATTCTTCTCCTGCCATTGAAAATAACAGTACGCCTACATTGATCGTGTCATCATTTAAATGCATCTTGCATCTGCGCTCACATTTATCAGCCAAGAGGGTGTATACCTCTTCTAAACCTTCTCTTTCAATAATCTCCATAGCTGCCTCAGTTGTTGGACATTGCTCTACCTCTTTAAGAATATTTAAGTTTGCCCCCATTAATGCCAAATTAGCTATCATCACTTCACTTCTAGCATCTGCTACCTTGCTATGGGTATGAAAGATTCCTGCTGCCACCTTTACAAATTTTCCTAGGTGACCTGCTAAAATAATATTTTTAAACCCTATACGCTTACACTCTAGAAGCATATATCCGACGAAGTTGCTCATACGTACCACATATTTGCTCTCTAGTTGAAGGGTATCTGCCACAAAGCGCTCTCCATGATTTCCTGGTACTAATATAATATTTTCTATACCTTGTGCCTTCTTCATTTCTAATTCAATGGATAAAGACCGCTTCCAGCCTTCATCTGACATAGGCTCTACAATGCCAGTCGTTCCAATAATAGAGATACCACCTACTATGCCTAGTCTAGGATTAAAAGTCTTCTTAGCTATTTCTTCACCCTGTGGGGCAAAAATTGTAATGTGAATCCCTTTATTTTCACCAATCACTCGCCCTACTTCTAATCTAATCATTTGAAGTGGCGTTTTATTAATTGCTGGTGCCCCTATTTCTAAGCCTAGCCCTTTTTTAGTAATGCGTCCTACACCTATTCCACCCTCTATGGTGATACCTATCTCCTCTTGCCATCTAGCTGTAGCATAAATTAACATCCCATGAGTAGCATCAATGTCATCACCACCATCTTTTTGAATAGCACAGGTCACAGATTGCTTAGTTCTTGTAATATCATGTACCTTAAGATTTAGAGGAATTCCTTTAGGTGTATCAATATATACTTCATCAATTTCTTTCCCTACTGAAAGCATAATTGCTGCGGCCTTAGCTGCTGCTGCACTACAGCTTCCCGTGGTATAACCCCTGCGATATTTCTTGCCATCTATATATACAAATTCCTCCATAGGCATCTCCTTCTATTTATTCTTCCTATCCTACTTATTCTTCCTAAAAAGTCTTCTTAAAAAACTCCTTAACTGTCATCTAACAAATTCTTTAACAAAACTTCTTAGCTTTACATACGCTTACATCTCATAAGCCTTCTAAGTAAACCTTGCATTAAACTTGTTTTACAAGGCTTACTTAGCATCTAGCTTATAATTTATCCTTAAAAACTATAAACAATAGCATTAATAATAGCTGCTGCTAAATTGCTGCCACCTTTTCTTCCTTTAGAGAGAATATAAGGGATATCAGTTGCTTCTAAAGCATCTTTAGACTCCGCTGCCCCTACAAATCCTACAGGCACCCCCACCACTGCATCTACCTGTAATTTGCCTTCTTCATGAAGTTCCATTACTTTATAAAGCGCTGTTGGTGCATTTCCTAATACAAAGAGCTTGCGACCTGGCTTGGTAGCTGCATATTCTACTGCCGCCATAGAACGTGTCATCTCCTTTTCTTTTGCTAGAGCTGCTACACGTTCATCACTTACATAGCATTTTACTTCTACGCCTAGTGCTTTTAATCTATTTTTATTAATGCCACTCAGCGCCATATTTGTATCTGTATAAATTGTTGCACCATTTAAAAGGGCATCTTTAATACTTGCTACAGCTGTCTCTGAAATTTTAAGAATTTCTAGGTAATCAAAGTCAGCTGTCGTATGAATGGCACGCTTAATAATCTTTTCTTCTACTTCATTTTTGAACTGATAACCAGGACTAATTTCATCAATAATCCCTTGAATAATCTCAAAACTCTTTTGTTCAATAGCCATTGGATCTTTAATATAACTCATGGTCTATTTCCTTTCTAAGTGCTGTTATTAACTTGTTATTTTCTTCTTCGCTTTTAACTGCTATACGGATAAAATGCGCATCTAATCCTTTAAAATTAGAAGCATCTCGAATCAGTAAGTCATATTTTTCAAACAAAATTTTCTTTAAATCATAAGCCTTAAGTGTCTCTAGTTTAAGAAGTATAAAATTCGTATCCGTCTCATAGACTTTAAGTCCTCTTATTTCTTTTAAAGATGTCATCATACGTTTGCGCTCTAAGTCAAAGTAAGCTTTACTTTCTTTAATATAGGCTACATCTTGAAATAATGTTGGCGTCAATGTTTCTGCAAAACTATTTACAGTCCAAGGCTCCTTATATTCATACATACCTTCTAGTAATTCACGATTGCTGCTTACACCATAACCTAATCTTAGCCCCGGTAAGCCAAAGAATTTAGTTACCGCCTTAATAATGATTAGATTTTTGTAATCCTTCACTTTACTTACTAAGCTGTATTCTCCCTCTGCTGGTACAAATTCCATAAAGGTTTCATCCACTATCAGAAGCTTTTCTTGCTCTGCCATCATCTCCAATATACTTGCTAAATACACTGTATTTCCCGTTGGATTATTAGGATTACAAATAAATAAAGCATCGACTTTTTCTAAACCTTCTTTAATTTTCACCTCATTAATTTTAAAGCTGCTTGTTGCCTCATGACTATGTACTTCTTCTAAATAGAAATCATAAACTGACATACCACTTAATCTGCTACTTCTCTCATATTCCGAAAAAGTAGGATTCACAATGCCCAAAGTCCCACCAGCAGGTAACTTTTCACTAAGTGTCTTCATGAGCAAATACATTACTTCTGTCGCACCATTCCCAACGATAATCTCATGAGATGCTACACCCAAGTATTTTGCAATCTCATTTCTTAACTTCGTATAGTGAATATCTGGATAAGCTGTAGCTTTATACAAAGCTTCCTTTAATTTATCCTCCAGTCCCTCGGGAATCTTTGGATTAATATTCGAACTAAAATCTATAATAGCCCCAGCCTCTTTCCCATAAGCCTGTGCCATTTCCTCCACATTTGCACCATGTCCCAAAGCCTTCATCTTCATTCACCTTCTCTCTCCTACTTAAGCATCCACCAAAGGGCAACTTTCCCGCCAACAAATAGAATCACTGCTACCACGGATGTCATATACATTAGCTTATTAGTTCTCACAATATCTTCTCTTTCTGTCTCACGCTTTTTATCACCTATAGTTGGCTTATATACCTTTTCTCCAAAGTACACATTCGTGCCACCAAGCTGAATTCCCAGTGCCCCTGCTACAGCACCTTCCGGATAGGCACAGTTAGGACTCTTATGATTTTTACGGTCACGCATTGCGATTTTTATACAATCCCTGGCATTATATCCTAATAAAAAGCTGGCAATCATCATTAATAAAGCTGTTATCCTAGCTGGTATGTAGTTAGCAATATCATCAATTTTAGCTGATGCAAATCCGATATCAGCATACTTTTCATTTTTATACCCTACCGTAGAATCTAATGTATTAATAGCCTTATAAGCAAAGGCTAATGGTGCCCCGCCAATACAGGCATAAAATAATGGCGCAATAATACCATCCGTTGTATTTTCTGCAACAGTTTCTACTGTAGCACGTACAATCTCACCTTCATCTAACTGGGTTGTATCACGTCCAACAATATAAGAAAGCTGCTTTCTAGATGCTGCAATATCACCATTTCCTAATACCTTATAAATTTTAACTGCTTCATCCTTTAAACACTTTGTGGCAAGTGTTGTATAAATAAGAAACGCATTGACTACAAAGGCTAATACTGGGTGTATACTTGCAGCTTTTACAATGCCCCAAACGATGATATAAGTTGTAAACACTGTGATAAACCATAGTATAAAACCGCCAATCTTAAGTCCCCTTGAAGACTTCGCTGTCCTTCTTACCTTGTTTTCTACAAAACGAATCAGCTTTCCTATGAAACGTACTGGGTGTGGAAATTCATAAGGGTCTCCAAAGATTAAATCCAGTATATAGCCAACAATAATCTGTATACTACTTATCATCCCTCTCACACCCTTTACTTAAAAATTGCGCCAATGCTGCTAAGTTACTATAAAAGTGAATGTGTAAATAAGTCGCTAATGTATTTCCTTTGCTATAACCACCTAGCCATTTATCCTCTTCTCTCGCCTTAGCTGTCTTTTGCATAATATAAATACCTTGCTCTTTACTTTCAAACTCTGAGTGATGAAACTCATGTCCTCTTAAAGCCTCACCTGCTTTTGAAAGAAGCGTTTCTTCCTTTGCTGTACCATAACAGTAGCCAAAGCGTTTAAGTGACTTTGTCATACGACTTACCCCTTCAAAAACACCTACCATTTCATAAGTATTTTCATCATGGTCCATAAGTAATTCTCCTAGATACATAAGTCCCCCACATTCTGCATAAATAGGTATGCCTATTTCATGGGCAGCTTTTATTGATTCCCTCATTGACCTATTAGCTGCTAACTCCTTCCCAAATACTTCAGGGAAGCCGCCACCAATATAAATATAGTCACATTCTGGAAGCTTAGGATCCTTTAATGGACTAAAGTATTCTAACTCTAACCCTATATCCCTTAATAAATCTAAGTTATCTGCATAATAAAAGTTGAAGGCTTTATCATAAGCTACAGCCATCTTTTTCCCCTTCACTAATTTCTTTAGCTCCGGTAATGCTGGTTCATAGTCTGCCCTAATATCTTCTGTATCACAAAGTTCTAAGAGACGATTTATATCAATATACTTTTCAATCTCCTCTCCAAGACACATAAACTTCTCTTCCAAAGCTTCCATCTCATCACTTGGTACAAGCCCTAAATGTCTTGAAGGTAATCTAAAGTTCTCGTTTGGCGGAAAATAACCTAATACCTCTACATTGCAATACTTCTCAATAGACTCCTTCACTAACTTATAATGCCCCTCTGTACGTACATTATTGGCAATAACACCGCAGATATTAAGCTGTGGGTCAATTTGCTGATAACCTAATACCATAGCTGCACTAGAAGCTGCCATAGCCTTTGCATTAATTACCAGCACAACAGGGATATTTAAAAGCTTCGCCATACTGCTGCTACTGCATACATTAATATCTATACCCTTGCCATCATATAAGCCCATAACGCCTTCTACAACAGCCACATCTGCATCTGATTTTGCCTTATTAAAAAGATATTTAAGCTGCTCTTCTTCTAACATATAAGCATCTAAATTCCTCGAAGGGCGCCCTGTAATATATCCATGATAAGCTGTATCAATGTAATCAGGCCCTACTTTATAAGGCTGTACAATCATGCCTCTATTTTTCAATGCCTGCATAATCCCTAATGAAATCGTCGTTTTGCCTACACCACTACTTGTACCAGCAATTAATAGCTTCTTTCCTGTCTTATTTAATTTTTTATTCATGACACACTCCTTGCTGTCCTATATGCTCATATCCTAAAATCTCATAAATAGCCTGCATATCCATGTTTTCACGTACAACTTGTGCAAGCTTATCATATTCACCTTCTTTAAAGCTTGCAAAAGAAGTTACTTCACTTTCAATATGCTCTAAATTCTTAGTCTCCCTGATTTTATTAAGCAGACTTCTTAAAAACTCTGCTTCATCAAAGATACCGTGCATATAAGAACCAATCACATTGCCTTCCTCATTTATGCAGCCTTCCAAGTGACTTACCTTTTCGCCTAAACTATTTTCAATAGTTAATAAGTCCTGACATGGCCCTATCTTTGTACTCACACCCATATGAATTTCATAACCTTTTACTTTTCTTCCACCTAAATCTTTTAAAATTCCTGGTAAATGCGGATTAATTTTACCTTCTACCTGTGTAGTAACCTTCTCTGCTGCAAATGTTGTCTCCATATTTAAGAGACCTAAACCATAACACTCTTTATGACTTCCCTCTACACCATATGGATCATATATTTTATGTCCTAGCATCTGATAACCACCACATACACCCCATATAAGTTTACCTTGGCTTTGAAGCTTATGAATTTCTATATCTAAGCCACTTTCCTTCAGATACATTAAGTCACTGATTGTATTTTTACTCCCTGGAATAATGACCATATCTGTCTCACCAATTGTTTCCCCACGTCTTACATAACGAAGGTTTACATCCTCTTGCGTCTCAAACATGTTGAAGTCTGTGAAATTTGAGATATGAGGTAAGTAAATAACAGCCACATCAATAGGCTTTCTCTTATCTCGTTTATTATTAAAGCGACTAGATAAGCTATCTTCCTCTTCAAGTTTTAAATGTGTATAAGGAATAACCCCAAGAACAGGAATCTTAATAATATCCTCTAGCATCTTAATGCCTGGGTCTAAAATCGTCTTATCTCCTCTGAACTTATTGATAATAACCCCTTTAACACGTTTACGTTCTTCTTCTGTAAGTAGCATAATCGTTCCTGCTAAAGAAGCAAATACACCCCCACGGTCAATGTCCCCAATTAAAATAACTGGTGCATCAGCAATTTCTGCCATCCCCATATTAACAATATCTTTAGCACGTAAGTTAATTTCAGCTGGGCTACCTGCCCCTTCAATAACGACTACATCATGCTTACTGCTAATGTCTTCATAAATCTCACGAATCATTCCAGCAAGTTCAGGTTTAAACTCATGATACTCCCTAGCACTCATATTTTTGTAAACTTTCCCATTGATAATGACCTGAGATTTTCTGTCTGAAGAAGGCTTTAATAAAATAGGATTCATGCAAACCTGTGGTTTCATACCTGCCGCTTCTGCTTGAAATACTTGTGCTCTTCCCATTTCTAAGCCTTCATCTGTAATATACGAATTAAGTGCCATATTTTGTGATTTAAAAGGAATAGGTGATAATCCATCCTGCTTAAAAATTCTACAAAAGGCCGCTGTTATAAGGCTCTTGCCTGCATCTGAACAAGTACCTTGAAACATAATACATTTACTCATCATCATTTCTCCTTTTAATACGACTATACTTCTTCATTTATATTGTCATTCACTTAAAAAATTCCAATAAAAAAGTTCCCTCACGGGAACTCTAATTTACGCATGTTCAATAAGGTGCTATCTCTTATTTTAAATCTAAAATTCAAAAAATTATTTTTGTGATCTATGTAAGATATATAAGATTTTACACTTTTGATTAGGCACTGATTGCCTCATACATAATTTCTTTCCCTCCGAAAGCATTATCCTTATTTTAGGTAGGTCTCCTGGCTTATGCATCATCAATGTATTTGCCTTCCCAAGTCTAATATCCTTTAGTCTCAGTGACATATTAAATACATCTCCTCATATACAGTAGCGGGGGCTGCAGTGTTTCACACATTTCCCTGTTACGAAAGTTAATTGATTAGCCTATGCATCTATCAACTTTACACCCAAAACGTTACTATTCTATTTTCTCTTCTTTGTTATATCTTTTTATTCTAGCATATTATCCTTATAAATCAACCTCCTCCTCTCAAATCTTGTTCTTATTACTTATTCTCTAAATATAACTTTCACATTTTTATGTGACTTTGACTATTAATCGTCTGTATAATATTGTATAATTTAAAATATTCAATACTTTTTATTGTAGAGAAACCAACTAAAAACTTGAAATATACATGTAGGTAAATAGGTTTCTCCAAATGATTTCACATGACTAAAAATCATGAATAACTAAATTTTATAAATGTGAAATCTATATACATATTTTAGGAGGAGATAAAAGTGAGCAATCAGGTCCATCCATCTTATACGATTGGCTTTTTTACTACAGGCGTTGAACTTGAATATTCTTATATATTATTTAAATCAGTCGCAAAAGTTGCCCAAGAATACCATGTAAATCTGATAAACTTTTTAGGTGGCTCTTTAAATCCTGATTTTTCTTTTCAACAATATAAATATCAATATCAATGTAATGTTGCATTCAATTATGCTACTGAGGATGTATTAGATGGAATTATTCTGGCATCTGGTGTGCTTTCTTCGTTTTTAAGTTCTTCAGAATATAGCCACTTTTACTCTAAGTATGCCCCTATTCCTATGGTAAGTCTTGGGGCAACTGCTAAGGGCATTCCAAGTGTCTATACTGATAATAAAGCAGTATTAAAGGAACTCGTTTCTCATCTTATTACTGCTCATCACAAAGAAAATATCGCCTTTATCTCTGGCCCAAGCAGCAACTGTGATGCACTTGAGCGTTATAAAGGCTACAAAGAAGCATTGCTTGAAAATCATCTTCCTTTTCGTGAAGAATATATCCAAATTGGGGATTTCACACCAGACTCTGCCATTGAAGCTGTTAAGGTCCTTTTTGACAAAAAAAAGTTGCCTATTGATGCCATCGTCTGTGCCAATGATTCCATGGCACTCACCGTTTTAAATGAACTTCAAAAAAGAGGCATCAAAGTCCCTGAAGAAGTAGTACTCACAGGCTTTGATAATATTCATAGCTCGTCTTACTGTGTCCCTAGCTTATCTACTATTGAGCAACCCTTAGAAGACTTTGCGCGTTGTGCTTTTAACCTTCTTTTTGACTGCATTCAAGGTAAAGTCGTTCAAAATAAATTAGTTCCTTGTAAAATCATCATTCGTGAATCTTGTGGCTGTGATTTTTCTTCCACAGCACCGGTTAAAGGATTAATTGCTACGCATAAAGAAGCTGCTCTATTAACCGATTGTTTCTTAGCACATTGCCTTTACTTTTTACCAGACCATACCGCTTATAGACTTAAGGATTTCGTATTTAAAATGTATTCGCTTTTATTTTTACCCACTGCACAAAGTGACTTTCAAAAAGAACTTACCACGGACTTCTTAGCCTATAAAAATGAATTATCCCCCTCCTTACATACAACATTAAACTTAAAACATTTTCTCGCTGCGCTAAAAAAAGATCTACTCCTTAGATGTCCTGATTTAAAAATAGCTACTATCATCTCAGATTTATTTGAAACACTTACAGAGCAACTTTTTAATGATGCGCTTAAATATTATGGTCATAAAACGGACAAGCTCACAAATAACTTTGCCTTTATTCGTCAAGTTCTCTTAACCATTACACTTAACATTCACGACAAACGACTACAACTTGCTTCAATTACCAAAAGCCTTATTGCTTGTGGCATTCCTACCTGTCTCATTTATCTTTATGACCAAGGTATTACCCACAACCTAACTGACGATTGGAAAATGCCCTCTCATCTCTCTCTATATATGGGGTATATAGATGAAGAAATTATTGATACCTCAGACATTTTACCCACCGTCACCCCTAATGAAGTTGTAACCTATGGCCTAACCAAGCGTGATAGGAACTATATTTCCTTTATTCATCCTATCTTCTTTGGTAATGAGCAATTAGGTATGATTGTCCTAGAACTACCCCCTGATAACTATAATTTAATTGAAACACTTACTGTAGAACTGGGCTGTGCCCTTAAACTTTCTTCTATCTTTATGACGCAAAAAAATACTGAAACCAAATTGGAAACACTCTCTCAAACAGATGAACTAACTGGTCTTCTTAATCGCCGTGGTTTCTTTAGTAAGGCACTTAGTAGTTATAGTGATTCTAAATTTGAAAATCGTCACGGCGTTTTATTCTATGCAGATATGGATGGTCTTAAACTCATTAATGATACTTGTGGGCATAATGAAGGAGATGTTGCTATTAAAGCTATGTCTACCATTTTTAAAAAGGTGTTCCAAAGCCCTGATGATATCATTGCCCGTATGGGAGGAGATGAATTTACCATGCTCTGCCTAGGTCGTGATGCCGAATATATTGAAGAAATCCAAAAACAAGTTCATACGTTATGTGAAGAATATAATGAGCAGCATGATAAAACTTATCACTTTAGCATTTCAATAGGTGGTGTCACCTTTTCTCCCCATTCTAGGCTTACCCTAGAAGAACTTTTAAGTGCGGCTGATAAAAAGCTCTATCGCATCAAAAAATCCAAAAAGCAACACAGATAAGAGGCGCTACGAAACTATTTATAGTTTCATAGCACCTTTCTCTTTCTTATACTGTCGCAATCGTCATAAATGTAATATTACCCATCACCGAAACTCTAGTTCTTACATTGGTTCCTATTCTAAATGCAATTGTTGTTGTACTCGTTACCTTAAGTATAAAGTTTCCTGTTGTTGTAGCATTTTGGCTTATTGGTGATATTATCGTATTACCTGTTGATGTATAATATCCTCCCAACAGACCATTTATATATGGCAATGTTTGAAAATAGGAATTATATCCTGGTGTACCCGAAATAGTATATAGGATAAGGTAAACATATCCTGGTTGAAGAGTAATCGTAGTGCCATCACTACCCAAACTGATTACTCCTCCTGAATTGTATCCTTCTATTAATGAATATGAATCACCATTAAGTACCACTCCATTTACTACATAATTTGCATAGTTATACTGTGTTGTTCCTGTTGGACCAGTAGCCCCTGTTAATCCTCTTACGCCTGCCGCTCCCGTGGGACCTGTTGGCCCTGTTGGGCCTGTCGCTCCTATTAATCCTTGATTGCCCGTTAATCCTCTTGTTCCTATTGCCCCTGTTGCTCCCGTAGGACCTGTAGCTCCTGTCACCCCTCTTATTCCTGTATTTCCTGTTGGCCCTATTGGACCCGTAGCTCCTCTAAGCCCTATCTCACCTTGTGGTCCTGTTGGGCCCGTAACTCCCGTTGGACCTATAAATCCTATTGGGCCTGTTGGACCGGTTGGTCCCATAACCCCTATGTTTCCTGTTGGTCCCGTAGCGCCTGTAGGCCCTTGAAGTCCAGCTAATCCTCTTGCTCCTATACCTCCGGTTGGACCCATTGGACCTGTGGCGCCTGTATTACCGATTATTCCTACTCCTGTTGGTCCCGTTGGACCGGTTGGGCCTATCATTCCTACACCTGGAGGCCCCGTCGGACCGGTTGGCCCGGTTGGCCCCAAAAAAGAGCAGCTACTATTCATACCACATATATGTTCAGGACTATCATACGAATTATATTTCATTTTATCCTCCTTAAACTATACTTTGATTATTTCTATTAGCATAATATGAAAAATAGAGGAATTATTACACTATATTCCAGTGCAATAATTCCTCTATTTATAATCTTATATCTTATAGACTATTTCTCTATAATACCTTGCTAAAGAATAACTTAGTTCTTTCTTGCTGTGGATTCGCAAAGACATCTGCTGGATTTCCTTGCTCTATAATTTTACCACCATCCATAAAAATCAACCTTGTTCCAACTTCCTTTGCAAAGCCCATTTCATGTGTAACAATCATCATAGTCATGCCTTCTTCTGCTAAACCTTTAATAACCTCTAGTACCTCCTTAACCATCTCAGGGTCTAAAGCTGAGGTAGGTTCATCAAAAAGCATAACCTCTGGCTTCATTGCTAAAGCTCTAGCAATAGCAATACGTTGTTTTTGTCCTCCTGATAAGGTACTTGGATAAACATCTGCTTTATCTGCAAGTCCTACCTTATTTAAAAGGTCCATGCCAATATGGTCTGCTTCTTCCTTTGAAAGTTTTTTTAACTTCATAGGCGCTAACGTAATATTTTCAAGAACCGTCATATGAGGAAATAAATTAAAGTGTTGAAATACCATGCCTACTTGTTGGCGAATTTTATTAATATCTACATCTGGATCTGTGATATCCACATTATTAATAAAGATATTTCCTGATGTTACTTCTTCCATTTGATTAATACATCTTAAATAAGTTGACTTTCCTGAACCAGAAGGACCAATCACTACAACGACTTCCCCTTTTTTCACGCTGTCGTCTATGCCTTTTAAAACTTCTAGAGCGCCATAGCTTTTATGTAAGTTTTTAATTTCAATCATATTTGCCCCTCCTAATTTTTACTGTTCAACTTTTTCTCTAAGTGTTTCATAAAGAATGTAAGTGTTCCTGTAAGGATTAAATAACATATAGCTACAATCAGTAAAGGCTGTACTGCATTATATGTCCTACTGATAATGATATTTCCTGCACGTGTCAGGTCCATGCCACCCATGTAACCTACAATAGAAGTCTCTTTAATAAGAACGATAAATTCACTTACAAAAGCTGGTAACATCTGTTTAAATGCTTGAGGTAAGATAATGCTTTTCATGGTTTGTGCATAAGTAAAACCAAGTGAACGTCCTGCTTCCATTTGTCCCTTATCAATGCCCTGAATACCCGCACGGATAAGTTCTGACATATATGCGCCACTATTAATCCCAAAGGCAAGCCCACCTACCCAAATACGATATTCGGAGGGTACTGCCGCAAAAACTACTGTCCATAAAAAGATAACTTGAACTGTAGTAGGTGTTCCCCTAATAATATAGACATAAGCACTTGCAATCCATTTTAAAATCTTTTGTATCACACGAATCACTTTACCTAGTAACCCTCTTTTACGACTCGGTTTAATAAACCCAATTAGTGCCACCACTACCCCAATGATTAAACCAACTGAGGCAGCAATAATGGTAAGGCCTAATGTCCATAAAATACCATTTAATATCAATTCATAAAACGCATTATTTATAAAAGTATCATAAAAATCAAAGGTCTTTTGCCCTAATAATTTATAAAAGAAATTTTCCATATGGCTGCCTCACTTTAAATTATTTTATTTCGGTTTATTGAATCATTCTAGTTTTTTCTAATTATTATTGGTTTTTCTAATTATTCTCGGTTTATCTAATTATTCTCGTTTTATCGAATTATTCTGCTGCGTTAAAGAATTTTGCATAAATCTCGTCATATTTACCATTTGCTTTAATTTCTGCTAAAGTTTCATTAATAGCTTTTTGAAGCGCTTCATCACCTTTTTTAACAGCTATAGCATATTCTTCTTCTACAAATGGTGCATCTAATACTTTTAATCCGCCTTGCGCTTCAACCATACGTTTAGCTGGCTCTGCATCGATTACAACTGCATCAATTTTACCATTTGCAAGGTCCATTACTGCAAGTGCTCCTTTATCAAATGGTACACAAGTTATATCTTTATTATCGCTTACAAATTTATCTCCTGTTGTCCCTAACTGTACACCAACTGTTTTACCTGCTAAATCTTCTGCTACTTGAATATCTGTATTATTTTCTCTTACGATAATAACTTGTTTAGACTCGAAGTATGTATCTGAAAAGTCTACTTGTTTACTTCTTTCTTCATCTATAGATAACCCTGCTGCTACAAAGTCTACACTGCCTGCATCTAACTGTGCTAATAATGTACTAAACTCCATATCCTCAACTTTTAACTCTTTACCAAGTTTTTCAGCAATAGCTTTACCGATTTCTACATCCAATCCTACAATTTCTGTTCCTTCACGATATTCAAATGGTTCAAATTCAGCATTTGTTCCCATTATAATATAGTCTTTACCGCTTCCTGCTTCACCATTTGTTTGAGCGCTTTGATTACCACATCCTGCTAACATTCCCATAAGTAAAGCACTCGTACTTAATACAGTTATCATTTTTAATAATTTACTTTTTTTCATTTTAATCGCCCCTTTAATAGTTATTTATTCTTACTTCAATCCAAAAATTCTTTAATATTTATATTTTTATTGATTTTTATGTTAATATCTATGAATAATTATACATACATATGAATTTATAGTCAATAAGTTTTTATATTATTTTATGTAACAAACTCTCCTAATCTAATTCTACAAACTTGTATTTTCTATTTAAACCCCTTTATATATAGGATTTCTGACACTTAAATACACTTATCCACAGTTTATCATCTTTTCTGTTGACATAAGCCTCAATGCAACTCCGAATCAACCTGTGGATAATGTGTATAACTTTGTGCATAACTTGATTTTACGTTATTTGAACAAGCTCTACTTGTGGAAATGTTGTTTATACTTCATAATCAACTACAGCACGATTTATTGCAACCTGTCTTACTAATTCTTGCCCGATTGCTACATGTAGTGGATGATTTTGATACCCTACTAGTGCTTCCTTATTTGTAAATGTTGAATATAGTACGACATCATAAGCACTATCAGTTGTATTAAAGTTTCCCCCTACCTCAATTTCTAAAAGCCCTTCAATCTTTCCTTTTAAACCTTCTAATGCTACTTTCATTTTGCTAATTACTTCTTCTTTACTTCCATGTATCTCATGCTCTTTTACTTGCCACATTACAATATGCTTAATCATCTCATTCTCTCTCCTTTATACCTTAAGTTTTCTAATTTTATAGATTTCACATTTATAAAATTTAGTTATTCATAATCTTTAGCAATGTGAAATCATTGGGAGAAACCTATTTACTTACATGTATATTTCAAGGTCTTACTTGGTTTCTCTATATAGATTTCACATTTATAAAATTTAGTTATTCATAGCTTTTAGTTATGTGAAATCATTGAGAGAAACTTATTTGCCTACATGTATATTTCAAGGTTTTAGTTTGTTTCTCTATAATTTTTCGATTTTAACCTTTATATTCTAAATATTAATTCATTTTTACACATATAACAAGAGGTATCTCAAAACCAATGCTCTAGTTTGAGATACCCCTTAAATATTTAACCGTTTTCAGTTCTTTCACCTAATATCCAAATACTTTTGAATAACTATTTGCTGCATTTAAACTAAAGGTCAACTTTTCTTCTCCCCATCCACATTCTTGTAAACTTAACTCTCCTTCGTACTTCCTGATATGTTTTATCACACTTCCCATGCCATATGGATCCTGCTCTATAGCCTTCTTAATTAACTTATTTGAATTATTTTCCGCCTTATCTAATGCTTCCTTAGGTGTAGTATAGTAGAGCTTAAACATTAAATACCCTTTATACCATACACCTTCTACGCTAATGCTTTTTTCTCTTTCCTCTCCAATACGCTCGCATCTTTCTAAAGCATAGTCTAAAGTATTCCCTAACAACATACACAAATCAACAGTTCCCATTCCTGTTTTCTCTGGCAAACTAATATTCACTTTCATCTCTACATTATGTTTACATGCTGTATCATACTTCTCATTAATCACCATATCTAACATTGTATTTCCCGTTATAATATAAGGTTTACAAGATTTCATTTTATCCTCTATTTTTTCAACTAAAGGCTTTAATTCTTCCAGCTTCTCCTCATCTACTGCTTCAAGTAATGCATTCACACCTTGGGTTGCTTCTTGTTTCAAACTTTCTTGTTCCTTTTCAATCTTATTGATTTGTGCATATGTTCTGAGATGTTTCTTAAAAAAATTTCTCTGTAATGTATTTTCTTTATCTTCATAGACTGCTTTAATACTATGATGACTCATTAATACACACCATGCCCCACCTATAGCTACTATATATATTCCTAGTAAAGGAAATACCGATTTAGTCACAATGCCACTACCATTTTTAAGCGTATAATCCGTAGTTGCAATTACACAAAGATATATGAGCGCTAAGGCCAAAATCATCAAATTTCTTTTAGATGACATCCCAAAATCTTTCACCCGATGCTCACATACAATGTCTTGAAATAATTTTATAAGTATTAAAATGAGTACAGTGCTTAACCCTTCTATCACTAGCAAATTTGTATGTATTTCTAAATTTGATATATTAAATATGACTCTCATTAATTTACCTGCAAACAAATTACAAGTGTATATAATATCACTCACAACAACATAAACCCATAATTTATGACTTACCTTCCCCCTAAAAACTAAACTCATTGTAACAATAGATAAGGCACTTACTATATATGAAAAATTCAAGTTATCTCTCTTATCCCATATTACTAGACATATGCCTGCTAATGCCAATAGATGAAAGAACGTCCTTTTTAGTGTAATCTTACTTTTCTCTAAAAATACTTGTCCTAACACTATACTATTTAATACTATAAGCATAAACAGCAGCCCCTGAATCATTATGTGCCTTACCACTATATTTAACATGTGACGCCTCCCACCGTATTAAAGTTCAATTCTACTTTCCCTACATTATTCTCTGCTGCAATTTCTATATCACCATCATACTTATTCAAGCATTTAACAACGCTTCCTAATTCATGTGGCAATTGAGCATATCCGATTTCTATATTCTCTTCTTCATCTAATGTATACCAAACTTCAAACATTAAATACCCCTTAAACCATACCCCTTTTACTTTAATTTTTTTCTCTGTCTTATCTCCCTTATGACAAGCAGCTATGATATAGTCCATCGTACAATCTATGATAATGCATAAATCTACGATATTTAATTTTAATGTATTCGGTATACTCACATTAGTCTCAAAATCAATGCCTAATGCCTTTGCACTTAGTGCCTTTTCATGTAAAATGGCATCTACTATTTCATTACCTGTTATGACCTTTGTTAAATTGGGCTGTAAACGCTTTTTAATGTTTTCTATATAAGGCAAGAGTGTTTTGCTTTCTGATTCCCCTACTAAATGCGTTAACGCTTCGATTTCCTTTTCAATTTCTTCTTTTATACTTTCACTTACTCTATCTGCTTCCTCTAAGTGGCTATAGGCATCTATGTGCTTTTCAAATAACCTATTTAATATGCCATCTTCTCTAAAAGAATGCTGTTTCTTTAAGCTAAAGTAATTATGAAGTACTGCAAGGACAACAAGAAACAAAGTAAAATATACACCAAAGAAAATAACAGTTGATGCTAATTGTACATTCTCCTCATATATATACATAATACTTATCGTATTAAAAATCACAGCATAAATCACACCAATTAAAGCAAGTCCTATAACTTTGAGCTTCGTTAAATCATTATAAATATATAAGTTCTTATGATATAGTGGTGTTTTTTTCAATAAACTACTTGTTCCTACAGCTACTAAAAATGCACTTAAATGAGGTACGACATCATCTAGTATCCAACTCGTCCCTTCATATCCCACAGCCATATATAACTGATCTAGTAGAATGCACACAATGCCTTCTCCACCTACAGAAATTGCATACGATACAAAGAATACCCATATACGTGTCTTAAGCTTACCTTCATGTAAAAAGTTATTAATCACAAAAGCACTAAGACCTACATACCACAAATCATCACTCATACCATACTTATAAATCAGATAACTATACAGTGCTAATAATATAACACCATGTCCTAAGCCTCTCTTTAGTCGCCATTTAGCATGTGGCATAAATAAATCAGTAAGTACAAATAACTCGCCTGTATATAAGGTGCATATTATTAAGGTACGAAATATAAATCCTAGCACTGCTACCACTTCATCAGCCCCTTTAACCTTAGTTTCTTTAGATTTACTTTATTTTCACTCTATATTTACTTTATTTTTTCTAAATCATCAGTTTTTTAGCTTATAAATATATTATATTTAATTTGACTTAATTTTTAAACTCAGCTTAATCCAGTTTTTAACACATGATAAACAAAATCTTTCCATTCTCTGCTTCTCTTCTTTCTTTTATACGGAATCTAGTATATGAAATCTAGAAAAAAACAGTCTCTAGAAATCTAACGACATTACCTTCTAGAGACTGTTTATTATGCTACTTTACTGTATTAAAACAAAACTCTAACTTATGCCATTTACCTTCTGTATAAAACTGAAGTGTTCCATCATACTTCTCAAGACATTTAGCAACTGCCCCTAAACCATATATATCATTTTGGGTAGCACTTCTTGTTTCTTCTTCTACACTTAAATGTTCTTCATTTTCTAGACTCCTAGCTTTACTAAACCAGATTCTAAAGAGTATATATCCTTTATATAACATCCCTTGAATCTTAATTTTACTACCCTTTCCCAGACTAATATGCTCACAGGCTTCTAGCGCATAATCTATACTATTTCCTATTATTAAACATAAGTCCCCTACCTCTACCGCAATTTCTTCTGGCAAACTAATATTAACGCTGATAAACACATGTTTGTCACACGCTAATTTATACTTCTCATTTATAATAGAATCTACAATCGTATTCCCTGTTAAAATATAATTGCTCTCATGTCTCAGCTGTCTTTGTATTTCATCTACATAAGGCTTTACATAAACTAAATCCTCCTCTTCTGCAACCCCCATCAGCTTGGTAATTTTCTCTTCTAACTCTGTCTCTACAAATTTACCCTCCCGCTCTAAACGTTCCAAGCGTTTATAAGCCTCTATTTGCTTTTCAGAAAAGCTATTAATTAATGCAGCCTCTTCTTCCTCACATTCCTGCGTTGCTATCTTACGGCTATTTAAATAACATATAATAACACCAAATAAAGCTGTATAACCTACAAGGGCAATTCTCACATCTCCACCACGAAAAGCCATTCCCTCCCAATAAATCCTAACGCTCAAATTAGCTGTTAAAGTAACCGCTATACTTACAATAATATAAAATCCTCCTCGTCCCCAAGTTATACTCTCATATAAATTCTTATTCTTATAATATAAAAATGAGCCTTTAAAGATTTTGATAATAACAATACATATGGCTATAGTCACAATTCCAGAAATACTCATTACCTGTAACACCCTAATATCCAACTGCTTCCCTATATAATCACACAGTACCCATATAAATGAAAAAATAATAAAATATACGCACTGGGTTATGCAAATCGCCCATAGCTTACACTTATACTTTCCTTTATAAAACATGTCCACTAATATGATACATATAATAACTGCTAGAACTCTTTTACAGTGAGAAAACATTATATACAAAATAACGCCTATAGTAACTAAACTTAAATGTACTACCACTCTTTTTAAATCAAATCTATTCTTTTCAAAGAATACACTACTTAAAATCATGCTTCCAAAAAAATAAAGCACCCACATTATACATTCATCCAAATTCCAGGTTAAGATTCCCACCATCTCTATCACCTATTATCTCTATATTTTTCTATCTTGTTGCATTAAAGCTAATCTCTACCTTATGCTTACATGCCTCTATACTCTCTTTAAGATCTCCCTCATACTTTAAAATATATTTCTGTACTATACCAATCTCAGATTGCCTACACTTTATCTTTTCTTCTACTTCCCCATTTAAGGTACTATACCATACCTTTAATATGATATATCCCTTGTACCAAACACCTTCTACTTTAATACTTTTTTCTCCTTTTACTTCCTCACAACTTCTAATCGCATAATCTAAAGTTTGCCCCACAATAATACTTAAATCTGTACTGCTTAATGTCACATAATCAGGAATGCTAATCTTATTTGCAAGCTTAATTCCTTTTTCCTGTGCTGCAATATATTTCTCCTTTAATACTGCATCTAGTACACTATGGCCTGTCAATAAAAATTCCTGATTCATTGGCTCTACTGTCATAGCTATTTGTTCTGCATAATTCCGAACCCCTTCCAGACCCGCCTCATTCGCTGCTTCTGCTAAATGAACCACTTGTTTATGTAAGTTTTCCTTAGTCAATTGATGCTGCTTATCTACCTTCTCCATTTGCTGAGCCGTCTTTACCTGCTTTTTGGAAAAGCTATTAATGAGCAACTCCTCCCTATTGTTATACGTCTTATGAATATCCTTATACGTTTCAAAAATTAAATATACACTTGCAAAAATCCCTGCATAGATCCTCACAAATGCCTTAATACTTCCTTTTGCAATACCTGCTACATCACCATCTAGTGCAAGTACACTAGCTTGTACAACAGCACCTACGCCCGTCATAATGACTAATATTATAATTTTTTTCATGATTGGCAGCTGCTTATAACACACTTTATCTTTATAATAAAAAGGCGTCTTCTTAAATATATATACACCAGCTATGGCGCCTATTACCTCTGGGATCCAAAAGTAATTCTCTACGACTTGCATCCTTGCTAGCGAAAATCCAAGTAGCTGCATAAATATAACACGTACAATTAAGTCCACAATCCCTATGGCCATATACATAATCATATTCGCAACCCATATAGCCCAGGCTTTGTAAAATACACCACCCTTATAAATAAAGCACACAATCAGCAATGCCCACGCCGCATATATAAGAATTTCTGCACTCTCGGCATCTGCTACATTAAAATGAATAAATATAGTTCCTATGATTCCTATGCTGCCATAAAACAACGTTCGTTCAAAAGTAATCTTACTCCTTTCTAAAAACACCCTCGTAATAATCCCCATACAAAAAGCACATTCTAAACTCAAACCAATAATCTTTAAAAAATTCATCATATGTGTCTCATCCCATTCCCCTTTCAACTATTATTTATTCTCTATATTATCTTTAGATTCCTTAGTCGTTTTTCTTCAGTATACTAAAATATTCCGAATTTTTTAATAGAAATTTATGCACTCTTCTCCTCAACAATTATTTTTCACAAAAAAATAAGGGATAATATACTAAAATATTATTAGTACACTATCCCTTTACCATAAATATATATATATTTATATAATATTCCCCTTTAACTTCTGTAAAATTGTTGATGATTATACCCCTTCATATTCTCTGTATACTCACTCAAAATAGCTTTATATTTGGCATAACTCTTATCCGAAAGCTTTCCTTGTTCATAGCTCTCCTCCACTAATGCAACAGCCTCTCTTCTAGATTGAATCGCCAAATCCTTATAATTATTTTCTAAATAAAGCTTAAGGTCATTAATTAGCGTTTCTATTTGTTGTTCTAGTGAATTTTTAAATTTATGTTTAAAAAACATTCTATGCCTCCTTTAGTCACTATACATTTTCGTACTACCTTTTTTAATTATAACAAGTTCTTACAGACAAAAAAATAAGCTAACTTGTATGTTAGCTTCAGGCTGTAGACAATTAACTTTTCCATAGTATTTTACTAGTCTAGAAATAGAAAACAGAGGTAAAAATGGACCTAAACTGCTCTTTTTACCCCTATTTTAATAGATTTTCTTGAATAATCCTCACTTAATTTGTGAGTTTATTTTGGGAAAATTCATTTGTCAACAATCTGAAGCTAACTTGTATGTTAGCTTATTTTTTATTTCATCCTTTAGTTCATTATGTAGGCGTTTTTAAAACTATTATAAAAAGAAATCAGAACTTATTTCGATAAGTATTATTTAAGTTGGTAATTTTTCCTTACCTTAAGGTCTTTTAGGTCTAACAACCAAATATGCGGCTCCATCACATACACAAGCTAATCCTCCATCTACTTCTTCCTGTAACTCTTCCATATCCATCTCTTCGAATTCAACATTTAAATTATCTAACATATCCTTCATCCTCCCTTGATAACTTCATTTATTAATTACATTATACAATTTTATTTTTAATTTTCAATGTTTTTAGTACAAACTGTACACTTTTGTTTAAAATGTAACCTTTCTATGCCTGAAGTGCAACTATTTCCCTAGTATTAATCTCTATTTCTAATTTAAACACAAAATTATCAGCACTTGTTCTAACTTCCCCCCCATATTTCCTTGCACTTTGTGTAATATTACCTACGCCAAATCCATGATTTTCCTTATCCTTCTTAATTGTACGCAGTTTATTTTTTACACCCGATATTTTCTCTTCCTTCATGGGATTAGTAATTTCATAAAAGAAATAACCAGCTTGATAATTACACTTTATTTTAATCTTACGACTGCTTATATCTTCAATACGCTCACAGGCTTCTATGGCATTATCAATGCTATTTGATAACATAATACAAAGGTCAATCAGTTCAATGCCCATATTTTGCTGAACGCTTGCTTCTATCTCCATAACAATATTTTTATCATGAGCTACGCCACTTTTTTCATTTAATATGGCATCTACAATCGTGTTTCCCGTTTTTATAAGGGACACCTTTTTGCTAATTGTCGTACGAATATCCTCTATGTACTCATCTAATTCCTGTAACTGGTTATTATGAAGCAAGCCTTGCATACTTATTAAGTGATTTTTCATATCATGCTTAATAGCCCTGATTTCCTTGTTGCTTTCTTCTATTTTTTCATAATAGTTTACTTGATTTTTAAACTGCTTTTCAATAAGTTCATTTACCTTTTGATAATAATTTTCAGCAATATTTTTATCAATCCCTAATATCAAGCATATTGCGGCTAATGTATTCCCTATTCCCCAAACTGCTAAGTTTACCGTACTTATGTATATTTCTCCATCATACACATATATTGCATTAGCTATTAGATTAGTAACTAATGCACAGATGCCTAACATACATAGGAGTATCGCTTCTGACTTTAAAAATATGATGCTTTCAACCTTTGTTTGCTTAAATATTTTAAGTTTCCTTACTATTATTACTGCAGTTGTTATGATACAAGCAGTCAATACATTTACCATTAAATTATATACCACCCAATGATTCCATACATTATTAAAAAACCAATCTCCAAAAAGATTACATACGAATTCTAATAAACTTTCAATACATACAGCTGCTATTACTTTCCATGCCTTCGTTAAAACTTGTTTTTCTTCAAATAAAAAGCAAATGATCCATACCCCTGTGTATAATACAAGCCCCCTTGGTACAGGCATCCCTAGGACACCAATCAGCGCAGTATACATGATGATGCCATATATAATATAATTTCTAATTCTCTTCCTAGTAATCTTCGCTCTCACTGAAAATAAATCCATAACTAAATATGCAGAAATTGCATACGCACAGAGCTGCACGGCACATATAAATAGCTCTCTTATCATGCTATTCACCACGCTCCCTCCTTAAGAATGCGCTGAATTTTTCTTTGAAGTTCTTAAGTTTGAGTCGGCTTATGTAGACGACATCGCCATTTTGCATGGTAACAGTACTTTGATCGTGTTCGCGAATATAGTGCATGTTAATTAAGTATGATTTATGGATTCTAAAGAAATTACGGTCAACTAGTTTTTTTTCTAGTTCATTAATTTTATTGTCTACAACATATGGCTTTTTCATAGTATTTACTTTAATTTTACGGTCTTGTGTTTCAAAGTAAAGAATATCTACCAACGGTACTTGTATAAATTTTTGTCCTTGGTTTAAAACAAGAATTTGGCTTTCTCTCTCCTCCTTTCTTTTTAGGGCTAAGTCTAATGTTTGTTCTAGCTCGTCCTTCTGTATCGGTTTCAATAAGTACCTCAAGGTGTTTACCTCAAAAGCCTTATATGCTTCTTCTTGATGGCTTGTTGTAAAGATAATGTCACTCGTATGAATTTTTTCACGTATTCTTTTAGCTGTCTCTATACCACTCATACCATCTTGTATGGCTACATCAAGGCAAAATATATCGTATTGATCAAGTGACACTTTAAGTAAGTCTTCTCCTCTTAAAAAGTCATCTATGAAATAGTCAATTTTTCGTTCTTCAAAGTAATCCTTCAATAGTTTGATTAAATGATCTCTAAAAATCTTTTCATCCTCACATATAGCTATTCTAATCATCTTTGTCCCCCATCCTTCTTCTTTCAATGATTTTTTTTGTAGCTAATACATCAGTACTTCCCTCTATAATGCTTCTACGACTATTCTAACATAATTTTATAGACTTTTCATATAATTTATTGTTTTTTAATTTTATTTTGATAAAAAATTGTATATTTTTATAGTTTACATTAACTAATTTTTGTACAGTTTACATTGACTCACTTCTCTATCTATTTTTAACTTAAAAGTATCTAACCATCAATTCTTCCTTTTCCTTCATATATACTATTTTTTTGGCTGCAAAATAGCATATATTTTTCACCCCACATTTTAAGTTTAGAGATAAGAAAGTTAAAAATCTGCCTTTCCTATGCTATTAAAAAAAATAAGGAGGTCTCACGAAATTATTTAAAATCTCGTGCACCTCCTTTTGTCTTTACAAAGTAATTTATTGACTTTTTCTTACTTTTTTATGGTTCCATACCTGCTATTAATTCACCATCATAGTATACTGCTATCTTATTGCTATCACCATAAGAGAAGTCATTTGTTTGGTCATAATTGCTCCAATCATTTTTGGCTGTTCTTGTTGCGATAGTTAATTGTGCACCTGATTTAAGCGTATCTGTGCCATTAAATAAGATTTCAATATATGAGTCAGCATCTTCTGTTGGCGCTGTCATCGTTACAGCTTTTCCTTGAATCTTACCTGTGTATGATACATACCAAGGATCATAATTCATTTGTGCTGCTGCATTATCAACCCATACAGTTTGGTCAGCTGTACCATCTTTTGTAAAGAAATAACGAAGTGAAAGTTTTGATAAATCTACTTCATCTCCACCTAAATGACTAATTACAAAGTTATTTGTAATTGTATTAGTATTTGTTCCACCATTGCTGCTATTTGCAATACCTAAATCAAAGCTTACAACTGGTGCTGCCTTAACAGGTTTTTGAATTTCTACTGATACTGCTTCACTTGTTGTTTCTGCGCCTAAATCAGATACTGCTACAGCTGTAAATACAACTGGTGTTAATATACCCATTTCTGTTACTGTACCTTCTACTGTATATGATGCTGTATATACACCATCTACAGTATTATCTACAGTTGCAAATGCCTTACCATCTGCATAGAAGATTACTTTGTCAACATTGCCTTCTGCAATATCTGCTGTTGCTACAACTTGAACTGTTGTTGTTTCTTCTTCAAATTTCTCTCCAGCATCTGGTGTAATAATCTCTACTACTGGAGCTGGTTTTTCTGGTAATTGTACCTTAATTGTTACTGGTTCTGATGTAGTTACTGTACCATTAGCTGCTGTTGCTGTAGCTGTTAATACATATTCATTAGCTACACCTGCTTTATCAGCATAGCCAGCTGGTTTGAATGTTGCTGCATAATCTGTAGTTGCTTCTCCAATGCTTTCACCATTTACGAAGAATTCTACTTTATCAATTGTACTGCCTTTTACTGTAGCATCGGCTTTAACTGTAATCTCATCACTACCTTTGCTAAAGTCAATTACATCACCATCTTTTGGCTCAGTAATTACAACTGTTGGTGCTTCTTTAACTGGCAATTTTACTGTGATTGTAGCTGTTTCACTTTCTGTTTTCTTGCCGTTTTCAGCTGTTGCTACTGCTTTAATTGTATATGTTTCTACACCATCTTTAGCTGTACTAAAGTCTGGTACTGTAAGCTGTGTTTCTGCCATATCCCCTGTTGGTACTACTGTTTCAGTAGCTTTTCCATTTACATAAAATGTAACTGATTTAACTGTACTATCTTGAACTGTTGCATTAGCAGCAAGTTTAATTGCACTAATATTACCATCGCTGAAGTCATATACGTCTCCATCTTTTGGTGTAACAAGTGATACAACTGGTGCATATTGTGGTGCTGATGGAACAGCCTCGCTACCATATACTAATTTGCCATCATCATATACAGCAATATTTGTAGCACGTACCATATTACTTGAACTGCTACCTGCTAAACCTTGGTATGAATAGCTCTTTGTGTAATCCCATTTGCATGGTGCTGCAATTCTAAGTTGTACTTCATTTCTACTTTCTGATTGACCACCTGGGTAAATTTTAGCACCAGTTAAGTCAACATCTACATAATAAATATTGTTTTCTTCATCAAGTGGTAATACTTTAGATACTTTTGTGCCACTGTATTGTTTGTAATTAGCTTGTGCAGTCATTTGATCTGCTGTATAACCTTTTGCAATAACATCAGATAAATCTAAGAAAATCCTGTATGTTAATTTATCTGTTACTCTTGCTGGCCATGCTGTATGGTTACGAAGCATGAATTTAAACTCAACAAAGTTAATTGCATTGGTATTATCTTGTGCATTAATACCTGCTTCAAGGAAAATTTCTTCTCCTACTTCTTCAATTGCATTTAAGTTTTCAACAAGTGTACCACCATATTGTTTGTACATCTTAGCCATAAGACCTACAAAACCTGCATTGTAGTCACATGCTACTTCATTTGCTACATAGTCTGTGATAACGTCATTATAACCATCACTACTATTTGGACCACCTACTAATGCACCTACTAATGTGTGGCGGTGTTGTTTTGGTTCACCATTAAGATTATTTTCCCAACCACCATGTGCTGTTCTGTGGTGTGGTCTTTCAGGTGCATTTTCACCAAATCCTACTACAAAGCTGCGACCTGTGCTTCCTAACATATAATCAGCTTGTGTCTTAGCAAAAGTTTTGTATTCTTCTGCTTTTTGTGCACTACAACCATCCCAATCCGCATAAACAGATGCCATGAAGCCAACTGTTGCTGCATATCTAAGTGGACCCCATTCTGTAAGCCATGCAAGTCCTTTAGGTGTACGTGTGATAGATTTTCCATTATGATCTGTTGCCCAATAATCTAAATGGTTTTCAATGTTTGTTTTATATGCATCTTTATCTGTAATTTGTGCTAAGAGAAGTGATGCGCCTAAATGTACATCATCCCAGTTATGTCCCCATGTATAGGCTACTTCTGTACCACCTTGATCTTCAGGGCCAAATTTAGCTGCAGCTGTCTCAGCCTTTGCTAAATATTTTTCATCTCCTGTTGCTTTGTATAACCATGCACCTGCCCATGCAAGTTCATCATTATAACCGCTCCATGATTTATAGAATGAACCAGCAATACTATCATAATATGTATCACCGCCCATAGCTTCTGCTAGTGCATAAAGTTGTTTTGCATGTGCTAAACACTCTGCTGAGTAAGCTGGGTCAATATCTTCAAATACCATAGCACAAGCGGCAAGTGAAGCTGCTGTTTCGCCAGCTACTGCTGAACCTGGCTGACCTACTGTTACTTTATAAGATGGTCTATCCATTTGAAGGATTTCTGCTGCACCCCAGAATGCATGGTCAGCATTACCATCACCTACTTGAAAATAATATGTATTAGCATCTGGATTACATTTAATGAAGTAATCATTTGCCCATTTGATTTCATCTAATAAAAATTCATCTTCACCGCTTGCTTTATAAATGTCTTCATCTTCTAGATATGACCAAGCAAGCATTGTAGATGTGTAAGACATTGGTAAATTAAATTTAACATTATCACCTGCATCAAACCAACCACCTGTTAAATCTAATCCTGCATCAGCACCATCCTCTAAGCATGAATCCCCACGCCAATTATTACGTTGATTATCTGGTAAATCACCAGACTTTTGGAATTCATAAAACATAATACCTTTTTGCAATGCTTCAGCATAATTAAAATTACTAGATGCTGCCATAACATTCGCAGCTGGCATTGCTACTGTAGAAGCAACCATTGCAGCGGAAATCATACTGCTCCATATTCTTTTACCTTTATTCATAGCATTCTTCCTTCCTATGTTTTATTTGCATAATTTACTATTAGAAAACCCGGCAAACTCTCTTATTTGCCGGGTTTTCTAGTTACATATAATGAGTTTTTAACTCTTACTATTTCTTATTGAACTGTTAATGTACCTGTAGTTACATTAGAGAAGTTAGCCCAGTTGCTTTGGCAGATACGTAAGTCAGCTGTAATTGTACCATTGTTTGGTGCGATTGTTTGACTGCTTGAGAATGTTATTGTTAAGCAGTATTCACCATTACCAAGTGATTCAACTGTAGCATTTGTATTACCGTTAAGGCTTAAGTACCAAGGAGCACTATTGAATTGACCACCAACGTTATCAATATATACTACTGGAGTACCTGTTACACCATCAGCTTTGAATGTTTGTTTGATTGTAAATGTGTTAAGTGCTGTTTCTTTGTTAGCTGTAACAGTTACTTTAGCACTAACTGTGTTACCATTGCCTGTAAGAGAAACATTTGCATTTACATTTTCATTTACAGGTGGTACATCTGTATTTACTACTGTAAGAGTTGCATTACCTCTACCATCTTTACCTTGATCAGATGTTGCTACTGCTTCAAATTTTACATCGCCAACTGTATCTGCTGTGTAAGTAAATGTACCACTTGCAGCATTTACTGTTCCGATTTCTTCACCATTTGCTTTAAGGACTACTTTATCTACAGAACCTTCTGCAATTGTAGAATCTACTTTAACTGTTACTGTTTGTGCACCATCTTTAATATCAACTGTAGCTGGTGTTACTGTTACATTTACTTGTGGAAGTACTACTTCTTTGTGTTCACCGAATAAGAAGTCCATTGTTCCTAAAGCAACAGCGTAGTCACATTGTGCCCACCATCTATGGTAGTTCATTTCGAAGTTGAATTCGCCAGTCTTCTGGTATTCTTCATAAGCTGCTTGAAGTCTTGGGAAGTCTGGGTCTTCTTTGTATTTAGAACGAATATCAAGGAATGTTACACCAGATTTAATTTCATCGCCATTAGCCATTTTACCTTGGAAGTTAGATGGAACATATACTTCTTGTTCGAAGATACGAACGAAGTCTTGACGATTTTCTGAAGATACGATACCTTTATCATCTTGGTAGTTATCCCAAATACAGTCTAATAAGTCTTTAGCTGTATTGTAGTATGTTTCCCAATCTTGCTCTGGGCTATATTTCTTAGTAGCTGCTGCATAGTAAAGAAGTGCATTAGATAATGAACCAGCTACACCAAGGTCCTCGCCATATGTGTCAACTGTTACATGAAGATTTGGATTACCTGTAGATGATCCTGTCCATGTGTCTGGTTGACCTTCCCAAGCTAAGTTACTTGGAATTTCGAAGCTGTCATCATATACATGAACTTCTGATGCAGCCCAAGCAGACCATTTATCAAGTAAGTCTTTAACTCTTGAATCGCCTGATAAGTAGTAGTACTCAGCCATACGTTGCATTGACCAAGCTTGCATACCAAACCATCTGTTACTTGATGGATCATGATATACTGGGTCTTCATCATAGATTGTACCGTAGAATGTACTTGCTCCTGATGGATATTTTTGATATTGACCACCAAGTGAGTTACAAGAACCACCAGCGATACCACCTTCAGCAGATTGTAACCATTGATAGAATTCAATTTGTCTGTCTAAGCTTTGTGCCCAGTCTCTTGCACCATTTGTTGATTTTGGTTTGATTTCATCATCTGTAGAAAGGATGTAAGCTGCAACTGGTGATTGGTAACCAAAGTGATTGTAGCTTGAACCAATTCTCCAACCCCAAGATCCATCAAGAGCGCCGCCCCATGCATAGTACCAAGATAATAAGTATCCACAAGAATCATATCCTGTACCTGGTGTGAAGCTTTGTGCACCTTGTTTTACAAAGTATTTATCAAACATAGCGTATCTTAAGTAGTCACCCATCTTAGCAGCTTTAGCTGTGTATGTAGAAAGGTCTACATTGTAATCTTTAGCCCATTCTTTAGCCCAGTACATAGCTTGAACTGTACGTGCATCAGCATCTGGAGCATCTGTGTAACGCCATTGTTTAGAGTAGTTAGCATCAATTGTAAATAATGGAAGGAATCCATTTGAACCACCCCATTTGAAAGCTTCCCATGATGGATGAGTAACTGTTTCAAATGTTGATTCTTGTTCACCACGTTGGAAAGTATTGATATATGATGGTGTAGATGTACCATCTCCTCTTTGACCATATCCGTACCAGTTATCACAGTCGATTAACCAGTGCATACCATACATCATTTTGTTACCATATGCATTAGCAAGTTCATTTGCAATTGGGTCCGTACCAGCTGTTTGATTGAATTTTAATTCACTTGGATAATAATCTGGTAATGGATACTCAGCTGCATATGTAGCTTTACCTACATTATTTGTTGGTTGATCTTTCTCTGTTGGAATGAAGTAGTCTTCAATAACTCTCCAAGATTCTTCGATACCAGAGAAGTCTCCTGTTAATCTACCTCTCATAGCCTCTAACCATACATAGTAACTAGCAGCTTCACTAGTTGATTCATGTCCTTGGTCAGGAGCTTCACAGTTCATTGTTTCAATTGAATGATAAGGAATACCATCTTCACTGAAAAATGCCCCTACTGCTTTACCACTTGCATCTTTTTCAGGAACGATTTTGTCATAGAATTGTAAGAAACGATCACCATAATCGATACTGTCGCTTGCTTGTGTTGCTGCAAGTGTTGTAAGAGGTGCTAAACATTGTGCGCCAACAAGAACGCTTGTTACGAAACCATAAAGTTTTTTGTTTTTCATTTATTACTCCTCCTAGTTTTTTAAAGTGGGTTTCCCTTCTTGCTCATGTTTTATCTATTGTACCTACTTATTTCATTAGTAGTTGTTACCAACTCTCTTAATGACCCCTTAAGCTAGATTATACATTTTGCTAAAAGTTTTAACCCCTTGTATGGTTTCATTATAAATTTTTGAATAAATAATTCAATATTTTCCGAATGAGATGTATGGTTTTGTTACGCTTGGTGTTTTTTGGTGTTTTTAAGATGGTAATTTTTGCACCTTTTTCCTCATTTCTTACTCATTTACCCATGTTTTAGGCGATATTTTTTCCACTTTCCCCCATATAGGTTTGTCTCGACTTGAAGCATAGCAACGGAGAAGCAAATATACACCCTTAACTCATCTTTTCCACTCACTCAGCTTCTGCTTAAAAACCTCAGCATAACTTCCTGAGGCCTTTCTCTTAACTTCGACGTGTGGATAAATTTGAATATATGTTTTTATCGCGACTTGGAGCGCAGCGACGGAGCAGCAAAAATATATACACCCTTAACTCATCTTTTCCACTCACTCAGCTTCTGCTTAAAAACCTCAGCATAACTTCCTGAGGCCTTTCTCTTAACTTCGACGTGTGGATAAATTTGAATATATGTTTTTATCGCGACTTGGAGCGCAGCGACGGAGCAGCAAAAATATATATTCAAATTTATCCACACACCCCCCCAACAAAAAAAAGGCCTCGGCAATTTGCCGAGGCCCATTTTTTTATAGGATTTCTCTCGCTACTTTTACTACGTTATCTACTGTAAATCCATATTTTTCGAAGATTAGACCAGCTGGTGCTGATTCTCCGAAGTGATCGATAGCAATAACAGCACCTTCAAGTCCTGTGTATTTATGCCATCCAAATGGAGAAGCTGCTTCAATTGCAACTCTCTTAGTTTTGTTTGATGGAAGAATACTTTCTTTGTATTCTTTAGATTGCTCTTCAAATACATCCATAGATGCCATACTTACAGCTGCTGCTTTGATTCCTTCTTTAGCAAGTTCTTCTGCTGCTTTAACTGCAAGTTGTGTTTCTGAACCTGAACCGATAAGAATGATATCTGCATCTTTTGGTTCAACACCAGCTACAACATAAGCACCTTTTTTAGCGTCTGCACCTGTGTTTTCAAGATAAGGGAGGTCTTGTCTTGAAAGAACGATTGCAACTGGTTCTGTTTTGCTATTTAATGCATATTCCCAAGCTGCTACTGTTTCTTTAGCATCTGCTGGTCTGAATGTTACCATGTTTGGTGTACTACGAAGCATAGCAAGTTGTTCGATTGGTTGGTGAGTTGGACCATCTTCTCCAACACCGATGCTATCGTGTGTCAGTACATAAGTTACAGGTAATTTCATAAGTGCTGCAAGACGCATTGGATTTTTCATGTAATCGCTAAATACGAAGAATGTAGAGCAGAATGTTTTAAGACCGCCGTGAAGAGCGATACCATTTGCTGCTGCACCCATTGCATGTTCACGAATACCAAAGTGAAGGTTTTGACCTAAATAATCATCACTACTAAAGTCACCTTTTCCGTTCATGTAAGTTTTAGTAGATGGTGCAAGGTCAGCTGAACCACCGATGATGTTTGGCACGCGGTTTACCATTTCGTTAATAACTTCAAATGAAGCATTACGTGTAGCTTTTTTAGAAGCTGTATCAGAATATTTTTCGTAAAGATCTGATAAGTCTACTTCACCTTCAGAGAACCATTGTTTCCACTCAGCAGCAAGTTCTGGGTAAGCTTTTGCATAGCTTGCAAATAACTCGTTCCATGCTGCTTCTTTTTCCTCACCTGCTTTTACAACTTCAGCAAGGTGTGCTTTTACTTCGTCAGATACGAAGAATTCATCTTTTTCGCATCCTAAGAATTCTTTCATTTCAGCAATATTGTCTACGCCAAGAGGTTCACCATGAGCTGATGCTTTCCCTTGTTTTTTAGGACAACCATAACCGATTTGTGTTTTTACTTCGATGAAGCTTGGTTTGTCTAAATTAGCTTTTGCAGCTTTGATAGCTTTTGCAATAGCCTCTGTATCATTACCATCTTCTACTAAGAATGTTTCAAATCCTTGTGCTTCGAAACGTTCTCTTACATTTTCTCTAAATGCAATATCTGTATTTCCTTCAATAGTAATGTTATTTGAATCGTAAAGTACGATTAATTTACCAAGTTTAAGTGTTCCAGCAAGTGCTGCTGCTTCATAAGAAATACCTTCCATTAAGCATCCATCACCAACTAATGCATAGCTGTAGTGATCTACTACATTGTAGCCATCTCTGTTGAATTTAGCTGCTAAATGTTTTTCTGCCATAGCCATACCTACAGCTGTAGCGATACCTTGTCCAAGTGGTCCTGTTGTTGTTTCAACACCAACTGTATGACCGTATTCAGGATGTCCTGGTGTTAAACTTCCTTCTTGACGGAAGCCTTTAAGGTCTTCAATTGTTAATCCATATTCAAATAAATGAAGTAATGTGTAAAGAAGAGCTGATCCATGCCCTGCTGAAAGCACGAAACGGTCTCTGTTTTCCCATTTTGGATTTTTAGGATTGTGATTCATTTCTTCTGCCCATAATGTATAAGCCATAGGGGCTGATCCAAGTGGAAGACCTGGATGTCCTGAGTTTGCCTTTTGAATTGCTTCTGCGGCAAGCACTCTAATTGTGTTAATGGTTTTCTGTGATACTGCGTTCATTTTTTTCCTCCTTAAAGATAAACGGTTTTCTTAGGCTCTCATTCATTTTTATTATACTGTTTTTTTGTAGTATTGTATATCCTTTAGTGACTTAATTTTACAAATGCGTTATCATAAAAACTAAGGATGGTGATTTTATGTCTTATATTTATCCAACTATTAAAGGTGATGTTACTACATATAAGGTCTACTTTCTTTATTCAAAAAAGAAAATATACTTAGGAACTTATGACTGTCATGAAAAAGCTGCTAGGGCCCTTGAAGAAGCAAATCACATCATGAATGCTCCCTTTGGTCACTTAGACTTTACCTCTTCGGTAATTGATTATAAAAAAGTTATCACTCTTTGTAATTTTAGGGATCACAAAGTTTATATTAAAAATCCTATTTATCTTAAAGATAAATACTTCTATTATTATTTATCTAAAGATATTATTTTAACCTTTGACATGAAAGATTTATTATTTTTTTCGACTTATAAGATTTGTAAACGTGGCAATTACCTTTATATCCAAGATAATATTTCTCAACAGAGTCTTTTGAATCGTTTTGGTATTTTAAGCCATAGTATATCTGGTAAGGACTATCTTTTTAAAAATGGTAATTCTTATGATTTTAGAAGGGATAATATTGAAATTATTAATACTTATAAAGGTGTTAGTAAAAAAACTAAAAATCAAGAAACTTTTTATACTGCTAGCATTTATACGGACAAGCCTATCACCTTAGGCTACTACAGCTCTGAAATTGAAGCTGCCATCGCTTATAATAAGGCCATTGACTTCCTCATGGCTCATTCAAGCAACTGCCGTAACTATATTCCAAATGACATTCCTTTCTTAACAAGGGCAGAGTATAATGCGATTTATGAGAATATTCAACTTTCACCAAGGCTCAAAAATCCTAATGCCATCAGAAAGCGTGCACTCAATGGTAATACTTATCGTGGTGTAAGCCAGACCAAAAGTGGATACCGTGCTAATATTGGTTATAATAAAAGGCAAATTCATTTGGGCATTTATCCTACTGAAAAACGTGCTGCTCAAGCTTATAACTTTGCCTCTTTTTACTTATTTGGCACAAATGGGCATATTAATGAAATCGCCCCTCTCATTCACGATGCGGATGCTCAAAAAATAGCTGGACATTTAGAAAAACATAATTTAACCAAGAAATCACATTAAACCTCATTTAACACAAAAGAGTGGTTATTGCATCATTTACATTCTGCAATAGCCACTCTTTTATTTAAATATTACTTTTAGTAATGCAAAGATTTGTAAGACCTAAGTTGTACATATGATATGCTCTGTTCTTCTCTTCTACTTTACCAGATGCTTTGTCTGCTGCTTTAATACTGCCATGTGCGTAACTTTCTAATGTTGGCGCAATCACTGGCATATGCATAATAAGATGCATATACTGCTCGTAAATAGACATATCATGTGCTTCTAATGTTAAAAGTGCTGCCATATCAATTTCTGGCTTTACTTCTATCATTTCCAAACTCTTATTTGCCTTAATGCCATATTTGATAGTATAAACACCGGCACCTTCTAACTCTTTAATAAGTTTACGATCAAGACGTGCAATCTTTTGAATCATTGTCTTTGTTAAATCATCTGCTACTTTTACACTGCAAACTTCTTTTCCTTCATAAGTTACTTCTAATGGGTCATAAATATTTGCTTTACCATTTTCATCTACGATTACAAGACTAATTATAGTTCTTGCATACTCTGGAATAAGCTGAATAGCAAAGCTATCAATATTCTCATCCATATCTAAAATAAAGTCTGCCATATCTTCATGTGTTTCAATACGTTTAAGTTCACTGCGACTGCCACATTGTTTAATAAAATTAAATGGTAAGCTAAGTCCTTCTACTTTCTCAAATGCCATTTCTCTATTATCTTGATAAAAGGTCCCCGCTGTTGGAATCTCTAATACTTCTAAAAGCTCAAGGAAGCCTTTTGGATTGCTCATTTCACCCATAGCTGCCTTTGATGGATACGTACTGCAGTGCAGCTTACACTCTAGTGGAAAATCCAACTGTTGATTGAAAATAATCGCATCCACTCGTAAACTTAACTTCTCAATATTTTCATTATTAATTGTTGCTAAAATATGTTCTGAGGCAACTTGACCGCCAATACAATCTACCTTTGGATCTAATAAAGTTGTAGCAATTCCTGCTTTAGCTGCTTCAATGCAAAGCATTAAGGCAGATACACCGCCACCTACTATTCCGACTCTCTTTACGAAACTCATCTTTTTTCTCCTCTTAAATAACTTATTTACTTTCTAATAAGTATCTCATTACTTCTACTGTTTTATCAATATCTTTTACAGTGGTTGTAATCCCTAACACAATATCTTCTCCTAAAGCACTTCCTGGGAAGTTGTCGAGCTTAGATATTTTTATGCCATATACGTGTTGTTCACCTTCTGTAATATTGAAATTCTCATCCTTATTATAACCTGCAATAACGAGTTGGTCTTTATATTCTTCTAAAAGTTCTTTGCACTCTGGTATTTCATCTAAGGCCATAAACATATCTTGCCCTGTTTCTCTTAGATAATTATCAAAAGCTACAGGTGGAAGCCCTAACATATCTAATTCCTTCGTTGTAATCTGAAGCGCTATTTTTTGAGCTGTTGCAAGTTCCATCTCCGTTGACTTTGTCCAGTCTACTACACTAATTGTAATGCCTGCATCAAACTTTTCCTTATAATCCGCAATGACTGCATCTCTATTTTCGTCTGTATAAATCTGACCTGCTAAGGTTATATCTACACTGTTAACTTCCTTAGGTGATAAAATAGCTACTACTAAATTAATCACCAGGACAGCTGCTACTATTACAAATAATGCTGGCTTTCTATAGTACTCCCACAAGTGCTCCACTTTCTCTTTAAATGTCATCTCACTAAATGACTTTCCGTACTTCTCCACGCTTTCTGCCTCCTCTATACCTGCCCCTTTGAATAAACCTTAGCCTATGCTATACTTGACTTAAGCTTATTCAATATTTCTTTATATTGTATACTTCATAATGTTATATACTAAAATATAGTATATTTTCTATGTAAGTAAGACTTAGTAAGCCTATTTATATGGTCTATGATTAGTTTTATGAAAAATACAATATACAAAGTATAATATACTTGGCAAGATTTCGATTTTTATTATAAACTATGCTATATTATAAATCAAAATTATATTATTCGTATGAATTTAAAGGAGGTACTCATGAACTTTTTAGACAAGTTAGAGCGTAAATATCGAAGATATGCCATTAATGATTTAATGAAATATATCATCATTGGTAATGGTGTCATTTTTCTTTTAGAAATGATTACACGAATTAGTATTTCAAGTTTACTCTCATTTAACTTAACAGCCATTTTACATGGGCAGATCTGGAGACTTGTAACTTTTGTTTTCATTCCAGATAGTAACAGCATTATTTTCTTATTCTTTATGCTGTATTTATATTATTCAATAGGTGCAGCACTAGAAGATGCCTGGGGAACATTTAAGTTTAATATTTACTATTTCTCAGGTGCACTCTTTACAATGATTGCATCAAGTATCTTTACACTTATTACAGGATACAGTATCTCTGCTACAGCTTATTATATTAACTTATCGTTATTTTTAGCTTATGCAACCTTATTCCCAAATGTAGAGTTCTTAATGTTCTACATTTTACCTGTAAAGGTTAAGTACTTAGCTCTTTTAGACATAGCGTTCTTAGTATATCAGTTCATTATGCCTGGTATTGGTCAAAAGGTTTTAATCATTGTATCTCTACTTAACTTCTTAATCTTCTTTGGCAGTTCTATAAAGGGCCGCAAGCCTACAGCTACTCAAAAGAACTTTAGAAAACAAAAACGTGAACTTAAACAAGGTGATCCTATTCACGTTGCCTTCCATAAATGCAGCGTGTGTGGAAAGACAGAACTTACTGACCCTGATATGGAGTTCAGATATTGCTCTTCTTGTAATGGAAATTATGAGTACTGTATGGATCATCTTAAGAATCATGAGCATAAAAAGTAGAAGATAATAAAGTGCTTAATGGTAGGGGTGCAAGAGGAGGGCCGCAAGGAAATGGAGTCGTGGGTAGCTGCACTCTACGGAATTTGTGATGCTCTAAGCTCGTAGTATAAAGCAACGTGGTGAACTCATGCGCTCGGTTCATCGCGCTATTCAGACAGCACCACTAAAACTGCTTTATACTACTTCACAAGAGCATCATCAAATTCCTCCGAAGGCAGACTACCCACGACTCCATTCCCCTGCTCTCCATTGCACGACTATTAAGCATAATCTGGGTGAGCGGAAAAAAGATACAGTTAATGTTCTTACAGTAAAACATATTAAAAGAAACTATTGCAAAAGGCATAGCTAATTTATAATAATGTGTACTAAAAATAGGCTACTGCTATGCAGTAGTCTCAGATTGTTGACAAAAAGGTTCTAGAATGCATTGCATTCCAGAACCT